>NZ_NPBR01000005.1:0-954782 GCF_002276415.1 Paenibacillus sp. 7523-1 | reverse complement strand
ATAAATGCCAATCTCGAAGAAACTTATGTTATACGACAACATCAGAGTTAATTCTACTTAAGTCCTAGAAAAACGCGAAAAGGCGAATGTTTTTGTCGAAAAACATAAGCGAATTTGAAGGGAAAAGATTGAATCTTTTTCCATAATTTCTAAGGAGAGGAGGGAAATCGTGAATCTTTTGAATGATATTAGCTTTAAAAGATTACAAGGTGCACTCGATGCGTCCAACACTAGACAACAAACGATTGCAGACAACATTGCGAATGCGGACACCCCGTACTACAAGCGTTCTGACGTATCTTTTGAAGAAATTTTAAAGCAGCAAACGGATGGAGATATGCCAGTTCTTAAGGGAAAAGTAACGGACTCAAGGCATTTTGTCATAGGACCTTCCTCTTCCGTTCCTACACCTGTAGTAACAATGGATCATTCGACATCCATGAATAATAACCAGAATAATGTCGATATCGACAAAGAAATGAGCCTTCTGGCGGAGAACCAGTTGCGTTACAACGCTTATATTCAACAAGTGAATGAACAGATTAAAATGATGCGTGTTGGAGTGGAAGGGAGATAACTTAGGTGAATATCAGTAACAGTTTTAACATTAGCTCCTCGGCCCTGACAGCCCAACGCTTGAGGATGGACGTAATATCTTCTAACATCGCCAATGCTGAGACGACTCGCGCCAGTGTATCGAATGGCGAAGCCGTTCCCTACAAAAGAAAAATGGTAGTTCTCGAACCAAACAAAGCTTCGTTTAGCAGTATCCTGCAGAATCAGATGGGTAATAAGGCCTCGGGTGAGGGAGTTAGAGTATCAGAGATTCGTGAAGATCAGTCTCCTCTGAAACCTGTATATGATCCTTCTCATCCAGATGCCAACGCTGAAGGGTATGTGTATATGCCAAATGTGGATATTGCGAAAGAGATGGTTGACATGATATCAGCTTCTCGGTCCTACGAGGCAAACGTAACAGCGCTAAATTCAACCAAAGCAATGATAACAAAAGCTTTAGAGATCGGAAGATAGATTACGGTAATGTCAATGAGGTTTTAACATGAATAATGGGATAAAGGGGAGACATTGATGATTCAGAACAACATGTTTAATACACAGGTAGTTCAACCGTTGCAGATGCAAAATGCTTCCGTTAGCAAAACATCGACACCAGCCGAAACCATTCAGAGCTTCGGTACATACTTACAAGAGGCATTAGGGTCCGTGGCAACGCAAGAGAAACAGGCACATGAAATGTCCAATCAATTTCTATTGGGTAATGTGAACGTGGATCAGGTAATGATCGCTTCAGAACAGGCCCTGTTGAGTCTGCAACTCACGTCGCAAGTCCGAAACAAAGTAGTCGAAGCGTATCAAGAGATTATGCGTACGCAAATGTAAATAGAGCATGATTGCGCTTCGATACCAGCGCTGATCATTACAACAAGCAGCTGCGATGCTGCTCCTGAGGCGAATCTCGTACTTTAGTAATAGAAGTACTTTGATGGCTCGGGACAGACTAAGCAAAGTTTCGGATGGGGTGACAGAGTGAATGAGAGAATTGCCCAGTACAGGGATAAAGTAACCCAGTATTGGAATAGCTTCAGCAAAAAACAGAAAGTTTTACTGGTTTCCACCTTTTTATTTTTAATTCTGGCAGCGGTTGTACTAACTATGCAGCTGTCCAAAACAGAATATGAAGTGGCATTTACTGATTTGAATTCCAGTGACTCAGCAGGAGTCATTAACTACCTGGATTCATCCAATATCCCCTACAAATTAAGCGCAGACGGGAAAACCATATCGGTACCAAGCACGGATGTTGCACTTGCAAAAGTCAACATAGGATCACAAGGAATTATTCAGAATGGTTCATTAGGATATAAATCATTCGAGGAGTCCTCATCACCGATCGGGATGACGGACAAGGAATTTGATGTTAAATACAACAATGCGATTAACGGAGAGGTCGAACAGTTACTCCAGCGCATGCAGGGTATTCAAGATGCAAAAGTCTTGGTCAATATGCCGAAAGATAATATCTTTGCCGGCCTAGAAGAGCAGGACAAGGCATCCGCTTCCGTAGCATTGCAGTTTAAACCGGGATATCACCCGAATCAGGCAGCGGTGGATGGATACTTTAACTTGGTGAAAACCGCTATTCCCAACCTGCCGATTGAAAATATTACGATCACCAACACGGATGAAGCCGAGTTGATTCCAACTGCCCGTGGAGGCAGTGGTGGATTATCTTCCGAAGTTCAGGAAAACATGGCTTTGCAGAAGAAGTTTGAAAATGACGTACGCAACAATGTAAAACAGTTTCTGTCTCAAATCGTAGGCGAAGACAAAGTAAATGTACTCGTTGCTTCCAAGCTTAACTTCGATAAAGTGACAAGCAAAGAGAATCTGGTTACACCGGTTGATGAAGAGAACATGAAGGGCATCGAGATCAGTGTCCAGGAGATTCAAAAGAGTTATACAGGTGCGAGTACTCCAACAGGCGGTGTCGCAGGTACCGGTCAAGAAGAAGTTCCTGGGTATCCTTCAGCGGATGCAACGGGGAATTCTACTTCTGAGGAATCATCAAGCACTGTAAACTACGAAGTCAATCGAATTGCCAAAGATATCATTTCCAGTCCTTATACTGTTAAAGATTTAACCATTAACGTAGCCGTTGAACCACCTGAAGGGCAAACAGAATTACAACAACCTGTCCAAGATGCAATTGAAAATATTTTGGTGAATATCGTTCGAGCTTCACTTGCAGATTCAGGTAATGTAATTACAGACGCTGATCTGACCAAGAAAGTTTCGGTTATATCCCAAGGTTTCCAGACAGCAGCCGCTGCAGAAACAGGATTCCAGCTATCAACAGGTATGATGTGGGGCGTAGGAGCATTGGTGGCCGCGTTAATCGCAGCAGTCGTTATCCTCCTCGTACGCCGTCGACGCAAACAAAACGAAGAGGAAGAAGAAGAGATTCCTCTCCCAGTAGCAACAGAGTTCCCGTCCATTACGTTGGACAGTGTAACGAACGAAAGTCAAGTGCGCAAACAATTGGAGAGTTTGGCGAAGAAAAAGCCAGACGAATTCGTCAATCTGCTGCGTACGTGGCTGGCTGACGAATAGAGGTGAGCGCATTGGCAAAGGCAAGCAGTCAAGGTTTGACTGGAAGACAAAAAGCAGCAATTTTGTTGATTACACTAGGTCCGGAAGTGTCGGCACAAATCTTCAAACATCTGCGTGATGAGGAGATTGAACAATTAACATTGGAGATTGCCAATGTTCGCAAAGTTGATGCTTCCGAAAAAGATATGATTATGGCGGAGTTTCACCAGATCTGTCTGGCCCAGGAATACATCTCTCAAGGCGGTATTACTTACGCAAGGGAAATATTGGAAAAAGCACTTGGATCGCAAAAGGCACTTGAAGTTATTAATCGTTTGACAGCTACGCTTCAGGTTAGACCATTTGACTTTGCACGCAAAGCGGATCCAAACCAAATATTAAACTTTATTCAAAACGAAAGTCCACAGACGATTGCCTTGGTACTATCCTATCTGCAATTCGAGCAGGCAGCAGCAATTCTATCCTCATTACCTCAGGAGAAGCAGGCTGATGTTGCGCGAAGAGTCGCTGTCATGGACAGCACATCCCCTGAGGTTATCTCTCAGGTGGAACGTGTATTGGAACAAAAGTTGTCGTCAACGGTTACACAGGATTATACAAACGCAGGTGGCATCGAGTCGATCGTACAGATTCTGAATGGGGTCGACCGGGGTACGGAGCGTACCATTTTGGATTCTCTGGAAATTCAGGATCCGGAACTTGCCGAAGAAATCAAAAAACGCATGTTTGTATTCGAGGATATTGTCAACGTGGACGATCGTTCAATTCAACGTATCATCCGCGATATCGACAACGCAGACTTGCAGCTTGCACTCAAAGTGGCGAGCGAAGAAGTTCGCGATGCAGTGTTCCGCAACATGTCCAAACGGATGTCCGAGACATTCAAAGAAGAAATGGAATTCATGGGACCTGTTCGGTTGCGTGATGTGGAAGAAGCCCAGACTCGTATCGTAGGAACGATCCGCAGACTGGAAGAAGCTGGTGAGATCATTATCGCTCGCGGCGGAGGAGATGATATCATTGTCTAATTTGATTAAATCTTTCCAGTATGTGCCGGTTGATGACCGCAAACGTCTTGAAAATCATCATCATTATGGTGGTCCTGAAACTGAAGGAACAGATAGTGAAGTGGAAGGTGCAGAGACAGAGGCGTTACAGGCTCGTGTAGACGAAGAAACCAAACGTCTGACTGCGGAGATGCTGGAGGATGCCAAGGAGTTTGCAGAAAAGCAGGTACGCGAAGCTTCCGAGGAAGCGGAACGCATGCTTAAAGAAGCCCGTGAGCAGATCGATAGCTGGTGGCAAGAACAGCGTCAGCAGGATGAACATTTAATTGAAGCGATGCGCTCACAAGGTTTTCAGCAGGGTTTTGATGAAGGCAAAGTACAAGCTGAACTGGATCTCCAAGTGCAGATCGAACAGATGATGAAAGAAGCTCAGGAAGTACTGCAAGAGGCTTATGTAGCAAAAGATCAAATTATCCAGGAAGCAGAGCCTTTTCTTGTAGAGCTGGCATGCGGAATTGCAGAGAAGGTTATTGATAAGCAGCTCACTGTTGAACCAGAGCATACTCTCGAATTGATCCGTCAGAATCTGTCACGGAAACGTGAACAAGGAATGATTGCCTTGTGTGTAGCTCCAGAGCAATTTGCTTTTGTACAAGCTGCGCGTGAAGAGTTGTCCTTATCCATCGATTCACAAGCCGAACTTCAAATATTGCCGGATGCAACGGTAAAAGACAAAGGGTGTGTCATTCGCTCGTCTTTTGGAAGCGTGGATGCCCGTATTGATACACAACTTTCTGAAATAAAAAAAGAACTGGTCCGCATAGCACTTGAGGATGAGGGGCGAAAAAATCAACATGAAGGTTCTTAGTTCACAGCGTTACATGGAGCACTTACGCCAATTTGATCCTGTTCGGATTAATGGTAAGGTCACACAGGTTATCGGGCTTATGGTTGAATCCGAAGGTCCTGACGCAAGCATCGGTGACGTATGCTACATCTATCCGGGGAAATCGGAGAAGCCGATTCAAGCAGAAGTCGTTGGTTTCCGGGATAACAAAGTGCTGCTGATGCCTTTGGGTGAATTGCAATCGATTGGTCCGGGGTGCGATGTTGTAGGTACCGGGAAGCCGCTTGGAGTTCAGGTTGGTTCAGAGCTGCTGGGCAAAGTGCTTGATGGACTTGGTCAACCTCTGGATGGATCGTTGCTACCTTCAAGGATGCCGATGTTCTCCACATCAAATAAACCTGTGAATCCGATGGAACGGCCGCGTGTACTGGAAACCATGGGTGTAGGCGTTAGAGCGATTGACGGTTTGTTGACTGTTGGTAAAGGTCAGCGGGTTGGTATTTTTGCCGGATCGGGTGTTGGTAAAAGTACATTGATGGGCATGATTGCCCGTAATACGGCCGCTGATGTGAATGTTATAGCTCTTGTGGGTGAACGGGGACGCGAGGTTCGTGATTTTATTGAACGTGATCTTGGGCCAGAAGGGCTGGAGCGCTCGGTCGTCATAGTCGCAACTTCTGACCAACCGGCATTGATTCGAATTAAAGGGGCAGTCATTGCCACCACGATAGCGGAATATTTCAGGGACAGAGGCATGAATGTCATGTTGATGATGGATTCCGTTACTCGTTATGCCATGGCTCAAAGGGAAGTTGGACTGGCTGTAGGTGAACCTCCAGCCATGAGAGGCTACACACCTTCTGTATTTGCGAGTTTACCTAAATTGCTGGAACGTGCGGGAACTGGACCAACCGGTTCCATAACAGCATTTTACACGGTACTCGTTGATGGTGACGATATGAATGAACCGATTGCGGATGCGGTTAGGGGTATTCTGGACGGTCACATTGTGCTGAATCGGTCCATCGCGAACAAAGGACATTTCCCTGCAATCGATGTGTTAGCGAGCATTAGTCGTGTCATGAAAGATATCGCGCCTGAAGAACAGCTGGAAGCCGTTAATAATATGAAGCGATTGATGGCCGTGTACAAAGAATCGGAAGATTTGATCAACATTGGGGCTTATCAAAGAGGGTCGAATGCAGCTATTGATGAAGCGATGGATCAAATCGAAAGCATATGGAACTTTACCAAGCAAAAAGTGGATGAAAAAGTAACACTGAGTGAAGTGCAGGAACGTTTGATTCTTGAATTTGCAAGGAGATGAAAGGTTAAACGATGAAATTTCGATATCATTTCCAAAAGGTAGTTGACCTGAAGAGCAATGAAAAAACACAAGCGGAGTGGATGTTATCCACAGCAATCGGCAAACTTCAAACAGAGGAAGAACACCTTTTACAACTTATGAATGATAAAAACGAACTGATTAGTGTCATTCAATCCGCAACGGAGAGCACTGCTTCTGTATCCAGTCTGCAAGAAATGCACCGATACGTGTATCACCTGGATGAGTGCATCACCAAAAAGAACACGGATGTTAAACACGCTCAGGTCAATGTGCAGCGAAATCAGACGTTCTTGAACGGTAAGATGGTTGATGAAAAAGTGTGGCTTGAAGCGAGAGACAAAGCCAAAAGCAAATTTCAGCAGGAGATGCTCCTCCGGGAACAGAACGATCTGGACGAGATGGCTACTGTACGCTTCGCTGCAAAGACCGGACGCGCAATCTGATGGGCTTCGCAAGCGAAGTTGTCTCGTGAAGGAGGAATGAAATAATGGCTGTTAAAGACACAGATATCGAGAAAGAATCAGGTAGCGGTTGGGAAAAGTTTCTAATGATTTCGATCCCCATTGTCTTCACCGTCGTACTGCTCGGTGTGCTGCTTACCTTATTTAATGTAGATATACGTAATAACATGCTTGAGCTAGCTAACAAAATTCCGGTAGTCAAGGATTGGGTGCCTGATCCTGTGCTGGATCCAGAAAAGGAAAAGCTGGATGAAAGCGAAAAGCAAGTGGAGAGTGCTGAAGCAACAATCGAAAAGTTGAAGTCTCAGGTTGCGGCTAAAGAAACAGAGCTCCAGGCAGCAAAAGAGGCTACTACGACTGAAGCAAAAAAGGCAAGTGATCTGCAAGCGAAATTGGATGAAGCGGAGAAAGCAGCAGAAACTGCAGCCGCTGAGGTTCCGGAGAGCGAGTCTGATTATCAGAAACAGATTAAGGATCTGGCCAAAATGTATGCGGATATGAGTCCTAGCAAAGCAGCACCGATTTTACAGAACATGACTAATGAAGAAATGGTACTTCTTCTGAGTGCGATGCAGTCGACTGCCCGTACGAAAGTGTTGGAGAAAATGGATCCGAAAACGGCGGCAGATGTCACGATGATGATGAAGGATGCAAAACCATCCGGAGATCTGGCACTCGATGCTTTGCAATCCAGATTGAAGAAAGAAACGGCTGCGACCACAACCACGTCTACTACCAATTCGAAAAACCTGGACAAAACACAGCTCAGCCAAACGTTCTCTTCAATGTCGGCCTCAAGCGGCGCAAAATTGCTGCTAGAGACGTATAAACTCAGTCCAGATAAAACATTGACCATTTTGAATTCGGTAGACGATGCAACGCGCTCACAATTACTTGAGAATATGTCTACAGAGAATTCAGCTGAAACAGCGAAAATCTTAAACCGGTTAATGGGCAATAAGTAGGTATCACGATCTTAATTCGAAAGGAGGTGAAACAAATGTCAATCGTATACCAAATGACCTCAGTAGCCACATCAAAGACAACGGGAGCAGCGCAAACTTCGTCTGGAACGCAATCTAAAGGTGGGGTTACAGGGACCGATGGTGGATTTTTGCAAACACTGGCACAGTCATTGAATAGTACCACTTCGGAAGAAAACAACTCGGCTACTGCTGGAGGTTTAACTGTTAATCCGTTAGCTATAACTCTAGCAACTAGTGAAGAAGGGGAAGAAACGTCTCTTACAGCTGTTCTGGACTCGTTGTTTGGTGGCTTGGATTCGCTAGATGAAGTTCTGGAGAATGACCCGACATTACTGGCAGAATTGCAAAATCTGATTCAACAGCTGTATGCCCAATTAAACGGTGCTTCCGTTGAAACGGAAAAAGCGGATGGAACAGTAAATGCGCCAACAACTGTTAACGCTACTGCGGTTATGGATCTTACTGAACATCCAGCTGCAGTTCGCTTTGTACTGCAGGATGTACTTACTCAGTTGGTTGCAAGCATGACTGAACCAGATAGTCCTATAGCCAAAAATACAGCTGAGTTTAAGCAGTTGCTTCAAACTCTCCAGAATCAGCTGCAGGAGGCTGGAGTTGATCTGAGCAACAATAAAGGATGGACGGAACTTAAAACAATCGTTGATTCCATGGATTCATTAAAAGATCAAGGTGTACAAACCAAAGCTACTCCATCTACGGAGAAAGAATTGACTGCGATTCTGTCTTCTACTAAAGAGCTTAAAGTGACAGGTGAAACAGATGTGGACACTTCCTCGGCTGCGAGTGAAGGTGGAGAAATGGATCATTCGAAAGTCATTACAGCCGGTGAGTTATCCATGCGTACTTCGGGCACAACGGTAGCTAAGCCAGCTGAACCTGTAATGCAGGCATCACAGTTTGCAAAGGAAATGACGCAATTTGTGGTGAATAAGCTGGATATCGTGCAGCAAAAAGGCTTTTCAGAAGCTACGATCTCACTTCGACCAGAACATCTGGGTAAGCTGGATGTGCAGATTACCTTGCAGAACGGACAATTGGTTGCACGCTTCATGACTGAACATGCGATGGCGAAGGATATGCTAGAACAGCAAATGACCCAGCTTCGTACCTCGCTTCAATCCCAAGGTATACAAGTGGAGAGAATCGAAGTCACTCAGAGCAGTTCTCTAGGTTCAGAAATGTATCATGACGACGGACGTCAGCAAGGAAATAACTCGCAAGATCAGCGCCGCTCACGGGAACGTGAAGAGCAAACAGACGATGCAATAACTACGGCAAACCTTCAGGAAGAACTGCGGAATTGGCGCAGTGAGAATGAGGAAGGAAACGACTTCCAAGGAGGCTCGTTTACAGCTAAAGCTTAAATAGAAATGAGGTGAAAATATTGGCTACTGAAATTGTTTCTACTAATAATACATGGCCGAACTACTCGGCTTCGAACACAGCCACAACTAGTGCAGCTACCAAGGAGTTAGGAAAGGATCAGTTTCTTAAGATACTAATCACCCAACTTCAAAATCAGGATCCGATGCAGCCTATGGAGGATAAGGAATTTATTGCTCAAATGGCGCAGTTCAGTTCGGTAGAACAGCTTGTTAACATTTCGTCGCAACTCAAAACGCTGAATCAGTCTCTTGGTGCGGTTTCAAGCATGATTGGACGAGAAATTAGCTGGCTTTCTTCTAATAAAGAGGACAGTGGAACACTTCGTCAGGGGATTGTAGATTCAATTATCGTACGGGATGGTGTGCAGTACGCTAAAGTAGGCAACGACGAGATTGAGCTGAATGAAATTATTCAGGTTTCGAATCCTGCTCCAATCGAAGAGGAAGAAACCAAGGCTCAGAGTACTGCAGATGCTTCAGCACCAGTGAATGAAAGCGAGGAAGCTGAAACAGCTGTTCAAGATAGTGGGAACACGTTATGAGTGAACGAATAACGGTAGGACAACTATATACAGGCCCAGTAACACCTAACTTGCTTAATCGTGCTAAACAGAGTGACACAACAATCACTCCCGAACGACCTTTTGCTCAAGTGCTTGAGGACAATCTGTTGAAGCTTAGCAACCATGCTGCCAAGAGATTGGAACAGCGGGGGATTGAGCTGAAAAGCGAGCAAATGCAGCAGATTGGAACTGCACTCGACAAGGCTGCGGCCAAAGGTGCAAAAGAATCTCTGATCCTGATGCAGGATATGGCCTTTATTGTTAATGTTAAAAATCGCACTGTAGTCACAGCTATGGATAGCGAAAGCATGAAGGATAATGTATTTACACAAATCGATAGTGCAGTAATCATTTCTTAACCGGCTGGCCCTTCTCGGGAGCCGGAACACCGCTGACCGACTGATGCGGTAACCAAATTAAGGCTGGGAGGATTTATAATCATGTTGAAATCGATGTACTCTGGCGTTTCCGGGATGCGGGGTTTTCAAACCAAACTAGATGTTATTGGTAATAATATCGCAAACGTAAACACCGTTGGCTTCAAAGGAAGTCGGGTCATGTTCAAAGATATCATGAGCCAAACCACGGCGGGAGTAACAGCGCCTGGAGATGAAAACGGTGGTGTGAATGCAAAGCAAATCGGTTTGGGTGTATCCGTTGGTTCCATAGATACGCTGCATCTAGCGGGAAGTCCAATGACCACTAACAACCCAACTGACTTGCGTCTTAACGGTGACGGTTTCTTCCTGGTAACACTTGGCGGTGAGCAAGAAGTTCCTTTCTTGACGCGTGCTGGAGATTTCCATGTTGATGCTAACCGTAACCTTGTAACTTCAGATGGTTTGTTCGTTGTAGATAGCGGTGGTGAGCCTATTACGCTGGATGATACAGTAGTTTCGTTCACTATTGGTCAAGATGGAATCATCAACCAAACAATGGATGATGGTACTACTGAAGCTGGTGCACAACTGGGGATCGGTAAAGTAACCAACCCGGAAGGTCTGGAAAAGATCGGTGGTAACTTGTACCGCATTACTGCAAATGCCAATGCTGATGGCGAATTCGAAATTGTAACAGCGAACAGCACCGAATTTGGAACAGGCGCGGTTATTGCAGGCCAACTGGAAATGTCCAATGTGGATTTGACGGGTGAATTTACAGAGATGATCGTCGCTCAACGTGGTTTCCAGGCGAACTCACGGATCATCACAACATCCGATGAAGTGCTTCAGGAAGTTGTTAACCTGAAACGTTAATAGCTGATTAGAAAGTTTTAATGCGTGGAGGGGCTCGCTCCTCCACATTGATCGAGAGGGGGCTTAGCATGATTTCGGTAACGCGGTTAAATGGTTCTCCTATGTGGTTAAATGCGCTGATGGTTGAGATTGTAGAAGAAACGCCGGATACGTATATTACTCTGGTAACTGGTAAGAGACTGATTGTCCTTGAAAAGGCAGATGAAGTCATTTCCAAAATCAAAGAATACAACCGTGAAATCGGGGTTCAGGCAGCCACTATCAAAGTGCAGCAAACGGAGGAATCCTGATGAAAAAGATGATGCCCTGGCTGGCAACGATTTTGCTTGCCATAACACTCATTGTGGTGGTTGTGTTTGTATTTATGCAAGGACAGACGGGTAATAAAGCTGAAACAGATGTAGCTTCGGCTGCTGAAGCCAAAAAGATGACTGCCGATGAAATTGTCGAGGTTACTTCCGAGATTACCGACATCAAAACCAATTTGGCAGATACCAATCACATCGTACAAGTCAATCTGGCTTTTAAACTGGCTGACGCTACAGCAAAAGAAGATTTCGAGAAAATTAAAGAAATTACCGTAAAACCAATTATTGTTCAGACTTTTGCGGATGCACAGCCAGAAGAGTTGAAAACAGCCAAGGGACGTTCTCAGTTTAATGAAAAACTGACGAAACTGATCAATGAAGCATTGCCTGAACCGAAGCTGAGCAGCACGAACTTTACTTATTTTTTGATGGCATCAATGTAATGAACAGAGCACGCTGTAAAACGGTAAGGGGGTGAGAACATGGTGGATGTATTATCACAAAATGAGATTGATGCCCTATTAGCAGCACTTTCCTCAGGTGAGATGGATGCCGAGGAATTAAAAAAGGAAGAAACTCAGAAAAAAATTAGATCGTATGATTTTAAACGGGCGGTTCGCTTTTCCAAAGATCATATCCGAAGTTTGACTCGAATTCACGAGAACTTTGCACGCTTTCTCACCACTTATTTTTCAGCCCAATTGCGGACATTCGTTCAAATTAATGTCGTTCAGGTCGAACAATTGCCCTATGATGAATTTATTCGTTCAATTCCTAAAATGACGATATTAAATATATTTGAAGCAGAACCGTTGCAAGGACGAATGGTGCTGGAGGTCCACCCCAATGTTGGTTATGCGATGTTGGATCGATTGCTGGGTGGTACGGGAAGTGCGCCGACTAAAATAGCTTCAATGACTGAAATAGAAACGACAATTATGGAGAGAATCTTCAGCCGAGCGTTCGAAAGTTTGCAGGAAGCTTGGAAGACAGTGCTCGACATATCGCCGAGAATGGAAGCACTGGAGACGAATCCACAGTTTATGCAGATCGTATCACCCAACGAAACGATTGCCTTGATCTCGCTGAGCACCAAAATCGGTGACACTACGGGCATGATCAATTTGTGTATCCCGCATGTCGTTCTTGAACCTATTATGTCAAGGCTGTCGACACATCAGTGGTTTGTTTCAGAGAAGAAAACAAGAGCGCCGGAAGAATACGATGCCCTTAGAGAACGTGTGAACAAAGCCAAATTGCCAGTTGTTGCGGAACTGGGTGAATCCAGAATTTCGATCTCGGAATTCCTTGGCCTTTCGGTCGGCGATGTCATTACGTTGAACAAACCGGTTGATGAGGGATTATCCATCAAAGTGGGCGACAGGTTGAAGTATATGGGCAGTCCGGGAACGATAAAAGACCGTGTGGCTGTACAAATAGATAAGATTGTCACCGAAGGAGTTGAAGAATTTGACGAGTAAGGATTATTTGTCCCAGGAAGAAATCGATGCTTTGCTCCGGCAATCCGAATCGATGGGTAGCACGGAACCTGCTGAAAAAACAGTTGATGACTTTTTGACTGAACTGGAACAAGATGCATTGGGGGAGATTGGTAATATTACGTTTGGTAGCGCAGCGACAGCATTGTCCACGCTATTGGGATTAAAAGTAGATATTACAACACCGAAGGTATCCATTATCAGCCGTTCGCAATTCGAAGAAGCCTTTCCAAAGCCACACGTTGCAGTACATGTCAATTATGTGGATGGATTTGAAGGGATCAATTCACTAGTTATCAAGAAGCGTGATGCGCAAGTCATTGCTGATCTGATGCTTGGAGGCGAAGGGAATCCTGCGGATGAAGAGCTGAATGAGATCCATATCAGTGCAGTACAGGAAGCAATGAACCAAATGATGGGTTCATCAGCAACCTCCATGTCTACGATTTTCAACCGATTTGTGAATATCTCTCCGCCAGGCATTGATATTCTCAATATGGAAAGTGGCGAGGGTGTCAGCAATCTCCCGCATGACGAAACGTTAATTCAAGTATCGTTTCGCCTCCTGATTGGTGATTTGATAGACTCCAATCTGATGCAGCTTTTGCCTGTTGATTTCGCCAAACACATGGTGGATATGTTGATTGGCGGAGCACAAGAATCAACGGCTAATGCACCAGTCACAACACCATCCCATGCAGCACCAGCTGCGGCAGCTCCACCTGTGGCACCGGAACAACCACCGGTTCAACAGCAAATGCCTCCACAGGCGCCGCAACAGCCTGCTCCAGATTATAATGGGTATGGACAGGCGCCAATGGGTATGCCGCAAGGAATGCCGCCACAACAGCCTTACGGGATGCCACCACAGCAACCATATGGTGCACCACAACACTACGGCGGTATGCCGAACAGGAATGTGAATGTACAACCCGTCCAGTTCGCCAATTTGCAAAACGGGGCTTACGGTCAGGTGGACGAAAATAATTTGAATTTATTGATGGACATTCCCCTTAAAGTCACCGTAGAATTAGGAAGGACCCAGAAGCAAATTAAGGATATATTGGAACTCTCACAAGGTTCAATTGTCGAGCTGGATAAACTGGCCGGCGAACCTGTCGATATTTTGGTCAATAACAAACTGATCGCTAAGGGAGAAGTCGTCGTTATCGATGAAAACTTTGGTGTTCGTGTTATAGATATCGTAAGCCAATGGGACCGAATTCAGAAATTACAATAAGCACAATTTAGGGAGGACTTGAATCAAGATGGCAAACCGAATTTTAGTCGTGGACGACGCTGCATTTATGAGAATGATGATCCGGGACATTTTGTCCAAAAACGGATATGAGGTCGTTGGCGAGGCTCAGGATGGAGCACAAGCAATTGAGAAATTTAAGGAACTTCGTCCTGATCTGATCACGATGGATATTACCATGCCTGAGATGGATGGTATTGCAGCACTGAAAGAAATTAAAAAAATCGATGCGAACGCTAAAGTCATTATGTGTTCAGCTATGGGACAACAAGCGATGGTAATTGATGCGATTCAGGCTGGTGCCAAAGATTTCATCGTTAAGCCATTCCAGTCTGACCGAGTCATCGAAGCTATCAGCAAAACGCTGGGAGTGTAAGACACATGATGATGGCGCAGGGTGATACTCCTGGAGGAGCTGACATTGGGACCAACTATTATTTTCAGCTTGTATGGGTGATTGTCGTCCTGGCCGTCATCCTGGTCCTTATCGTCTACCTGCTCCGCTTTTTGAACAAACGGAATCAGCAGTGGTTCCGAAGTGGTACAGTCCGTATTTTGGGTGGTGTGGGGCTGGGGCCGAACAAGTCACTTCAGATCATAGAAATTGGTGGCAATGTTTATCTGGTCGGTGTTGGCGAAAATATACAATTGCTAGACAAAATTTCAGATTTAGAAGAGGCACAGAGAATTGTTGATTCATTTGAGAGAGAAGCTTCTTCACAACAGGGAAGCCTTTCACCATTAATCAACAAGTTGGCATCCCGCTTGCGTAAGAAAGAACCACCAAGGGAAATGGAACTTGAGGAAACAGCCTCTTTTCACGAGCTGTTTGAGTCGAAACTGCGGCAGATGCCTAACCGAAAAGAGAAGATGGACAAGCTCCTGGAAGAAGACAATACTACAGATCGGTCGAGGGATTCATGAAGAAAAAGATTTGGCTAGCATGTTGTTTGATGGGGCTTATCAGCCTGGCATCTGTGACGGTTGCCTTTGCCGAACCGATACCGAACATCGATATCCAAATCGGAAGCGGAGATGGAGGAACACCAAGTACGAGTTCTCTGTCTATAATACTGTTAATTACGGTGTTAAGTATAGCGCCTGCAATACTGGTGTTAATGACCAGCTTCACCCGAATTGTTATCGTTCTCGGTTTTATACGGACATCCTTGGGGACGCAACAAATGCCGCCCAATCAGGTGCTTGTCGGTTTAGCGCTCTTCCTGACACTGTTTATCATGTCACCGACGCTGTCTTCCATTAATCAGGTAGCTCTTCAGCCTTATCTCAAAGGAGACATTACGCAAACGGAAGCGCTTGAAAAGGCACAAGATCCCATTAAGAAATTTATGTTCTCCCACACAAGGGAGAAAGATCTACTGCTATTTATGAAATATAATCAGACCGAAAAACCAGAAACATATCAAGACATACCGATTACTGTCATGGTGCCAGCGTATGCAATCAGTGAATTAAAGACAGCATTCCAGATGGGATTCATGATTTTCATTCCGTTTCTAGTCATAGACATTGTAGTAGCAAGTACACTCATGGCTATGGGGATGATGATGCTACCACCGGTCATGATCTCATTACCTTTTAAGATATTGCTATTTGTTCTTGTGGACGGTTGGTATCTTGTAGTGAAGTCACTGCTGCTGAGCTTTAACACATGAGTAGGAAAGTTGAAGGAGGACGGTCATGACTTCAGAATTTGTTATAGGTCTGGCCGGGAAAGCAGTATATACATCGCTGCTGGCTAGCGCACCCATGCTTATACTTGCTCTAGTTGTGGGTCTCATAATCAGTGTATTTCAAGCAACGACCCAAATTCAGGAGCAGACATTAGCCTTTGTACCGAAAATTATTGCCGTACTTTTGGCAGTGCTCTTATTCGGACCTTGGATCTTAAATATTTTGGTAGATTTTACGTATAACATTCTCGATAATTTATACAGATATATAGGGTAGGCTTTCGCACATGGAGACATTGTTGCAAAGTTTTCCTGTCGCTCTGCTTATGTTTTGTCGAATTGCATCATTTTTTGTAACTGCTCCAGTATTCTCAGCTCGAAATGTGCCGAATTCCATTAAGGTTGGTCTTTCGGCATTTGTAACATTAACGGTTTATGTAGTTTATGGCATGAATCAGGAAGTGCCTACCGATCTGAGTTACATTCTGTTGATTATCCGGGAGATATTAATAGGATTGCTGCTAGGTTTCGTAGCCTATCTGATCATGACAGCCGTGCAGACGGCGGGAACATTCATTGACCTTCAGATTGGCTTTGGTATGGCGAATGTATTTGATCCGATGACTGGTGCTTCTGCACCGCTGACAGGTAATTTCAAATATGCTTTTGCTATGCTGCTTTTCCTGACGATGAATGGACATCACTACCTTCTGGACGCCATTGTGTACAGCTATCGCTGGATACCTTTATCCAATGCCTTTTTCATACGATTGGCCGACGGTAGTATTGCTGAGTTTCTCGTTCATACATTAGGCGAGACCTTTATGCTTGCCTTCCAAATGTCGGCACCCATTGTAGTGGCTTTGTTTTTGACGGATGTAGGATTGGGTTTCTTGGCTAAAACTGCTCCTCAATTCAATGTGTTTGCTGTCGGTATGCCGTTAAAGGTCCTGGTGGGAATCGCCATATTGCTTTTGATGGTTCCGAGCTTCGCCTTTGTATTTAGCCAATTGTTCGAAGCGATGTTTAGATCTATGGAAAAGTTGCTTGGAACGATCGGACAGAGGCCGGGCTAAAGGAAACGGAGGACAGGATTTAAATGAAATTTCAGCTTGACCTTCAGTTATTCGCAGGGGAGAAGACGGAGAAAGCCACCCCGAAAAAAAGGCAGGATACGCGCAAAAAGGGACAGGTTGTCAAAAGTATGGAGATCTCCGGAGCATCCATTCTCCTGTTCACCTTTTTAATCATGATGGTATTCAGTGATTTTTACAAAGAACGCATTGTTCGGTTATTTACAGATATCTTTATGAATCGGCTGAGCTTGGAGATTACCGGCGAGAATGTAATGGCCCTTATGATGCGCTACGGCATTGAAGTTATGCTGCTGCTAGCACCCGTACTGATAGGTGCGGCGGTTGTTGCCTTGATCGTCAATTATATGCAGGTTGGATTTCTACTTGTGGGAGAAGGCTTGAAGCCAAAGCTTGAGAAGCTTGATCCTATCAAAGGTTTCAAGAACATTTTCTCACTCCGTTCATTAGTGGAGTTTGCAAAATCCATTTTGAAAATGTCGATTATCGGTTATCTAGTCTACAGTACGATTACAAGTTATCAATCGGATATTGCTTCACTTTCCCATTTTTCTTTGGATGCCATATTACATTTTTCGGCTTCAATCACCCTCAATCTGGGTGTCAAAATTGCTGTGGCCTTAATGGTACTCGCAGTGTTTGACTATATGTATCAGAAATATGATTACGAGAAAAACATTCGGATGTCCAAACAGGACATCAAGGACGAGTACAAAAAAATGGAAGGTGACCCGCTGATCAAGGGTAAAATCAGGGAACGTCAGCGTCGCATGGCTGTACAGCGCATGATGCAGGAGGTTCCAAATGCAGATGTGATCATCACAAACCCGACACACTTCGCAGTAGCGCTGAAGTATGAAGGGTCTGAGATGGAAGCACCTCAGATTATTGCCAAAGGTCAGGATTACGTCGCCTTGCGCATCAGGGAGATTGCCAAAGAGCACGGTGTCATTACAATGGAAAACAAGCCGCTGGCACGGGCATTGTTCCAGAGGGCCGAGATTGGCGACGCCATACCGGCTGATTTGTTTCAAGCGGTAGCCGAAGTGCTGGCTTATGTATATAAATTAAAGGGCAGAACGAAATAAAAGGGATCGGAGGCCGTACATTCATTGAAAACAAAAGATATTGCTGTCCTTGCGGGTATCATTGGCATTGTGTTGATGATGATTCTCCCGATCCCAACCTGGTTGTTGGACATGCTGCTGGTTGTCAACATTTCACTTGCATTGATGATATTGCTTGTAGCGATGAACAGCAAGGAAGCGTTACAATTTTCCATCTTTCCGGCATTATTGCTGATTACGACATTGTTCCGATTAGCTTTGAACATTTCAACAACGAAGCTGATTCTTGGAAATGGGAATGCGGGGTCTGTCGTAGCAACCTTCGGAAGCTGGATCGCGGGCGGTCAGATTGCAATAGGTTTCATCGTCTTCCTCATACTGGTTGTTGTTCAGTTTATCGTCATCACCAAGGGTTCAGAACGTGTAGCTGAAGTTGCTGCACGATTTACACTCGATGCGATGCCAGGTAAACAAATGAGTATTGATGCGGACTTAAACGCAGGCTTGATCAATGAACAACAGGCTCGTGAACGTCGTTCGAAAATTGAGAGAGAGGCTGATTTCTACGGTGCAATGGACGGTGCCAGTAAATTCGTAAAAGGAGACGCGATCGCGAGTATCATCATCTTGCTGATCAATCTCATTGGTGGATTTATTATCGGCATGACCGTACATGGTCTCCCGTTTGCAGATGCATTGTCCACCTATTCTGTATTAACAATCGGGGATGGATTGGTCAGTCAGATTCCTGCACTTCTGATTTCTACAGCAGCGGGTCTTATCGTCACTAGAGCGTCATCCGAAGGTAACTTGGCAGATGATATTACGGGGCAGTTGTTTACATACCCGACGCTCTTATATATTGTAGCTTTTGTAATAGCAATGCTTGGTTTCTTCACTCCAATTCACGCCATTACGACCATACCTTTGGCAGGTATACTGGCTTTTGCCGCATGGAGGATGCAAAATACGCTGAAATCCAAACAAGAGGCAGAAGAACAGATGGAGGAGGAACAACAGATCGAAGAGGTTAGAAGTCCAGAAAGTGTAATTAACTTGCTTCAGGTTGATCCAATCGAGTTCGAGTTTGGTTACGGTTTGATTCCTCTGGCCGATAACCAGCAGGGTGGAGATCTACTGGATCGGATTATTATGATACGTAGGCAATGTGCGCTTGAATTAGGGCTCGTTGTCCCTGTTATTCGGATTCGAGACAATATTCAATTGAGACCTAATGAGTATGTCATTAAGATCAAGGGTAATGTGGTGGGTGGCGGTGAATTGCTGCTTAATCATTATCTCGCTATGAGCCCTGGGTACGAAGAAGAATCTGTGACAGGAATTGAAACTACGGAACCGGCTTTTGGCCTTCCTGCTCTATGGATCGACGAAGTGACCAAAGATCGAGCTGAGCTTGCTGGTTACACCGTTGTGGATCCGCCATCCGTAGTGGCTACCCATCTGACGGAACTGATTAAGAAACACGCACATGAGCTTCTCGGCAGACAAGAGACGAAGGCGCTTGTGGACAATCTCAGAGAGAATTATGCTGCACTTGTCGATGAACTGATTCCATCAGTTTTGGCCATTGGGGATGTACAAAAAGTGCTGGCAAAACTTCTGCGCGAGAAAATTTCCATCCGGGATATGGTTACGATTTTCGAGACACTGGCTGACTATGGGACTTATACCAAAGACCCGGATGTTCTGACAGAGTACGTAAGACAATCGCTTTCCCGTCAGATTACCCAACAGTTCTCCCAAAAAGGTGAAACACTTAGAGTGATTACCGTTGGGCCTGGATTGGAAAAGAAAATTGCCGAAAGTGTACAACAATCCGATCAAGGAAGTTACCTTGCACTGGATCCTGCGTCTACACAAAGTGTGTATCAAAAATTGACCGAGCAGGTCAATCGATTAATCCAATCAGGTCAACAACCTGTCGTATTAACTTCTCCAACCATTCGTATGTATCTGCGTCAAGTCATTGAACGTACCATGCAGGACATACCGGTGCTTTCCTATAGTGAGTTGGAACCGAATGTTGAAATCCAAAGTGTCGGAGTGGTGAACTTATGAGAGTAAAACAATATATTGTTGAGACCATGCCCGAGGCTATGCTTCAAATTCGGAAAGATCTAGGAAGTGACGCTGTCATTCTGTCCACCAAAGAAATTAAGGTGGGCGGAATGATGGGAATGTTTCGCAAAAAGAGAATTGAAGTTGTAGCTGCGGTTGAAGAGGAAGATAAAAAAGAAGCCAAGAACCAGATACAGAACCAAGTTGCGTCAGTGCCTCGTTCATATGTTCCTGAAGCGTACAGGCAGACGGCTCGTTCATTTGTGAACGAAGCGAGTGAATCGAAATCGGCTGCTCAGATTGTTGAACAATTTGCCGATGAACAACGTAACGAAACCGCTGCTCATGCTGAATCGATGAACATTGATTCAGATAGAGGGCACGGTAAATTTGAGTCAAGCATGGATTATAAACCGCGACCGGAAGGGGCGGATTTTTCGGTTTCATCGTCTCCGGCTGTGCAGGAACCAAACAAACCGGGGCAACAAGAACTGATGTCTGAACTGAAAGAACTCAAAAAGATGATGACTCAATTATCTAGACAGAATGAATTGGCTGACCCTGTACCTGAAGAGTTTCTTTTTCTTAGAGAGCGGCTGATTAATCAAGAGGTGCGGACGGAAGTTTTTGAGTCATGGTTTGAAACGGTTCAGACGCAGTTACATGCTAAAGAGTTGGACGAAAACGAGATTGTTCAATCCGTTCAGAAACAGATTTTAACGTTTCTGGAGGAACGTATCGATGCGGGGATATTATCTGGCACTCGTATTGTTTATGTTGCTGGACCCACAGGTGTGGGGAAAACAACGACCATAGCCAAACTGGCGGCTGAGCAGATGTTTAAGCATCATCGGAAAGTGGGATTCATTACATCGGATACGTACCGTATATCAGCAGTAGAACAACTTAGAACCTACGCTTCCATTTTGAATGTTCCACTTGAAGTTGTACAGTCTCCAGGAGATACACAACGAGCCATATCTCGTTTGCAGGATTGTGACCTGATCTTCATGGATACTGCAGGGAGAAATTATAGAAACGAATTGCTAGTTTCTGAGTTGCAAAGTCTGCTGGCACCAGTAGAGAATAGTGAAACCTTTCTCGTCATGAGCATGACATCCAAAAGCACGGACATGTTTGAGATTACCGAACATTTCAGCAAGTATGGGTTGGATAAAATCATTTTCACCAAAATGGACGAAACGGGCACCTGCGGTCCAATGATTAATCTACTGCACCACTTCCCGTTGAAACTTGCCTATGTGACCAATGGACAGAATGTTCCGGATGACTTGCTCAAACCAGATCCGGCTTCATTGACTAAACAATTGCTGGGAGAACTCGCGAAATGAAGGACCAGGCAGCCTCTCTTCGAAGTTTGGTGTCAGCACCGAGTGCATTGGACAAAACCCAGCGCAGTGGTCGCTCTTCGAAAATCTTGACGATTGCCAGCGGCAAAGGTGGAGTAGGGAAATCCAATTTCACGTTAAACTTTGCCCTTGCGCTGCAAACGCTGGGCAGGAAGGTACTCGTATTTGACGCAGATATCGGTATGGCTAATATTGATGTCCTTATGGGGACTTCATCTCCCTATAATCTGTATCATTTATTGTATCGGCAGAAGTCCATACAGGAAATCATTCAGCTTGGTGCGAATGGACTACCTTACATTGCTGGTGGATCTGGCATGAAAGAGTTATTTTCGTTGTCGGACCGTGATTTGGAATTCTTTGCAGAGCAAGTGGAAATGGTTGCCCAGGAGATGGATTATGTCATATTTGATACTGGAGCGGGGCTCTCTCGTGAGAATATGAAGTTTATTGGTGCAGCTGACGAATGTATGATCATAACCACACCTGAACCCACTTC
Organism: Paenibacillus sp. 7523-1; assembly: GCF_002276415.1. Classification (NCBI taxonomy): domain Bacteria; kingdom Bacillati; phylum Bacillota; class Bacilli; order Caryophanales; family Paenibacillaceae; genus Paenibacillus; species Paenibacillus sp. 7523-1. Next base: position 932,908 of record NZ_NPBR01000005.1, on the reverse strand, counting down.
CATAACAGATGCATATGCACTGGTCAAAGTGATGCATGGTCAGGAAAATGCTACACCTTTTCGGATGGTCGTTAACCGTGTTGAAAATGAACAGGAGTCGGAACAGGTGGCGGACAAAATAGCAGGAGTAGCCAAGCGTTTTTTACAAACGGATATCCCCCTGCTTGGGTATGTTTCTGAAGATCCGAATGTTGTTAAAGCGGTGAAGAGACAAGTGCCTTACAGTTTGGCTTATCCCCATTCAAAAGCTTCCAGAGATATACAGCGGCTAGCCCTTCGCTATTTGGCTGAACCTGCGGTTAACGAAGCCGGAACCTTGACAGGAATCAGGGGATTTATGAAAAAGTGGCTTAGGAAGACAACATGATTCTTGAATAAAGGAAACAGAGGTGGACAAAACATGGCGGTGTATCAAGTATTGGTTGTCGATGATTCCGCTTTTATGCGCAAAATTGTCACGGATTTAATTGAAGCTGACCCGGAATTCAAAGTTGCGGCAACGGCATCAACCGGCAAGGAAGCAATTGAAAAAGCAGTGGATTTAAAGCCAGATGTAATTACGATGGATGTAGAAATGCCTGAGATGAATGGGCTGGATGCACTGAAATCGATCATGCAGAAGTCATCGGTGCCTGTAATTATGCTATCAGGTATTAATGAGCAAGGTATGAAGGAAACCATCATGGCGCTTGAGGCAGGAGCCTTTGATTTTATACGTAAGCCTTCCATTTCACATGATCAGGATATTGCTCAGGTAGGCAAGGCCCTCGTCGAGCGGATGCGGGCGGCCATGAACGAAATCAAGCGAAAAGCAGAGCGTGAGGAGTCTTTAAAACAGACGAAAGAGATTCAGGAACATCTCTTGCGTCAATCTCAGCGAGTACAGCGTGATGCTCCTGCACAAGTTCGCAGAGAACCCGCTCAAAAAAGGATTGATCCTGTTCAGCCAGTTACACGGCCAAACAGTGAACCAAGTGATCGACCCCAGCCCAAAGTGCTGCAGCGAAACATGCCGCTGGCAGATCAGAAAAAAGAGCGGTCAGACAAAAAACTGGAAGCTGCAAAGAGCCCAGATCGTGTTCCTAATACAAGAGAAGCTAAGGTGCCTAAACCTATTAAGCCTCTTCACACTCCGAAGGAGTTGCGGAATGCTGAGCCAATACTGTCGGCAATGGAGCAAACGGCTGCATCCTCAAGTCAACCATTACCAAAAGCAGTAACGGGTACTGATAGTGCATTCAACAAAATTGTGGCAATTGGCTGCTCTACGGGAGGCCCAAGGGCCCTTAAAACTTTGCTTGAGGAACTGCCTGCTGATTTGCCTGCACCTGTCATCATTGTGCAGCACATGCCGCCCAACTTTACTAGGTCTCTGGCACAACGGCTGAATACCTTCAGCCCGCTGCATGTCGTTGAGGCTGAAGAAGGTATGGTTCTAAAGAAAGGTTCCGCTTATATCGCTCCTGGTGGATATCACATCGTCGTAAGTAAAGCAACCGATGGAAGGTATATCCTGAAGCTTACGGAGCAGCATCCGGTGAATGGCCATCGGCCTTCAGTGGATACGATGTTTGAGTCGTTATTGCCTTTTACGTCGCTTCAGCGGCATTTGGTTTTGCTGACGGGTATGGGCAGTGATGGAGCGAGAATGATGAAAAAGCTGTATGAAGCGGGTGTAACGTCTACCTTTGCGGAAAATGAAGAGACCTGTGTGGTGTATGGAATGCCGCGTTCTGCTGTAGAGCTGCAATGCGTACGTCATCTTCTGCCTTTGCAGGAGATCGCCCCAAAACTTGTTCAAGCAGTGAAATAAACGGAGTGTAACTCATGGAGGAGGTGCCTCACAATGGACATGAACCAATACTTATCCATGTTTATTGATGAGTCTAATGATCATCTGCAATCCCTTAACGACAACATGCTTCAACTCGAAGGCAATCCGGAGGATCTGGGTATAGTCCAAGTCATTTTCCGCTCTGCTCATACTTTGAAAGGTATGGCCGCAACAATGGGCTTTGAGGATTTGGCATCATTGACACACAAAATGGAGAATGTGTTAGATCTTGTGCGTAATGAGAAATTGAAAATGCAGGACTATATTTTTGATACTCTGTTTAAGAGTTTGGACGCGCTTGAATCCATGGTTCAGGATATTACCAGTGGTGGAGAAGGTAAAGCCGATGTTTCCGCAATTGTCGCTTCCCTTCAAGCTATTGAAAGTGGTGAATGGACAGGTGGTGAAACTCCAGCTGCTACAACAACGGCTAAGCCGGTAGAAAGCATTTCATCGGCTGTTGATCTGGACGAATTCCAATATTCTGTTCTGGACCAGTCTATCGCGGAAGGGCATCGAGTTTTCTACCTTGATGTGCTTGTTAGTGAGGATAGCCAGCTGAAAGGTGTACGTGCCTACATGGTCTTTGATCTCTTGGAGCGTTCGGGTGAAGTTGTGAAGTCTTTCCCTACGGTTCAGGATATTGAGCAGGAGAAGTTTGAGCGCAGTTTCTCGTTGTATTACATAACAACCAAAGAAGCGCAGGAACTTGAAAAAAGCATTTTAAGCATTTCAGAGATAGAAAGTGCCAAAGTCATTCAGCTGGATCAAGAAACTCTTCAGCAGATGACCAATCAGGCTGCAGCTGCAGTTGAAGCTGAAACAGTCGCCATAGCAACAGCCGTATCACAAGAGGTCGCAACTGCGGTCAAAACAGAAGAAAAACCAGCAGCCAAACCTGCTGCACCAACTAAACAGGCAGCCGCACCTTCGCGTACGATCCGAGTGGATATTGAGCGATTGGATGTACTGATGAATTTATTCAGCGAATTGCTGATTGATCGGTCACGTCTGGAGCAGTTGGCAAGTGAAACGGGTAATAATGATCTATCCGATACTGTGGCTCATCTTAGCAGAGTCAGCTCAGACCTGCAAAATATCGTTCTCAAGCTGCGCATGGTACCTGTAGATACCGTATTTAACCGGTTCCCACGAATGATTCGTGACCTAGCCAAAACCTTGGATAAAAAAATTGACCTGGTCATTACAGGTGCCGAAACCGAATTGGATCGTACGGTCATTGACGAGATCGGTGACCCACTGGTGCATTTGCTGCGTAACGCTGTGGACCACGGTGTCGAATCAATCGCAGAACGTGTTGCTGCTGGAAAACCTGAAATGGGTACAGTTAACCTTCGAGCTTTCCACAGTGGCAATCATGTTTTCATTGAGATTGAAGACGACGGCAAAGGAATTTATCGTGAGAAGCTTTTACAAACAGCCATTAAACGCGGTGTCGTGACGGAAGAGCAGGGTGCGAAGATGAGCGATGATGAAGTTAATCAGCTTTTATTCGCTCCTGGTTTCAGTACAGCAGACAAAATCTCGGATATCTCTGGTCGCGGAGTAGGTTTGGACGTTGTAAAATCCAAAATCACTTCGCTTGGCGGTAATGTAACCATTCATTCCACACCAGGCAAAGGCACTAATTTCTCGGTTCAACTGCCATTGACGTTGTCAATTATCGCTGCAATGCTCGTACGAGTTGGTTCCGAGAAATATGCGATTCCATTGTCCTCCATCGTGGAGACGGCCATTGTGCAGCGTGAACAAGTTCGCAATATTCATGGTAATAAAATGATTACGTTCCGTGAATCCCTCATTCCGTACTTGTCGCTAAACGAAGTGTTTGGCGTACCTGATTTCAATGATGAGGATGAGTCGGAAACAGAAATCGTTGTCATCCGCAAAGGAGATCGTCTAGCAGCGGTTTCCGTGGAAGAGTTTATCGGACAGAGCGAGATTGTTCTCAAATCAATGGGAACCTATCTTCCTTCCATTGAAGGAATCTCCGGAGCAACCATCCTGGGAGATGGACAAGTAGCTCTCATCGTTGACCCTAACGCATTTATTAAATAAGCAACTAAGCCTTACACTTATAGGGAGGTTTTATTCATGGAAGAATTGAAAGTCATCGTCTTTAAGCTAGGATCTGAAGAATACGGTATTGAGGTTGAAAAAGTTCAGACGATTGAACGTATGATGCCGATTACTCGTGTCCCTAAGACATTTTCCTTCGTAAAAGGGGTTATTAATCTTCGCGGGGTTGTTATCCCTGTTATCGACTTGCGTGGTCGTTTCAATCTGCCAGAAACAGATTATACGGATCAAACTCGAATTGTCATTGTAGCTGTAGGTGACATGCAGGTTGGATTCATCGTTGACGCTGCCAATGACGTAATTGACATTAAGAGCAGCGCAATTGACAGTCCGCCGGAAGTGGTGGGTGGAGTCAAAGCGAGATATCTGCGCGGAGTGGCTAAATTGGAAAATGAGCGTTTGTTGATCATGCTTAATCTGCATGAAGTATTGAATAAAAGCGAAGTTGTACAGCTGGAAAGTGTCGAGGGCTAACACGTGGAGATGTTCAACCGATTTGAGGGATTCCAAATGGATGTGCTCAAAGAGGTCGGTAACATTGGAGCAGGCAACGCCGCAACGGCGTTGTCTCAACTTCTAAATAGACCGATTGACATGGGCGTGCCGACAGTACAGATGCTCCCTTTTGAAGAAGTAGCTGAAAAAGTGGGCGGGGACGAACGAATCGTGGTGACTGTCTTTTTACGTGTTGAAGGCGAGGCGCCAGGTAATCTGTTTTTCATGATGACCCCGGAAGCCGCCAAAATGCTGCTTAACCGGCTTGCTGGTTTTGATCTGAAAGATGGCCTCATGTTTACGGATATGGAACAGTCTGCGTTATCAGAAATCGGTAATATTCTGGCTGGTTCATATCTTTCATCACTTGCGGATTTCACCAAACTGTCGATGTATCCAACGGTTCCCGGACTTGCCATTGACATGGCAGGGGCAATACTCAGCTATGGGCTGCTGCAATTTGGCGAAATGGGAGACGATGCACTTTTAATTGACACATCGTTCTTTGAAGGAGAAGATCAGGTGGAAGGTCAATTTTTCCTGATTCCCGATCCATTGTCATTTGCCAAGATATTTGAATCTTTAGGGGTGCCTCTGGATCATGATTGAAGAAAAAAGCGTCGTTAAAGTCGGTATGGCGGATTTGAACATTGCTCACCTTCCTGGCATAATCCGCACGACAGGGCTTGGTTCTTGTGTGGGGTTAACGATGTATGATCCGCATTTGAAGCTGGCTGGAATGGCGCATGTGATGCTTCCTTCTTCAGAGATTGCAAGAGAAGGAAAATTGAACACAGCTAAATATGCCGATACGGCGTTGCCTGAGTTATTAGAAAAAATGTTAAAACTCGGTGCATCTCGTTCACGTATCGTGTCCAAAATGGCAGGTGGTGCTCAGATGTTTGCTTTTTCAGGGGCCGGAGATACCATGCGTATTGGGCCGAGGAATGCGGAATCTTGCCGGGAATGGTTGCAAAAGCTTAATATTCCTCTTCTTGCTGAAGACACTGGTGGAAATTATGGCCGGACCATTGAAATGGACTGTGAAACAGGGATTTTAAATATTAGAAGTGTACAAATGGGTGTAAAGGAATTATAAAACTATGATAGGAAACTACCGCATTAATCTTGGAGCAGGCATAGTCGGATTTATTCTGACTTTTTTTGTAGCATACAGCAGTAATTTGTTGATGACCAGTTTAATTCGCGGGTTAATCGGATTCGTAGCCTGGTACGCCCTTGCTTTTGGTTTGCGCTGGGGACTGGGGATGCTGCTGACCCCGTCTGCAGGAAGTAAGGGTTTCGATTATGATCCCCAAATTGGTCCAGAAATGAGAGGTTCGCAGGTTGACATTAAACTCGAAGACGATGGACAAGAGCTAAACGACTTGCTCAAGAATGGACAGAACGCCTCCTCTGGGGAAGAGATTCCGCCATCCGAGACGAAAGCTCCAACGGGTTTCGCCCCATTGGATCCGCCTAAACTGGTCCGGACCAAGGATCCGGAAGAATTGGCGCAGGCCGTTCGTCACCTGACAGACAAATAAGGAGGGTGAAAGCAATTGGACGAGCGTAAAGCTTCACATTTGAACCATGCTGATCTGTGGGAAAAGTGGAAAGAACACGGAGATCTTGAAGCCAAAAAAGCTTTAATTGAAAAATATCTTCACATTGTGAATTATGTATCCGGTCGTTTGGCTGTCGGATTACCCAAAAATGTCCCAAAAGATGATCTGGAGAGTAACGGCGTCATGGGACTAATTGATGCTCTTGAGAAATTCGACTATGAACGAGGCCTTCAATTTGAGACGTACGCCTCATGGCGAGTTCGTGGAGCGATTCTGGATGGTTTGCGTCAAGGAGACTGGGTTCCGCGTTCTGTGCGAGAAAAGGCAAAACGAATCGAAGATGCTTATCAGCAGCTGGAGCAAACCTATTTACGGTCAGTAAGCGATGAAGAAATGAGTCAGTATCTTGACGTGTCGACCAAGGACTTCCAACATATGCTCCAGGAAGTGGCGGTAATGTCACTGTGTTCTCTTGAAGACCCGATTCGGGAAGAAGAATCAGAGACACGTCTTTCCTTAATGGTCGATGAAAAGGCCAAAAATCCAGATTACAAAGTGAACGAGTTTTATCTGAAGGATGCTTTGGTTCAGGGACTCGATAAGCTGACAGTTAAAGAGAGAACGGTAGTTTCCCTCTTGTATTATGAAGACTTATCGCTTAGTGAAATCGCTGAAGTGATGTCTCTTTCACCATCGCGTATATCTCAGCTGCATTCCAAAGCCATTTTGAGACTCCGTGGAACGCTCGAAAAACAGAAGGATCTGTTAATGCGCAAAGATTAATAGAAAGCTTGATTACACGGATTTCGGGGAGTGGAAAGTCTAAAAGGAGGAAGAACTGCATTGACACAGCGAATTGCTTTGGAACAATGCCTTAGCGTTGTTTTATCGGAAGATAAAAGTACGGCCTACCTTGAGTTTTCCAAGCAGGAAGAAGGTTTCACCTGCACGCTGGATGAACTGGAACAGTTTATTGCGGGTCAGGGCATTAAGTATGGTGTGCTGCGTGAAGCACTGCTCGTGTTTGTGAATCAACCTGAAACATATATGAATACGCAGTTGAAGATCGCCGAAGGCATCGCGGCTGTTCCTGGAACAGACGGATACATCAAGGTATTGGTTGGCATGGACGATGCGAGTGAACGGCGGCCTCTGGAAGCAGAAGATGGCAGGGTGGATTACAAAGAAGTAACTCGGTTGAATAATGTAAAATCAGGTCAAATCATTGCCGAGCGCATTCCTCCAGTAGATGGTTCAGTAGGTCAGGCCGTTACTGGTGAGGAAATTCCTTTTCGACCAGGGAAAGACGCACGATTCAAAGTGGGGAAAAATGTTGTTATTAATCCGGATGGATCTGCAATGTATGCCGCATTGGATGGACTCGTGACCAAAACGGAAGGGAACAAACTGAATGTATTCCCGGTATACGAGATAAATGGCGATGTAGACTACAATATCGGTAATATTGATTTTGTAGGTACGGTGGTCATACGCGGCAATGTACTGACTGGTTTTAAAATTAAAGCTGCGGGTGACATTCGCGTTGTCGGCGGTGTCGAAGGCGCAGAGCTAGAAGCAGGGGGCTCTGTTGAGATCACTGGTGGTATTATCGGATATAACAAAGGGCTCGTTCAGGCGGGTCACAATGTCAAATGCACCTTCATTCAGGAAGGTAACGTAGATGCAGGTGAAGATGTTCTCGTCTCCCAAAGCATTATGCATTCCAATATCCGTGCAGGCAGGGGCGTGATCTGTGCCGGCACTAAAGGCCTTATTGTTGGTGGATCCATTCAAGCCGGTGAAAATGTTTCAGCACGAATTGTGGGGAACAGCATGTCGACAGTAACTTCGATTGAAGTTGGTGTTCTACCCAAACTGCGTAACGAACTGAGTGAATTGCGTAAAGGGCTCAGGGAACAGATGGATTCCTTGGACAAAACGAAAAAAGCATTGGTACTGCTGGACCAATTAGCTGCTGCTGGACAACTGAGTCCTGACAAAATGGCAATGCGAGTTAAGCTTACGGCTACACAAAAGTCTGCACTTCGTCTTAATGAGGAAACCAAGTCACGTATTTTCGAAATTGAAAAAGTATTGGAAGATACGAGCAGAGCCCGGGTGGATATTCTCAAGATGATTTACGGAGGCTCTAAGATAGTTATCGGCAGATACACCAAATTTATTAAAGATCCTGTGAGTAGAATTTCATTTTATTATCATGACGGGGACATTACGATGACTCCATTCGTTTAAGTACAGCATCAGGCACAGGTAGAAAACCATTCGAAACCGTGAGGTGAGCGTATGAGTTTTAAGGCAGTAGAGTTGCAGATTGCAGTACCACGAACAAGTGAAGCCGGTCGGTATCAGAGCGAATATCAGCAGCGGCCGGTCACGGACCAGAATTTACTGGCAGTGCAAACGGCCAAGGAAGCAGAAGAGGCAAGACAGCGCAGTGAAGCGATGGAAGAAACAGCACATACAGGTGTACGAGACGGTCAATCTAGTAATGGAGAGCACGAAGGGGGTTCCCGGGAGCAGGAAACGATCCAGATGTCAGAGCAAGTCAAACCTGCGGAGCATCCGTACAAAGGAAAGCATGTGGACCTGTCATTGTAACCCTTTCCGTATTGCAAAAATGAAGACTTGAGCTTTGAAGGCGATATCCAAAGGAGAGGAACCAATTTGTCACCATGGGTTATTATTGTCATATTAGGTGCCTGTGCCATTGCATATGCATTCATCATGCCCAAGAAAAATAAGAAGCCAGAACCGAGCCAACAATTAGTGCAAGAGATGGAATCCACACTGGAACATTATATGGCTGAAATCGAAAGCGATAATGATGCCCTTATTCAGCGTGTTGCTGAAATGAAGGGAGAGGCAGCTGCTGCAGATCAGCGCATGCAAATGCAGCTTGAAGAATTGCAGAAGCGTCTCAATGAACTTGAAAAAAGCAAAGAGTCCGACACCCATCATGTTTCAGATATATCAAAGGATGAATTCAATGCGTTGCAGGCTCAGGCTCTTGTGGCCAGTGTGAGAGATGACGCCGCTAAGCAGATTTCAGAAACCGAGCCAACACCAAGTGGCCAAGAGCCTGTCAATGAGCGAGAGTCAATCAAAGATCGATATTCAGAAGTGTTTCATTTGTATGATGAAGGCAAATCAGTGGATGCGATCGCAAAACAGACAGGCATACAGCGTGGAGAAGTACAGCTGATTCTTCAGCTGGCAGAACGGGAGGAAGGCTAAGAGATGGACAAGCGCTCCCTATGGATTGGAATTGGAACGGGCATGATCATTGGAGCAGTGCTGCTTCAGCTTGCCACAGTGGGACAAAACGCCCTATCTGACAGCAGTTTGGAAACGGATCCGACTGCAACTGCAGCCAATCTGACGAAGGAAGAGTTGGAGTTGGCTGCCAAAAGCATGGATTTGAAGCTAGTCGGTACAGAGGACGAACTATACACGGAAGCCGAATGGGTACAAAAGAAGAAGCAGGAGAGCAGTGAAATGCAGGGGGAAACGGCTACTGCTCCGGAGAAGGCAGAGGATACAAGTGATCCGGAAGCTCCCACGGAGCCTCAGCAGCCCGCTTCAAGTGGCAATGAGAGTCCGAATAATGTGAGCGAGCCAAAAGCAGCAGAGCCATCGTCACCGAATACGCCTCAAAAGGCAACAGTCACATTTAGAGTGCGTTCTGGTAACAGTTTGGCGATTGTCGCTGGAAATCTCGAGAAAGCTGGCATAGTAGATGATGCTCAGGCCTTCATTAAGGCGGGAAAGGCAGAGCGAATTAACACCAAGATTCAGGTGGGAACGTACGCACTTGAAAAAGGGGAAAGCTTCAAATCGATCATCGCCAAAATTACTCAAGAACCGTCAAGCTGAGTACACTCAGGCAAGACGGTTCTTTTATTTTATAGTCCAATTGGGCAATAATTATAGTCGGAGATTTCACATAACATAAAAACGTTGTGCGACTAGGTATTTTTTGCTTTCAAAGACTGTTGCATCAGCCAAGCAGTTATGCTATATTAGATAACGGTGTTAAAACACACGCATGTGCTAATTTTGTTGAGGGTGCTTTCCTGATGGAGAGTCTTGGCGAAAAATGATGCCGGCGGAGGACACAATAAAAACCATATTAGGAGGTGTGTGAAGATGGCAGTAATCTCCATGAAGCAGCTTCTCGAAGCTGGGGTACACTTCGGTCACCAAACTCGTCGTTGGAACCCAAAAATGGATCGTTATATCTTCACTGAAAGAAACGGAATTTACATCATCGATTTGCAAAAAACGGTGAAAAAAGTCGAAGAGGCTTACAACTTCGTTAAAGGAATCGCAGGAGAGAATGGTACAATTCTTTTCGTGGGTACTAAGAAACAAGCTCAAGATTCTGTTAAAGAAGAAGCTGAACGCGCTGGTCAATTCTACATTAACCAACGTTGGTTGGGCGGTACTCTGACTAACTTCCAAACGATTCAAAAACGTATTGATCGTTTGAAACAATTGGAAGCTTGGGAAGAAGACGGTACATTCGCTGTATTGCCTAAAAAAGAAGTTATCTTGCTTCGCAAAGAAAAAGATCGTCTGGAGAAATTCCTCGGCGGTATTAAAAATATGAAAGGCCTGCCAAGCGCCCTGTTCATCATCGATCCACGCAAAGAGCGTATCGCTGTTGCTGAAGCTCGCAAATTGGGTATCCCAATTGTAGGTATCGTTGATACTAACTGCGATCCGGACGAAATCGATTATGTTATCCCAGGTAACGACGACGCAATCCGCGCTGTTAAGCTGTTGACAGGTAAAATGGCTGATGCCGTAATCGAAGCTAACCAAGGCGAAGAAACTTCCGCTTAATAGATTCGAACATAACGAATGAACTAAATGAAAAGGGTGGTTGGTAGGTGGATAACCTCTCACTGCCCTTTTTTTAGAGTGTACGTGTACGTACAATACTTATTTTGGAGGGAATTAATAATGGCAGTTAACGCGAGTGCAGTAAAAGAACTTCGTGAAAAAACGGGCGCTGGTATGCTCGATTGCAAAAAAGCACTGGAAGAAGCAAATGGTGATATCACAAAAGCGGCTGAAATTCTGCGTGAGAAAGGTCTTTCCGCAGCTGCAAACAAAGCAGGACGTGCAGCTACTGAAGGTACTGTAGAATCTTACATCCACGCTGGTGGCCGTATTGGTGTCTTGGTAGAAGTTAACTGCGAAACTGACTTCGTAGGTAAAACAGACCAATTCAAAGATTTCGTTAAAGACATCGCTATGCAAATCGCTGCAGCTAGTCCGAAATTCGTAACTCGTGAAGAAGTTCCTGCAGAAGAGCTGGAAAAAGAAAAAGAAATCTTGAAAGCTCAAGCGCTGAACGAAGGCAAACCAGAAAAAATCGTTGAGAAAATGGTTGAAGGCCGTATCGGTAAATACTACGAAGAGTACTGCCTGATGGAACAAACTTTCGTCAAAGATCCAGACAAAACAATCTCCCAATTGCTGAACGAAAAAATCAGCCAAATCGGTGAGAACATCTCCATCCGTCGTTTCGTTCGTTACGAACTGGGTGAAGGTTTGGAGAAAAAAGTAGATAACTTCGTAGAAGAAGTTATGTCCCAAGTGAACAAATAAGACGGTTTTATACCGGTAAGCAGAAATTGGTTTTCGAAGATATAAGAATGATAAAACTTCGAAGCAGAGCTCCCTTATATCTCAGGAAAACAGTGCCTAACCGGTTAATCGTTTTTCTAAAAGAGTGGAACACAGTCGTGTTCCTTTCTTTTTAAGCAGGAGGCCATGCGCGAGAAGTTTTGTTGATTGAACACCGAAGGTGCTCAAGTTTAAAGTGGAGGGTGAACAATTGGAACAGCCAGTATTCAAACGCGTTGTCTTAAAGGTTAGTGGGGAGTCCCTTTCCGGTCAAAACGGCTATGGTATTGATGCAGAGACGATCTCGTCGATTGCTCAGCAGGTAAAAGAAGTTGTTGAACTTGGTGTGCAGGTTGCCATCGTATGTGGTGGTGGAAACATCTGGCGTGGAATCGCCGGCAGCGAAAACGGCATCGATCGAGCAACAGCCGACTATATGGGAATGTTAGCTACAGTAATGAACTCGCTAGCACTGCAAGATGCATTGGAGCAGATTGAAGTGCCTACACGTGTACAGACTTCTATTGCCATGCAGCAAATTGCAGAGCCATATATCCGTCGCAGAGCTATTCGTCATCTAGAGAAAGGCCGTGTCGTTATTTTTGCAGCAGGTACAGGTAACCCGTTCTTCTCCACGGATACAACAGCAGCACTGCGCGCAGCGGAGATCGAAGCAGAGGTCATCCTGATGGCTAAAAACAAAGTTGATGGCGTATACTCGGCCGATCCGTTCAAGGATAGTACTGCTGAGAAATATGAGCAACTGACTTACCTCGATGTACTTAACAAAAATCTTGGTGTAATGGATTCGACGGCGTCCTCGCTCTGTATGGACAACAACATTCCGTTGATCGTATTTGCCATTACAGAACAAGGTAACATCAAACGTGTAGTTCTCGGTGAACGCATCGGAACAATCGTTAAAGGGAGTGTAGATTAATGCCAGAAGCGGTTAAAAAACATGCCGAAGAACGTATGGATAAAGCCATTCAAGCGTTACGTCGTGATCTTGCCACTTTGCGTGCAGGACGTGCAACTCCGGCTCTTCTGGACCGGGTTCAGGTAGAGTATTATGGAGCAATGACACCACTTAATCAACTTGCAAATATTAGCACACCAGATTCCCGTACGCTGATGATTCAGCCGTGGGACAAATCTTCTATGGGCGAAATTGAACGTGCGATCATGAAGTCGGATCTGGGATTAACACCGGCCAACGATGGTAACATGATTCGTTTGTCCATTCCTCCACTTACAGAGGAGCGCAGAACAGAACTCGTTAAACTGACGAAAAAGTTCGGCGAAGAAGGGAAAGTTGCGATTCGTAACATTCGTCGTGATGCGAATGATGATATCAAAAAAATGGAGAAGTCAGAGATTTCCGAGGACGAGTCCCGGAGACATCAGGACGATATCCAAAAATCGACCGACAAGTTTATTGCTGAAGTCGATAAGGTACTCGCTGCCAAAGAAAAAGAAATTATGGAAGTGTAAGACAAGCGCAGCCCCTCCAATACGGTGGGGTTTTGTCTCTTTTTCTAGTCTTCAGGTGAAGAAACTTCAGGGATTTTGGAGGAACAGGAATGATCAAACGGGTTCGGTCGTGGTGGAATGGGGCTGAAAAGCAGGAAACGCTGACTATATCCGAGGATAATATCCCGCAGCACGTTGCCATTATTATGGACGGGAATGGTCGATGGGCCAAACGTCTGGGTCTGCCACGCATAGCTGGGCATCAGAATGGCATGAAGGCAGTGAAACGTGCAACCATCGCGGCGGATGAACTGGGCATCAAATATCTGACGATGTATGCTTTTTCGACAGAAAACTGGACACGTCCAAAAGAAGAAGTGGATTTTCTAATGAGACTTCCACAAGAATTTCTGGCGATTGAGTTAGATGAACTTATAGAGAAGAATGTCCGCATACGCATGATGGGGCAGGAAGAGAAGTTACCTTCACATACCGTTAATGCCCTACGTGAAGCAATTCGTCTTACGGAACACAATACGGGGCTTGTATTGAACTTTGCAATGAATTATGGAAGTCGTCGAGAAATGACGGACTGTGTGAAGCAGATTGCGCTGCAGGTCCAGTCGGGGGAACTCTCGGCAGAAGACATTACACCTGAGCTCATAGACAAACATATGTTGACTGTGGATATGCCTGATCCGGATCTGTTAATCCGGACAAGTGGAGAATTAAGGCTCAGTAATTTTATGCTTTGGCAGCTTGCATATAGCGAGTTATGGTTTACGGATATATACTGGCCCGAATTTGGCAAACAGCACTTGCTTGAAGCAGTAGCCGAATATCAGCGCAGAACAAGGCGTTACGGCGGTTTGAAATAGATGGAGGATGAAGCCGTTGAAACAGCGATTAACGACAGGGATAGTAGCAGGTGTGTTGTTTTTGGGTTTTTGCATGCTGGGCGGACCTTGGTATCATGGCCTGGTACTGCTTATGGCTCTCATCGGTTATTATGAATTTGTGAAAATGACGGGGGTACAACCTTTTTCAGGTGTAGCCCTGATTGGATATGCAGGTGTTTTTGCACTTGTCTTTCCATGGGAAATGGTGTGGGAAGGCAGACCGCTGACGCTGTTCCAGATTAGTTGGCTGGTTATGCTTGTTTTAATGACGGCCTCGGTGATAACCAAGAACAGGATTCCTGTGAATACAATCGCCATGCTCTTTTTGGGTGTGCTGTATATAGGCATCGGTTTTTATTATATTGCTGAGTCCAGACATCTTCATCACGGGCTCTTTTGGACATTCCTATTATTAGGCTCAATCTGGGCCAGTGACGCTGGTGCCTACTTTGTTGGGAAGCTCATGGGGAAGAACAAATTATGGCCATCAATAAGTCCTAACAAAACGGTGGAAGGCGCGTTGGGCGGTATTGTGATTGCCGTTGTAACATCTGTTGTGTTTGCGGTGTTATCGGATGGCTTGTTATCTTGGCAGAGAGCAATATTGATTGGGCTCGCATGTGCTGTAGTCGGCCAAATGGGGGACCTAATCCAATCCGCTTACAAACGTGTGTACAATATTAAGGATTCCGGCAACCTTCTTCCGGGGCATGGAGGTATTCTGGATCGGTGCGACAGCTGGATTGTTGTGTTTCCATTTGTACATATACTAATGCTTCTGCCTTACTAATGTTTTGAACATAAGACGTGTATAACCAATGGATTCGAAATTATGCACGCGATGGATAAATAAAGATGAGGTGCAGCATGAAGAAAATAGCAATTCTCGGATCCACCGGTTCGATTGGAACTCAAACATTGGATGTCGTTGACATGCATCCTGAGCTTTTTCAGGTGGAGGGCCTGGCTGCCGGAGGGAATACGGAACTTTTAATCAAACAAGCCAATCGCTATCGGCCAAAAAAGGTATCTGTAGGTACCAAAGAATTGGCTGAGACGGTCGCCCCGCACTTACCTGCGGGAACGCAGCTCTTTTATGGAAAAGAGGGCTTGGTGGAAGTAGCAGCCGGGACAGACGCAGATACTGTGGTGACAGCTGTCATGGGGAGCGTAGGACTCGAATCAACACTGGCTGCCATTGAAGCAGGCAAACAAATAGGGCTTGCCAATAAGGAAACTCTGGTGACAGCAGGACATATTGTGACAGCGCGAGCTGTGGAAAAAGGTGTCTCTCTGCTGCCGATCGATAGCGAGCACTCTGCGATATTTCAATGTTTTAACGGAGAAAACCGTAACCGGGTAGCAGGAATTACCCTTACGGCCTCAGGGGGTTCTTTCCGCGATTTCTCACGTGAACAGCTGCGGGATGTTACGGTTGAAGATGCCCTGAAGCATCCCAATTGGTCGATGGGCTCCAAAATCACGATTGATTCCGCAACGATGGTGAATAAAGGCTTGGAAGTGATAGAGGCTCATTGGTTGTTCGGGTTGACCTATGACCAGATTGACGTGCTGCTTCACCCAGAGAGTATTATACATTCCTATGTTGAATTTGAGGATACGAGCATCATTGCTCAACTTGGCAATCCGGACATGCGTGTTCCGATTCAGTACGCGTTAACTTATCCGGATCGGCTGCCTTCACCAGCACAGCGACTCTCTTTGGCCCAAGCAGGCAAGCTGCAATTCCGTGAGATGGATATGGAACGGTTCCCTTGTTTAAGACTTGCTTATGAGTGTGGTAAAATGGGAGGGACTGCAACTACGGCATTTAATGCCGCGAATGAGGTTGCTGTGGCACGCTTCTTGCGCAAAGAGATTTCGTTCCTTAAAATAGAGGATATTATTGCTTCCGTGCTGGATGCACACCGCAATGTGGACAATCCTGATCTCGAAGAAATTGCAAGATGTGACCAGGAAAGTCGTAAACATGCTTTTAGTCTGTAATCCTTTTTTCATCACAAATATGGAAGAAGTGATTCTCTTGTGCGGCACCTTGGAATAATGATAATCTAAAGGGACAGACTTCGGTTCGTGCCGTGAAGGAGGATGGATAGGGATTGGAAACCATACAAGTTGTATTTTTAACGGTGCTCATGTTCTTTGTCATCGTGACGGTTCATGAATGGGGGCATTATTATTTTGCCAAACGCGCCGGTATTCTTGTAAGGGAATTTGCGATCGGTTTTGGTCCCAAATTGTTCTCATATAAAAGAAACGAGACCCAGTTTACATTGCGTTTGCTTCCATTTGGCGGATATGCACGTATGGCTGGTGAAGACCCCGAGCTTGTAGAAATCCAAGAGGGTCAGACTATTGCGGTTAGACCGATGGATGATCAAGTGAAAATGATTTATCTGGACCAATTGGATAATCGTAAAAATGTAATACGTGGCGAAGTGATCTCCATTGATATGGAGAATGCGTTGAAAATGCAATTGGATGTTGATGGAGAGGTACAACACTACCGCATACATCCACAAGCAATGCTCGTTAGTCGCGGTAAACAAACACAAATTGCTCCGAAAGACCGGCAGTTTGGCAGCAAGACGGTTGGACAACGGGCGATGGCGATTTTTGCTGGACCATTGATGAACTTCATTCTGGCTTTTGTCTTGTTTGCTGTGTATGCACAAATGGCCGGAGTTCCGGTGGAAAACCCTAAAAATCTGCAAATCGGTGAAGTACTTGAGGGCGGCGCTGCCGACCAGGCCAACCTGAAAGAAGGAGATATCATTGAGACCATCAATGGTACGGCTATAGGTATTGATTCGCAAAAAATGGTGGCTATGATTGCTGAGTCGAAAGACAAGCCGATGGAATGGACCCTGCGTCGGGGAGATGAAACGTTCAATATAACGATTACGCCCCGTACTGTAGAGGGACAAGAGGGTGGTAAGGTGGGAATCGTGCCAACACTGCCCACCCGATCTGTTGGATTTGCAGAAACGTTCAAAGTATCAGGTTTAGCCATGGTGGATACCACAAAAGTCATCTTTGAAGGTTTCAAACATCTGATTAATCAGTTTAACATGGACGACATTGGCGGACCGGTACGTACATTTGAAGTAACAGGTCAGATTGCCAAACAGGGCATTGAACAACTAACAAGATGGGCTGCTATTTTGAGTTTGTATCTTGGAATCTTCAACCTGTTGCCAATACCTGCGCTGGATGGCAGCCGATTGGTATTCCTTGGAATTGAAGCGCTAAGAGGACGGCCTGTTGATCCTAACCGTGAAGGTATGGTTCACTTTGTAGGCTTTGCCATGCTGTTTGTACTGATGCTGGCTGTAACATATAATGATATACTACGTTTAATTAACGGATAATTATGGTTTGACTACACTCTGAATTTGCAGAGAGGGTCGTTATGGGAGGACGCTGGAGTCTTATGTCAAAGGAAAATGATAAACAATTCGTGACTGAAATCACACCACAGGGCGAGGATTTCTCCCGTTGGTACATTGATGTTATAAAAAAGGCCGATCTGATGGATTATTCGCCGGTTCGCGGATGTATTGTGTTCAAGCCTGACGGATTTGAAATCTGGGAACATATCAAGGATGAACTTGATCGTCGTTTCCGCGAAACGGGCCATCGCAATGCGTATTTCCCGATGTTCATTCCAGAGAGCTTTTTCCAAAAAGAAAAAGAACATGTTGAAGGATTTAACCCGGAATTGCCTTGGGTTACCGAAGCTGGTGGTGAAAAGCTGGAAGAACGCCTGGCAATTCGTCCGACTTCCGAAACCATCATTGGTCACATGTATTCCAAATGGATTCAATCCTATCGTGATCTGCCAGTTCTGATCAACCAGTGGGCTAACGTTGTTCGTTGGGAGAAAAGAACATTGCCTTTCCTGCGGACAAGCGAATTCCTCTGGCAGGAAGGTCATACGGCTCACGAAACGGAAGAAGAAGCACGTGAAGAAACGATGCGCATGCTTGAAATCTATCGCGAAGTCGTAGAAGAGTATTTGGCAATCCCGGTCATCACTGGTCAAAAAACGCCATCAGAGAAATTTGCAGGTGCGGTGGATACATACTCCATCGAAGCGATGATGAAAGATGGACGTGCCGTACAGGCCGGAACTTCTCACTTCATGGGTACTAACTTTGCAAAAGCATTTGAAATTCAGTATCTCAGCAGGGAAAATGTGCTTGAGCATGCGTATACGACATCGTGGGGCGTAAGTACACGCTTGATCGGTGCGCTGATCATGGTGCACGGTGATGATCGTGGCCTGGCACTTCCTCCAAAAGTGGCACCAACCCAAGTCGTGATGATTCCGATTGGACCGCCAAAAACACGTGATGCCGTTGTGGGTCGTGCGGACGAATTGTTCGCTGAACTGAAAAAAGCAGGCATTCGTGTTAAAATGGATGACCGCAGCGACGTTCGTCCAGGCTGGAAATTCAATGAATACGAGATGCGCGGAGTTCCAATTCGTCTCGAGATTGGTCCTCGCGATATGGAAAATGGTGTATGTGTGCTTGTGTCTCGGATCACTGGTGAGAAAAAAGTAGTAGAGCAGGCGAATCTGGTGGAAGAAATTCAGAATATGCTGAATCAGGTTCAATCTGATATGCTGGAACGTGCACGGACATTTATGTCGGACAACTTCTACTCTGTAGATACGCTCGATGAGATGAAGGAATTGATGGAAAACAAACGTGGCTTTACGCTGGCCGGCTGGTGCGGCTCCGAAGCTTGCGAAGATAAAGTAAGAGAAGTAACAGGTGCAACAAGCCGGAACATTCCGTTCCAGCCTGCGGAAGAAAAGCATACGTGCCTGGCTTGTGGTGAAAAGGCGAAGAACACAGTAGTGTTTGCAAGAGCCTACTAGGTCATCATTAACATCAGGAATATTCTCCGTATGAGTAAGTAGTGGAAGGCTTCTGTCGGATAAAATGAGTCGGTGCGGGTTCGGATCGGGGACATTTTTGATTGCAGGAGCTTTTCATGTTTTAAGGGGGTACAAGGAGGAACACGATGAGTGGATTCGAGGAGAAACGAAAACGGTTTGAATTGTTGATGAAACAGGCAGAGCTGCCTGCAGGTTTGACCGATCCCTATTTTCTGGACGGATGGATTGAACAGGTAGAGACGAACCGCAGCAACCGGGAATGGCATATCCTGATCTGTAAGGATACGTTGGTCCCTGCGCCGATCTATCGTACGTTTAGCCTGCATATTCAGGAGAAAATGAATCATATCGCCAAAATTACATTTGGTTTTAAGTATACAGAGCAAGTGCAGCCCGGTGATATTGTCAGTGAATATTGGAATTTGTTTCTAGAATGGGTTACTCGCGAGATTCCATCCGTAAATGGATGGATGAACCGAACTACCTTTGAATGTGAAGCAGATTTGCTGCAATTGACCATGAGTGATTCTACATCGATGGAGCTGGCGCGCAAGAAACAGATTGATCAAGCGATTACAACATTCTATGAAAAGTATTTTCATCTCCCGCTCCGCATTAAACTACAAGTTGGTGAAGTGGGAAGCAATAAGGAAGCGATGGAGCAGTTCCAGGCGCAGAAGAAGGTTGAGGAGCGACAGGTCATCGAACAGATGATGAGCGAAGTGACCGAAATGGAAGCTCCAGAAGACGAAGATCAGGGCGATGTACGCTTGCAGATGGGCTATGAGATCAAAGAGCCAGCTGTACCGATGCAGGACGTTCAGGATGAAGAGAAGAAAATTACACTTCAGGGCTCGATCTTTGGTCTGGACCGCAAGGAGCTGCGGAACGGAAATACGCTGTTTACCTTCTATCTGACCGACTTTACAGATTCGATGCAGATGAAGATGTTTGCGAAGACAAAAGAGGATGTTAAAATCTTGAGCCTCCTGGCCAATGGGAAATGGGTCAAGGTTCGCGGACGCGTAGAGTACGACCGGTTTATGCAAATTCCTGAACTGGCCATGATTCCTTCGGATCTGACCGAAATCAAAGCACCTCCATCAAGAAAAGATACCGCGCAGGAGAAACGGGTGGAATTCCATCTGCATTCAACTATGAGTACCATGGATGCTGTAACCTCCATCGATAAATATGTGAAAACTGCTGCGGAGTGGGGACACAAGGCAATTGCCGTCACCGATCACGGTGGAGTACAAGTCTATCCGGAGGCAGCCAAAGCAGCGAAGAAAAACGGCATCAAAATGATATACGGCCTAGAGGCCAATGTAGTGAATGATTCCGTTGCCGTTGTTCTGGCACCACAGCCAATTGATCTGAAAACTGCGACCTACATCGTATTCGATATCGAGACGACGGGTCTTTCCGTTACACAGAACAAGATTATTGAGATTGCTGCGGTTAAAGTGCAAGAGGGCAAAGAGATCGACCGGTTTGCCACCTTTGTAAACCCACATGAACGAATCCCGTACAACATTCAGCAATTGACCAACATTACGGATGAGATGGTCAAAGATGCACCGGAGCTTGAACCGGTCATTCGTGACTTTGTTGCGTTTGCGGGTGATGGCGTGCTGGTCGCGCACAATGCACGATTTGATATGGGCTTTATCCAGGCGTCCCTTAAAAATTTGGGTATGCCTGAGCTGCCAAACCCTGTGCTGGATACGTTGGAATTGGCGCGGCTTTTGTATCCAAAAATGAAAAACCACCGACTCAACACATTGGCTGACAAATACAAAGTTGCACTGGAAAGCCATCACAGGGCGATTGATGATACGATTGCACTTGCTGGAATCCTGAATGGACTAGTGAATGATGCAGCCCAGTTAAAAGGCTTAACCATGCTGGACCGGTTGAACGATTACGTTGGGGTTGATCTGTCGAATACACGTCCATT
The DNA here is from genome assembly GCF_002276415.1 of Paenibacillus sp. 7523-1. Taxonomy (NCBI): domain Bacteria; kingdom Bacillati; phylum Bacillota; class Bacilli; order Caryophanales; family Paenibacillaceae; genus Paenibacillus; species Paenibacillus sp. 7523-1. The sequence continues at coordinate 911,994 of NZ_NPBR01000005.1, read as the reverse complement.
CCACTGCGGGATTTACGCATTGAATGATGTCGGCAAGAAGAATTTGTATAAACTGGTGTCCTTGTCTCATACGGAATACTTCAAGCGTGTCCCATGTATTCCGAAGTCTAAACTGGTCGGCTTGCGCGAAGGACTGGTTATTATATCCGGATGTGAAAAAGGAGAATTCTTCGAGGCTGTTCTGAATAAATCACTGGAAGAGGCCGAAGAAATCGCCGAGTTTTACGACATTTTGGAGATTCAACCCCTTACGATGTATATGCATCTAGTGGACAAGGGACTTGTGGCCACACCGGAGGAACTGAAACTTGCGGTTCGTAAAGTAATTGATATCGGAGCCAAATTGAACAAGCCGGTTATTGCTACAGGCAATGTGCACTATTTGGAGCCGAGGGACAAAATCTATCGGGATATTACCATCCACGGAATTACCGGTTTCAGTCCGCTGAAAGACCAGCGCAAACCGGATGCCCATTTTAGAACCACAGCAGAAATGTTGGAGGAATTCCAGTTCCTGGGTCAGGATAAAGCCTACGAGGTTGTCGTCACGAATACGATAGAACTTGCTGATCGCTTTGAGGAAATCAAGCTGTTCCCGGATAAACTGTTTACGCCAATACTGGAAGGTGCGGACGAAGAGATTCGGAATACCTGCTACAATACGGCAAAGTCGATATATGGTGAAGACCTGCCTGAAGTCATAGTGGCACGCCTAGAGAAAGAGCTCCAGCCGATCATCAAATACGGTTTCTCCGCCAACTATCTGATCTCGGAGCGTCTGGTGAAAAAATCGAATCAGGATGGTTATCTGGTTGGCTCCCGGGGATCTGTAGGATCATCGGTTGTCGCAACCTTCCTTGGCATCTCCGAGGTTAATCCGCTTCCGGCTCACTATATCTGTGTAAACTCTGAATGTAAGCACAGCGAATGGTTCCTGGACGGAAGTGTACCAAGTGGATTCGACCTTCCAGAGAAGGAATGTCCCGACTGCGGAGGCAGACTGAAGGGAGAAGGGCAAGATATACCGTTTGAGACGTTCCTTGGCTTTAAGGGGGACAAGGTTCCCGATATCGATTTGAACTTTTCGGGTGATTACCAGCCACATGCTCACAACTACACGAAAGTACTCTTTAGTGAAAAAAGCGTGTTTCGGGCTGGAACCATTGGTACCGTTGCCGAGAAGACAGCTTTTGGTTTCGCCAAGAAATATGAGGAAGAGCATCATAAGAAATGGCGCGGAGCAGAATTGAATCGACTGGCTTCAGGTTGTACAGGGGTCAAGCGGAGCACGGGACAACATCCCGGGGGAATTGTCGTTGTGCCGGATTATATTGAAGTGGAAGATGTCACTCCTGTTCAATATCCTGCGGATGACGTTAATGCAGAGTGGAAAACAACGCACTTTGATTATCATGCCTTTGAAGAGAACTTGTTGAAACTGGATATTCTAGGACATGATGATCCGACGATGATGCGGATGCTGCAGGATCTGACCGGGGTCGATCCTACCACCATTCCGATGAATGATCCGAAAGTCATGAGCATGTTCAACTCTACGGAAGCACTGGGAGTAACTCCTGAACAGATCCGTTCACCTGTTGCAACCTTTGGTGTGCCGGAGATGGGGACGAAGTTTGTGCGACAAATGCTTGTCGAATCCCAGCCGTCGTCTTTTGCCGATTTATTGCAAATTTCGGGGTTGTCCCACGGAACAGGGGTTTGGCTTGGAAACGCACAAGAATTGATCAAGAACGGTACATGTAACATTAAAACGGTAATTGGTTGCCGGGATGATATCATGTTATTCCTCATTTATAAAGCGGGGATGGATGCAAGTCTGGCCTTTAAGATTACAGAGAGTGTTCGTAAAGGGCGGGGGTTGCCTCAGGAGTGGATTGATGAGATGAAAAACTGCAAAGTGCCACAATGGTACATTGACTCCTGCCTCAAAATCCAGTACATGTTCCCGAAGGCCCACGCGGCCGCTTATGTCATTTCGGCAGTTCGTACTGCATTCTTCAAGCTGTATCATCCTATTGAATTCTACGCAACCTATTTTACAGTTCGTGCAGATGAGTTTGACATCGAGCTGGTTTGTCAGGGGTACGATGCGATCTATCGGAAAATTGTTGAAATTGAACAATTGGGTTTCCAGGCACCGCCAAAAGAAAAAAACATGCTTCCTGTGCTTGAGATGGCTCTGGAAATGGCAGCTCGTGGATTCTCACTCAAACCGATTGATTTGTATCGTTCTGAAGCTACCAAATTTATCGTAGACGGAAATGCACTGGTTCCTCCATTTTCTGCACTGGCGGGAATCGGTGATAATGCAGCACGTAATATTGCGGCGGCAAGAGATCATGGTGAGTTTCTGTCGATTGAAGATTTTCAGCAAAAATCCAAGGCAAGTAAAACGATTGTCGAACTATTGTCTGGCATGGGCTGTTTCCGGGGGCTGCCGGAAAGCAATCAATTATCCCTGTTTTGATGGAAGCTTAACCCGTCAAAAAAAACGCCTTTCAGAGGGTTGCGTGATTTTTTCTTCATTAGTACGCAATTGACCTGAAAGATCGCTTACTTGTCACTATTACCAGACTATGTTATAATTTCTGAAGTGAACGAGATAGTACGAATTTCTGAAGAGTGGGGAAACCCACTCTTTAGTCTTTGGTATACAAGAATCTTGGGTATTACGAAATTGTCGGCTTAACATGTCGGCGTAACCTAAGTTGGAGGTTATCGGTTTTGAGCACAACGAAGATTAAATCTACCGTGGAAGAAATGATCCAACCCTACTTGAATGAACAAGGCTTCGAGCTGGTTGACATCGATTACGTCAAAGAAGGCAGTAACTGGTTTTTACGGGTTTATGTCGACAAAGAGGGTGGCATCGACATCGATGATTGTGTCTTGATCAGCGAACAGCTGAGCGCCAAGCTGGATGAGAACGATCCGATTCCAACCGTCTATTTCCTTGAAGTGTCTTCTCCGGGAGCTGAACGTCCACTGAAAAAAGCGGAGGATGTTGCAAAATCCGTAGGGAAAAACGTATTTGTTACTACCTACGAAGCAGTGAATGGAATCAAGGAGTTTGAAGGTAAACTGCTTTCCTTTGATAACGGGGAACTTGTGATCGAAGCAGGCAAGAAGCAGTACTCGGTTCCTTATGATAAGGTAGCCAGTGCGCGCTTGGCCATTCTGTTTTAAGTGCCTTGTTCACTTTATTAATGAAAAAGACACATCTCACGATAACGGCAAGGTGCTCATGAGTTTTGAGCCTTTCGCCGTTTTACGTATGAGATGCCATGTTTGAAAGGGGGATCAACATTCATGAGTATGGATTTTATTGAAGCAATGAATGAATTGGAGCGGGAAAAAGGGATCAGCAAGGATGTGCTGTTTGAAGCGATTGAGGCGGCATTAATCTCCAGCTACAAACGTAATTTCAACACCGCTCAAAACGTGCGTGTTGATATGAACCGCAACACTGGAGTTATTCGTGTATATGCACGCAAATTAATCGTGGAGGAAGTCCTCGATTCACGCACCGAAATTTCGTTGCCTGCTGCACGTGAAATTAACCCACACTTCCAGCTGGAAGATATTGCGGAGATTGAGGTTACGCCGCGCGATTTCGGACGTATCGCCGCACAGACTGCCAAACAGGTAGTGACCCAGCGGATTCGTGAAGCCGAACGCGGCCTGATCTACAACGCTTTCGTAGACAAGGAAGAGGATATCGTTACGGGAGTGGTGCAGCGTCAGGATTTGCGCAATATCTACATCGATCTGGGCAAAATCGAAGCGGCATTACCGTTAACCGAATTGATGCCGAATGAAAAATTTGTTCATGGTGACCGTATCAAGGCATACATCACTAAGGTCGAGAATACGACCAAAGGGCCGCAAATCATTTTGTCCCGCACACATCCGGGTCTATTGAAACGTCTCTTTGAACTGGAAGTTCCTGAAATCTTTGATGGAGTTGTTGAGATTCGCTCCGTTGCACGTGAAGCGGGCTTCCGCTCCAAAATTGCCGTACATTCTCGCAATGAGGAAGTTGACCCGGTTGGATCATGTGTAGGCCCTAAAGGCATGCGCGTGCAGACCATTGTGGGTGAGCTGCGCGGTGAAAAAATTGACATCGTTCGTTACTCCGAACAGGTAGACGAATATGTGGCTAATGCATTGAGTCCTTCCAAAGTGTTGGAAGTTCAAGCATTTGAAGAAGAGAAGATGGCCCGTGTCATCGTACCGGACTATCAACTGTCCCTCGCTATCGGCATCAAGGGCCAAAATGCCCGCTTGGCAGCGAAGCTGACCGGCTGGAAAATCGACATCAAGAGCGAGAGCCAGGCGGAACAGGAATTCGGCAGAGAAAAAGACTCTTCTTCAGAAATGCACCAAGATTCCGTCTCCGTCGATTAAAGTAAAGCACGGGGGGCGCTAACGTATGAAACAGAAAAAAGTACCGCTGCGCAAATGTGTGGCGTGCCAAGAAATGATGCCCAAAAAGCAACTGATCCGTATCGTTAAAACGCCAGAGGATGAAGTGCTGATCGATTTGACTGGCAAAAAGTCCGGACGTGGTGCTTATTTATGCGGCAAGGAATCCTGTTTTAAACTTGCACTCAAAAACCGGTCTTTGGATCGGGCGTTGAAGGGCAAGGTTTCACCTGAAATTTACGAGCAATTGGCTGCTGATTTCGCTTCGGTTGAAGATGATTTCATCGCAGCGCAGGAGCGTGATCATGATGAATAACAAAGCGTTGTCTTATCTGGGACTCTCCATGCGCGCAGGCAAACTGGTGACAGGTGAAGAAATCGTGCTCAAGGCGATCCGTTCTTCCGAAGCTAAGATGGTTATTGTTGCGGGTGACGCCTCGGCCAATACACAGAAGAAATTTCGCGACAAATGCGGAACCTACAAAGTTCCGCTGGTGATCGGATTTGACCGGGATAGTCTGGGTTCAAGTATCGGTAAAGAAACGCGGGTTGTTCTTGCGGTAACGGACCGTGGGTTTGCAAAAATGATCTCCAAGCAAGTCGGTATAATGTCGGAGGTGGAGTATATTGAGTAAACAGGAAAACAAGGATAAATTGCGAGTTTATGAATATGCGAAGTCCCTTAATATGAGCAGCAAAGAAATTATAACCATTCTTAAAAAACTGGATATTCCCGTAAACAATCATATGAGCGTCATGGAGAATGGTTCAGTGGGTAAGGTGGAACAATTTTTTAAAGATATAAAATCCACTGCAGCATCGAAACAGAACAGCGAGGCTAAACCAGTCGCTACTTCGTCCGTGCGCAGTGAAAAAACAGTGGACAGCAACAAGCCGGCCGGCGGAGCGAACACGCCGAACAACAGTAATTCATCCGGTAGTCCCGTACAAACAAAAATACAACAGGAAAAGCAGGTAGGTATGAACAATAGACCAAATTCAAACAATAACAACGGCTCCCAAAGACCCAGCGGCCAAGATAGCCGCAACAGAACGAACTCTTCCCAAGGCTCCAGCCAGGGCGGACAAACAGGTAATCGTTCCAGACCTTCGCAAGGCGGACAAAGTAGTACGTCTTCACGTCCACAAGGCGGAACAAGCAGCACAGCTTCACGTCCACAAGGTTCAGGACAACGGCCTAACAACAGTGGTGGCGGTCAAGTGAGAAGCGCTGGGCCAAGCAACACTGGCAATGGCGGTAACCGCAGCGGTGGCCAAGGACAGAATCAAGGTCAAGGTCAGCGCAGAGGCGGTCAAGGGAATTCCGGTAATAACAACGGCAACCGTTCAAACAGTGGCGGCGGTGGACGTCGTTACGATGACAACCGTGGCGGCAACTTCCGCGGTAACCGTGGTGGCAAGAACAACCGTAACAGAAACCAGCAGCAGTACCAACAACGCGAGAAAATTGATAACACACCTAAGAAAATCATCGTACGTGGTGATATGACTGTGGGTGAAACAGCGAAGCTGCTTCACAAAGATGCTTCCGAAGTTATCAAGAAACTCATTGGTATGGGTGTTATGGCTACAATTAACCAAGAGCTCGATATCGATACCATTCTTCTGCTCGCAGGTGAATTCGGTGTTGAGGTTGAAGTGAAGATTGTGCTTGAAGACGATCGTTTCGAAACTGTGGAAGAGAACGATGATCCTGCGGATCTGCAATCCCGTCCTCCAGTTGTAACGATTATGGGTCACGTTGACCATGGTAAAACAACACTGCTTGATGCCATTCGTTCCACGAATGTAACGGGCGGCGAAGCTGGCGGAATCACGCAGCATATCGGTGCTTATCAAGTAGAAATCAACAACAAAAAAATCACGTTCCTGGATACACCGGGTCACGAAGCGTTTACAGCGATGCGTGCTCGTGGTGCACAAGTAACGGATATTACCATCATCGTTGTTGCTGCGGATGACGGCGTTATGCCACAGACTGTTGAAGCTATTAACCACGCAAAAGCAGCCGGTCTGCCTATTATCGTTGCGGTTAACAAAATCGATAAGCCTGGTGCAGATCCGGACAAAGTAAAACAAGAACTGACCAACTATGAACTCGTTCCGGAAGAATGGGGCGGCGACACCATCTTTGTTAACGTTTCGGCGAAACAAAGAATGGGTCTGGAAGGTCTCCTTGAAATGATCCTGCTCGTTGCTGAAGTGAACGAGTACAAAGCGAACCCGGACAAACGTGCCCGTGGTACAGTGATCGAAGCCGAGCTGGATAAAGGACGCGGCCCAGTTGCCCGTATTTTGGTACAGCATGGTACGTTGAAAGTTGGAGATGCCTTTGTAGCAGGTAACTGCTTCGGTCGCGTACGTGCGATGGTGAATGATAAAGGTCGCCGTCTGAAAGAAGCTGGACCTTCTACTCCTGTTGAGATCACAGGGTTGACTGAAGTTCCAGGTGCGGGAGATCCATTCATGGTATTTGAGGATGAGCGTAAAGCTCGTTCTATCGCTGATAAACGTGCGATCACGCAACGTGAATCCGATCTGGGTACCAACACACGTGTAACACTGGACGATCTGTTCCAACACATCAAAGATGGCGAAATCAAAGATCTGAATGTCATTATCAAAGGTGACGTTCAAGGTTCTGTTGAAGCATTGAAGGGTTCACTTGCAAAAATCGAGGTTGAAGGCGTGCGCGTGAAGATCATTCATAGCGGTGCTGGTGCAATTACCGAATCCGACATCATCTTGGCTGCTGCATCAAATGCCATCGTGATCGGTTTCAACGTTCGTCCTGACAATCAGGCGAAAATAACTGCAGATCAAGAGCAAGTAGACATCCGTCTTCACCGTGTCATCTATAGCGTTATTGAAGAGATTGAACAGGCGATGAAAGGAATGCTTGATCCGATCTACAAAGAAAATGTAATCGGTCATGCTGAAGTTCGCAGTACGTTCAAAATCAGCAAAGTGGGTACCATTGCAGGATGTATGGTTACCTCCGGCAAAATTACACGCTCAGCGGAAGCACGCTTGATTCGTGATGGCATTGTTCTTTACGAAGGTAAGCTTGATTCACTGAAACGTTACAAAGATGATGCCAAAGAAGTAGCTCAAGGCTACGAATGTGGTATTACTCTTGATAACTATAACGATCTCAAAGAAGGCGACGTTATCGAAGCCTTTGTTATGGAGACGGTACAACGATAAGCAAGGAAGCATGAGGTGAACAACTATGGCCAAGATTCGTACAGGTAGAGTGGGCGAGCAGATCAAGAAAGAATTGAGCGTGCTCATCCAGTCCGAACTGAAAGATCCACGTATCGGCTTCATTACCGTAACAGGTGTCGACGTGACTAACGACTTGTCGCAAGCCAAAGTTTATCTGAGTGTCTTCGGTGAACAGGAGCAAAAAGATAACTCGCTTAAAGCACTCGATAAAGCAAATGGATTTTTGCGTTCCGAGCTGGGCAAGCGAATTAGACTTCGCCATGTACCTGAATTGATATTCAAGATCGACGAATCGATCGCTTATGGCAGCCGTATTGAGAAGCTGCTTGGCGACATCGGTACCGACAAGAACGAATCCCAGTAACAGCATAAAGGAGACGGCAATGCACACTTATGAACAGGCGCTTCAGGCAGGAAAGCAATTCCTGCTGGAGCATGATGATTACCTGGTCGTGTCGCATGTACAGCCGGACGGTGACGCAGTCAGCTCGACGATAACAGTGGGCTGGCTGCTGTCATGTCTGGGGAAGACATTCACGATGATCAATGAAGGTGAGATCCCGCAGCGGATGCGCTTTTTGTGGGGTGCAGATGAAATCGTGAACATGACCGAGCAACCACCGCAGCGTAAATATAAAGCAGTGATTTGTGTAGACTGTGCAGATTTTGCAAGAGTGGGCCTAACTCGCCATTATTTCGAAGAAGATGCTGTTATTCTAAATATTGATCACCATCCCACCAATGATGCTTATGGAACGGTTAATATCATTAAGCCGGATGCAGCAGCTACTGCAGAGATCCTGTTTGATTTTGTAAACTTGTTCCCGGTGACGTTGAATCAAGATGCTGCAACGGCTATCTATACAGGGTTGCTTACGGATACAGGCGGGTTCCGGTACGCGAATACCAGTCCAAATGTGATGTCAACAGCATCCAAATTGCTTGAGCATGGTGTAAATGGACCGTACCTTGCGCAAATTTTGCTTGAACAGGTTACGCTTCCCCAAGTTCGGATATTGAATCAGGCGCTTTCGAGTCTGCAGATGACAGAGGATGGAAAAATTGCCTGGGTGGTTATTACGCCTGAAGATATGATTGCTTGCGGAGCGGCTAATGAGGATCTCGAAGGCGTTGTAAACTATCCCCGTAATATTCAAGGTGTAGAAGTGGGGATTTTTTTCAAAGTCATCAACAATAACGCGGTGAAAGTGTCTCTTCGGTCGGCAGGCAAAGTCGATGTTGCTGCGCTTGCACAGACATTTGGCGGGGGAGGCCACGTACTGGCTGCCGGGTGTCGTGTGGAAGGTGAGTTGGAAGAGATCGTAGCCAAAGTGCTGAAGCAGGTGAATGCGCAATGGTAAAACCACTTGAAGGAATTTTGCCTGTATACAAGCCGGCAGGATTCACCTCGCATGATGTTGTAGCCAAAATGCGACGCATTCTGAAAATGAAGCGTATTGGACACACCGGAACATTGGACCCACAAGTTACAGGTGTACTTCCGCTGTGCCTCGGTCGGGCCACACGGGTAGTCGAATACATGCAGGAACTTCCGAAAGAGTACTTGGCAACACTACGATTGGGCCTGTCTACGGACACGGAGGATCTGACAGGTGCGGTTATTGAACGTGCGGAAGAATCAGTCCAAGTTACCGAAGAACAGGTGCTTGAGGTCCTGAATCAGTTTAAGGGTACGATTTCGCAGGTTCCACCCATGTATTCAGCGGTAAAAGTCGACGGTAAACGTCTGTATGAGCTTGCACGTGAAGGCAAAACAGTGGAGCGTAAGAGCCGTGAGGTTACGATTTACGAGATTGAACTGACCGGAATCGAAACGCATGGTGACACGACAGATATTTCCTTCAGGGCATTATGTTCTAAAGGAACATATATTCGAACATTGTGCGTAGATATCGGCCGAGAACTGGGTTACCCATCTACCATGGTACAGCTTGAGCGTACCATTTCTGCAGGAATCACAGCGGATCGGTGCTTGCGATTTGAGGATGTGGAACAGCACATGGCCGCAGGTACGCTGGCTGAAGTGCTGATTTCGGTAGATGATGCGGTTGACTACATGCCTGCCCATAAAGTTCCAGAGGATAACACCAAAGGCGCTCTCCAAGGACAGAAATTGTCTGCACGTCTATTGGAACCGCCCGTGGAACAGCCAGGACTTTTGCGGTTATATGCTCAGGATGGCACATTTCTCGGTATTTTCGAACGGGATGAACATAAACCAACAGTTCGAGCTGTTAAGGTATTTTTACCGGAATAAAGAGGCCTTGAGTTTAGGTTCATGTGATGTTAAGCTCGGTCTATCAAGTGAAATGCAGGTGAATGATTGTATGAAAACCGTAATGCTAACGTATCCGCAGACATTAACTTCCGATGAATTGCGTAGACAACCCCAGGTGCTGGCCATTGGCCAATTCGACGGAATGCATCTCGGACATGCAAGCGTCATTCTGTCAGCTGTCCGCATTGCTCGTGAAAAGGGCATGCAGTCAGCGGTAATGACCTTCCATCCGCATCCGAAGGAAGTCATGCGCAAAGGAGATTATGAAGGTTATTTGACGCCCCTGAGAGATAAGGAAGATATCTTGGCAGAGATGGGCGTTGACGTGTTATATGTTGTGGAGTTTAATGAAGAATTTTCACATTTGACACCGGAGCAGTTTGTACATGATCTGTTGATTCCGCTTCAGACACGAACGGCGGTCGTTGGTTTTGACTTCCGTTTTGGTCACAAGGGAGCTGGTGATGAACAGATGCTTCGTTCGCTGGGCAGCAATGAGATGGCTGTAGAAACTGTACCTCCATTCCTGCTTAATGGCGAGAAGGTTAGCAGTTCTTTAATTCGTGGTTTGCTTAAACGTGGAGAACTGGATGAGGCAAGTCAGTGGCTTGGACGACCATACAGTATCAGAGGAACCGTTATCCACGGAGAGAAACGCGGCCGGACTATTGGTTTCCCTACTGCCAATCTCGAATTAACAGATCATTATGTGGCACCAGCAAAAGGTGTGTATGCCGTACGCGTATATCATGGGAAGCAGTCGTTGCGAGGGGTAATGAACCTCGGTGTGAAACCTACGTTCCACGATAGCGGGATGAAGCCTACATTTGAAGTACATGTGCTTGATTTTGAAGGGCATCTTTATGATGAGGAACTGAAGGTTGAACTGGTTCACTATATTCGGGAAGAACGCAAGTTTGACTCCATCGACGCTCTGATCAGCCAGATTCGGGAAGATGCCTTGACTGCGGCAAGACTCTTAGGTTGAAATTTTGAGTAAAATGTATGTTTACATTTACTTTGGTTAGGCAACTATGATATAATGTACTACGTTGTCGTTTTGGACAACAGACAACCTTGGCTTGGTTGCACGCTCTCACCGGCGGTAACGAGGCTAATGGCGATTATAATGAAGGAGGTGAATAGGATGGCATTGACTCAAGAACGTAAACAACAACTGATCGACGAGCACAAAACTCATGAGTCCGATACTGGATCACCTGAGGTGCAAGTTGCTATCCTTACGGAAAACATCAGAAGTTTGACAGACCACTTGCGTACGCATAAGAAAGACCACCACTCACGTCGTGGACTTTTGAAAATGGTAGGTCAACGTCGTAAGCTTTTGGCTTACGTGAAAAACAAAGATGTTAAACGTTACAGCGCATTGATCGAGAAACTCGGATTGCGTCGCTAATTATCGTACATGTTTTCAAAACCAACCTGGCTGTTTTCCGACGTTCCTCTGTATTGAGGACAAGCGGAGTTTACAGCCGGGTTGTTTTGTAGATGAACATGTTGCCATATATTTGTAGATGACAGCTCCGCAAGGAGCTTTTGTTTTGCAAGTTAATGAATGCAGGACAAGCAGGAAATACTGAGAAAATGCAGAATCCATTGTGTTAGGAACGATTAGAAGGAGGGATTTCATGGAAAAACGTGTTGAAATGCAGCTTGGTGGAAGAACGCTTGTGCTTGAAACAGGACGTTTGGCTAAACAGGCAAATGCTGCTGTTAAAGTAACATACGGAGATACGGTTGTTTTGTGTACCGTTACAGCATCAAGCGAACCGAAAGATCTGGACTTTTTCCCACTCACGGTGAATTATGAGGAAAGATTGTATGCTGTAGGTAAAATTCCAGGCGGATTCATTAAACGGGAAGGAAGACCAAGCGAGAAAGCCATTCTTGCTAGTCGTCTGACAGACCGTCCAATTCGTCCACTGTTCCCTGAAGGTTTCCGTAATGATGTACAAGTTCTAAACATCGTTATGAGTGTTGATCAGGACTGTGAACCACAGATTGCTGCCATGATCGGTACATCGGCTGCACTGAGCATTTCGGATGTACCATTCAACGGGCCAATCGGTGGCGTAAAAGTGGGACGTATTGATGGCGAATTCATTATCAACCCAACCATTGCACAGCTTGAAGTCAGTGAAATTGAACTCGTTGTTGCAGGAACCAAAGATGCCATCATGATGGTAGAGGCAGAAGCAAACGAAGTTCCGGAAGAAGTCATGCTTGAAGCTATCATGTTCGGACATGATGAAATCAAGAACATTGTGGCTGTCATTGAAGAACTGGTTCAAGTGGCCGGCAAAGAAAAAATGGCTGTAAAACTGCACGCTGTAAATGCGGAAGTGAACAGTGCTGTACGTGAATATGCGAGTGCTCGCTTGGTAGAAGCAGTTAAAATCGCTGAGAAGCATGCTCGTCAAGATGCGATTGATGCAGTGAATGACGAAACCGTTGCTCATTTTGAAGAGCAATACATCGAGACTCCTGAACTGCTCAAAGACGTGAAAGAAGTGCTGCACGACATCGTCAAAGAAGAAGTGCGCCGCTTGATCACACATGATAAGGTTCGTCCGGATGGACGCGGACTTGCTGAGATTCGTCCAATTGAGTGTGATACATCTTTGCTGCCGCGTACACATGGTTCCGGCTTGTTCACACGTGGTCAAACACAAGCGCTTAGCATTTGTACCTTGGGTGCATTGGGTGATGTTCAGATTCTGGACGGAATCAGTTTGGAAGAAACCAAACGCTTCATGCATCATTACAACTTCCCGCCATTTAGCGTGGGTGAAGCTCGTCCATTGCGTGCTCCAGGCCGTCGTGAGATTGGACATGGTGCATTGGGTGAACGTGCTCTTTCTAAAGTTATTCCTTCGGAGACGGACTTCCCGTACACAATTCGTCTGGTATCAGAAGTATTGGAATCAAACGGATCAACTTCACAAGCAAGTATCTGCGCAAGTACGCTTGCGATGATGGATGCTGGTGTACCAATTAAAGCTCCGGTTGCTGGGGTAGCTATGGGTCTGATCAAAGATGGAGAGCATGTGTCCATTCTTAGTGATATTCAAGGTATGGAAGATCACCTGGGCGACATGGACTTCAAAGTGGCAGGAACACCTGAAGGTGTAACAGCGATCCAGATGGATATTAAAATTGATGGTATTGATCGTCAAATTTTGTCCGAAGCTTTGGCTCAAGCCAAAGAAGGTCGTATGCATATCCTGGGCAAAATGACTGAAGTAATGAAAACACCGCGTGAGCAGCTGTCTCAATATGCGCCTAAGATTACGACTATGCATATTAATCCGGATAAGATCCGTGATGTTATTGGTGCGGGTGGTAAAATTATCAATAAAATCATCGAGGAAACTGGTGTTAAAATTGATATTGAACAGGATGGACGCGTATTTATCGCTTCTTCCAACCAGGACATGAACGATAAGGCAAAATCGATTATCGAAGGAATCGTACGTGAAGTGCTGGTCGGCGAGATTTATGTCGGCAAAGTAAAACGTGTTGAGAAATTCGGTGCATTTGTCGAAGTTCTGCCGAACAAAGAGGGTCTGGTTCACATCTCACAACTGTCAACAGAGCGTGTTGCCAAAGTAGAAGATGTTGTAGCCGTAGGTGATTCCATTACCGTTAAAGTAACGGAAATTGACCAACAAGGTCGTATCAACTTGTCCCGCAAAGCAGTATTGACGGCTGAAGCTCCGGCGCAGTCCTAAGCTCTGCCTTGATTTTTACAGATCCATTGAATGAAGAGACAGAATGTGTATTTCTGGCTCTTTTTTTAACGTCTAAAATCGGAAACGGTAATGGGTTTCAAAAGACTGCCTGAATTTGTTCATATTCTTGCCCTTGTCCTCATATGATGGGGACAAAGACGGCGGGAGGATGGAACTGTGAAAAACCAATCCAAAAAGCTGGTTGCAGTTCTGGCGGGTGTGGCGGCTGTCATACTGGTCGGACAAGTAGGCAGTGTACGTACATACATTACGGAGATTCGGGATGGCCCGGGGACACAAAATGCATTCGATATGTTTCAAGAGGCGACTGGAGAGGATGCCCTGTTGTCGGCGATCCGGGATAAAGCGGCCGAAACAAGAGTAGCTCCGGTCAACGCCAAAGTGGACAGGGTGTGGAAGGCGATACCGGGATATAACGGCTTGGAGATTGATGTGGAAGCCACGTATCGCAAGGCACTGGGTGGTAACCTCAATACCAAAATTGCATATGTTTATCGTCAGGTTGAACCAGAAATCCAACTCAAGGATCTTGGGGCTCATCCGGTATACCGGGGGAATCCGGCAAAACCGATGGTTTCGTTTATGATTAATGTGGCTTGGGGGAATGAGTATATCATCCCGATGCTTGACACGCTCGATGCCGAGAAGGTGAAGGCGACCTTTTTTCTGGATGGAAGCTGGTTAAAGAAAAATGCCGAGCTCGCCAAAGAGATTCAGAAACGAGGTCATGAACTGTCCAACCATGCCTACTCTCATCCGAACATGAGTCGATTGAGTGCAGAACGGGCCAGACTTGAGATAAGCAAGACAGAGGATCTGCTCAAAGAGACGCTAGGGGTGGAAAACCGCTGGTTTGCCCCCCCGTCAGGTGACTTTAATCAGAAAACCGTAGACATTGCCTCAAGCATGGGGTTGCAAACGGTCCTCTGGACACTGGATACCGTCGATTGGAGAAAGCCAAGTTCAGCTTCCATTGTAAATAAAATTGGGGCAAAAGTGGAAGCGGGTACGTTAATTTTGATGCATCCCACTGCATCCTCATCAGGAGCACTAAAAGGCATGATTGATTCGATTCGTGCGAAAGGCCTCGTTCTGGGTACAGTGAGTGAGACGTTATCTTCGGAACGCATAAAAGCTCCAGCGGTTGAGTGAGCGGCGTTTTTTTGTTAATATCAAACAGTTGGAACCAAATGTCGATTTCGTTTTTTGGAGATCAGGGCAATTATAGAGATGTAGGAGGGCCAACCGTGAAAAAAATTCAGCTGGGCAATGGCCTCAGGGTAGTCATGGAACAGATTCCGACCTGTCGTTCCGTGTCTTTTGGTATATGGGTCAAGACAGGATCGCGCAACGAGCAGCCTGTTAACAATGGAGTATCACATTTTATTGAGCACATGTTGTTCAAGGGAACGGATCGTTACGATGCCAAGGCAATTGCGGAACAGTTTGATGCTATCGGCGGTAACGTGAACGCGTTCACTTCAAAAGAATACACGTGTTATTATGCTAAAGTACTGGATGAACATCTGCCTATCGCTGTAGATGTATTGTCTGACATGTTTTTCCGTTCCAAAATGGATGATGGCGAGCTCATCAAAGAGAAAAATGTCATCCTGGAAGAGATTTCAATGTACGAGGATACCCCGGATGATATGGTACATGATCTGATGGCTACGGCTGCTTATGGAGAGCATCCACTGGCTTACCCGATTTTGGGTACGGAGGAACGACTCAAAGCGATGGGTTCGAACGATCTGCGTGCTTATATGAAAGAGCACTACACCATTGAGAACACAGTGATTAGTATTGCAGGTAATATTGATGACAGTGTAATTGAGTTGATGGAAAAACACTTTGGATCATTTGACGTTCATGGTGAGGCAGAACAGATTACCGTTCCCAAATTCCAGAGCGGGCAGCTCTTTCACAAGAAGAAAACGGAACAGAACCATATCTGTATTTCGTTCCCGGGCTGCAAAATAGGAGACCCACTGCAGTTTGCCATGGTTGTATTGAACAATGCTATTGGTGGCGGCATGAGCTCCAGACTGTTCCAGGAAATTCGTGAAAAACGCGGACTGGCATACTCCGTATATTCGTATCACAGTTCACATGCGGATAGCGGTCTGTTCACGATATATGCAGGTACTGCACCAAAACAAACAAAAGAAGTGTTGGACCTGACCAAAGAGGTACTACAGGATCTTGCAGTTAACGGTCTGACGGAAGATGAACTGCGCAAAGGAAAAGAACAGCTGAAGGGAAGTCTGATTCTCAGTTTGGAAAGCACGGGAAGCCGGATGAATCGTTTGGGCAAAAACGAACTGATGCTGGGCAGACACCATACGCTGGATGAAATGATTGCCAAAATTGAACAAGTAACGATGGAAGATATCGATGCTGTACTTGACCTGATGTTCGCGGAGCCATTTGCGCTTGCTATGGTCGGTGCCTCTGATCGCACCATTGCTGGATTAAGAAGGGATGATTTTGTTGCATTACGTTCAAATTCAAAAGTTACCGGGCAATGAAGATATAAAACTGCCTCAAAAAATGTCGGAGCTTGCATCTGGCTTTGATGTAGTTGCTGCGCTTCAGGAGGACGTTGTACTGCAGCCGGGACAGCGCACGCTGATTCCGACAGGTCTGGCTATGGCTATGCCTGCGGGCCTTGAAGCACAGATTCGCCCACGCAGTGGCCTGGCGTTCAAACATGGCATTACCTGTTTAAACACACCGGGTACCATCGATGCGGATTACCGGGGTGAGGTTAAAGTGCTTTTGATTAATCTAGGCCAGGAGCCATTCACGATTGTACGGGGTGAACGCATTGCCCAGATCGTGTTTCAAACTGTGCCTGCTGTTGAACTAACCGAAGTGAGCGAACTTTCGGAAACGGTTCGCGGCGAAGGTGGATTCGGTCATACCGGAAAATAATAAACGACTACGAATGATGAAGGGCCTTCCCATGTGGGAAGGCCTTTTTTGTTTGAAGAAGAGATAGGAAATGTTTTCACCCCCCTGTGGGCCCCTGCATACGATAAGGCATACATGTGGTGAAAGGAGTGACGTCCCGATGCTGACCGGAGTCCGGATAGTAGTCCTGGGCGGAGATGCGCGGCAGCTTGAAGTCATTCAAAAATGCGCAGAGCTGGATGCCACAGTGAGTGTGGTCGGTTTCGACAAGCTGGAGCGTTCTATTCCGGGGATCGAACATCATGAGCTGGAGGATGAGGTGTTGGCATCTGCGGATGTGCTGGTGCTGCCCGTGGTTGGATGTGATGATCAGGGGAAAGTAAGCACCTCATTCAGTGACTTGCCGATTTTCCTCAAAAAAGAACAGATAGCGGCATTGCCAGAGCATTGTATTGTTTTCACAGGAATGGCAAAGCCATTTTTGCGTGAGTTGTGCGTGGATAACGGCTTGCGGCTTATTGAGGTATTGGATCGTGACGATATTGCGCTCTACAACTCGATACCGACAGCTGAGGGAGCGGTCGCGATGGCGATTCGGGAGACGGACTTCACGATCCACGGGTCGGAATGTATTGTGCTTGGGCTCGGCCGAACGGGATTCACAATGGCGAAAACGCTCCAGGGTCTTGGGGCAAATGTACGGGTGGGAATCAGACGGGAAGAAGATGCAGCTAGGGCTAACATCATGGGCTGGAAGCCTTTCATGACAACGGATTTGGCCGCTCAAACCGGGGCAGTTGACTTGCTTTTTAATACGATACCGACTATGATAATCACAGCACAAATCCTGTCCAGAATGCCGCAAAAAGCAGTCATTATTGACCTCGCATCCGCTCCTGGCGGCTGCGATTTCAGATATGCTGAAAAACGCGGCATTAAAGCGCTTCTGGCGCCAGGCCTCCCCGGCATTGTTGCTCCCAAAACGGCTGGCGGCATTATTGCCGACGTGTTGATCCGTTTGCTTTTGGAAGAACAAAACGCACGGGAGGTTGAACTATGAACTGGAAGGGTAAAACGGTAGGTTATGCGATTACAGGTTCTCATTGTACGTTTGAAGAGGTTATGCCGGTAATTAGCCGGTTTGTGGCTGAGGGCGCAAATGTCATTCCGATTATTTCTAATTCGGTATTAACAACGGATACACGCTTTGGTACGGCTCAGAACTGGCAAAAACAGTTGAAAGATATAACCGGTAATGATATTATTTCTACAATTGTTGAGGCGGAACCGCTCGGGCCAGCCAAATTGCTTGATGTGCTCGTGATTGCTCCCTGCACAGGGAACACCACCAGTAAGCTGGCTAATGCGATGACCGATAGCCCTGTGCTGATGGCAGCCAAAGCCCAGATGCGGAATCAGCGTCCGGTAGTGCTTGCTATCTCCACAAATGATGGTCTAGGACTGAATGCCGCGAACATCGCCAAACTGCTTGTGGCAAAATATATGTACTTTGTACCGTTCGGGCAGGATGATCCGGTGAAGAAACCAAACTCGTTAGTAGCTAAAATGGAACTTATTCCGGAGGCATGCTGGAGTGCACTGGAAGGTAAACAGTTACAGCCAATGATTGTGGAACGTTCTGCACAGGCTTAATCGTTTATTAACCAAGTTTAACTAATGCTTACGGGTTTGATTTCGGAGTGGAGAAGTTCCAGGATAACGGTTATACGCATGAAGAATTGAACTTGGTTAGGGTAGACAAAGAAAATCATGGGGGACGATATGTCGGAAGTTTAACAGCTTTCTGTGTACGCGTTCCTGTCGTTGAAGGGCATTCCTGCTTGCAGTGAAATGATCGCAAGCGGGATGCGTTCATGAAGATATGCATGTCGTGATCGGTGACAACCGAGCTTCAGTTTGTGAATTGCTTTGAGCAATCTACAGAGGAAAAACGGCATATAATGTCGTAATCATTGCTGAATTTATTGCATCGGAACGCTCCCTGGGTTGATCCATTTGTTGATTTGACCGTGTCCAGTCTTCTTGCGTACACAAATGGAGGAATTAAGATGCGTATCATGGTACAGAAATTTGGAGGCACGTCGCTCTCTACAGTTCAGGCGAGAGAGCACGTGCTCCGTCATATTAAACGTGAACTTGAGGCAGGACTTAGTCTTGTCATTGTTGTGTCCGCTATGGGCCGCCGGGGTGAACCCTATGCTACAGATACACTGCTCGACTGGGCAGCACAAAATGGTAATTCGCTGTCTGCACGTGAAAAGGATTTATTATTGTGCTGCGGTGAAATCATATCAGCTACAACGCTCAGCAGTCTTCTGGAACATGAAAACATCCCCACCACTGTACTGACTGGTGCGCAGGCAGGCTTTGTGACGGACGACAATTTCGGGAATGCCCGGATTTTGGATGTCCGTCCTGTTCGTGTGCTGGAGGAGCTTCAAAAGAATCGTGTTGTTATTGTTACTGGTTTCCAAGGGCAGACAGAGAGCGGGGACTTTACCACTTTAGGTCGTGGGGGTAGTGATACATCAGCGACGGCACTGGGGGCTGCTCTTCATGCGGAGATGGTGGATATCTATACGGATGTAAACGGCATTTTAACTGCCGATCCGCGAATTGTTGAGGATGCACGTCCGTTAACTGTGGTGAGTTATGCGGAGATCTGTAATATGGCGCATCATGGGGCCAAGGTTATTCACCCCCGAGCAGTTGAAATTGCAATGCAATCCCAGATTCCTGTACGCGTGCGTTCCACTTTTGCCGACAGCGAAGGAACCCTTGTTACCCATCCGGAAGGCTTCCAGGATGTGCAGACAGGCATAGTAGATCGTTATGTGACGGGTATTGCTTACGTTAGCAATGTTACCCAAATCACAGTGGATGTACCTGGAGGCGCAGATCGGCTGCAGCTGAAAGTCTTCAAAACAATGGCTGAAAATTCGATTAGTGTTGATTTTATTAATGTTACCCCTTCAGGAGTCGTCTATACCGTATTTGACAGTGACTCTGAAAAAGCAATTCAAGTATTGCAAGAGATTGGTCTTAAACCTCAAAGTCTGTCCGGCTGTGCCAAAGTTTCGGTGATCGGCGGTGGAATTAACGGTGTGCCTGGCATCATGGCAAGAATCGTTGAATCGTTAACACTGGCTGACATTCAGATTTTGCAATCGGCAGATTCGAACACAACCATCTGGGTACTTGTAAAAAAAGAAGATATGGTTCAGGCCCTGAGGGCGCTTCATACCTCATTCGAACTTCATCTGTAAATAGAAGCGATCGGAGCCAGACCTGTTTTGAAGGAGGAAATCGAATTGGACTTTGGAAGATTGATTACAGCAATGGTCACTCCGTTCAACGAACAGGGGGAGATTCATTGGGAGGAAACTGCAAGGCTTATAGACTATTTAATTGCAGATCAAAAATCTGAAGCACTTGTGGTGTCCGGTACAACCGGTGAATCTCCTACACTTAGCGACAGTGAGAAGGTGCAGCTTTTTGAGTTTGCAGTAAAGCATGCTGCAGGAAGATGCAAAATCATTGCCGGAACAGGGTCTAACAATACTGCCCATTCGATTCATCTGACTCAAGAAGCTGAACGTGTCGGCGTGGATGGGGTCCTTTTGGTCGTTCCTTATTACAACAAACCAAGCCAGGAAGGCATGTTCCAACATTTTGAAGCCATCGCGAGCTCAACCAAACTGCCTGTTATGCTATATAACGTACCAGGGCGTACCTCAGCCTGCTTGTCTGCGGCCACAACGCTTCGTCTGGCTCAGATACCGAATATCGTGGCTACGAAAGAATGTGCTTCTTTGGAGCATGTGACACTCGTCGCTGCAGGTGCACCCGATCATTTTAAAGTATATACGGGAGACGATGCGTCAGGCTTACCAGCTATCACGGTGGGGGCATACGGCATTGTTAGCGTCGCGAGTCATGTGGTTGGTTCAGAGATGAAGCAGATGATTGATTCCTTTGTCGGCGGAGACACTCAAAAGGCAACGAAGTTGCATCAGCAGCTTTTCCCGGTGTTCAAAGGTTTGTTTGAGTGTCCTCAGCCTTTGCCGAACCCGGTTGCAGTGAAATATGCACTGACGTTACGTGGGATGAATGTGGGTTCTGTACGTCTACCGCTCATTGCTCCAACCGAAGACGAGCAGAGCTTTATCCGTGGCTTGTTTAATGAATAGCAGGCACAAGTCTTGAAATTATTAATCTTGGCAACCTTTTTTAAACAGACAGGAACCGCTCTTCTGGAAAAGAAGAAGCGGTTCTTTTTTCGCTTTTTTGGGTTGTTTCATCCTTGCTGATAAAGGGAAACCTAGGGCTCAACGACAGAGTGACTTGTTTTTTTTGTTTTTAATCATGTATAATGATGTCAAGTGACTGGGTGCGGTATTTTTTTGAAATTGAAAGCGACATCGTTTCGAGATGTGGCTTTGCGGTGAAAAGGGAAGGAACGGCTAAGAAGGAATGATTTCAAACCCAACTTGTTGGTGAAGGGGAATTACTTCGAAGAACTTCTTCCAAATATCGTGAATAAAGGTGTTCTTTTGCATACATGCCTATCTATTGGTTTGTTATGTGGAGATTACTTTTTTAACTTACAATAAATAAAATAATAAGGTACGACGTCCAACTACCATAGGAGGTTCAGATTCATTTGTCTAAGAAAAATAATAACGATAAACTGATGATTTTTGCACTGGGCGGCGTAGGCGAGATTGGTAAAAATATGTATGTCATCCAATACGCTAACGACATTGTTGTCGTAGATGCTGGCCTTAAGTTCCCTGAAGAAGATATGCTTGGAATAGACATTGTCATTCCTGACATTTCGTACTTGACTGAGAACCGTGACAAAGTAAGAGGTATCATTTTGACTCACGGTCACGAAGATCATATCGGTGGATTGCCGTATGTTCTGAAACACCTTAACGTCCCTGTATACGGAACCAAGCTTACACTCGGACTGGTGGAAAACAAGCTGAAAGAAGCCAATTTGCTGGGTGAAACAAAACGCATTCTGATTGATGCTGATTCCGAGATTCAACTTGGATCGGTATTGAAAGCAACATTCTTTGCTACTAACCATAGTATTCCGGATTCCGTTGGTGTATGTGTTGAAACACCAGAAGGTGCTGTAGTTCATACAGGTGACTTCAAATTCGACCACACACCAGTCAATGGTCAATATGCCGATCTTCAACGTATGGCACAGATCGGTACAAATGGCGTACTTGCGCTTTTGTCAGATAGTACCAATGCCGAGAAACCAGGCTTTACGCCTTCTGAGAAAAATGTGGGTATCGTTCTGGAAGATATCTTCCGTAAAGCGAGCCAGCGTGTTGTTGTCGCTACCTTTGCTTCCAACGTACACCGGATTCAACAGGTCATTAATGCAGCAGAAGTGACTGGCCGCAAAGTGGCTGTCATTGGACGCAGCATGGTGAATGTTGTAGGTATTGCTTCGGATCTGGGCTATCTGGATATTCCGGACGGCATGATCATTGAACCTGAAGAAGTTGGTAAAATGGCTGCTGACCGTGTTGTTATTCTCTGCACAGGAAGTCAAGGCGAGCCAATGTCTGCATTGACTCGGATGGCTCGTTCTACTCATCGTAAAGTAGACATTCTTCCTGGTGACACGGTTATTATTGCAGCAACGCCGGTACCAGGTAATGAGAAGTATGTAGGCCGTACCATTGATGAACTGTTCCGTCTCGGAGCTAATGTGCATTACAGTGGTGCGAACAGCGGTGTACACGTATCCGGACACGGTAGCCAGGAAGAGCTCAAGCTGATGCTTAACCTGATGAAACCTAAATTCTTCTTGCCAATTCACGGCGAGTTCCGTATGCAGCGCCGCCACGCCGTTCTTGCTGAATCTGTAGGTATCGACCCTGATAACATCTTCATCACGGATATCGGTGAAGTGGTTGAGATTCAAGGCGGAGCAGCACGCAAGGCCGGTAAAGTTACTGCAGGCAACGTATTGATCGACGGATTGGGTGTAGGCGATGTAGGTAACATCGTATTGCGTGATCGCAAACTGTTATCCCAAGATGGTATTCTTGTCGTTGTAGTTACCCTGAGCAAACAGGATGGTAAAATTGTATCCGGTCCGGATATCATCTCCCGTGGATTTGTATACGTACGGGAATCCGAAGGATTGCTTGATGAAGCCAACCGTATTGTCAGCAGCACTCTGCAAAAGTTGATGAGTGAGAACGTAAACGAGTGGGCTTCACTCAAAACGAATGTAAAAGACGCACTGGGACGCTTCCTGTATGAGCAAACTCGTCGCAGACCGATGATTTTGCCAATTATCATGGAAGTTTAAAATACATTAAAATCATATATTCAGGCACACAGTCGCCCCTGATCTACGAGTAATATTGGACGGTTCCTCGTAGATCAGGGGCTTTTTTTGTTTTTTACGGTTTGGATCCATGGAGGATGTGAGAGATTTTTGGCAGGTCATTGGGTATAAGTAGACTGGAAAATTCCCCATACTAAGGAATACATTAAAATGGTTATGGGGAAGGGGATTAATCTAATGAGTGAGTATATAAATGGCAAACAGACATCCAAGTCGAATCAACCCGAGACAGAGACACCGGGCATGCCTGCCCAAGATGACAAAGGGTTGGCTCCAGTTACAGAGGCCATCCAGCAGTTCGGACAGACTCAATCACCTGCAGGAGAGTCCAATATTTTCTGTATGACGATTATTGGACAGGTCGAAGGTCACTTGATTCTGCCTCCGCAAAACAAAACCACGAAGTACGAGCATATTATCCCGCAATTGGTTGCTGCTGAACAGAATCCCCGGATTGAAGGCATCCTGATTATTCTGAACACCGTGGGAGGAGACGTGGAGGCAGGGTTGGCCATTGCCGAGATGATTGCTTCTCTGAGCAAGCCTACCGTTACCGTTGTTATTGGGGGAGGACACAGCATTGGGGTTCCAATTGCAGTAGCATCCACCTATTCATTGATTGCCGGAAGTGCAACAATGACGATTCATCCCATCCGGATGAACGGACTGGTCATTGGGGTGCCTCAAACATTCGAGTATATGGAGAAAATGCAGGAACGGGTTGTTCGCTTTGTCACCACGCATTCGAATATTTCGGAGGACATGTTCAAAGAACTTATGTTTAAGACAGGGGAATTGAACAGGGATATCGGTACCGCCGTGGGGAGTGCTGATGCAGTCAAATACGGATTAATGGATGCGGTTGGCGGTATTGGACAAGCCATTGCACAGCTGAACAAACTTATGGGAGACAAGAGACAGACCCTGCAGGCAGGAGGCCTTACACAATGACCATGTATACTGTAATGCCGCCGGAACATCTCTGGTCGGGGATGTGGAATGAAGGGGAGGATACGCGTGAAGTCAAGATTAACGGTTTATTGATGCAGATCAGACCGGTTAGTGAGAGCGAAGCTGTTATAGTGCGTTTGCTTGACTGCCCGCTTGAAGCGTACCTTGATCCCGCCAATATGCCTGGCTCCAAAGTTCCTCTTTCAGGTAACGCGGGACCAACATAACATGACGAAAAAAGACAAATAGGGCAAGAAAAGAACATATGTACGGATTAAATTTGTATGGTATAATATTCTTCTGGGGGTGACCTGATTTTGGCCAGAAGAAAAAAGAAGAAGAAAAAAGGCGCTGCGTTCAGCGGCGTTTTAAAATATGAAATCTATGGTATAGTGCTCATTACTCTGGCGGTTATCGCTCTATCCGGAGAAGCAACGGTAGGACGTTCACTATCCAAAATGTTCGGATTAATGCTAGGGAAGTTCTATTTTGCCATTCCGCTGGTTGGGATCTACTACGGATTGATGGTTATGATTCATCGAAAGTGGCCAAGCGGTTGGACTACTCGCAAGACCGGGCTTGTTCTTCTGGTGTTTGCTTTAACGTTGATGAGCACCGTATCTGCAATGCATCAGAAGCTTATTCCTGTGGGGGCTCTCGAGCCTGGTGCGGTGATTACACAAGTACATAATGATATGCAGACCGAACTGCTTCAACCTGCCCCAGGTGAACGTGATTCCATGTTAAATAAGGACATAAGTGGTGGCTACATTGGGGCTGCTCAGTTTGCTCTGTTCCTCTGGCTGTTCGGTAGTCTTGGCGCGCGTTTGATCATGATCGTGATGTTTATTATCAGTTTTATGCTGATTACGAATCTGTCCTATGTCGATCTGGTGCGTATATTCA
Source organism: Paenibacillus sp. 7523-1 (assembly GCF_002276415.1). Lineage (NCBI taxonomy): Bacteria > Bacillati > Bacillota > Bacilli > Caryophanales > Paenibacillaceae > Paenibacillus > Paenibacillus sp. 7523-1. The sequence continues at coordinate 887,051 of NZ_NPBR01000005.1, read as the reverse complement.
GAACGAAGGTATGGGATGCCGGCAGTTCGATCTACAAAAAGCTGGAGTCCAGACCATCAGCACGATCTGCTGCAACATCCTCGGGAAAAAAAGGTGGAGCAGCACGTAAAGTGGTTCCTATTCCGGCAGATATTGAAGAGGATGAAGAGGATGACTTGGAAGAGATGCATCTTCCCAAGCGGAAAGCACCCATTTTCTTCCAATTGTTTGGTAAGTGGGGTTCGGATCGGGAGACAACCAAATCAGACCGAGAGATGGAGCAAGAGCAGCCACCGGCAGCAGAGCAAGTGTTATATCGCGCTGAGCCGGATCATTTCGCAGAATCATGGAATGAAGAGCCATCATTTGTCTCGGATGTTCCATCCTCTGCTGGAAAGACTGCTTCACCGAAAACCAGTTCGGCTCCGATTATTCGTGATTTCTTCGAACACGTCAGATCCGAGGATCATGTGAAGGATGACGATTTGGACGATGCGTATCCTTTTCCTGAGGACTTTTCAGATTCCAGCCGAGAAGCCGACATTCCGATCAAAATTAGTGATGAACTGGTAGATGGAGCGGATTGGCCTGTAAACGAGGCGAGTGCTGATGACCTGAGTGAGATGGAAAACAGCCCGGAAGGACAACCTGGTGGGTTAAATAATTCATCTTCGGTGATGGACGGTGAAAGTGTTGAGGGGCAGGAGATGGAGCCTGTTAAACCGCCTCCACCACCTCCGAAGCCCTATAAACTCCCTTCGTTCCGCCTGCTTGCGAAGCCTAACAACGGCGGTAAGGGTGGGGATCAAAAAGATTATATGCAAACTGCCCGGAAGCTTGAAGCCACACTGGAAAGCTTCGGTGTGCGGGCGAAAGTGCTTGAAGTTGTTAGAGGACCAGCAGTTACGCGATATGAGATTCAGCCGGATATAGGTGTAAAAGTTAGCCGGATTGTAAGTTTGACTGATGATATCGCACTGGCATTAGCGGCCAAGGATATCCGGATGGAAGCACCGATTCCGGGTAAATCAGCGATCGGTATTGAAGTGCCTAACGGTGAAGTTTCCGTTGTAACGATGCGTGAGGTTATGGAAACATCCACGTTTCAGGATGCAGAATCCAAAGTGACTATTGCATTTGGACGGGATATTTCTGGTCAGACCATCATCGGCAACCTTGCCCGTATGCCCCATTTGCTTGTTGCAGGTGCTACGGGTTCTGGTAAATCGGTATGTATTAACGGGATTATCACAAGTATTCTGTACAAAGCGAAACCGGATGAAGTGAAATTTCTGATGGTCGACCCGAAAATGGTTGAGCTTAACGTATACAATGGCATTCCTCATCTGATGGCACCGGTAGTTACGGATCCCAAGAGAGCCTCGCTGGCCCTCAAAAAGATTGTGGTCGAGATGGAGAAAAGGTATGAGCTGTTCTCCAAATCGGGTACACGGAACGTCGAAGGTTACAACAACCTGATGAAGGATAACCCGGCAGCCGTGTTGCCATACATCGTTGTTATAGTGGACGAGCTTGCGGATCTGATGATGGTTGCAGCCGGGGATGTGGAAGATGCCATTGCCCGTCTTGCGCAAATGGCGCGTGCAGCCGGAATCCATCTCATCATCGCCACGCAGCGGCCTTCTGTAGATGTCATTACAGGTGTCATCAAAGCCAATATCCCTTCCCGGATCGCATTCGGTGTGTCTTCACAGGTGGACTCCCGGACGATCTTAGATATGGGTGGAGCCGAGAAACTGCTGGGTCGCGGTGATATGCTGTTCATGCCAATGGGGGCTTCCAAGCCTGTACGGGTGCAGGGAGCTTTCATGAGTGATGAAGAAGTTGAGAATATTGTTAATTATGTGCGTGGACAAGGCGAAGCCCAGTACGATGAATCGATTGTTCCTGAAGTCGATGACTCCGTTCAAGCGGCAGATGAAGTACAGGATGAACTGTACGAGCAGGCTGTGCAAATTATATTGGAAGCGAAGCAAGCTTCCGTATCCTTGCTTCAGCGGCGCATGCGTGTGGGTTATACTCGCGCTGCACGTCTGATCGATTCGATGGAGGCTCGTGGCGTTATTGGCCCGTATGAGGGCAGTAAGCCAAGGGAGGTTCTAATTTCGCTGGAACAATATCAACAAAACAAAATAAGTTCTTAAGTACCACTAAGAATTGTATCTATGCAAGCCCCTGACAATAAGTTGGGGGCTTTTTTGTTGTTGATGGTCGTTGAGGTTTTGCCATGTTGTCCAATGATCGGATGATTTGGTGCATAGGAAGCAAGCAGGCTTGTCATAATAACGTTAGCGATTCTGTTAATCCCACAAGAGAAAGGTAGAGCACAGTCGATGCGAAAAATGAACATATGGCTTTTCACTGCGATCTTGCTGATGTCTGCATTGGGAATTCGTTATTTGCTCCCTGACCATTCGGCAATCCAAGAATCCAAACCAAATACTTCCCAGGTGGAAGAGAAATCGCTGCCCACCTTCAGCAGCAACACCGTGCAATATGGAAGTTATGGACAGGATGTATACGAGCTACAAGGCAGACTGAAGTACTTAGGTTTTTACAATGGTAAAATCGATAGTAACTTTGGCAGCAGCACACTAAAATCCGTAAAGTGGTTTCAATCTGAATTCGGTATGAAAGCGGATGGCGTGGTTGGCGCTAAAACTAAACTGAGATTGTACAATGCAACTAAACAATGGTCCCCGACCGAGCCTCCACTCCACAAGGAATCGTCAGGCCAGGGTACGGACAAAACCGACAATGCAAACAAAGAGCAGGACAACATGGGTTCCGCCAATTCCATGGGCTTATCGGAGAATGAGATTAAGATTATGGCCAATGCGGTATATGGCGAATCTAGGGGAGAACCCTTTGAAGGTCAGGTTGCTGTAGCAGCAGTCATATTGAACCGTGTTAAATCACCGAGTTTTCCAAATACACCATCCGGCGTCATTTTCCAGCCTGGTGCATTTACCGCTGTAGCTGACGGGCAGATCTATCTGGAACCCAATGCTCAAGCCCGTAAAGCAGTTGAGCAGGCAATGAATGGCTGGGACCCATCTGGTGGCTGCCTGTATTACTTCAATCCCAAGACGGCTACTTCCAAGTGGATCTGGACCCGTCCTCAGGTGAAAACAATCGGTCAGCATATCTTTTGTATGTGATGATGTTGGAAGCAACCAGAAGACGCGTCTTCGGTTGCTTCTTGCCTTTTGCATGGGTTAAAATGGTTGTTGCACTTGAGAGTTACTGAAATATTGCCTAACAAATGACGCCGTAAAGGGGTTTTGACATTTGAATACATCAGGATTTGAACGGGGCAGTCAAAAGGAGTTTCGTATCCATGTACTGCCCACTAAACGTTTCAAGACTTTTGCCATTTCGTTGTATGCAGGAGTCCCGCTGCAAGAAGAAACGGTCACCAAAGTAGCGCTTACGCCATTTGTGCTTCGTCGTGGAACTCAGTCTTATCCTGAAACAACGGAGTTTCGTGAACAGTTGGAGCATTTGTATGGAGCTGGATTTGGTTTTGACGTATACAAACGTGGAGACTATCAGATTGTACAATTCCGGATGGACACGATTAATGATTCCTTTGTAGGCGGGGATGAACAGCTTTTGGACCGTTCCTTTGCATTTTTGGGAGAGGTACTTACTCGGCCGGCAATGGAAGATGGGCATTTCAGGAAGGCCTATGTGCATTCAGAACGTGAGACCGTCCGCAAACAGCTGGAGTCTGTTGTTAATGATAAAATGCGTTATGCGGCAGAGCGCAGTATCGAGGAAATGTGTAAAAATGAGCCGTACCGCTTGCATCCGTTAGGGAAATCTCAGGATCTGCCGGGAATCGAACCCGATGTGCTAACGACCGCTTATCAGACGTGGCTGCAGCAGGCCAGCATGGATCTGTATGTTGTAGGTGACACGACGCTCGAAGAAGTGGAGAGTCTAGTTCAAAAACATTTTGATGTAAATCGTACCCATTCCTCTAACTATGTGACAAACCAGGCCGTCCGCGGTGACAAAGAAGTGGAGACGGTTGTTGAACGACTAAATGTTAACCAAGGTAAACTGAATATGGGACTTCGCACGTCTATTACGTATGGCGACCCGCAGTATGCAGCAGCATTAATGTACAACGGCATTCTTGGAGGATATCCGCATTCCAAATTGTTCGTTAATGTTCGTGAAAAGGAGAGTCTGGCGTACTATGCTTCCTCACGGTATGACGGACATAAAGGCATCGCGACGATTCAATCCGGGATTGAAATACCTAATTATGAAAAAGCTGTGACGATCATCAAGCAGCAGTTAGATGAAATGAAAAGTGGAAATATTAGTGATCTGGAAATGTCCCAGACCAAAGCGATGATCCGCAATCTGCTCAAAGAAATGCAGGATTCGGCTTTTGAGATGATTGCGTATGACTTTAATCGTCAGTTATCGGGCAAGGAGCGGACCGCTGACGAGCTGCTCGCTCAGGTTGAGCAAATCAGCAAAGAAAACGTTCGTGAGGCGGCAGAGCAATTCCGTCTGGACACGATCTACTTCTTGCGGGATGAGAAGGGGGAATAACTGGTGGAGAGCATACATTACGAACATTTGCAGGAAACGCTGTATTACGAAGTCATGGATAATGGGCTTCATGTCTATGTATTGCCTAAACCCGGATTCCAAAAAACGTTTGCCACGTTTGCAACCAAATACGGCTCTGTAGACAATCATTTTCAGGTGAAAGGTCAGGAAGAAGTTCAGGTTCCCGACGGTATCGCTCATTTTCTGGAACATAAAATGTTTGAGGAGCCGACAGGTGATATTTTTGCAACTTTTGCATCCAATGGGGCATCTGCCAATGCATTTACGAGTTTCGACCAGACCGTATATTTGTTTTCTGCGACAGAACATGTGAATGAAAATATACAAACATTAGTCAACTTTGTGCAAAATCCTTATTTTACGGACCAGAATGTGGACAAGGAAAAAGGCATTATTGCACAAGAGATTAATATGTATGCCGATAATCCGGACTGGCGTGTGTATTTTGGATTGATTGAAGCAATGTACCAAAAACACCCCGTCCATATCGATATTGCGGGAACGGTGGAATCGATCGGCACGATAACCAAAGAAACGCTGTACACGTGTTACAATACGTTTTATCATCCAAGTAATATGCTTTTATTTGTTGTAGGTGGAGTAGAACCTCAAGAAGTCATGGATATGGTTCGTTCGAACCAGGCAGAGAAAAACTACGAACCTCAAGGTGAAATCAAACGGATATTTGAACAGGAGCCCAGTGGGGTTGTGGAGGCCAGGAGGGAAGCAAGGCTCGCGGTTTCATTGCCCAAGTGTCTGTTTGGCTTTAAGGAAACGGATGTTGGATTCTCGGGGGAAGACCTGCTCCGGCGTGATATGACGACCAAATTGATGCTGGATCTTCTGTTTGGAGCTAGCACGGCCCTATTTCAAAAACTATATGATGAGGATCTCATATCGGATAGCTTCGGACATGAATACATTAGTTCGCCGCAGTATGCATTCTCTGTAGTTGGTGGTGATACTAAAGACCCGGATCTATTGCTGGCCCGCATACGGGAAGAGGTTGATGTCATTGTTAAAAAGGGATTCGAAGCTTCGGACTTTGAGCGAGCACGCAAAAAGAAAATCGGGGGATATTTGCGCATGCTTAATTCACCGGAGAATATTGCCCATGAATTTACACGTGAGCAGTTCCGTGGCGGTGATTTCTTCAACATGATTCCGATATATGAATCCATCACACTGGAAGAAGTAAATCGCAGACTGAAAGAGCATATTCGCTGGGAACAACTGGCTGTATCGCTTGTCGTGAGTCCGTAAAATGGAGAGGGGAACAGGACAAATGAAGCCGATTGGAGATATGACAGTACTGGTTACTGGAGCAAGCGGTGGTATAGGAGCAGCTATTGCAGAACGATTTGCATTGGTCGGTATGAACGTGGTTATTCACTATATGAAATCCCATGAGGCAGCCAATGAAGCAGCGAGAAGGTGCATGGAAAAGGGCAGCGGTAAAGTCATGACGGTGTCTGCGGATCTCCGCAGTCGGGAACAGATTGAGCGTATGCGTGAAAAATTGGAGTCTCATGGATTAATGCCTGACATTCTGGTAAATAACGCAGGCATATCACATTATGGGTTGTTGTCCGACGTGACGGAAGAAATATGGGATGAAGTAATGGCCATTAATTTGAAAGGCACATTTCTGTGTACTCAGATCATGATGCCTCACATGATTTCACAGCGATACGGACGAATCATTAACGTATCCTCCATCTGGGGATTATCTGGTGCATCTTGTGAGGTACTGTATTCCACCACGAAAGGGGGCGTAAATGCCTTTACAAAAGCTCTTGCGAAAGAGCTTGCACCTTCCGGTGTTACTGTAAATGCAGTTGCCCCCGGAGCCGTTCAGACCTCTATGCTGAATCATCTGGATCAGGATGAACTGAAAATGCTGGAGGAGGAAATTCCAGCTGGGAGACTTGCGCAGCCTGATGAAATTTCCTCTCTTGTTTATTTTCTCGCGCTACCGGAATCCGGATATATTAACGGCCAGATCATTAGTCCGAATGGCGGCTGGCTTACCTGAAGAATGGAAGTTTAGCGGGTCTCGGCTGAATGGATGATTTATCCTGAATATTAATTGCTCGATAGGCACATATTACAACTGTTGATTTTAAATCTCATGCGACAGCTAAGGAGGATTTATCATGTCAACAGAAAAAACGGTGCTCAGCAGTTTTGACACATGGAAAAAGTTCTTGGGTGATCGCGTACAGCAAGCAGAGAAGATGGGGATGAGTGAAGATACCATCAACAAACTTGCGTATGAGATTGGTGACTTTCTGGATGAGAAAGTGGATCCAGCGAACCATTCCAACCGGGCATTGAAGGAAATATGGGATGTCGGCGATGCCGAAGAGCGTCGTACGATTGCGCGCCTGATGGTCAAATTGGCCAAACAAAACGCATAAGATCCACCGATGGAGAGCTCCCGCAAGGGGGCTTTTCTCTAATGATTACAGACCTGTTCTTGTAATTCATTTTCTTTTTATATATCATTAACGTGACCCATTTTTAGAAGATGTCTCAGTTCGGTGTCCTTCGGGCACGATCTGCTGCTGTCGAACAATGTGGAATATTGCATTACGGGGTGTTTAAATGGAATCTAAACAATGGTATATGGAATATAAAATACATAAGAACAGACCCGGTTTGTTGGGGGACATTGCCTCCATGCTGGGGATGCTTGAAGTGAATATATTGACCATTAATGGTGTTGAGGGCAAAACAAGAGGAATGCTGCTCGAATCCGACGACGATGAGAAGATTCGTTTGCTGGGTGAAATGCTTGCAAAAGTGAACAGCATTACGGTTTCCGCTCTGCGTCAACCCAAATTGGTCGACATCTTGGCTGTGCGTCATGGCCGGTACATTGACCGCGACTCGGACGATCGCAAAACTTTTCGTTTCACACGAGACGAACTTGGGTTACTCGTGGACTTTTTGGGTGAAGTATTTAAAAGGGAAGGCAATCAGGTGATTGGCCTTAGGGGCATGCCTCGTGTCGGAAAAACGGAATCCATTATTGCTGGTAGCGTCTGTGCGATGAAACGATGGACGTTTGTTTCGTCCACTTTGCTTCGTCAAACGATAAGGAGCCAACTTTCCGAGGACGAAATGAACCCAAACAATGTCTTCATCATTGATGGTATCGTAAGTACGATTCGTTCCAGTGAACGGCATTATAATCTGTTGCAGGACATTATGACGATGCCGAGTACCAAGGTCATTGAACATCCTGATATTTTTGTGCAGGAATCAGAATATGACTATAACGATTTTGATATCATTATTGAACTTCGCAACAATCCGAATGAGGAAATTATTTATGATACGTTTACGGCCAGTTACACCGACGAACTGTAATGCTCCGTACGGAATCATGGAATAGATAGCAACAACCAAAGAGAAAAAGATAAACATAAGGAGGAGATAGCATGTCTGAACTGGGTCAGCAGTTAAGAGAGGCCCGGCTGCAAAAGGGGATGAGTCTCGACGATGTACAGGAAATGACTAAAATTCGCAAGAGGTACTTGGAAGCAATAGAGGCTGGGGACTATAAGGTGCTTCCTGGCAGCTTCTATGTGCGAGCTTTCATTAAAACCTATGCGGAGACGGTTGGACTAAACCCTGATGAGCTGCTGGAGGGACACAAGAAAGATGTACCGGCAGAGGAAACAGAAGCAACCATGGAGCCCGTGATTCAAAAACGTTCAAGTCGACCTGTTGAGCGCAGCAATCGGTGGATGTCAGTAGCGTTAATGTGGACATTTCCGATTCTGATTGTTGCCTTGCTGTACGTGTATGTGGTCATGAATAGAGATGATGCGGATACACAAGGCGTCGATCAAACCAAAATTACAGATAGTCAGCAAACGCCGAATGATCAACCGGATGAGACGACGGACAATGGTCAAGCGTCCACTCCACCGGATAACGAAGCTGCAGGACAAGAAACCGGTCAGGCAGAAGGAGAAGCAGGCGGCAATGGTGGGGGGACCGACGTGACTGGTGAGGGTACCGAAGGTCAGACGAACGAACAAACCCCGGATGACACCGAAGATCAAGAGCCAGCAGATAATGCAGGGACTGTAACGGTTGCTGAAGATGGAAAATCAGGTAATATTACAAATTTCAAAGTAAATGGAAGTGCAGGTCAACCGGTTAAGGTTACTATTAATGCTTCAGGTCAGAGCTGGCTGGAAGTGTATAAAGGTGAGAATTCAAGCGGAGAAAAACTGCAATTTGGTATGACAGCCGATGGAGACAGTATGTCATTTGATCTGGATAGCACCGGCTTGTACATTAAGTCTGGATATGCTGCGGCTACGACCATTGAAGTTGGTGGTCAAGTCGTAACGGATGGGAAGGCCACCAACCGGATTCGTCTCCAATTGGGAGATGAAAGCACAGGCGCGTCTACCGGAACAAATGCGAGCTCTGTCGAAGGCTCCGATGTAGGAACCGAAGGCTCTGTCACAGGCGGCGAATAAGGGCATTAACTGCGGGGGACAATAAGTTTGTCTTCACTAGCAGTTAACTTTCGGTAAAGCGAGGTGGATGGCTATGACAGTCAGCTGGATCGTCACAGGTTTAGGAATCATTGTCAGCCTCCTGGGTTATTATTTGACTCCAAGCGCTTGGGGTTACGGAATTTTGGGCTTCGGACTTGCGCACGTCATTCTGGGTGTGCTCGACATGTTCAGACAGCCCAACCGCAGCCGATATTAGATTGCTCTGCGTTAAAGCATTTTTGGTTACTGCAAAAGCGGTGGCTGAAAATGCTTTTTCGTTTGTTTACCCCTCAAAATTAGACTTTTCCCGGGCGAATCCTCTATAATGTTACACAGAACAAATGATTAATTGAAAGGGTGACCAGATTGAGCTCAGAGAATTCGTTCGATATCGTGTCCAAAATGGACTTGCAGGAATTAACAAATGCCGTTACTCAGACGGAAAAGGAAATCAGTACACGTTACGATTTTAAAGGTAGTAAAAGCAGCTTGAAACTGGACAAGGATGCATTGACAATTGTATCGGACGATGAGACCAAACTTAAGGCTGTTATTGATGTACTTCAATCCAAAATGGCGAAGCGGAATCTGCCGCTCAAAAACATTGACTATGGTAAAGTGGAGCCAGCTTCATCAGGGACAGTGCGCCAGCGTCTGAGTTTTAAACAGGGGATTGATCAGGATATCGCGAAAAAGATCAATATTCTGATTCGTGATTCCAAAATGAAAGTGAAGAGCCAGATTCAAGGGGACCAGCTCCGGGTAACTGGAAAGAGTAAAAATGATTTGCAAGCCGTTATGCAGCTTTTGAATGGTGCTAATCTGCCTCTTGATTTGCAATATACCAATTTCAAATAAGTTTGTTACGTCCATTTTTGTTGTGGAAAACGTGTTTTGACACTGCAATTGGCGTATATTATACTAAGTGTGCATTGCTAGCAATCAAGCATAAAGCCCAGTCATCATCGTTTTGCTGACTTTGTGAAAAGCAGTACACCTTTTGGAGGTCGCCGGAACGTTTTAAACGATTTTGCGTTTGAACGGTTGACTTTATTTTTTGCGTTTTTACATATGAGATCAGTGGTGTACTCAGTGTATTTTACATGTTCACCTTCCGGATGATGGATACGGGGTTAGGATGATTGTTTGAAGTATTGGAGGATAAGAGGGAGGGCGTCTTGTGAATTTACCCAACCGGATTACGCTTGCACGAATTTGCTTAATCCCTTTTTTAATGGTGTTTCTGCTCGTGGACTTTCCATTTTATCCGGAGCCTATGCAGATTGGAAGTTTTTCGCTTCCGTATAATCAGCTGATCGCTGCCATTATCTTCATCATTGCAGCCAGTACGGATGGAATTGATGGATACCTGGCAAGGAAAAACAATATGGTCACCAATTTGGGCAAGCTGCTCGACCCGCTGGCTGACAAGCTGCTAGTGACTGCAGTGCTCATTTCACTTGTTGAGATGGGTAAGCTGGACTCATGGATCGCTGTCGTCATTATCAGCCGGGAGTTTGCGGTGACTGGCCTTCGCCAAATTGCTTTGCTGGATGGATCGGTTGTTGCGGCCAGCAACTGGGGCAAACTGAAAACCGTAATACAGATTGTAGCCATCGTTTTGCTCCTGCTTAACAACTTCCCGTTCTCTTATACTGGGGTACATGTTGATGTTATAGCCGTTTGGGCTGCAGCGATCATTACGATTTGGTCTGGCATTGATTATTTCATCAAAAACAAAAATTTGCTTAATTTATCAAAAGCGTAAAAGTTTAAGGTAAAACGGGTAATTTATGAAGGACAGCTTGCGCAAAGGGCAATAGGAAAACATCCTATTGCCCTTTGATCACTCACATTGTGTACAGGAGGATGCTGAATGAAGGCAGAAATTATCGCAGTCGGAACAGAGTTGCTGCTCGGACAGATCGTAAATACGAATGCCAGATATTTATCCCGTGAATTGGCTGCTATCGGGATTGACGTTTATTTTCAAACGGTGGTAGGGGACAATCTGAATCGTCTCAGTGAAGCCATTCGAATTGCCCAAGGGCGAGCTGATGTCATTTTGTTCTCAGGCGGTATCGGACCTACGCAGGATGATCTAACCAAGGATGCCATAGCAGCAGTGTTGGGACGCAGCCTACATATTGATCGGATGGCAATGGATAAAATCGAAAGCTTCTTCAGGGATCGCAATGTGGAGATGACGGAGAATAACCGGCGTCAAGCCATCGTGGTTGAAGGAGGGACCCCGCTGGCTAATGAAACGGGTCTTGCAGCGGGTAATGCCATCTCGGATAATGGGAAGCATTATATTGTCATGCCTGGGCCACCAAAAGAACTGATTCCCATGTTTGAGCAGGAGGTCAAACCTTGGTTGTTCCAACATGTTCTTACGAAAGAAATGCCGATTTATTCGAAAATGTTGAAATTTGCCGGGATCGGTGAGTCGGCATTGGAAGACCGTCTGCTTGACCTGATTGATAGTCAAACCGACCCTACGATTGCACCTTATGCAAGTGAGGGAGAGGTAACGGTACGGGTGTCCACCAAGGCTCCAAGTGAGAATGAGGCCAAACAGAAGCTGGATGCCATGGAGGTACTCATTCGGGAACGGTTGCCTGAACACCTCTACGCGAACGAGGATGTGCCTATAGAGTACACAATTGTAACCATGATGGCTGATATGGGTCTGACCCTGAGCGCGGCTGAGAGCTGTACAGGAGGGCTTGTTATGCAGAGCCTGACTTCGGTTCCTGGCAGTGCTTCCATGCTCAAAGGCGGAATTGTATGTTATTCCAACGAGATAAAGGAAAAGCTGCTGAATGTTCCTCATGACTATCTGGAGGGTGAAGATGCTCCCGGGGCTGTGAGCCCTGAAGTTGCTAAAGTATTGGCTGAGCAGGTACGCATGATAGGTGATTCCGATTTTGGTTTGGCCGTTACAGGGGTAGCTGGTCCAGGATACTCTGAGCGTAAGCCGCCAGGTCTGGTTTTTATCGCACTCGCTGAGCGGGGGAAAGAGACGGAAATTCACGAATTGCGTATTAACGGTAATCGGGAGACGGTCCGCATCCGTTCGACCAAGGCTATTTTGTACCGTTTATGGCGCAAACTTGTCGCTATGGACTAGGTATACCTTGAATTGCTTTTACAGGGATAATCAGATATAATCTAAGCAGACGGAAGAACCGTAGAATTAGGCACTTAGCCTTGTTTGCGGTTCTTTTTTCTGTTTCATTGCAAGTTTTGCCTAGGAAGAGGCGCCTCGGCCTTTATAAAAAAAAACGAATGTATGTTCGAAAAAAAGCTTGGCAAACGTGTTAAAACAAGGTATCATTATCTTATAAACAGTAAAGGGTGTGAGCATATTGTCAGACCGTCGTGCCGCGCTTGATATGGCGCTCCGTCAAATAGAGAAGCAATTTGGTAAAGGATCTATCATGAAACTGGGTGAGTCAACTCACATGCAAGTGGAAATCATACCCAGCGGATCCTTGGCTCTGGATATAGCACTTGGAACAGGCGGCTTGCCAAAAGGCCGGATTGTTGAAATATATGGACCTGAATCTTCAGGTAAAACAACTGTAGCATTGCATGCGATTGCTGAAGTGCAAAGAGTCGGTGGACAAGCTGCATTTATCGATGCCGAGCATGCTCTTGACCCTCAATATGCAAGTAAACTGGGTGTTAACATTGATGAATTGCTTTTGTCCCAGCCGGATACGGGCGAACAAGCATTGGAAATTGCTGAAGCACTTGTGCGCAGTGGTGCTGTTGACATTATCGTTGTTGACTCTGTTGCTGCCTTGGTACCAAAAGCTGAGATCGAAGGCGAAATGGGGGACTCCCACGTTGGTTTGCAAGCACGTCTGATGTCTCAGGCGTTGCGTAAATTGTCTGGTGCAATCAGCAAATCCAAAACCATTGCCATCTTTATCAACCAGCTTCGTGAAAAAGTTGGTGTAATGTTTGGTAACCCTGAGACAACGCCTGGTGGACGTGCCCTGAAATTCTACTCTACAGTTCGTTTGGATGTTCGCCGTATTGAGAGTATTAAATCAGGTAATGACATCATCGGGAACCGTACCCGTGTGAAGGTTGTCAAAAATAAAGTTGCACCACCGTTCAAACAAGCAGAAGTAGATATCATGTATGGTGAAGGTATCTCCAGAGAGGGTAGTATCATTGATATTGGTACAGAACTCGACATCGTTAATAAAAGTGGTGCTTGGTATTCTTACGAAGGCGAACGTCTGGGTCAAGGTCGTGAAAATGCGAAGCAGTTTATGAAAGAGCATAAAGAGATCGCTCAAGTGATCGAGCAAAAAATTCGTGAAGCCAGCAATCTGACGACGGTAGTTCCTGCTCCTACGAGCGAAGATCAACAAAAAGAAGAAGCAGAAGAACAAGAATTGTTTGAGATTAACGAGTAATTCTTCCCTTGCCAGGAGGATCCAGAAGGCGTTGCTTACTGGTCTTCCCGGATTGGGGTGAATTGTACCGATCCTGCTAGGGGAGACGGCGCGTGTTTCTCGCGCTGTCTAACAGCTCCTGTCCATTGGACAGGGGCTGTTAGCACATTTATTGAGTGAGCTGGTGCCGGGTTGGATTCCCGGCTTTTTGCATTTTGGTCTGCAGGTTTCTTTAAGAAGATAGGTATTTCATAATTTAGAAAGATACAGAGTTGAACAAAAAGGAGGGAGAGGCCTGAATGGATCAACATGATGATGATTTGTACGAAACAGCAGAACTGGAGGGGATCTCCCAATTCCCGGATAACGAAGAACTTGTCATTACACGGGTAGAACGAACAAAAAGCAGGCAGGCCCGGTACCGGATCACGTTCGGTATGTACTCGATTACGGTTCTGGAAGATGTAATGATCAAATATCGAATGACCCGGGGCAACACATTTGTGAAGAAAGATCTCGAAGAGATTATAGTAGCGGATGAGCGGCAGCAAACCTATGTTCAGGCATTGCGTTACTTAGAGCACAAACAGCGTACAAGGCATGAATTAAGCCAGCGACTTCGTCAGAAAGAGTTTGCAGCACCATTAATTGAAGAAGTACTCGATCGGCTTGAGCAGGAGAAGCTTGTGGACGATGAAGGGTTTGCGAAGGAATGGACAAGGCAGCGTATGACAGGGCAGAGGAAGGGAAAACTGTGGATAAGGCAAGAGCTGCGTCAAAAGGGCATTGCCAATGAGCTCATCGCTGAAGCGCTTGAAGGCGTGGATGCGGATGTAGAGTTTGAGACAGCTTTGACCGCAGGGCGAAAGAAGTGGAACCAAGTCAAAGGGGACGTTGCAGAGAAGAAACGCAAAACGCTTCCCTTCTTGATGAGACGCGGTTTTCCTATGGATATGGTACGTAAAGTTGTGAATTGTTTAATTGAAGAAGATGAAGTCGAAGATTCTGAAGATGACGAGTTGTTACCATGGGATTAACAGAGACCACACAGTGTACTGCATTCTCTTGACAATTTCTTTCGTCAAATACTAAAATGGACATGAGTCTGTAAGAAATGGACAACCCTTTTTCCTTCCAAAAAAGCGGTTTCGGTTTCTTAGGATTTACCCTTCATGATTATGGATTCGCTGAAGGCAGCGAATAGTACGTGGTAACATGTACACTTGAAATGAAAATCGGCGGGGGATCGCCGTAGGTAACGTTATTCCCAAACATATGTAAGTTTGAAAACAGCAGATTGACCCAAGGAGTGCCTTGGAGGAACCAACGAGGAGGTGAACAGTATGGACATTGCAATCACGATCGTTCTCGTTGTGGCCGCGCTCGTTATTGGGTTCGGAGTCGGATATTTTATTCGCAAATCTCTTGCAGAGGCTAAAATCTCCAGTGCGGAACAAGCTGCCGTACAGATCGTTGAGAACGCGAAGAAAGAGGCAGAAGCACAGAAGAAAGAGACGGTGCTGGAAGCGAAGGATGAGATTCATCGCATTCGGGCCGAAGCTGAAAAAGACACTCGTGAACGTCGGAATGAAATTCAACGACAAGAAAGACGATTGTTGCAAAAAGAAGAGTCGCTGGATAAAAAGATGGAATCACTCGAACGTAAAGAAGAGCAAGTGGCCAACAAAGAGAAACGTATTGATGAGACACAGCAGCAGATCGAAATGATCTACAAAAATCAGGTGACGGAGCTGGAGCGTATATCCAACCTCACTATGGAAGATGCACGCAGTATCATACTGTCCAACGTAGAACAGGAAGTTCGTCATGAGACGGCTCAAATGATCAAGGACATTGAACAGCAGGCGAAGGAAGAAGCGGACAAAAAATCCCGCGAAATTATTACCCTTGCCATTCAGCGTTGTGCGGCTGACCATGTGGCAGAGACAACCGTATCTGTTGTCACTTTGCCTAACGAAGAAATGAAAGGCCGGATTATCGGTCGTGAAGGACGTAACATCCGTGCACTTGAAACCCTTACGGGGATTGACCTTATTATCGATGATACGCCAGAAGCAGTTATTCTGTCGGGCTTTGACCCGATCCGTCGTGAGATTGCCCGTACTGCCCTTGAGAAATTGGTGGCTGACGGACGCATTCACCCGGCACGCATTGAAGAGATGGTGGAGAAATCCCGCAAAGAAGTGGACGAGCGCATCCGTGAATATGGTGAGCAAGCTACCTTTGAAGTGGGTGTACATGGTCTGCATCCGGATCTGATCAAAATACTGGGCCGGTTGAAGTTCCGTACAAGTTACGGTCAGAACGTCTTGAAGCATTCAATGGAGGTCGCTTATCTGGCTGGACTGATGGCTGGCGAACTCGGAGAAGACGTTACACTTGCAAGACGTGCAGGTCTACTGCATGACATCGGTAAAGCGCTGGATCACGAAGTGGAAGGATCACACGTTGAAATCGGCGTGGAGCTGGCGAAGAAATACAAAGAACATCCGGTAGTAATCAACAGTATCGCGTCCCATCACGGGGATTGCGAAGCAACTTCGGTCATTGCCATGCTGGTTGGTGCAGCAGATGCACTGTCTGCAGCAAGACCGGGTGCACGCCGCGAAACACTGGAGACGTATATCAAACGACTGGAGAAACTGGAAGAGATTTCGGAATCGTTCGAAGGTGTCGAGAAATCGTATGCCATTCAAGCTGGACGCGAAGTTCGCGTTATGGTGCAGCCTGAGAAAATCGACGATGCAGAAGCATTCCGTCTCGCACGTGACATCACGAAGATGATCGAGAATGAACTCGATTATCCGGGTCATATCAAAGTCACCGTCATCCGGGAAACCCGGGCGGTTGAATACGCTAAATAGAGCTTTACGGAAAAGTGGCCGCTGTAGTGGGCCACTTTTCCTGTTGAAAGCCCGGTAATGGGCTTGATAGGACGAACTAGTGAGTTAGGAATGCCCGTAAAGACTTGATGCTGGTTATACCAAGTTAAGCTTGCGGGGAATTAAGGAGGCAATGCAATGAAAGTGCTGTTTATCGGTGATATTGTGGGTAATGTAGGACGTAAGGCTTTGAAGGAGAACTTGCCATATCTGAAGACGAAATATAAACCACATGTGGTTATTGTTAATGGAGAAAATGCAGCCGCTGGCCGTGGAATCACGGGGGCTATTGCCAACGAATTTTTCAACTGGGGTGTGCACGGGATTACGCTTGGCAACCATACTTGGGACAATAAGGACATTTTTGATTTTATAGATGACGAACCGCGCATGATCCGACCTGCCAACTTTCCACCAGGAACACCAGGCAGAGGATACACGGTGGTCAAAGGTGAAGGCAAGGAGCTGGCGATCGTGAATTTGCAGGGTCGTACGTTTTTGCCCGCGCTTGATTGCCCATTCCGCGTTGCGGATGAGATTGTGGATGAGCTGCGCCGGGATCATAAATGCATTCTGGTCGATATGCATGCCGAGGCGACTTCCGAGAAGATTGCCATGGGCTGGCATCTGGATGGGCGTGCGTCACTGGTTGTAGGTACACATACACATGTACAAAGTAATGATGACCGTATTCTACCTGGTGGAACAGCATACTTGACGGATGCGGGCATGGTCGGGCCGCGAGATGGAATCCTCGGTATGGAGCGTGAAGCCGTACTACGAAAATTTTATACCCAGCTGCCGGTACGTTTTGTAGTTGATGACGGCAAGTGGCATTTCCATGGTGTATTCGTTGAAATTGACGAGTCCACAGGTGCAGCAACCAAAATTGAAAAAATCCGCCTGATGGAAGACGAGTGGCGCATGGAATAGGGGTATTGCCCCATTTTGCAAGGAAACCCGTCTAAAAAGAAGGAATTTTTTTACCTCCCGCGAATAACATCTAGTAAGTGGAAACAAACATTCAACATTCCCAGGGAGGTACTTACCATGGAAGTATTAAAAGTTTCAGCAAAGTCCAATCCCAATTCCGTAGCCGGCGCACTTGCAGGAGTTCTTCGTGAACGTGGAAATGCTGAACTGCAGGCCATTGGAGCGGGAGCACTGAACCAAGCCATTAAAGCGGTAGCGATAGCCCGGGGATTTGTAGCACCAAGCGGAGTTGACTTGATTTGTATTCCAGCTTTTACAGACATTGTGATAGACGGTGAGGATCGAACGGCCATTAAGCTGATTGTAGAGCCCAGATAATACATGTGATTATGCATTGAACCTGTTTACAGAGTAGACAGGTTTTTTTGCATTCTGTCTATAGGCTTAATAAGAATAAGGTTTACATAGGGAGGGTTAATCATGACCAAGTGGCAAGTAGCCGATTTCCACTGTGATGCGCTCAGCAAAATGTTAATGCAATCTGAACTGTCCTTCGAAGATGGTTCAACACTGGATGTCAATCTGGAGCGGATGAAGCAAGGGAATGTGGGTCTGCAGGCATTTGCCATTTATTTGCCTGAAGTGCTCGGCAGGGGCAAGTTTGAACATGTGGTTGGTCAGCTGGAGGTATATCACACACGTGTGGAGAAGAGCCCTGAACGGCTTGGGGGCGTAAACAAATTATTATGGCGGGAACAGGTTGGTGAGGTCGGTCAAACGGCTAATCCTTGGGGGCTGTTGACGCTGGAAGGTGTAGACGGACTCGAGGGGAATCTGTTTTATCTAGAGCTATGTTACCAAATGGGAGTAAGAATAGTAGGGCTCACCTGGAATTATGCCAACTGGGCAGCTGATGGTGTGTTGGAGAAGCGAGGAGCAGGATTGACCGAGAGAGGCAGGGAGCTGGTCCGCCTTTGTAACCGGATTGGCATGCTGCTGGATGTGTCACATCTCACGGAGAAGGGATTCTGGGAGCTGGCTGAGCTGAGTGAGCGTCCGTTTATCGCTTCACATTCCAACAGCTATACGGTTTGTCCAAATGTGCGTAATCTGAAGGATGATCAGATCCGGGCTATCATTGCACGGGAAGGGCGGATTGGGCTAACGTTTGTTCCCTGGTTTGTGAAGCAGGAGGGAGAAGTTAGAATCGAACATTTGCTGCCACATATTGAACAGATCTGTTCGCTTGGCGGGGAGCAGCACCTGATGATGGGCTCGGATTTTGATGGTATACCCACATACATTCAAGATCTTGAACACACAGGCCAATATCCGAGGCTGATCGAAACCCTTCTCCAACACTACGATGAGAAGCTGGTACGCGGCTGGTTGTGGGATAATGCCATGAGTTATCTTGGGAAACATCTGCCTGAGGGGAATTTGTAATAAACACCAATTACAACAGCGAAAGCACTGCATTCAATACAGATTGTTTTACAGAATAAGGATATTATTGATAGTGAAATAAGTGTATTTCATGAATTTTCAGCAGTTCGTTTTCATTTCACGTCAAAAAGGGGTATAATACCATTGGATTGTTAAGAGCCTAATCGTAGGCCACAGATAAACAAGGAGTGAAATTCACGATGAGTAAAACAGTACCAGTGGGCGTATCCGCCCGTCACATTCATGTATCCCAAGAGCACGTTGAAATTTTGTTTGGTAAAGGTTACGAATTGACTGAGTTTAAACCTCTGTCCCAACCTGGTCAATATGCTGCGAACGAAACAGTAGCAGTCATCGGTTCCAAAGGACAGTTTGATAAAGTGCGTATCCTTGGACCTGTGCGTCCTGAGACACAACTGGAAATCTCGATGACAGACTCTTTCGCCATTGGCGTTAAGGCACCTGTTCGCGAGTCCGGAAGCATTGAAGGTACACCTGGCATCACGATCAAAGGACCAGCTGGTGAAGTTACGATTGATAAAGGTGTTATCGTTGCTGCCCGCCATATCCACTTCCATACTTCCGATGCTGCTAAATGGGGTATCGAAGACAAACAAATGCTGAAAGTTCGCCTTGGCGGAGATCGTGGTCTGGTACTTGAAAATGTACTGGCTCGTGTATCCGACTCTTTCGCACTGGACATGCATATTGACACAGATGAAGCAAATGCTGCTGGCGCACGTAACGGCGACACTGCTGAAATTATCGACTAATCAACTGAATCGACATTCAACTGAATTTTCTTCGGTTGGAGCAACTTAGAAAACCTGAGTACATCCTGGTAAGCTGTTTTACACAGCGAAGGGGTTTGTGCTCGGGTTTTTGTGTATTTTGCGTCATGTATGAGGCAGAGTTTGTATGGTAGGATTGTTAAATCAATGGCGGTTTGGAATGTGGAATTACAGCCCAGATCATGTTATAATTTGATGTAATGCTCTTTTGGTGCATGTTGTATGAAATCGATAAGAATCCAAGAGAGATAAAGAAGTTAGAAATATGAGATGGTGACTTTTTTGCAGAGGTTGCTGCTCATATCGAACGTATATACAACTGCCTGATGCACCGTGTTGTCTTAAGAACTTGAAACTTTTATTAATAGAGGCTGTAAGGAGTGACCGAAGGAAATGGCTAAAGACTCAAAAAAGGATTACTCCCAGTATTTTGATTTCTCCGATGCCAAAGTAATTTCGCAAGATGAATTCAGCAAAAAGATTCGAATTCGGGGCCGTGAGATCAACATCAAGTCGGAGCCTAATCATCGTCAGGAGAAACAACGGGGCAAGGAAGACGTTCAGGTGCTCTATGAGAATGCAGTACCGGACGAACTGAAAACGATTGGTAAAGGCAAACACTATATCGTATACACGTACGGCTGTCAGATGAACGAGCATGATTCCGAGACCATTAAGGGACTCCTGGAATCCATGGGATATCAGGCAACCGAGGACCGCAAAGAGGCGGACATTATATTGCTGAACACATGTGCCATCCGTGAAAATGCGGAAGATAAGGTGTTTGGTGAGCTGGGTCACCTCAAAACGCTGAAGACGGAGCGTCCAGGGCTGCTGCTTGGCGTATGCGGGTGCATGTCTCAGGAAGAAGGTGTCGTGAACCGGATCATGCAAAAGCATGGCTTTGTGGATATGATCTTTGGTACGCATAACGTTCACCGATTGCCGCATCTGATTCAGGAAGCGCTCTTCAGCAAGGAAATGGTTGTTGAGGTTTGGTCCAAGGAAGGCGACATTATCGAGAACCTGCCGAAGAAACGTGAAGGCATGCGCGGCTGGGTGAATATCATGTATGGCTGTGACAAATTCTGTACATATTGCATCGTTCCATTTACACGGGGGAAAGAGCGCAGTCGCAGACCGGAAGATGTAATCGCCGAGGTTCGTGAGCTGGCAAGACAGGGATTCAAGGAAATCACATTGCTTGGGCAGAACGTGAATGCTTATGGCAAGGATTTTACGGATCTGAAATACAGTTTCGGTGACCTGATGGACGATATTCGCAAAATCGACATTCCGCGTGTACGGTTTACAACCAGTCACCCACGGGATTTCGATGATCGACTGATTGAGGTGCTTGCCAAGGGCGGAAACCTGGTGGAACACATCCACTTGCCAGTACAGTCTGGCAGCACAGAAGTGCTGAAGCGCATGAGTCGTAAGTACAGCCGTGAACATTATCTCCAGCTGGCGGATAAAATTAAGAGAGCCATCCCTAATGTCGTTCTGACCACGGACATTATCGTTGGTTTCCCAGGTGAGACAGATGAGCAGTTCGAAGACACGTTGTCACTGGTGCGCGAAGTAGGATATGACTTTGCTTATACCTTTATCTATTCTCCTCGCGAAGGTACGCCTGCTGCGGTGATGGAGGATAACGTGCCGATGGAAGTGAAGAAGGAACGTTTGAAACGCCTGAATGAAACCATCAACGAATACAGCCACAGAAGCAATGAACAGCAACGTGGCAAGATCGTTGAAGTGCTCGTCGAGGGCGAGAGCAAGCGGAATTCGAGCGTCCTTGCAGGACGTACACGCAGTAATAAGCTGGTACATTTCGAAGGACCCAAAGAATTGATCGGTACATTTGTGAACGTGGAAATTACCGATCCGATGACTTTTTATATCCGTGGCAACCTGCTCACCGAGACGGTAGCCGCCAATCAGTAATACAAGACAACCGAATAAGATGAATGTTGGATTTGCACTTAGCGGAGAGTGCGGTGCCAATCTGGAAAAGCGTAGCGTTCGCCTTTATAACCGGATTTTACCCTATGAAAAATAGTTCAGAAAATCCGGTTATAACAGCGATTGAAAGATGGCACTGGAATCGGAGCGGCTAAGGCGAGAATAAACAATTCATCTTATAATATCTCATAGAAATGGAGCGATTTCAGTGGCGCAGGAAGAAGAAGTGCAGTACAACCATTATGGAATGCCTACCTACGATACGCGCAATCTGGTCATACGCGACGACATTATGGGAAAAGCCAAAGAATTGGCTGATATGCTCGGCACAAGCGAGGAAGTAAGACATTTCCAACAGGCTGAGTCCAAAATTCGCGATCATGAGCGTATCCAGCAATTGATTGCAACAATCAAGAAGAAGCAGAAGGAGATCGTTGCCTTCGAAAGCTTCAAAAATGCAGAGATGGTCAGCAAAATTGAACAGGAAATTGAAGAATTGCAGGATGAACTGGACAGCATCCCATTGGTAACCGAGTTCCAGCAGAGCCAAAGCGATATCAACTACCTGCTTCAACTTGTCATCTCTGTCATTCGGGATACCGTTTCCGAAAAAGTGAACGTGGAGGCAGGCACGGATTCACCTCCGTCCAGCTGCGGTTAATGGACAAGAAGGGTGCGGACGCGGTCCGTGCCTTTTTTGACTTATAGGAACAGGGAGCTAATACAATCGATCTTGAAATACATTTCGAAGAGCTCCACGCAGTGGGGTTCTTTTGTGCGTGTACGGGCTGCCGAATGCCATACAGGAATAAGACCAGGCTGGCAAGAGCAGGCTTATTAATATTGATCAGCGGTATGAAGGAGATAGCCTCCGAGAGTCAGCAGCAAGATTACAAGTACAATAAAAAATATAGACAACTTAGTCGATAACATTAATGTGCAACAAAGGGGAAATGGAAAATGGATATTTTGGATAAAATGGTCGAAGAGGGCAATGAACGATTCTGGGGTTTCCTGGGTTGTCGTTATATCAAAGGGAATGAAAAGGAAGTACAGATCGCATTAACGGCTGGCGAACATCATACGAATTCGATGGGGATTATTCATGGCGGAGTGCTTACTTCCCTGATGGATCAAGCGATGGGGATGGTAGCTACAGCAGCGATGGCCGTGGACAGCTGCGTTACGACCAATCTGAATGTGCATTTTCTGGCACCGATGAAACAGGGTGAGTTAATGGTGACAGCAACGGTGCTGCACCAAGCCGGACGAAGCCTCACCGCCCAAGCGGAAATTCGTGATGCATCAGGTACATTAGGATGTATGGCAACAGCCACGTTCCGTGTGGCACGATCAAAAACGCCAAGTACAGAATCCAAAGGTTGACAAACGACATTATTATGTCATAATGAGATTATCAAAATGAAAGTAGTCGGTGGTGCCCATGAGCGAAAACTACGAACACGTCAATGAAGAGAACGATGAACAGGCAGCACTTGCCTATAGTTCCAAGAAATATCGTACCCCCGATGGCGTTCCTGCGGATATCGTGATGTTCACCTTAACCAAGAGAGAACGCAAGACGGTAACCAAGACACTTCCCATTCGTGAACTGAAAGTGATGCTGATCAAGCGCAAAGGCTGGCCTTTTGCAGGTCGCTGGGCTTTGCCCGGTGGTTTCTGTCAGGAAAATGAGTCCATCTATGATGCTGCTAAGCGGGAGCTAATGGAGGAGACCGGTGTCGACGGCGGACATCTGGAATATTTGAATGTATATAGTCAACCCGGGCGTGACCCGAGGGGATGGATTATCTCCCATGCGTTTTTCGCGCTTGTAGAAGAATGGATGCTGGAACATCGCCAGGCGGCAGATGATGCTGAAGATGTGGGCCTGTTTACCATACAGGAAGCATTGCAGGAGCTGGAGCTTGCCTTTGACCACCGGACAATCATTGAGGACGCATATCGCCGCATACAGCAGCAGATGCTGGAAACGACGATTGCAAGACAATTTCTGCCGCGTGATTTTACGTTAAGCGAATTGTACCAGGTCATTCAGAGTGTGGTACCTGATTTTGAAGAACCAAACTTCATTCGGAAAATCACTTCCACTCGCAGTCGAAAAGGGATTGTCGAAGAGGTACGAGACGAAGAAGGGAACCTGCTAAGTTCCAACCAGTACTCACAGCGGCCGGCACAGCTTTATCGTTTCACGGAACTTGTACCACGTCTGTCGATCTATACTTAATTTCGGAAGTTCATCATTAAGGAGTGTATCTGGATCAACCCAACCTATTCTCAAAAGGGAGTGT
Organism: Paenibacillus sp. 7523-1; assembly: GCF_002276415.1. Lineage (NCBI taxonomy): Bacteria > Bacillati > Bacillota > Bacilli > Caryophanales > Paenibacillaceae > Paenibacillus > Paenibacillus sp. 7523-1. Next base: position 863,167 of record NZ_NPBR01000005.1, on the reverse strand, counting down.
GGACGATGAAAGCACTGATTGTGATTGATTTTACCCGTGATTTCGTAGACGGATCCTTGCCTGTAGGCCAGCCTGCGGTAGAGATTGAGGAGAGAGTTGCGGCGATAACGGAAGCATATTGTAATAATAAGCATGAAGTTATCATGGCAGTTGATCTGCATGAAGAGAGTGATCCGTACCATCCGGAAACGGCTCTTTTCCCACCGCATAATGTTAGAGGGACTGAAGGAAGGCAGCTATATGGCCGTCTGGCTCAGGTGATGCAGGAACGTCAAGAAGATATTCGGTGGATGGACAAAACAAGATACAGCGCATTCTGTGGTACAGACCTGGAACTCAGGCTGCGTGAACGCGGGATTACAGACATCTCACTGATCGGGGTATGTACGGATATTTGCGTTTTGCATACAGCGGTGGATGCCTACAACAAAGGTTTTCACATTACGGTGTATGAAGATGCCGTTGCCAGCTTCAACCCGGCGGGACATGAATGGGCACTCGGACATTTTCGATCAAGCCTTGGGGCTCAGGTTATTAAGGCCAGTGAGACCATACTTGCAAGGGCTTAGCCTGGCGTTGAGTGATGGGTTAATAAAATGATGAGCAGGAAATAAACCGGAGACTCGTATCCTTACACATGTTCAGAAACAAAAGTGAGGAGTCTCCACATGTTGACCCGAGTGCACAGGATACACTTGTGTAACGAGCGGAAGTCAGAGAGGATGAGACAAATGCAGACGACTAGCCTGGCTTTACATACGGATAAATATCAAATTAATATGATGTATGCACACTGGGTGAATGGAACTCACAAACGAAAAGCGGTGTTTGAGGCCTATTTCCGCAAGCTTCCGTTTGGTAACGGTTATGCCGTTTTTGCCGGTTTGGAACGGATTGTGAACTATATCAGCCAGCTTCGCTTCACCATGGAAGACATCAAATATTTATCCAAACAAGAGGAAAATTACGATCCGGTCTTTCTGGAAGAGTTGCTCCAGTTTTCATTTCAGGGGACAATTCACTCCATGAAGGAAGGAGCGCTCGTTTTCCCTGATGAACCGCTCATTCGGGTAGAAGGCTCCATTATGGAGACCCAACTGGTGGAGACGGCAATACTTAACTTCATGAACTATCAGACCTTGATTGCGACGAAGGCTTCGCGGATCAAACAGGTGGCCAGTCAGGACACGCTGCTAGAATTTGGAACCAGACGGGCTCAGGAAGCCGATGCAGCCATATGGGGTGCACGGGCATCATATGTCGCCGGATTCCATGCAACGTCCAACATGCTGGCAGGAGAACGTTTTGGCATTCCGACAGCAGGAACACATGCCCACTCTTGGGTACAGAGTTTCATGAGTGAGCAGGAGGCGTTTGACGTCTATGCCAAAGTGCTGCCAGATCAGGTGACCCTGCTCGTAGATACCTTTGATACGCTGAATAGTGGAGTACCTCATGCGATCAAAACAGCCAAAATGCTCGAAAGCCAGGGCAAGAAAATGAATGCCATCCGTCTGGATAGCGGTGACCTTGCCTACCTGTCCATTCAGGCACGTCAAATGCTGGATGAGGCAGGACTGGATTACGTTAAAATTGTGGCGTCCAATGACCTGGATGAGAACACGATCTTCAACCTGAAAGCTCAGGGCGCTCGCATCGATACATGGGGCGTAGGTACACAGCTGATTACAGCATCCGACCAGCCATCCCTCGGCGGGGTTTACAAGCTGGTCGAACGTGAAGTGGATGGTGCCATGCTGCCGACGATCAAAATATCGGCCAATCCCGAGAAGGTATCCACCCCAGGCAAAAAAGAAGTATTCCGGATCATTGATCCGAAGCATGGCAAGGCCATTGCAGACTATATCTGCTATCCTGGAGAAGAACAGCCGCTTCAGGGCGGGCCGCTCAAGCTGTTCAATCCGCTACACCCGTATCTCAAAAAGACAGTAACGCGCTATGAAGCGGTAAATATGCTTGAACCAATCTTTGTGAATGGGTTGAAAGTATATGAGCTGCCTACCCTGGATGAAATCCGTAGATACCACCGTGAACAGATGGATCTGTTCTGGCCAGAGTATTTGCGTAAACTCAATCCGGAGATTTACCGTGTGAACATCAGCCCGGCAGCATGGAATATGAAGCAGAAGCTGATTGCTGAACACGTACAATTCACAGAGGAATGAGAATGGAAGAAGGCATAATCGGTATGTTTACCGGGTTATGCCTTTTTGGTTTCAGATTTGTTTTGCAACTGTTCATCTCCTTCAGGCTTGGCTTTACGAATTAACGCGGCTGTATCCAACGTCACGACAGAGGGGGTAGGAGCCGCAGTATAATAGGGTTGAGGACGGAATGTAGTCTAACATGGGCATAATTATTTCTCGGGAAATGGTAAAAGACGTCAAAATTCTGCATCGTGCAGAAGTTATGGATCTGCATAGTCTTAAGGAGTTGCACCTGGACAGCACGGGCAGCATCCAATTTGCGAGCAATTCCAGAATCTTACGTTTTCTGTTTCAAGCATGCAGCCTCGGGGGATGAATCATTGAGGGAGGTGTACTCATGAAATGGATCTTGGGAATGATCTGGCTGGCCTTCTTGGTATATGCATGGATTTGGGCACCTGGAAAGCCTATGGGGAGCGATCCTGTGTTCAAAGAGTTGATTACGCTGCAGAGCAAGGAAGCATGGTTGATGACCGTGTTCTCATGGCTGGGTATTTTTCCAGCGATCTTCACTTGTCTCCTGTTAAAAACACCTGCAAACGAGCGTGGAAGCCGTGTGCCTGTTTGGCCGTTCGTGCTCTTGTCTTTTGGCTTGGGAGCCTTTGCGCTTCTTCCTTTTTTCGCATGGTCTTCACCAAAGCGGAGTAGACGGGGAACGGAGCATCTTCATTTTGGCTATCGCCGCAGCTCTGTAATTGGGCGGATTGCAGCACACAAACTGACTCATGGTATACTTTTATTGTTGACGTTGGGTACGGCATGCTACGGATTCATTCAAGGCCATCCGGCTGTATATATGGAAGCATTCAGGCAATCTTCCTTTGTACATATTATGACGATTGATTTTATTGTGCTGACACTGCTCTCCGTTATTGCAATCTATAGGGATGCCGTGTTCAGTCGCAGATCGCGTGTATGGGCATTAACAGGGGTGGTGCCCCTGATTGGACCGCTCGTGTATTTGGTAGCGGATAGAAGAAGTGCAGCTTAAGATCAGAAAAATCACCAAACATAAGGAGAGGATTTACATGGAGAATACGTTTCCGGCATATGTCATCCGAAGTCAAGAACAAGGCGGAGTTAAGGCATCTGTAGAACAGTTGAAAAAAGAAGATCTGCCGAATGGAGATGTGACTGTACAAGTACAGTACTCCAGTGTCAATTATAAGGATGGACTCGCTACAATCGAAAAAGGGGGAGTTGTTCGTGAATATCCCATGGTACCTGGGATCGACCTGGCAGGTATGGTAGAAGAGTCCGTAAGTGGACGATTTGCCCCGGGGGACCGGGTGATCAGCACAGGCTTTGAGCCAGGGGTGTCTCATTTTGGAGGCTACAGCAGATACGCTCGTCTACGGAGTGAGTGGCTGGTTCCGCTGCCGCCGGGTCTCAGCGAGAAGGAAGCGATGGCAATCGGTACAGCCGGTTTTACGGCAGCTTTGTCGGTTGATGCTTTACTTCAGGCTGGGGTTACACCAGACATGGGCAAGATTTTGGTTACGGGGGCAACCGGAGGCGTTGGGAGTATAGCTGTGGCCATTCTGGCGAAGCTTGGCTTTGAAGTGACGGCTAGTACCGGAAAAAAGAAAGATCAGGAGAAGTTGCTTATAGATCTGGGCGCCTCACATGTTATTACACGCGAAGAAGCTGACGCCCCGGCCAAAGGGGCGATGGGCAAACAGCTGTGGGCAGGGGTTGTTGATCCTGCCGCAGGCCCAGCACTGGCCGAACGCTTGAAACAGGTTCAATATGGAGGTGCAGTTGCCGTATCCGGACTGACTGCTGGATCCCGGTTTGAATCTACCGTATTTCCCTTTATCATGCGGGGCATTCAGTTAATCGGGATTGATTCGGTGTATTGTCCAATGGAGAGACGGGAACGCTTGTGGAACCTCCTTGGCGGGGATTGGAAGCCGGATCGCGCGCTGGAGCTGGGCATTCAGGAGATCACCTGGGCACAGCTGCCACACACGCTGGAGAACATTTTGCAGGGTGGGGCGGTCGGTCGTACCGTGGTAAATACGATGGCAGAGATTCCAACCGAATAAGATTCTTTTCTCCTAGACATGCTAATCCTACCTAAGATTGCCACGAATCACGAAGTGGTGCGAAAGGAAGGAAACGTATGCGTGTTGGAAGAAAAGAGGCGCAGTGGGAAGTAGGACGAGGTGCAAGAACCGTAATTGCTGGCTGTATTATCCTGCTGTGTATGGGATCACTTGTTGCCTGTTCAAATGAATCTGCTCAGCAGGAGCGAAAGGTATACAGCGGGCAAGCGACGGAAGAGGGCAATGTGAGAGCCAAGAGTCAGGGACACGGCTTGAATGGCCCACTGATACAGGAGCTGGATAAATCTTTTGCCGCCAAAGACATCAAGTTAATGAACAACATGTCCGCAGATGATGGCGAAGGTGGAATCTCCTATATGTACCTGCTGAATGGCAGCGGCCGACATATTGTGAAGGTTCACATTTTTGGTGATCCGGACACACGAACCGCACGAATGAAAGAAATGTACGGGATTTCTGACGAGCAGGCAGTGATTGAAAATGCACTTGGCCAAACAACGATTCGGAGCAAAGGGTATGTGTCACTTGTATACACCGCTTCAGGTGGAGAGAAGGACATTTATGGAGAAAAGGTGACCCAAGTGTTCCAGCATGTGCTGAATCAGTTGAACTGATCTCAGATGCAGGAAAGCAGCAATATCCTTAAACTTATTAGTTCATTCATGGGATGAAATAAATAAATTTATAGAAAAACACAAACCCGTCTGATAATTCAGACGGGTTTGTATATTTCGCGCATCACATGCCGCAGCTCCGGAATAATGATTTTTTCCATTGCTAGCTTGACTGCACCTTTGGAGCCCGGCATGGAGAAAACAGCCGTCCGTCCAATCGTTCCGGCTACGGCTCTGCTCAGAATCGCAGCTGAACCGATATCCTCTGTATAACTGAGGAAACGAAAGATTTCACCAAAGCCGGGCAGTTCCTTGTCAAGTAGGGAGGATACGGCTTCATACGTTGTATCTCTAGGAGCGATCCCGGTACCCCCACTGAGCAGTACGGCTTCAATATCATCCCGTACAGCTGCATCCTGCAGAATGGTGCGGATGCGCTCGGTTTCGTCTGGCGTAATGATATATTCGGCAATTTCATATCCTGCCTCAGTCAGCAGTTGATGCATGAGTTGTCCGCTGGTATCCGTGTCCTTGGTGCGGGTATCGGATACAGTGACAACCATGCAAGAGACCTTGTCCGGTGCTTCTTGACGATGTTGTTCCACTGAGTTGGTCATGAGACATCCTCCTAATCCATATTTTCTCATAGCATAGACCATTCGGCAGTTTCAGGCAATGCGCCTGAGTGAATTGCTCCGTATTGCACATTGAATGCAGGATGGTGTACACTCGCAAGATATAGAACTAGTATGTTTCATACAATGGTCAGCCAGAGAGGTGTATAGCAATGAGTGTAACGAGTGAAAAAGAAAAGTCCATACCAGTATATATATTGTCAGGTTTTTTGGGGAGCGGAAAAACGACGCTTCTTGTGCAGTTGATTGAACATTGGCAGCAAGCAGGCTTGCGTCCTGCAGTAGTCATGAACGAGCTTGGTGAGGTAAACCTCGATGGTCAGGTGGTAGATGCTGAAGTACCCATGACCGAAATGCTCGGGGGCTGCATCTGTTGTACGGTTCGAGGCGACTTGGGTCTTCAGCTTGCTGATCTTGTGCAGGAGGAGTCGCCGGATGTCATTGTCATTGAAGCGACGGGAGCAGCCAACCCGATGGAAATTCTGGATGCCGTGACGGAGACTTCGTTGTACATGCGTCTTGAGCTGAAAAGTCTCATTACCGTTGTGGATGCAGCACATCTGTCAGGCTTGTACCAAGAGCAGAAGGGGCAGACATTCAAGCTGATGCAGGAGCAGATTCGCTGTGCCTCGGTATTGATTCTGAACAAAACAGACCGGGTCGGTGAACAGGAAATAAGTGATCTGCAGCAGCTGCTCACGAAGTGGAACGGTTTTGCCCCGGTTATTCAGGCTGTGAGATGTGAAGTCGACATGGATCTGCTGCTTCAAAGTGGAGATGGGGTGCATGCCTATCAGGCTGCAGCTGAATCGGATCATCAAGAGACTGCGACAGCGCACGTCCATACTGAGGCATGTTCAGAGCATGGTTGTGGTCATAGTCATGAACATCATCATGATCATCACACTCCGCACGCATCACATGAGCATGTTATGGTATATACGCACTATTTCAACCAACCGGTGAATAGCGAAGCTTTTGAGCGGTTTATAGCTGGATTGCCGCGAGATGTTTACCGAGCCAAGGGAATTCTCTCCTTTAGTGATACAGCTAGCCGCTTCTGGTTTCAGTATGCGTATCGGGAATCGGACTATATGAAAATCACGCCTCAGGGTGACGTGCCCAATGTGGCTGTGTTCATAGGTGAGCATTTTGACCAGGCTGTCATTCGCCATCAATTGCTGGAAATGGAATCCATAAATCAGGCTTAATGATTCAAGGTTCCTCCGAACTGGGTATTAAGAAGCATAGCAAACTTTGCCTGGGAGGTAACTTTAAATGACACAAAAACAATATCAACAATGTATTGATGCTTGCCTGGAGTGCATGAATGCTTGCAATGTATGTTACATATCCAGCCTGAAAGAATACGATCTAGCGATGCTTCGTGACTGTATCCGACTGGACCGCGAATGTGCCGAAATCTGTGGCTTCGCTGCTCAAGCCATGACGCGTGGCAGTGACTTCATCGCTGAAATTTGCGAACTTTGCGTAAAAGCTTGCGAAGCATGTGCAGCGGAATGCAGCAAACATGAACACGATCACTGTCAGGCATGCGCCGAAGCTTGCCGTAAATGTGCAGAGGCTTGCCGTTTGATGGCAGCAGTAGCTTAATTATAGAAGCATGAATGAGCGGCCAAATGGATTTGAATATGATTGGCGCAATCCCCTCTTGAAATCAACGCAGAGTACATCAAACCAGATGTACGGATACGTTGCAATCATGAGGGGATTTTTGCGATGACGAGCACTTGAAAGTATGCACCACATATGGGATGCTACAGAACAGGATGATAGGATCAGGCTGCCTTCATCGGAGAATAGTTCCTACAGGTTGCCAAAGTCAGAAGTGATATGTATAATGATGGAAATGTATTGACATGATGATAAATATCCGTGATCGGGAGAGTAACCAGAATCATGCTAAACAGCGAGCCGGAGTAGGTGGAAGCCGGTATGACATGACCTGTGTGAACCGCACCCGTGAGATGGTTATCCGAAGTGATGCTTTATGGGAGTGAAAGGCAAAGCATCTTCATGAGGGTAATCCGGCATGCGGCCGTTATTCGCACCAAGCGGAGCAGCTTCGGGCGCCATACAACATGTGGCAGTACGAGGTTGTTCACTTAGAGTGGTACCGCGGGAACTGTCAGATCAGCTCTCGTCTCTTTTATAGAGACGAGAGCTTTTTTATTTTTATATTTTGTTAATCCATATCAGGCAAAGGAGTGTTTATTATGTTAATGAAACAAGCGGCAGTACATCTTGCTCCTCTTACGGGGCTGGAGGAAGAAGAGGTTCTCAAGCTTTTGGAAATCCCGCCACAACCGGAGCTCGGGGATGCAGCATTCCCTTGTTTTGTACTCGCCAAATCACGCAAGAAAGCACCTGCAGCGATTGCTGCGGAGATTGCCGGCGAACTGAAGACAGCAGACTTTACAGCTGTAGCAGCAGGGCCTTATGTGAATATCCAGTTTAACCGGGAAAAGTGGTCCTCGGAATTACTGGAATGGGTGGGCCAACCTTCGTTCGGTAAGCTCAATATTGGCAATGATGCACGCGTACTAATTGATATGTCGTCCCCCAACATCGCGAAACCGTTCGGAATTGGACATCTTCGTTCAACGGTTATTGGTGCAGCGTTATATCGGTTATACAGTGAAGCGGGATATGTCCCGGTGAGTGTAAATCATCTTGGAGACTGGGGAACCCAGTTTGGGAAACAAATTGCTGCCTACAAACGCTGGGGTAACGATGAAGCGCTTCAGGCAGAACCTATCCGCACTTCCCTAGAACTCTATGTACGGTTCCACGACGAAGCGGAGAATGACCCAACCTTGGAGACCGAAGCCCGTGAGTGGTTCCGCAAACTGGAACAGGGAGATGAAGAGGCCAGACGATTATGGGCGTTCTTTGTTGAAGTGAGCATGAAGGAATTCGACCGGATGTATGAACGTCTGAATGTACAGTTTGACCACACTCTCGGTGAGAGCTTCTACAATGACAAGATGGGAGCCGTTGTGGAAGATCTCAAAACCAAGGGTTTACTGGAAGAGAGCGACGGAGCGCTAGTCGTGCGTCTTGAGGAAGAGAATATGCCGCCTTGCCTGATAATCAAAAAGGACGGAACAACCATCTATCCGACACGGGATTTGGCCACAGCCGTTTATCGTCATGATGTTATGGAGGCAGATAAGCTGTTATATGTCGTTGGGGGAGAGCAAAAGCTGCATTTCAAACAGGTATTTGCCGTACTATCCCGGATGGGATATGAGTGGGCTGCGGACTGTGAGCATATTCCGTTCGGGTTAATGCGCTTTGAAGGGCGGAAGATGTCCACCCGGCGCGGTAAAGTCGTCTTTTTGCAGGAAGTGCTGGATGAAGCGGTTGCTCGGGCTTTACAGATCATCGAAGAGAAGAATCCAAATCTGGACAACGCGCAGGACGTTGCGGAAGCCGTAGGTGTAGGGGCGATTGTTTTTGGTGATTTGCGCAATAACCGGCTGAATGATGTCGATTTCTCTTTAGAAAGTGCAGTCAGTTTTGAAGGGGAGACCGGACCTTATGTGCAGTACACCTATGCTCGGATCAACAGTGTACTTGCCAAGGTTGAGGACGCGAACAATGATAGTGAAAATGGCCAATTGGCTAGCTCGAATGATACAGAGTTTAATGATGTCGCAGGTCGTGCAGCGACCGTTGGAGACGCCTCTTGGACGCTGCTTAAGTTATTGGCAGATTATCCGCAATATCTTGAAAAAGCCGTTGGGCGTAATGAACCTTCGGTGATTGCCAAGTATGCGATTGATTTGGCTCAGGCATTCAACCGTTTCTATCACGCAGAACGGATCGCTGACGCCCCCGCTGAAGTACGGCCGTTCCGGGTGAATCTAACCAAGTGCACAGCGGAACGTATTGTCCGCAGTCTCTATTTGCTCGGCGTCCGGGCACCTGAGCGGATGTGATGTACTGTGAGATGGGGGAAGCGTAGAACTGGTTGTGAAGCAGATGGAACTAAAAATGAGGAAGCTGGCAAGTTGCCCGAAGGGATCTCGCTTCAGCATGTGAGTAAACGTCTCGGAGGCGTATCCGTATTGAATGGGATTAATTTACATGTAAAAGCTGGAGAATGCGCTGTGTTGGTGGGCAGAAATGGTTCAGGTAAAAGCACCCTGCTGCGCACCTTGGCAGGATTCTTGGTTCCTGATCATGGCGTGGTGTGTCAGACGATAAAAGAAAAGAAGATGTACGCGCTCGATGGATTGCCACGTTTGCCATTCACTTCAGGCGAATATTTGTGGGAAATGGGCCGGATTCGTGGCATCCGACCTGCGTTGCTGCGACAACGAATAAACGAGCTGAGTGAGTTGCTTTTTCTTGGGTCTGCGCTAGATCAGAAATTATCCCTGTTATCCAAAGGATTGCTTCAAAAGGTCAACTTGATTCAAGCTATGCTGCCAGGTCCAGATGGGCTCATGCTGCTGGATGAGCCGTTATCCGGCCTGGATCTTCCTGCCCAGGAGGCGGTCGTAACCCTGCTGCAGCAATGGAAAAAGAAAGGAACCTCCATTGTGACAGCTTGTCATGAACCGCTATTTATTGAGCGTATGGCCGATCAGGTCTATGTACTTCAAAATGGTCGTGTATTACGGCATTGGAAACGCGCAGATCTAAAAGAGTTGGGAGAGCCCATTGTCCAAATCCAGAGTTTAATGAAGGGATCGAATATGGAGCTGCAAAATACATATTCGAAACTTATTGAACAGGAGGGTGTATTACAGATCCATCGTCATGGGGATATGCATGATCGCAACGAAGTAGTATGGGACTGGAAAGTTGAACGCAGTACCACGGATTATGTGATCCATGAAATTATTGCGGCTGGTAGTTCGATTGTGTCTGTTTTGCAAGAGGAAAGCCGAGTACATATGGAGCATTTGCTGGAAGGTCATCATCCGGCTAATCATCGGAAGAAAAGCGCCACCGAATCTGCTTCCTCCCATTCTCGGTTGGACACTATGGAAGGAGAATCTCCATGATTCATCTAACCCGGTATTTGCTCAGACAGTACATCCGTTCACAGAAGTATTTTGCACCCGTGGTGATGTACATCATCGCCATGCTCCTGATCTACTCATATCGGCCGAACCCGATAGCGGACAGTTATAGTGTTACGGCCATGCTTCTCTTTTTTGGGTCTGCCTGGCTAGGATTGACCGTAATGAACGCAGAGCCAGCAGGGCAAATTCAATTGCTTGTTCTGCATGCAGGAAACCGACGAAAAGTTATCCTTGGCCAATTATGGTGCACCTGGTTGATGCAATGTGCGCTTGTGGTGATCACCGTGTTGTATCCTGTGATGTTTGGTATGTTCGAGAGACCGCCGACTGGCGGAGAGTGGATGATGGCGTGGTCGGGACATTTGGCATTATCTCTACTGGGTTTAGCTGTAAGTCTTTTCTTTCAAAAATCGTATATTTCCCGGCTTAGTCGCAGTCTGCCTGGTTTGATTGTTATGCTGCTTCTTTCATTTGTCCAAGGTTCACTCGCAAGTCATTTGCCAAACTGGCTGCAATGGTTGAGCAAAGTCTTGCCCCCAGCTTTCTATCTTGTGCGTGAAATGATGTTATTTGAAGAAGCAAAGTGGATAACTGTCTTATTGCCCATCCTGTGGGCTGTAATGTACGCGTTCGTCCTGCTGTCCATTCATATATGGCTGGCTGGAAGAAGGGATTTACGGAGTTAGAAGCCGATAATCCCTACGACTTGAATGTTGCTCTTTCTTTAGTTACGATAGAGGAACATAAAACGGGAAATGGGTACGGGAATGAAAGGGGAGCTCGCTTTTGCAAAACTCAGACATGCAGCATGGTGACATGCTGGATAGCGAACACTCCAGAGAATTGTTTGCATACTATGGATTAGCTGTTTACTATGGACAGGCTCTTGAGCAGCAGCTCGTCAATCTGATCCTGTTGATGAAAATGTCTCAAGGCAAAGTTGTATCCGATGAAGATCTGGAAGATCTATACGAGCGGAAAATGAGCAGTTCACTTGGGCAACTTATCCATGAGGTTAAGCATCACTTTACGTTTTCAGATGAAGAAACCCGTCAGTTGAATGAACTATGGAAGCAGCGGAACAGCATTGTGCACCATTACTTTAAGGAACGAATTCACGAAACCTTTAGTCCTGAGGGACGAACTCGCATGATCAAGGAATTAGAGGATTTCAAATCCCGTGCCCAGGAGCTTGAGATTAGCCTTCAACAGTACACGGGTGCCTGGATAGCACAGCTTGGATTGAATGCTGAGTCGGCTGCGGCGCTGCGGCGACTTGAACAAATGCATTCAGAGAGCTCGCATGCCCGAAGCATGGAAGAGGAGAATCAGCTTGATTGAAGGCAAGGTAGGGGAACGAAAACGGAAAAGAAGAGGGAAACGAAGCTGGCTGGTCATTTCCATTACATCCCTGATGCTCATGGGGATTCTCTGGGCCATAGTTACGGCCTGGCTGATCACGGCTTACACGGCTGAGCAATCAACCAGACAAAGTGATGCCGCCATCATCCTTGGTGCTGCTGTTGACGGGGATAATCCTTCGCCAGTATTTCGAGAGCGGATCGAACATGCTATATTATTGTATCGTCAAGGGACGATACCTAACCTCATCCTGACCGGCGGTTCTGGCCGTGAAGGCGAGCGCTCTGAAGCGGAAGTGGGGAGAGATTATGCAGTTGCACACGGCGTAGATCCTGCAGATATTCTTATCGAAACACAATCTAGAATTACAGAGGAGAATTTGATTAACTCCATCGTGATTGGGGATAAGGCAGGGTACCAGAATTATACAATTATAAGTGACCCGCTGCATATGAAGCGGGCCATGAAGCTGGCAAGCGGACTAGGCATGGATGTTGTTCCGTCTCCAACACAAACGACAGCCTATCAGACCTGGCGCAGCCAAATTCCATTTTTGGCGCGAGAGACTGTGTTATACATGGGATATACGGTAAAAGGATGGATAGACAATCTGCAGTAGCCTTGAGGCGAAAAGTGTGGATTGTCTTTTCTTTTTGCACAACTGGGCAGCTGTGATAAGTCCAACCGTTTTCAATCATACGCCTCCTCATTATATGAACCTCCTTATGCACTTCGCTTTGTTCACATTAGAAAAACGCCCTGTGCGCAGACCGGAAAGTCTGCACGCAGGGCGGGAAAAGAGAACCTTTAGACATTGTATGGTCAATGAATGTCTTATGAATAAAGAGTTATAGATTACCTCCAGCCAAGGAAGGGGTTGTAGGGATAACCTGACCTGAGCTGCTGCTCTCATTTCCCCCGCTAACCGCTTGTGCGCCTTGTTGAAGCTGATACATCTGATAATATCGTCCTTGAAGTTCCATCAGTTCATCGTGAGCACCCTGTTCCACAATGCGACCGCGGTGCAGGACCAGAATCTGGTCAGCAGAACGAATCGTTGAGAGGCGGTGAGCGATGATGAATGTGGTCCGTCCTTTTTTGAGGACTTCCAGTGCATTTTGAATCAAGGCTTCCGTTTCCGTATCGATATTGGCCGTTGCCTCGTCGAGAATAAGAATAGCCGGATCGAAGGCGAGTGCTCGGGCGAAAGAAACTAATTGACGTTGTCCGGCAGATAGCGTACTTCCTTTTTCGATAACGGGTTCATCGAATCCCTGAGGCAGATGTGCCAGGATCCGTTCTGCTCCTACATCACGAAGCGCCTGCTCGATCTGTGCGCGAGTAATGCGCTCATCTCCAAGACTTACATTAGACGCAATGGTGCCGGTGAACAGATAGGGATCCTGAAGTACGATCCCCATATGCTGCCGAATCCACTGTTTCGGCAACTCCTTGACGTTCTGACCGTCGATGGTAATCTTGCCTTTTTGCGGATCATAGAACCTGAATAACAGGTTAATAATCGAGCTTTTACCCGAACCGGTATGACCAACCAAGGCAACAGTTTGGCCCTGTGAGGCTTTGAACGAGATATTGTTCAGCACGAAGTCCTTTTTATATGCGAAGGATACATCGTCAAATACCACATTTCCCTTGTACCTTGGCATCGAGCCATCGGTTACCGGTTCTCCCTGTTCGTCCATGAGCTCAAAGACACGTCCAGCGGATACGAGGGAGGAATCCAGGTTCGCCAGTTGGTTGACCATGCCGGTGATCGGTTGGAACAAACGACCCAGAACATCGACGAATGCATACAGAACACCCAGTGAAATAATACTGGAGCCGTCCAGCACACTGGAACCGAAGTACCATAGAACAACGGCAAAGGCGATATTCCGCAATACATTTACCAGGTTGTGAGAAGTGAAGGCGTTTAAGTTCAGCATTTTGTTCTGATGTTTCATATAATCGTCGTTCAGATCTTCGAATTCCTGTTTGGTCTGCTTCTGGTGACGGAATACGCGAATAATGGACATCCCTTGAATGGATTCATTAATGATCGCATTGATCTCACTCAGCCGTGAACGAATAATGGTATTGTAACGGGTAGCGAATTTACGATAGAGCACAATCCACAGAATCAGCATCGGTACAACGAACAACGAGATCAGTCCGAGGCGGAAATCCAGTAGGAAGAGGGCGACATATACACCTGTAATCGTAATGATCCCTGAGAAAAAGTTCGATAGCACGGCAACGAACAGATCCTTAACGGCTTCAGTATCGTTTGTGACCCTAGAAACGACTTTACCTGCGGGAAGATTATCAAAAAAGTGTACGGGCAGCCGTTGAATATGGGCGTAGACATCATTACGAAGCCTTTGAATGACCTTGTTTGCAGAGGATTGCAGCCAGTAGGTTTTACCAAACTCCATAATGACCGAGATCACGAGAAAGATCATGTAATATACAATTAATTGATAGATGCTTGGCATCTCAGGTTTGTAAAAAGCGAAGAGTTCACCCGCGGAAAGCGGCTCTGCTTCAAATTGGCCAGTCACTTCACCCGCACGCGTAACCGTTAAGGTTCCATTCTCATATGAACGATCTCCATCGGGTGCAGTTACGGGTTCATTGACGAAATAAAAGCTTTTGCCGGCCTGCAGTACTCTGACTTCGGCACCTTTCACTTCACCGGTTTCGAATCTGCCTTCTCGTTTGTAATTCTTGCCGTTGTACACTGCGGCTTCGGATGAAGCCTCTGTTTCATAGAACGGCTGCTCAATGGCAAGCAGATGATTGTCAATCATCGACTTGGCGATGAACGGACCGGCGAGCTCAGCCGCTACACCGATCGTTAACATGATTAATGCTGCAATAAAAGTACCTTTGGCTTTCAGGGCATATTGCAGCAGCCTTTTGCCTGTATTCGACTTCAAAACGTTGACCTCCTACGTGGACAGATTGGATTCCACCTGTTGCCGTTCATATTGTTCACGGTACCAGCCGTTCATGGCAAGCAGTTCCTGGTGGGTTCCTTCTTCCGTAATTTTCCCGTGCTCCAGTACGATGATCCGGTCTGCGTGTTCAATGGCGGACAGGCGGTGCGTTGAGATCAGCGTGGTTTTGCCCGAGCGTTTGTTGCGTATATTTTCAATGATTTTGGCTTCCGTTCTTGCATCGACTGCTGATAAGGCATCATCGAGGATCAGAATATCCGGATCGGCAATAAAGGCACGTGCCAGAGATACCCGCTGTTTTTGTCCCCCCGACAGGGCAATTCCCTTTTCACCAACAAGGGTATCCAGTCCATCGGATAATGTCCCCAAATCTCCATCAAAGGCTGCAGTACGGATGGCTTCCATAATGACTTCATCACTTGCACCCGGCTTGCCGAATTGAATGTTTTGACGAACTGACTTGGAGAATAGCACTTGCTCCTGCGGAACGTAACCGATCCAGCTGTGTAAGTCATCCTTGGCGATCTCCTGAATCGGATGGCCCGATATGCTTAATGTACCGGAACCGGCAGGGTATTCATGAAGCAGCTGTTTGAGCAGGGTGGACTTGCCGCTTCCCGTACGTCCCACGACACCGAGTGTCTGACCACGGCGAAGCGAGAAGCTGACATGGCTAAGATTATCGACAGTGGAACTTGGATAACGGAATGTCACATCACGCATCGAGATCTCTTCAGGATTCGTAATATGTGCTGGCTGATCAACGTCCTGGACAGCAGGCTCTACAGATAAAGTTTCGTTAACCCGGTCCAGTGAGGCGCTGCCACGCTGCATCAGGTTAATCAGTTCGCCAATGGCAAACATAGGCCAGATCATCATCCCCAGATACATGTTGAACGACACGAGATCTCCAAGAGTGATTTCATTGTGGAACACGAGATAAATCCCATAGGCTAACGCAATTACATAACTGAGACCAACACACAGCCGAATCGTAGGTTCAAACAGTGCATCCATCTTGGCAACAGCCAGGTTTTTGCGATAAACGTCTTCGGTGACATCAGCAAACCGTTTCTGGTCCAGACGTTCCTGAACATAAGCACGAACCACACGAATACCCGCGATGGATTCAAGAACCTGATCATTCATGTCCCCGAACGCATCTTGTGCCAAGGTGTAACGTTGATGAACGGCTTTCCCGTAGATCATCATGGCAATCGCGATAAATGGCAATGGCAGTATTGCAGCAAGGGTCAGTTTCCAGCTCACCAGAAAACCCATAGCGAACAATACGGTGGCCAGAAAGGCAGTTGAGTCCGTTAGTGTCAGCATGCCGAAGCCTGCTGTTGTGGCAATGGAGCGAAGGTCGTTGGTCGCACGAGCCATCAGATCTCCCGTTCTGTTCTTCTCAAAGAAAGGCGGGGTCATCCGCAGCAGGTGATCCATGAAACGTGACCGCAACAAGCGTTCAACCAGATTCGCACCACCAAACAGTTTGTGCATCCATATGTACGTGGTCAGATAGATAATAACGACTGTTCCTAGAATAAGTAAAATGTAACGTGTGAGTGAGGCGCCAGTAATGGAACCGCGCACAATCTCGTCAATGGCATTGCCTAGCAGACGAGGGGGGAGCAGTTCGGCTACACCCACGAGAATGAGCAAAATGACACCAATCAGGTATCGTTTGCGTTCCAGCCGGAAGAACCAGGCCAGGTTTTTGAGTACAGAGAACAAGTGGTATCCCTTCCTTTCAAGTGTCAGTGAAATACGTTATCTACTCATGTGTACCGGTTTCTACCCACAAAAAAAGACATACCGCACGCAGGCGGTATGTCTTGGATATCAATCATACGGCGCATGGCTCCGAGAGCAGAGCCACCGCTGAACATAAGTATCGAAAGTGTGCGCGGCAGTTAACCTTATTCAGGATTACTGCAGTGCTGACTTAAGTACAGAATAACGATTTCGAGGGTGCTCCGGTATTTAATTGTGAGCTGAATAGACCATCCATATGAATGTTAAACACCGTAATCACCCTTTCTGTTTTGGAAATAAATTGAATGTGGATCTCGTATGTTTGCATCTTAACACCGCCTTTTGGGATCTGTCAAACTTTTTTCACAATTGCATAAGCAGCTCTTTTTGTTTATTTCTGTGGTGTAATGTTTGAACTCAAGCCCATCAAGCGATATGATGTAACATATATATAGAGAAGGAGCTGACATCAAATGAGTACCATACATGTATCTGACCGCGCTGCCCGCTGGTATAAAGAGGAACTAAACTTGAACGAAGGAGACAGCATCCGATTCTTCGCGCGTTATAGCTCCGGCGGAGGTCTCCATCCTGGTTTTTCACTGGGAATCGCTGTTGAGGAACCGCGCCACCCGGCTGAACAAACAGAAGTTTCGGGGATTCGCTTTTTTATGGAAGATCACGATTATTGGTACCTGAAGGGCCACAAGCTGCATGTCGATGTAGTGGAAGAAGGACAAGATATCGAATATCGTTATACTGAGGTCTAATCAGGGTTATTCTTGCGATACCTTCAGTTCAACCTGTGTAACGAGGTGAAGGAACCGGATTGAAATGCATCTAAGCATGGATTGTACCGCTGGCTTCTGCCGGCTTCGAACAGGAGGGATAGGAATTGAATCCGCCAGCCCGAGATTTGGCCCAATATATTGCACACCGCTCCCATATTGTAGTGAAGGCTGCAGTTTGGGCTGAAAACGAACGAGGTGAATTGTTGTTGATCCAGCACGCCGAGCAAGGTCATTGGCGTATTCCCGTTGGACAGATGCGTCCTGGCGAAGCCATTGAAGATACAGCTCATCGTGAATTGTGGGAGGAGACGGGATGGACAGCAAACAGCATGATACTTGAAACACTGCATTCGGGTCCCGACCTGAGACAGCTGCATTCCAGCGGGGATGAAGATTATTATGTGATTGCCCTGTTCCGAGCCCGTATCATTCAGGATCGTCTGGTGGAGTCGCGAGTAAACAGCGAGGCAGGGTTGAAGTTTTTTGACCCGAGATCACTTCCGGTGCTGAATAGTCTAAGTCGTATGTTGCTTGACGGTAAGATACTAGATTAAACGGCAAGATAAAAGAAGCCTTTCCAACGGGGGAAGGCTTCTTTTGTCTATATCACATGCGCATACAGAACTTTTCAGATCAGCTAGACCTGATCGAGCGGTTCTTCGTCCATCGCAAAATCAAAGTCATCAATATCAAATACTTGCACAGGGGCCGATGACTCTATAATTCGTGCGATCAGTTCAACCTGATCCGTGAGAATGGGGATGCTCAGGCGCTGTGAAGTGAGCAGCAGCTCTGTCTCAATCGGATCGAAATACTCACCATACTGAGCTGTATCCACCGCATTGATAATAGCGATGGACACCTGATCACCAAACAAGATGGACGGGCTTTTTGCCCAGGGAACGGATAGGGCACGTTCAATCTTCTTCTTATTCAGCGGTTCTTCAAAATAAGAAATGATCTCGTTAATTTTCGATTTAACATGCTGATCATCAGCAGGGTTATCCATCAAAGGATCAGGACTGACCTGAAATTCATATAACTCCAAGACGGTGGTATAAGGAACAATATATTCAACAGGCGCGGGCGGCGCGAGCAATTGACCGTAAATAGCCACCATCACGGCTTCTGTAATAAACTGACGTGACATGGTACCTGAATCCTCCTGCGGCCATTAATAATTGCGAGGTGAATCAATTTGGTTATGCAAACGAATACAAATTAAATTGATTTCTCTGCTATGGACATGGATGCATGAATTGCATGAATAGTAGTATATCATACAACGGTGGGAAATACAGCCAGTCAGTAGAATGTCAAGTCCCAACTTCAATCAGGATTTGCCGAGCAGCAGGGACAGTATGCCTGCTGCAATCAGTGGTCCCACAGGGACTCCTTTGAATAGGGCTACCCCAAGTATGGTTCCAATAAGTAACCCAGCAACAACGGTTGGCTGCGTGCTCATGAGCGTAGCGCCCCGTCCACCCAGATAAGCCACCAGTAAGCCCACACCTATGGCAAGCAGCGATTTCCAGTGAAGGAAAGACTCCCCGATCGTCTGCAGACTCATCTTGCCGCTAGCAAGGGGCGCCATGACCCCGATTGTCAAAATGATAATGCCAAGCGTAAGTCCGTATTTTTCAAGCCAGGGAAAAGCTTGGTTCACATTCAATACACGTAACAGGAGCAGAAATACCATGGCTACGGTCACAGGTGTATTGCTGCTGATAATACCAAGTGCTGCAAACACGAGCAGCAGCAAAGAGGTCATATCCATGGATTTCAATTCCCTTCAGCCTGCCCGCGTTGCCGACTTACGATATGCTCCGCAATATATTTTCCATGCCAGCGACCAGATTCGATGAATACTTCATTGGCGTTGCGTCCTGAGGCGATGACTCCGCCAACGTAAACTCCTGGTACGCTGCTTTCCATCGTTTCCACATTGTACACAGGTTTGTCCATGTCATCTGACATTTCAACGCCGACGGAAGAAAGCAGTTTGCGGTCCGGACGGAAACCGGTCAAAGCCAGAACGAAGTCGTTATCAAGTTCGCTTGTTGATCCATCTGCATGAAGCAGGCTAATGGAATCGTCCAAAATCTCATTAACCCGTGCACCGAGATGGAGCGTAATGCGGCCTTTCTGGACCATGCTCTCAAATAGAGGGCGTACCCATGGCTTTATATGCTCGGACAGACCCGTACCCCGATATACCATGTCAATGTGGGCGCCTACACGGACGAGTTCCATCGCTGCATCCACGGCGGAATTGCTGCCTCCGATGATTGCAACACGTGTACGAGTGTAGGGATGTGCTTCCCGGAAATAGTGAGTCACTTTATCTTTGTCTTCTCCCGGAATACCGAGGTAATTCGGGTGGTCGAAGTAACCTGTAGCGACAACGACATTGCGTCCCTGATGAACAATGCTTTCCCCGCGGCGGTTGACCGTATGTACTTCGAAGGTTGCATCGTCTCTACGTTTGATTTCGCGGGCTTCCTCATAATTATGAACACGCAGGCCGAAGTGTTCGGCTACTTTGCGATAATAGGCTAGTGCCTCGTAGCGAAAAGGTTTGTCGTTTGGCGAACTAAACGGGACATTTCCGATCTCGAGCAGTTCCGCTGTGCTAAAAAATTGCATATGGGTTGGATACAGATAGATGGATTGTACAATATTGTACTTCTCTACAATGACAGCTGACAGACCCAGCCGTTCACATTCGATGGCAGCGGATAGACCACAAGGTCCTCCACCAATGATAATTACATCTTCCATGTTCTTACTCCTCCTTCATTCAAGCAATATTATCCTACCGTAAATAGTCATGTAATGCCAGTTCACGCCAGGAATTGACGGAAGAAAATTCCGAATTACAGGTTTGACTTTGTTGAGAGAAAAGATTAACATCAAATTAGATATTTATCTAAACGAAAGAGGCGACGCCCATGCAACTGGAGAAAATTGTGGCTTACCACAAAGCTTTGGCTGATCCTACCCGGCTTCGTATGCTGTTATTGCTGTCTGAGGGTGAACTGCACGGACAGGCACTTGCCGAGAAGCTGAATCTGTCACAGCCCACAGTTACTCATCACGCATCCAAGTTGAGAGAAGCAGCATTAATCAAGGAACGGAGAGAGAAAAATACGGTGTTCTTCTCCCTCAACCCATCCTTTATACGGGAGCATGCTCAGGCTTCCGTTGACTTTATTTTTAAAAGGGAGGAGGTAGCCGATATGAGTGATGTGAACGAAACGCTAAAAGCATCGGTCATGCGAAATTTCTTTTCCAAAGATGGACGCTTGCGTCAAATTCCTGCCCAGTACAAGAAGAAGCTGATCGTGCTTGGTCATCTGGTTGAACAGCTTGAATTCGGACGCAAGTATACGGAGAAAGAAATCAATGAATTTATACGTACGTACCATGAGGATTTTGCCACCATTCGCCGTGAATTCATCATGCATCAATTTATGTATCGGGAAGATGGGATCTACGAGCTTAATCCGAAGGAAATGTGGACACGCTGGGATCAGGTAAAATAACGATTATAATAAAAGAAATGAAAGTAATGAAATTAAAACAGGCAGGTAACATATAATATAATTAGGCTTGACAAAAGCAGAGTACAGTGTGTAACATGTTGGATAAATCTACAAGGGAGGCGATGTTATATGACAAACCTAACGGCAGTATACGTTAATTTGAATATGGACAGCGTCTCCGGAACGGATCAAAGCATGTAAATGTATGTGGATTGGACAGGTATGTCCATATTTGCATAGCGTATGATTACATGTGCAGATGAAGTCACGGGTGACGCACCCGTGGCTTTTTTTGATTATCGGAAAAGAAGGGTGTCCTGTATTGCATGCTGCAGTTTGTTAAACTTAACGTTCTGCAGATAGTGCATATAGGAGAATCTTGATTCTGTTAACTTCGAATTGCCGCGGGTGGTTTATCACTCGTGGTTTATTTTATTTGCGTTTAATCCGATCTGGAGGGCTCGTTCGCATCAGTGGTAGGTAGTTTTTAAAACATAATCTAGGAGGAAACTCAATTTGAACAATTACTTGGAGAAGTACGGCTGGTCTGCTGAGTGGCAGGAATTTTGGCAGCAATCCGGGATGGATCAGCAACTGAGAAAACCTGCGCGAGTCATAGCTGACCACGGACAATTGCAGCGTCTTATTACAGCCGAAGGCGAATGCTGGGGAAGGGTATCGGGACGTATGCGTCATGACAACCTGGAGACAGGGACACTTCCTGCAGTAGGGGATTGGGTAGCAATTACGGGAGAGCCCGGAGAAGAGGCTGCAATTCACGGTATTCTCTCAAGGAAGAGCCGGGTATCCAGGCAGGCTGCTGGGTCCGTAACGAAAGAGCAGCTGATTGCTGCAAATGTAGATACGTTGCTGATCGTCGCAGCGCTTAATCATGATTTTAACCTTAGACGGTTGGAGCGGTATATTATGATGGCTTGGAATGGAGGGGTTAGACCTGTCATCGTTTTGAGCAAGAGTGATTTATGCACTGATGTAGAGGAAAAAAGGGCGATGGTAGAGGGAATTGCCCCTGGCATTGAAGTGCTTGCGCTGTCGGCTGCCGAGGATTATGGAAAAGCTTCACTTGAAATTTATCTGCAGCCGGGGACCACAGTAGCCTTGACGGGATCTTCGGGGAGTGGCAAGTCTACTCTTGTCAACTGGATGATGGGACGGAATGTGCAGCTTACCCAATCCGTTCGGGAGGACGACAGTCGGGGAAGACATACGACTACCCACCGGGAGATGTTCGTTTTGCCTCAAGGGGCTGTGCTCATTGATACACCTGGCATGCGTGAACTGAACCTGTGGGATGAAGGAAATGATGGACTTTCCCAGGCGTTTGGTGAAATTGAACAACTTGCTGAAGCATGCCGATTCGTGGACTGCAGTCATACACGTGAAGCAGGCTGTGCTGTCATCGAAGCCATTCAAAATGGGTCTCTGGAAGAAAAAAGGCTAAACAATTACCTGAAAATGCAGAAGGAATTGCAGTATCAGCAGCGGAAAGAAGCAGTTGCTTCCAAGCGTCGGACTGCTACAAGCAAACCTTCGAATTCACGTAAACCCAAACATGCCCGGAGAGTGAACGATTGGGAAGAGGCTTAAATTAGGCGGGCATCCTTATGACTTCAGCATAGAATAGGTCAGGAGGGATGTCGTCATGCCGGAATACAGAATTATCGTGGATCTGTCCGATCACATGTTATATCTTCTGGATGGCAATCAGGTAATCAAGGGCTATCCAGTGGCAACAGGCAAGATGCTTACTCAGACTCCAAAAGGGGAATTTACCATTGTCAATAAACAACCAAATCCGGGTGGACCCTTTGGTGTACTGTGGATGGGCTTATCTGAACCTCATTATGGCATCCATGGGACGAATGAACCTTCGTCTATCGGCAAGTCTGTATCACACGGATGCATCCGTATGTACAATCCAGATGTGTTGGATCTCTCTTCAAAGGTATCTGTAGGCACAAGAGTAACGATCCGGCCCTAAGGGCTGATCGCTACTCTCTCCTAAATCGGACTGTATGGATGGATTTGGTAAATAGGATCAACATGCTTATAATAATGTACAACCACTACAATCTGAGAGGTAGGTGAGTGTTCGTTGGTACAGATCAGACAAGCCCGTGAAGGGGATGCAGAAGGAATTGCCCGTGTACATACAGAGAGTTGGAAGACGACATATCGCAATATTGTACCGGATGATTTTTTGGATCATTTGACTACAGAATCAAGAATATCCCAATGGGAGCAAACCATACGCTCTGACGAAAAAAATCAGATTCTGGTGGTGGCTGAACAGCCGGGAGGGAATATTGTCGGATTTGCCTGCGGAGGAAGGGAGCGCGAAGGTAAGCTGCCTTATGATGCAGAGTTATATGCCATTTATTTGCTGGAAGATGCGCAGCAAAAGGGAATTGGTCAGCAACTGGCCGTGCAGGTTGTACGGTATCTTCATTCTCTGGACATGAAACGTCTATTGATCTGGGCATTGGAGCGAAATTCGGCATGCCGTTTTTATGAAAAGATGGGTGGAAGTCCTGTCCATACACAACCCATACGAATAGGAGGGCAAGATCTGATAGAGATAGCCTACGGCTGGGAGAATCTGAATGATTTTGCCAGACAGGAGGCGCCTCCGTCGGATTAGTAGAGTCATGAGTGACGCGTTTGCGCAATCTTTAATCAGGTTAATGAAGTACTACACTTCTTATAGAAGAAGGAAGGACATCTAATCTTGATTAGGAGGCGCGTCCAGATGACTTTAATGGAGAAAACACCTGCAACTTGGACCAAACAGTATATTAATGGCGAATGGGTAGAAGGCTCCGGTGAGAAAACGATGGAGAACATGAACCCTTATACGGGCGAAGTGATTGCAACCTGGCGTTCTTCCAGTAAGACCGATATAGATCGGGCATATGAAGCCGCCCAAAAAAGCTCTTTAGAATGGAGAAAGTCCCTGCCAGGTATAAAAGAAGGCATATTGCGAAAAGTGTCATCCTTAATGACCAATCGCAAAGAAGAAATATTGAATCTGCTGATTACAGAATCGGGGAGTACGCGTATTAAGGCAGAAGCTGAGTTTGCCGCAGCGAAACGTATAGTCGATGAAGCGGCTTCGTTTCCGTACCGAATAAAAGGTGAGCTGCTTCCTTCAAACACGCTAGGCAAAGAAAACCGAGTCATTCGCGAACCCAAGGGTGTGGTCGGAGTCATTGGACCATGGAACTTCCCACTCCATTTGTGTCTTCGCTCCGTTGCCCCGGCCATTGCACTTGGAAATGGTGTAGTTATTAAGCCAGCATCGGACACGCCGATTACGGCAGGCTGGTTGATCGCGGATTTATTTCATCATGCCGGATTACCTGAAGGTGTCCTGAATGTGGTTGCCGGAAGTGGCGGTGAAATAGGGGATTATTTTGTTGCTCATCCCATTCCCAAGGTGATTTCCTTTACAGGATCGACCAAAGTCGGGCAGGGGATCGGGAAACTGGCAGGAGAGCATTTAAAAGAAACGGCACTTGAGCTTGGCGGTAATAATGCAATGGTGGTACTCGAAGACGCAGACATTGAACGAGCCGCAGAGGCTGCGGTTTTTGGCAAATTTCTTCATCAGGGGCAAATCTGCATGGCACTCAACCGGATCATCATACATGCCGATGTATATGACCAATTTGTCAAGTTGTTCGTGGACAAAACGAAGCGTATACGGACAGGCGATCCTGCAGATTCAGAAACGATGGTAGGTCCCCTTATTCGCGAAAAAGAAGTACAACGCTTGTTGGAATGGATTCAAACTGCTCAGGAAGAGGGTGCGCGTTTGCTTCATGGCGGATCAGGTAAGGGCAGTGTGCTAGAACCGACGGTGCTTGTGGATGTCAAACCTGAACAAGATATTGTCCAACAGGAACTCTTTGGTCCGGTGGCCGTCCTCATGCGAGCAGAAGACGAGCAAGAAGCTGTCCGTCTGGCAAATGATACACCATATGGATTAAGTGGTTCTGTATTCACCAGCAATCTGGAGAGGGGTTACCGGGTAGCCCAGAACATTGAATCCGGTATGGTGCATGTGAATGACCAATCTGTAAATGATGAGGCACATGTCATGTTTGGCGGCGAAAAATCTTCCGGGATTGGCCGTTTTGGTGGCGATTGGGCCATTGAGAAATTCACACGTACCCGTTGGATCAGTCTGCAGCATGAATACCGGGATTTCCCTGGCATCAATTAAACAGATCGTTCGAGATAGATCGACATGGAATGCGAAAGTCCTCTCCTGCCTTGAGGTGGCGGGCTTTTGCACGTTATTACATCATCAATTTGGACCTGGAGAAATCCGAGGGAAAAGCTGTTTGGGGCTCGTCCAATCTGGTTATTTATGGATACACGGGAGTACCGATCCGTAAATCCAAAGGTAAAGGGGCTTGAACTCCATGTCCATTGACCGTTTTATTTTGAGAAAATTGAACACTTGTCAGGAAGAGCATACACGTGCCAATCTGGTTCGGCTGTTTGTCATTCGTATCCGCAGAGCCGAGATCGCAGAGGAGCATGAGACTACTTATGCTGTCAGCAGAGTGCATTAAAATAGATAGAGGAACCTTGCCCTCATCAAAAAAAAGGAAGCTTGTCTTCATGGACAGCTTCCTTTTTCCTTGCATATGCAATTTTTTTACCGACTCTGCTTTAATACAGCGACAAGGCTAGAGAGTCATTTTCACTGCGGCTGTGCAGAATAGCCTCACAACCGACAATCTCAATGCTAATCAATGAGTGCAGACATTTTTGCAAAGCGCGTTTACCATTACTGATTTTATGCTCAAGGGCACTACTAAGCAGTCTTAATGTCTTTTGCATAGGTTGTTTGTTTTCTTGATTGAAATATACAGGGATTGATTTGTTTTGAAAAGTTATTAGTGTTCTCACTAGAAATCACCTCACGAGAGTTATTTCATACTGGTTATATTAAATTCCAATGCTTAAAATTACCTTAAAATCAGCTTATGAAAACATAAAGGTGGGCAATGTTTGAAAAGTGTTCACAATTTGATTGTGGACGAAGGAATAGGAAGTCCCGAATACGAAATGTTCTCTCCCATTTATATGGAAGAAAAAGAAGTGTTTTCGCATCCTCGCAACAATTAACGTGAATAATGCCTCAAAAGTTCTGAGTCCATTGGACGATATTTTAATATTTATGTGGGTCATATGTAACAAAAACACAGGTTGTACATTGCAAACAGGGTGTTAATGTAAGAAAATAGGGTTGGAATAACGATTCATCCGCATTTATTTGATTTAATTTGACATTAGGACAATTTACATATGAGACCATGGGAGGGATTATGATGATTCTTACCGTGTATTCCGGCCGGGAGGAAGGTGAATGGTTCGACATTGAAGTCCCGGATGAGTGTACGATTGAACATTTAAAAACATTGCTGGGGGTGCGGATTTTTGGACAGGCGCCTGGTGATGGTATCCAGTACATCCTTGAAGCCAAATTCCCCGAAGGTCTGTGGTTCTCTCCGCAGAACTCGCAGCAGCTGATGGAAACGGGCCTGCGGCAAGGAAGCTGTGTACGGGTTCAGCGGGCATTCTCAACCACTACGGAAGAAGCACCTGTATACGGAAGACGTTCGTTATTTCAGCAGGAGAGCAACGAATGAGTCTATTTGACGTATACATTCATTATCGAACCAATTATAAGGAGGTCTTCTCTTCGTGAATGTGTTATATCAACGTTCTCCAAGAATGACACCGGTTCTTAAGGAAGAAAGGCTGGAAATTCTCAGACCTCCAACGGAGCCGAGCAAACCTACGTTTTCAATGATTTCTATTATAATACCGATCATGATGACGATGGTCAGTATCGGATTCTACGTATATATCAACATGACGGGCAAAATGGGCAACAGCAGTTATATGATGTTTCAGATGATGACTGTCATGATGATGCTTACGTCATATACCATTCCGTTTTTTGTGTATCTGAGTAACAAAAAGACGTATCGCAAAAAAATCGAAGAACGTAAGGCCATGTACCGAGCACAATTGGATAAGCACCGTGAAGAGCTCAAGGAAGCTCAAGCCGAGCAGGTCAAGAGCCTGTACGAGATTCATGGTGATCCCAATGTTTGTCTCCAAGTCGTGAAGAATCGCAACAGTTCCTTATGGGAGCGTTCACCGGAAGATGACGATTTCTTGCAGGTACGGATCGGTACGGGAGAAATTCCATTCCGAATTAAACTGCAGGTTCCACGAGTGGATGGTTATGAAAAAGATGAATTAATTGAGGCAGCTCATGAACTTGCAGCAGAATTTGAGACGGTCCCCGATGCTTCCATTACGCTTCCGCTGTTCCAATCGAAAGTGATGGGGTTGGTAGGGAATCGGGAAGAAGTGCTTGCTTCACTGCGCGTCATCATTTCACAACTTACGGTGCGGCACTCGCCGGATGAATTGAAGATTGCTGCTTTTTATGAAGAAAAAGAAGCGAAGGAATGGGACTGGCTGCGCTGGTTACCCCATATCTGGGATGAAGATCAGGGACAACGCTATATGGCCGACAGGCACAGCGGTGCGCATCAATTGGCGGACAGCTTGTTTTCCGTGTTAAACCGTCGTCGAAACAACAAAGAGGACCGATACAAAAAAAGTGTGCAGACTCCATGTTATGTGGTGGTTCTCTCGGACACACAGCTTATTGAAGAAGAGCCTCTTCTTCCATTATTGCTTGAATCTGCACAGGAGATCGATGTGTGTACCATTATTTTGGCAAACCGCAAGGAATCCCTTCCGATGCATTGTCAATTGATCATGGAAGCATCCAAAGGCAAGGGCGTGTACATCAAAAAAACGGAAGATGCTGACGTTGTACAGCAGACGTACACACCAGATGTGATATCAAAAGAGACCGCTGAGGCACTCTCACGTTACATGTCTCCCATTCGGCTGAAGCGATCTTCCGCTTCGGACATCCCGCAAATCCTTCCGTTATTTGATATGCTTGGCACCTCACGTGTTGAAGACCTGGATGTAATCACCCGCTGGGGTCAGACACGATATCCGGATACGCTGCCTGTACCCATGGGCGTGCGCGCAGGTGGCAAGAAAATTGCCATCAACTTACATGATAAAATAGAACGTCAGGGTCACGGCCCACATGGATTGATCGCAGGTACGACGGGTTCAGGTAAAAGTGAGGTCATACAGTCTATCGTGGCTTCCCTGGCTGCAGAGTTCCATCCCCATGACCTGGCCTTTATGTTGATTGACTACAAAGGCGGGGGGATGTCCAATACGTTCGTAGGCTTGCCTCACGTGGTTGGTACGATCACCAACCTGGATGGCAATTTGATTGAACGGGCCAATATCTCGCTTCGGGCCGAATTGGTCAGAAGGCAGAAGATATTGAATGATGCCGGTAACCTTCAGCACATTGATGAATATTACAAGATTTTACGTTCCAGACATGAACAGCCATTGCCTCATTTGGTCATTATTATTGATGAGTTTGCCCAATTGAAACGGGACCAGCCGGAATTCATGGATGAGTTGATTAGTATTGCGGCTATTGGCCGAACACTGGGTGTCCATCTGATTCTGGCAACTCAAAAGCCGGCAGGCGTAGTGGATGACAAAATATGGAGTAACTCCCGTTTCCGTATCTGTCTTCGTGTACAGAGCGAGGGAGACAGCCGGGATATGATCAAAATCCCTAATGCAGCATGGATTACTAAGCCGGGCCGCGGATATTTCCAGGTCGGCAGTGATGAGGTATTTGAGGAGATGCAGTTTGCCTGGAGTGGTGCGCCTTATAACCAGCAGGAGGACACATCGACTGTACTGCCTGTCATGGAGGTGCGTCTTAACGGTAAGAGAGAACCACTTTTAACTGGCGAACGCAGGGCTGTCCTCAAAGGCGAAGATGTTCCTAAGCAACTACAGGTCTTCATTGATTATGTGGCACAGTCTGCCGCAGATGCAGGTATCAAAAGATTGCCTGGTCCATGGCTGCCTCCCCTTCCCGAGACGCTGGAATGGGATAGTCTAACGGATTGGCAGGATGAAGAGCACAGAGAGCTATTGCTTGACGGCGGAGCAAGTGGCTTGAAGCCAGTGGTTGGTCTGCTTGATGATCTGCCTAACCAGCGTCAGATGCCTCTTGCACTCCCCGTAGATCAAGGGCATTTGATTGTGTACGGTATGCCTGGTTTGGGTAAAACGACGTTTGTCCAGACTTTGCTGATGTCACTGGCACGTTCTCGTCGTACGGATCCATGGCATGGATACATTATTGATATGGGACGGATGATGAAGGACTTTACAGGACTGCCGCAGATCGGTGGCGTTCTGATGGCCGAAGAGGAGGATCGGATCAAGCGTCTATTCCGGTATATTCTCAAGCTGTCAGCACAGCGTAAAGATATGATCTCGGAGGCAGGCGTTAAAACGATTTCGGCTTATCGTCGTACAGCACATGCAGCTGTTCCACAGATTGTTGTTGTAATAGATGGTTATCTATCATTCCGCAATGCTTACCCAGAAGAGAATGAACTGCTGGAAACGATTCTTCGTGAAGGTGGAAGTCTTGGAATTACATTCATTCTGACTGCGAATCGGGTGACAGATGTGTTCGAGAAGTTCAGAAGCAACATACCAAACGCGGTTTCCTTTGAACTATCCGATCCAAGTGACTATTATTACGCAGTTGGACGGCCTTCCAAGGCACCAAGCCAGCTTCCACCAGGTAGAGGTCTTGTAAAAGGACAGGTACCACCATTAATGTTCCAAGCGGCTCTGCCATCGTCCGGTGAGGATGAAGGGAAACGTTCGTCTGCTCTCCGCGGGTTGATCGCAGAGATTCGGAATAGCTGGACAGGAGAAGAGGCTCCGCAGATTGCTCCGCTTCCTGAAGAAGTGAAGCTCAAGGATTTACTTGTAAGTACGGGGGCAATTGCCCAAGCAGGAGAATTCTCGACGGTCAATGTTCCTGTAGGATTGTTGACAGATGATCTCGAGCCTTTCTTGCTGAACCTGCGTGAAGGTCCGCATTTTATGGTCACAAGTCCAATGGAGGGCGGTAAAACAACATTTTTGTTGACATGGATGTTATCTCTGGCGTATCATGCTTCTCCTGAAGATGTGCAAATCTATACGGTAGATATGAGATATGGTACCGGAGGACTGGGAGAGATCATCAGTTTGCCCCATGTCCGCGGACATGTGTCCCGTGAAGAACAGCTTGCGCCTGTGATCCAACAGTTGTACGATGAAGTTCTAAAAAGAGGCGAGTTAAAGGGTGGACCGGAGATCGTGCTTGTAATCGATGATGCGGATACTCTGTCCAAACAGTTGAATGATTTTAACGTGAAAGATCAATTGGGAGCGATTGTTCGTCAAGGGCGGGATCGCGGGATACATGTCATACTTTCGGGTGTTCCAGCTGATTTCCCAACGTTTGGTTCAGACTGGGTAAGTGATGTGAAGGCTTCCCAGAGTGGATTGTTGTTCGGGACTTTAGACCCTAACGATCTCTCGTTCTTCCGTATTCCTTATACCGAATCTGGAGGTAGCTCAGCTGGGCTGAAGGTACTGCCACCAGGTCAAGGTTATTATGTTAAACGCAAATATTCCAGGGTTAAAGGTGCAGTTCCTTGTGATGACACCTGGAAAATGACAGATTGGATTTCTGAAATTCGTGACCGATGGCATGTTGTAGTTTGAGGGGAGGTGGCTCATAATGTTGACGGTTCATGATTCCAAGCAAAAGGTAGTCACTTTGCAAATAAAAGAACTTTTTTTCCTGGCCGGGATTCTCGGTTCAGACCGATTGCTTGGCGTTGAAGACCCCTTCCGCGGTTACATGGCAGAAGACATCGCTGTGGAATGGGAGCACGTCAAAACTTCTCTGCTCGAAAAGGGATATTTGATTCAGGATCAGGACAGCAATGAGCTGATCATGACACCGACCGTTTTCTCCAGAGTAGCCATTGCTGGATTGTCAGACAGGGCTTGCTGGATTCGCTACACATCCAGTGGCACTTCGTATGAAAGTTATATCCATTGCACGGACGAACGGGTTGTTGAAGTTTCCCGTGTTGCTGATGAACCGGACTCCTTCCGGTTATCTGATCTCGGGAACGTTCGTGAAGCGATTGACTTCCTGATTCAAAGGATGAAATGGAGTGGCCATTCACCAGCGGAGAAGCCGGCATTGATGTGCTCCAAGAAAAAATTCTATGATGTTATGAACGAGCTTAACAACAAAGAAGAATCTGCAGTTGCTGATGAACTGGCACAGGAGACGAACGACCCGGAAGGTTCGCTGGCTCTTGCACGTTGTCTGGTTAACAAAGAATCAGATGGTGAACTGCGATTGCTTGTATGGAACGGAGAAGGTTGGAAGTCACAGTCAGCAGCATTCGCTGCTAGCTCTGTATCCAACTGGTTGTTCCGCATGAGTACAGCCGCTTCAGATGATTGGCTTGTAGCGGCGCTGACGACGAGAGAACAGTTTCACGAGATGCTGCTGGACTGGCTTAAACAGCCTGCAGGGGAAGAGGAAAGGTGATGGTAAATGCGCATTCGTGTGGAACCGGATGTGCTTCGGGCACTGAGCAGGCAGATTCAGTATGCGGCGGAGCAAATACAGCAAAAGATGACAGTGTTGGAACAGGCAATCCATTCGCTGGAGTGGGATATTGAGGCCCGGGCTGCGGTGATGAGTGAATGGAGTCACAGCAAGCGACTTGGCGAAGATGCGGTGCGTCGTTTTATGGACTTAAGCGTGCAGTTGGGACGCAAAGCCTTGTTATTCCAGCAGGCAGACATGGAGTATCGTACAGTGCTGAGTCATGTGAACACAGCCTATGGCAATGCGGTCAATATGCTTAACGTTCTAGAAAACAATCGTGTAGGGGAAATCATGCCTACACACGCCGCAGCTGCTGCTGTAGTATCCGATCCCCTTTCCGCGGTGGCGGCAGTATACCGGGTCCAGGATGCTGCGCCGCCCGACGGTTCTCCCGCTACATTGATCCAGGCAATGCAGCCTGAACCTGTAGCTTGGAGATTCACAGATCCCACCTTTCGGGGGAGAAGAGGAACCGAACCTGTGGTATCCTGATTAGGCAGTTTACAGAAGTGCGAATTATGGACAGCAGAAAGTGAATCATTTATGTAAATAGTCTGTTAGGGGAAGTTTCAATCACCAAAAATGGGGTAAATAGGATTAGGTCCTTCGGCTTTTGTTCGATCGATCCTGGTATAGTACAATTTGAACAAGCAAAAATTTAATTGCACAAACCAAGGAGGAAATTACACATGGCAGGACGCATTTTAGTTACCCCGGAACAACTTGATCAGGTTTCCAACCAATTCAAACAAAGCGGTGAGCAAAGTCAGCAAATCGTTTCTACATTGACTCAATCCATCACAAGCATGGAAGGACAATGGGAAGGTATGACGAAACAACGCTTCTTCCAGGAGTTCCAGGAAGCAAGCAAACAAATGCAATCATTCGTTCAAACGCTGAACAGCATCAGCGCGGAACTGACGGCTATTGCCAACAAATTCCGTACAGCTGACCAAGCTCGCTAAACTGCTTTACATAGATCAGGCCGATGTCATGTCTGACCCGGCACTGGATCGTACGCAGGCAGCAAGCTGAAGATGTATAACTACAGCAAAAACCGGGCGTTTTACGACTCCCGGTTTTTGCTGCACTATGACAGAATGACAGAGAGAGGGATGAGTATGTCTTTTCAACCGAATCCCGGGGATGAAGTGGTGATCAATGACATTGCCTATACCATTGGGCAGCACCCGGCTGCGCCCGGTCTGGCATACGCCCAAGCCGGAAGGCAAGGGATCGTTTACCAGTTAATACCCCGAAATGGTTCAATAAGTGGGGCCAAAGCACTAAAAGTATTTTTCCCTAAATTCCGTATCCCGGCTATGGTCTATCAGTCTGAGCATATGGAGCCTTATAGTGAACTGCCAGGTTTGCAGGTATGCAAGCGTGATGTGCTCACTCCGGAAAGAAACGGAGCGCTCATTGGTGAACATCCCGATTTGTTGTACGCGGTTTTAATGCCGTGGGTGCAAGGTCTGACCTGGTTTGACGTAATCAGTGATCAGAAACAGCTGACTGCAGAAGAAAGTCTGAAGTTGGCCAGAGCACTAGCAGGGACTGGTTCGGCCATGGAGCAACGAGGACTTGCTCATTGTGATTTGTCCGCACCCAATGTGATGATTCCGTTTTTTTCCGAAGTGGAAAACCTGGGAGCCCCATCCGCGGTTGAACTTGTCGATGTAGAGCAGATGTACGGTTCCAAAATGGATCGTCCAGATGCTCTACTTGCTGGTTCACCTGGTTATGCAGCTCATCGGGCAGTACACAGTGGTCTGTGGAGTTCATATGCCGATCGTTTTGCTGGTGCAGTTATTATCGCCGAGATGCTGAGCTGGTCTGATTCGACCATTGTGGAGAAGGCATGGGGAGAAAGTTATTTTGACCAGCATGAAATGCAAACGGTGAGTGAACGATATTTTGCCATGCGGGACTCACTCCAGAATCGATGGGGTTCCAAAATATCCGATCTGTTCATCCGTGCCTGGGAGAGTCACGATTTGAGCAGCTGTCCAACATTTGGTGAATGGTTTGTTGCCTTGGCATCAGCTAATGCCAGTCAGGCGGAAGCGGCCGGAGTGAAGGAAACTGAGGAGCAAGCAGCAGATGCGGCAAATGCAGCAGCGTCGAGCAAGACAGTCGCAAGTGCACCGGATACTGGCGTACCAGATTCGAAGTTAGCTAATGGACATGATTCGCCCACGTCGATACCTGAAGTGCCTCCTGGACAGGAAGCTGTGGTAAACAGACTCTTCCTGCAGGCCCGAGCTCTTGAGGATGAAGATAAGCCTGCAGCGGCCCTGGAAGTATACCGTTCGCTGTATCATTTCATTCCGGCTAACAGTGCGATGCAGATGGAAGTTGAGGCTGCCATCAACGGGCTGGATGCCAAGCTGAATCCCAAGGAAGAAGTCGCACAGCCTGTCCGTGTTCCTTTTTACAGATCCAAAAAGTTCATGATCTCTTCCGCTGTCCTTATTGTATTGCTGGCCGGTACCGTGCCAACTGTCAAAATTTTGGCTGATCAAGCCGAAGTCAAGCAGCAGGAGGAACAAGAAGCAGCAAGACTGGCGGAGATCAAGGCTGCCGAAGAAGCGGAAGCTGCAAAAGCTGCTGCGCTGAAGCAAAAGGAAGAAGAGAAGAAGAAGCAGGAGGCCGAAGCGGCGAAGCTTGAAGCCGAGGAAAAGCAAAAACTGGCTGAAGCACAGAAAAAGGAAGAAGAACGGAAAGCTCTTCAGGCAAAATACGATAAACAGGCAAAATACGAGGCTTATCTCGCAAAACAGGAACAGCAGAAGAAAGAAGCAGCTAAGAAGGCGCAGCAGGAGAAGTATGACAAGCAGGCGAAGTATGAGGCCTACCTGGTCTGGAAGAAAGAGCATGATGCTCAAGTAGCGAAGCAGGAAGCGGAGCGCAAGGCAGCGGCTGAAGCTCAGCGCAAACTGGAAGCGCAAAAAGCAGCCGAGGAAGCTGCTCGAAAGGCTGCACTTAAGAAAAAACGTGCTCAGAACGTGGTTACATTGATTGCTCACTATAACAAGGCGTATAATGCGCAAATAGGTAACAAGACCGAAAACGCGTTGTCTTATGCCCGTGATTTTAAAAATTTGTATAACACGGATGCTTCATACTTCAAAGGGGTAGGCAAAGTGGCAGCGCGAATGAGTGCAATTAATAAATTTTTGAGCAATAACAACTATAATCTACCCAACTTGTAAATTATGTGAACGACGGAGGTGGCTCAGGCCCAGATGAACTATACAATACAAGCATCCCAGCGCACACCCGCACTTATTATTTATCTCATTGATATCAGTGCCTCCATGAATATGGTTCTGGAAAACCGCAGACGGATTGATGTCGTCTATGATGCCCTGGCCCTGGCCATACGCCAAATGGTGTTTCGCTCAACCAAAGGAAATCGATTGACACCTCGCTATCGGATTGCCATCCTTGCATACAGCGATGACGTCTATGATTTGTTGAATGGAATCAAGGGAATCGACGAAATTGCAGCGGTTGGTTCGCTGCCAGACCTGACACCTAAACGTTTCTCGGATTCGGCTAAAGCCTTCCTGCAGGCAGAGAAGATTCTGCAGGCTGAAATACCGAATATGCAGGATTGTCCTGCGCCGCTCGTCTGTCATATGACGGATGGAGTGGCTACGGGCGAAGATCCGGAACCCATTGCCAAACGAATTATGGGCATGAGTGTGCCTGATGGCAATGTACTCGTCGAAAATATTTTTATATCCGATCACCTATTGGAAGGTCCTATCCCTGAACCAAGAAGATGGAAGGGGATATCGCCGGAAACCGTTCTTAAGGATGAGCATGGAGAGAAGCTGCGCAATATGTCTTCTGTTCTGCCTGAAAGTTACCGTGAAATGCTTGTCGAGGCGGACTATTTGCTCGCACCCGGTGCATTGATGATGCTGCCAGGCACATGTGCAGAACTGGTGTCCATCGGGTTTCAAATGTCTGCTGCTACGCCTGTGAGATAGGAGGGGATTATTTGAGAACGATGCGATTGGCAGCATTGCCTGCTGGTGAGAGAGGAAGCCAAGGAAAGCAGCGTCGTGGAATCTTTCGTTATGTTAGCGCACAGACCGGAGAACAGCCGCTTACTCGTTATCAGGGTACTTTTAAGTGTCGCTATGGCTATGGAAGAGCTGCAGAGACGGTTCATCAGGGGGATTCGGGTCAAGACTTTGCTGCCGTTCGCATGGACGGAAATGTATGTACGTTCGTCTTGTGTGATGGGGTAGGCATGAGTTACCTTGGTGATTTTGCCGCGCGTTTTCTGGGCAATGCTCTCCTCGAGTGGTTGGAAACAACCTCTAATCCTACAGTAGAAGCGATGGAGCATCTGCTACAAGAACTGACGGTTCCCGCATCCGAGCAGCTGAAGAAAATTCAGCCACTGGACAACTCGCCCCTGCTTTTACGTGAAGTGTTAATGGAGAAGCGAAGCAGAGGCAGCCAGGCGATGTATGTGTGTGGTCGAATTGAGCTGTCCCGCGGTATGGGGAAAAGTCGTATCTGGATGGCTTGGCAAGGGGATTCACGCATACGTCTATGGCGCAATGGTCAGGAACAATCCGGAGCTTTTCAGAACCACTGCCGGACGAATGAACGCTGGTCAACCCTGGAAGGGCCAGTTGGAGGCAAGCCTCATATTTATGAGGCGAAGCTATCCAATGAACCGATTCGTCTGCAGCTGTACACAGATGGTTTGAATGATCTGGATGCCATACAGGCATATATCCCGGATGAACACATTCAGGTACTGCTGGATGCTGCACACACCGGGGGGCTTGAAGATGATGCCGCTTTCATTGAGCTGGAATGGTAGATGAACTACTTTCGAATAAATCCTTCGTCTTGAGTATGTTTAATGAGTGGTAAAAATCAGCTGAGAAAAAACTTGTCGTTATTGATTTAAAAGGCGCTCTTTTTGGGTAATCTTGTGAAGAATCTACTTAGTTAGCATGCTGCATCATGCTGATACACAAGTCTTGGATGTACATTCTTACATAATTGCTGAGAAGGAGTGGAATGGAGCATGACACAACATAACGACAAGTCTCGGTTTGCAAACAAAATAGCTATCATTACTGGAGCCGGTTCCGGCATTGGTAAGGCAACGGCATTAAAATTGGCGAATGAAGGTGCTCACGTTGCGTTGTTTGATCTGGTGAATGATCGGATCTCTCAGACGGAAGCCGAAATTAATGCCGTACATCCAGGTGCTGCACGCGCATTCGATGTGGATATCTCCGATCCGGCCCGGGTGGAAAAAGCGGTGCTGGAAACGGTGGAGCTGTTCGGCGGTTTGGACATTGTGTTTGCCAATGCTGGCATTAACGGTGTCTCGGCGCCAATTGAGGAAATTCAGGTGGAGGATTGGCAGCGGATCATTACGACCAATCTGGATGGCACCTTCTTTACAATCAAGTACGCTCTCCCACATCTGAAGAAACGCGGCGGGGGAAGCATTGTTATTACGAGTTCCATTAATGGTAACCAACGGTTCACCAGCTTTGGGATGTCGGCATACAGTACATCAAAAGCGGGACAGGTTGCCTTTTCGAAGATGGCTGCACTGGAACTGGCCAGATTCAAAATCCGGGTTAATGTCATATGTCCGGGAGCTATCGCAACGAATATTGATCAAAGCACGGTAAAAACGGATGAATTGCATCAAATCGTTATTCCAATGGAGTTCCCGGAAGGGGAGCAGCCGCTCGCAGATGGCCCTGGACAGCCGGAGCATGTGGCCAATCTCGTCGCCTTCCTGGCATCGTCAGAATCCAAACACATTACGGGTGCAGAGATTGTCATTGATGGCGCCGAATCGTTGCTGCGTTAATACGCTTGATCCAAAGTAGTCGTTCCTCTGGAACGGCTTTTTTTGTTATAATGCTAACATTCACTTTGGATTGATTATATATTGCATGGTGCCTTATGAATTAGGAGCGATAATATGAATATAGAATTACCGATACAACAGATTTTGCCTGAGCTGAAACAGCTATTTCGAAAGCAGGATACAGGTGTTCTTATTGCAGAGCCGGGGGCAGGCAAAACAACTGTAGTACCTCTATCCCTATTAGAGGAACCATGGCTAAACGGGCGTAAAATCATAATGCTGGAGCCCCGCAGACTTGCGGCGCGCTCAGCCGCGGCGCGGATGGCAGCAGCGCTGAATGAAAACGTGGGACAGACGGTAGGGTACCGTGTCCGCATGGACACTCGGGTCAGTCAGGCAACGCGGATCGAAGTTGTCACAGAAGGGGTACTTACACGCATGCTTCAGCAGGATCAGGGGCTTGAAGATACTGCGATGATTATCTTTGATGAGTTTCACGAGCGTCATCTGCACGGCGATCTTGGTTTGGCTCTGGCTTTGGAGTCACGGGCGATGCTGCGTCCGGATCTGAAGGTGCTGATTATGTCGGCAACACTGGACCCTGACCCCATCTGTACATTGCTTGGTGAAGGGACCCGCGCGATTGATTGTCCGGGACGCACGTTTCCAGTGGAAACCCGTTATGTATCAAAACCTGCTTCTGCTGTGCTGGAGGAGTTCGCGGCTCAAGCGGTTGTAAAAGCTTTAGCACAGCAGGAAGGAGACGTACTGGTCTTTCTTCCAGGAGCCAGAGAGATTCACCGGACAGAACGGGAACTGTCGAAGCTTCATCTTTCTTCTCATGTCGAGGTGCACTCCCTGTATGGCAGCATGCCGATTGAACGTCAGGATGAGGCTGTGCGACCGGCAGTGGAAGGAAATCGTAAAGTCGTACTGTCCACCTCCATTGCGGAATCAAGCCTTACGCTTCCGGGTGTCAGAGTGGTTGTCGATGCCGGACTGAGTCGTGCATCCGTATTTTCCCCGCGCACAGGCATGAGTCGGCTTGTTACCCAGCCGGTGTCCAAGGCTTCAGCCGATCAGCGGCGGGGTCGTGCAGGGCGAATTGCACCTGGGGTATGTTATAGATTGTGGAGCGAAGAGGTTCATGACGGTCTGCCGGAGGCAGCCAGACCGGAGATTGCCTCCGCGGACCTTGCACCGCTGGCGCTGGAGCTTGCCGCCTGGGGTGTCCAGTCCCTTGCAGAACTGCAGTGGCTGGACATCCCGCCTGCGTCTGCCTACGGCCAGGCACAGGCGCTGCTGCGCCAGCTGGGCGGCCTGGATGACACAGGCCGCATCACGCCCTTCGGGCGGCGGATGAACGCGCTTGGCGTGCATCCGCGACTGGCCAGCATGCTGCTCCGCGCGGCGGAGCTTGGGCTGGCCAGCTACGCCAGCATGCTGGCGGCACTGCTGCAGGAGCCTGCCGGCTTCCGCAGCAGTGGCAGTGCAGGCGCGGGCACGGACCTGCGCCCGCGCGTGGAAGCGCTGCTGATGGCGCGCAGCAGCGGTACGCCGCAAGCGGCAGCGGCGGTCGCAGACATCGCTGCCGTACGGCGCATCCTTCAGGAGAGCCGACAGCTGCGCACGGCTCTCGGCCCGGCGCGGGAGGATCCGGAACGGCCGGATGAGGACAGCTGCGGGCTGCTGCTGTCCTTCGCCTATCCGGACCGGATCGGGCAGCGCCGGGAGGACGGCCGCTACCTGCTGAGCAGCGGCCGCGGGGTACGGCTCAGCCAGGCGGAGTCGCTGAGCCGTTCAGCCTATCTGGTCGCTGCCGAGGCGGACGACCAGGGCGCGGATGCGCGCATCCTGCTGGCTGCACCGGTGAGGGAGCAGCTCTTGCTGGACTATGGTGCTGATCTCATAGAAGAGGATGTGCAGATTGCATGGGATCCCAGTACACGAAGTGTGCGGTCTCATCGAAGACTGCGAATTGGAGCAATCCTGATAAAGGAGAGCAGTATCGCACAACCTCCGGAAGATCAGGTGCTTGATGCGCTGCTAAGCGGAATCCGCACAGAAGGTCAGGATTGTCTTCCCTGGACCAAATCATCAAGGCAGCTGGCGGACAGATTACGTTTTCTGCATCGTCATCTGCCGGGGTGGCCGGATCTCGCGGCAGATC
This sequence comes from Paenibacillus sp. 7523-1, assembly GCF_002276415.1. Lineage (NCBI taxonomy): Bacteria > Bacillati > Bacillota > Bacilli > Caryophanales > Paenibacillaceae > Paenibacillus > Paenibacillus sp. 7523-1. The sequence continues at coordinate 823,452 of NZ_NPBR01000005.1, read as the reverse complement.
ATGTATCAGCGGAACTCGAAGATCAACTCAGTCCTTTTCTGGCAGGAATGCGTTCAGCTTCGGATCTGAAGAAACTGTCCATGCAGGACGTGTTACTTAGCGGATTGAGCTGGGAACAACGGCAGCAGTTGGACCGGGAGGCGCCAACTCATATTCAGGTTCCCAGCGGATCACGCATTCCGGTTGATTATAGCCGACCTGAAGATCCTACACTGGCGGTACGACTTCAGGAAATGTTCGGGCAGCAGGATACACCGCGTATTGCTGGAGGCCGGGTGCCGTTAACCCTGCAACTGCTGTCCCCTGCGCACCGGCCTGTTCAGGTGACCCGGGATTTGACGAACTTTTGGCGGGAGACTTATTTCGAGGTGAAAAAAGACCTGAAAGGCCGATATCCAAAGCATTACTGGCCAGACAATCCTTTGGAGGCAATAGCGACCAATCGGGCGAAGCCGCGCAGCTAGAGCATTAAGACTTTTTTCGCTCACCATTGCATATACAAAGGCTTGGATGTTGATCTGGCTTTTCAGAGAGACCCTTTGATGAGAATGACTTCATAAGCGTATGTTTTATCAACGAATTAAGCTGTATTTATTCGTATTTGCGCACGGTATAATGGCTGGAAGCGTTTGAAAGAAAATTGTACGGGTAATAACATAGCGAAGCGAACTCTTAAATGACTAGGAGGAATTCACTATGCAGAAGAAAATCGTAGGTGTTTTTGATACAGAACGTGAGGCATCTCAAGCCATAGAGGGCTTGAAAGCGCAAGGATTTAGTTCAGACGAAATTTCGGTAGTGACGCAGGATCGGGACGAGTTGAAGGCCATCCGGGAAGAGACGGGTACTAAGGCGCCAGAAGGTGTGGCAGCAGGTGCAGCCACAGGTGGCGTATTAGGTGGCGTAGCCGGGCTGTTGGCTGGTATCGGGGCTCTGGCCATTCCAGGTATAGGTCCAATTTTGGCAGCAGGTCCGATTGCAGCAGCGTTTACGGGAGCGGCAGTAGGTGCCGGTGCAGGCGGTTTGGTCGGTGGACTTGTCGGATTGGGTATTCCTGAAGAGGATGCCAAACAGTATGAGGAATATGTACAAAACGGCAAAATCCTTCTCCTGGTTGACTCCACCGATCGCGATTCGGATGTCTATGATGTATTCAGCAACACCAGCTATCTGAATCGTGATCGATACGCAGCTCATGGTACGGATGTGCCAGCAGAGCGAACGGATCTCGACATGGAAGAGCGGAGACTGGAAGCTCAGGATAAAGCAGCACGATTTGGAAACAACACGTTCCTGTAAGCTTGGATTGTTCAGGCTAGTACACTGGATTTGTATACAAAGTTAAACAGGAGCAGCACATATAAATCATGGTTTGGTTAATGTGAGCCGTCAGGCGCTCAAAAGCCGGTTTCCTTCGAGGAAGCCGGCTTTTGTCCCTGTAATTCCATCCCGGAATCATGATGAAGTGTTGACTGTGTGTAAAGGTAAGTCTAAGGAGCAGGGAATAACAATACATAGAGCAGAATAGCAAGCGCCAGGCCAATGACCAACAGAGTAAGTGTCAGGAAGCGAATCAATCGGGTTGAGGCTTGAAAGGTTTGCTGATTAATTTGTTTGCGTTTGCGGTGATACGAAGCAGCAGAACACAGAATAATGGCAATGCCGCTGATCAGGGAGGTTACTCCGGTTATAATGGCTGCAATGTGTGCAATCTGGTCATAAGAGGAAGTATTAAATCCCAATCCAGCAGCCAGGAATCCGACGCCGACCATGGCTATTCCTGTACGAACCCAGGCCAGAAACGTCCGTTCATTGGCCATATGCTGTTGTACGTATTGAGAGTCAATCGTGGGGGTGTCTAGTTCGGAATCAGCGATAGGAATCCCTCCGTTCATCTTTTATACGATTATCATTGTACTTATTTTTTACTGTAAAACCAAGAAAGGCGGCTGGACGTTATGTCACGAAAAGAAAGAATTGCTGAAATTGAAAGTTTAAGGGGGATTGCCTTTGCAGCTGTTGTACTCCAGCATTCCATTGCCCATTTTTCTCTGGTTCCGGAAGCCGGACTGGAAGATGGGGTTCTGCTTGCAATCCTGCTGATGGCTTCCAAATTTGCCGTCCCTTTATTTATTTTCATCACGGGCATGGTTTTGTTTTATAACACAGGAGAGCAGCTGAAATACGGCCGTTTCATGCAGAAACGATTAACGGATGTGATCGCACCATATGTCGTGTGGTCGTTGGTGTACTTCACCTTGACACCACAAGGGTGGACCGCTATTGGCTGGCAGGATGTCCCTAATCTTGGTTTGAAGCTGCTTACCGGCAAGACCACATCTCATTTTTGGTACATTATCATGTTGATTCAATTTTATTTGCTGTTTCCCTTGTTTCTAAAGGCCATACGATATGTATATAACCGTTACGATTCACGGGGACGCCTAATTGCTGTCCTGATTGCGGGAGCCATATACCTCGTGTTAGCTGATCAATTGGGGAATATTGCACGAGTCATGGAGCGACTCCATATTCCAGTACTGACCGATGTATTCACAACCTATGCCGATCGCAATTTCCTGTATTTCTTTTTTTATTTTGTGCTAGGTGCTGCAGCCGGATTATCTGTTAAAAGCTGGAACATGTGGATTCATCGGCTGCGCTGGGTATATTGGACCGTGTTTATAACCATGGGTCTTCGGTTTACATATCTATTAATGCTGGAATTTCAAAAGCCGGAAGGCATTCAGATCACATTTTATACCGTTAGCTTGATCAGGCCGGATATGGCTCTCTTTCTAATCGCGTCGATGATGGTCATGTATCAGCTCGCAGGCAAACTGCATAATCACCTGGCCGTGGGCTGGCTTGGATGGATCGGCAGCGTTTCTTACGGCGGTTACCTCATGCATATGCTTATGCTGCGCTACAGTTACATTCCGGATGAATACTTTTACGTTGCATGGGGCTTAAATCCAACTGTGCGAATGATTCTGACGTGGGTTCTTGCTTTAGCTCTATCCTGTGGGCTCACTTGGTGCATTTCGCGTGTAAGCTGGGGGAAATGGATCGTGGGCACTGTACCGAAGGCCAATTTCAGAAAGTGAAAGAGGCAATGAATGAAAAATTCACAATAGAAGTCATCATTCTTGAAGGTAGTGATCTAGGGTTGTGATGTAAGTCAGCGTTTGCTTTTGTCGAACTGAAGCTTATCTAGGTTTACATTTTAAAAAATCATTATATGAAAAATTCAGAATAAAAACCCCAATGCCGTTCTACCACACTATTTACTATCTATCCTGTGCTTTGTTCTCACCTGCTGCATAACCGGGAAAAACGGAGAATGATGGCAGAAACCGAACACAAGTTTTATAATATGAAGTAGAGCGGTAGAGGATAGGGGGAACAAACATGGCTTTTATGATTGCCCAGCGGGCATTTATCAAGCTGTATCTCATTACCATGGTTGAACAGCACAGAGGATATGGTTACGAAATGCTGGAGGCCATGAAGCAGGAATTTAAAGATTACGGTTATGTTCCGCCTCAGAGTGAGGTATATCGGGCATTGCATGAACTGGTACAGCAGGGTGTATTTTATCGGACGAAGAAGTTGAAGGGCAGCGATCCTAAAGTGGATTTTCAGGAAATCGTTTTATATCACTTTACGGATGATGGAGCGGAAAAAGCCGAATTGTACAAAAAGCAGGTCAAGGCAGACCTAGACCGTTGTCTGGGCATGCTGCACAAGGCAGAAGAGGACAATTACGGGACGAAAGGAAGATGAGCATGAATAAGCAGCTACAGTGGGGAGTACTTGGTACTTCCACCATTGCAAAGAATGCGGTAATTCCGGCAATCCAGCAATCCGAACGGGGAGAAGTGCTTGCTATTGCGAGTCGAAGCAAGGAGAAGGCTGAAGCGCTCGCCGAAGAATTGGACATTGCTAGATGCTATGGAAGTTACGAAGAGCTCATTGCAGATCCCGATATTGAAGCCGTATATATTCCGTTGCCTAACCATATGCACAAGGAATGGACGATAAAAGCCGCTCAGGCCGGAAAGCATGTATTATGCGAGAAGCCAGCTGCACTGAATGCGGACGAGTCTGCCGAAATGATTCAGGTATGCAAGGAGCACGGCGTTCTATTCGCAGAGGCAATCATGTATCGTTATCATCCCAAGCATCGGCGTGTTCAGGAGATTATCGCGAGTGGAGAGATTGGTGCTGTTCGTGCCATCCATGGCAACTTTACCTGTAATACGGCGGATGATAAGGAAAATGTAAGGTTCAAACGGGAAATGGGCGGAGGCTCGCTCTTTGACCTTGGTGTATATCCTATCTCTGCAGCACGGATGTACCTGGGCCAGGAACCCGAAGCCGTTACAGTACATGCCTTATTCTCCGATGAACATGATGGAGTGGATATGATGGCTTCGGGGCTTGTGGAATTTCCGGGATCCGTAGCGTTAACGTTTGATTGCGGCATGTGGGCTTCCGGGAGGGCGGAGATGGAGATCCTCGGTACAGACGGACGAATTGAGTTGCCAAAAGTCTTCGGCTGGGAGAATAGTGATATCCCACCTCAAATTATCGTTCACACGGATTCGGTCAGTCGGGAAGAGCGGGTATCCGTATCCAATTCTTATGTTCTGCAGGCGGAAACCTTTGCTGCAGCAGTGCTGGATGGAACACCACTGCCGTTTACTCCGGATAATACGATAGCGAATATGCGGGTGATTGATGCCTGTTTGCTATCAGCAAGGACACGCCAGCGCGTTTCATTGATTAAAAAAAACGATTAAAAAAATGAGTAAACAAGACTCCATCCTTCAGGATGGAGTTTTTTAGTGTGAACTAAATCGGTAAAACGTTAAAAAAATTTTCACGAAGGGGTTGATTTCCAGAAATTCTCCGTTAAAATAATATTAACATTAAAAATATTTTAACGTTGAAGGGCGGAACCGATAATGAGAGAAGGCACAGCGGTAAACAAGCCAGGGATTGGAGAGTTAATACGAATTAAACCATATATGCAGTTTATGCTGGGGAAGATGGTAGCGAGGTTTGGTGATTCCATTGACTCCATTGCGTATAGCTGGATGGTGTACATGTTAACGGGTTCCAAACTATTGATGGGTACGCTGCTTGCAGTCAACTTTCTGCCGAACATTCTACTCGGCCTTTTTGCCGGAGCGATCGTGGACCGCATATCTCCCAAGAAAGTCATCGTGCTGACGAATTCGGGCCGGGGATTGCTTGTTGGCGTAACTGCTCTGTTATTTGGTATGGGAGAACTGCAAGTATGGCATTTGTTTCTCGTCACGATTCTGAATTCGCTGCTTGAATGCTTCTCGTCACCTGCCGAAATGTCCAGCGTGCCGCGATTGCTGCCGCAATCCATGCTGCTTTCCGGCAATGCCATGTCGTCTTCGGCTACCCGATTGGCTGAACTTGCCGGGCTTGCTTTAGCAGGTGCTCTTATTGCTACTGTTGGAATAACGTGGACGATTTTGATGGACGCTGGCCTATTTGCATTAAGTGCTGTGCTAATGAGCCGAGTTGTCTATCCATCCGATCCCAGCACGGAAGAAGTATTAGCTGAGAAGTTATCTTCCACAGATGCTCCAAGAAATTTGCTTTCGGATATGATTGAAGCCTTTCATTTCATGCGCAAGCATTCCCTGCTGCTAATTGGCTCCATTTTATTTGCCTTTGTCAACTTCTGCCTGATGCCCTTCAATGTCCTCCGAACTCCATATATTATCGATAATCTGCATGCTGGAGCAGGGGGCTTAAGTTTGCTGAGCGGGTTAATGGTGGGTGGCATGGTGCTGAGTGGATTGTGGATGACTCACAGAGGAAGCAGCTATCGGAAGAGTGTATTGATTATTAGTGGAATCACCATGCTGGGTCTTAGTTATGCCATGACCGCGCTTCCTGCGTATATGTCTGCTTATCAGCTACCGCTGGCAGCTATGTTTTGCTTGATGATGGGACTCGGCATACCATTAGCTACGACACCTCTTGCCTCATATCTGATGGAGGTTACGCCAGCCGGTATGCTCGGCAGGGTGTCTGCACTACAAAGTATGCTGATCGTAAGTGCTATACCGCTTGGAAGTCTGGTTGCGGGTGCTGCAGCAGAAGTGCTGTCCACGCCTGTGTTATTTATTGCTTTTGGCATTTTACTTGCTATGTCAGCGGTATCGCTCCTGCTCAGCAATACATTCCGGCGTAATATATAGCCTAATTCCTGTATCTTTCTGTAAGACCTGTTTTGACCGGGGACCCGACTGAACGGTATAATATGCATATATAAGGACAAACGGTACCCCGGAAATGAGGATACAGGTATGCAGCAGAAAGTACTGTCAACGATCGAAGAGATCAAGATCTACTCCGACCCGTATCGGATCCAGATCCTGAATATGTTTAATAAACAGGGAAGGCCTTCTACCGTGAAAGAAATAGCTGATAAACTTGGGGAAGTGCCCGCGAAAGTACATTATCACGTGAAAAAGCTGGAGAAAATTGGTTTGCTTACCATCGTATCCACGCGAGAGATTAATGGAATCATTGCCAAATACTACGAACCTTTTCAGGGAGAAATCCATCTTCGTCATGAAGATGGGGAGCACTCCCCACTGAAGCAGGTTTTTCGTTCTGAGACGCTTAAACTGTTAAATGAAATGTATGAACAGAGCCGCCAGATGTTTATGAAACAGGCCAAGCACGGTGAGAACATGTTTGGACAAATCTCGGACATGACGTTATATGCGAGCCGTGAGGAAGTCGAGAAGCTGTACAAGGATATCACGAAAATGTGTGAGCCTTATACGAAGCGGAATGAACAGAAGGAAGATCAGGAGGTTTTTCAGCTGTTTACGACGTTGTCCCAACATGTGGATGAAACGACTGAATCTCCGAAAAGTAAAGTGCCACAGGATCAGCCGGGAGGTCAGAGTTCCAAGCCGAATGACGATGCAAAGGAAATATAATCTAGGGAGACCGATGCGACAACAAAGAAAAGGCCGCCTGAAGGCGGCTTTTTGATGTGTGGTGAGGACCAATGGTGACGGCTCAACTATACCTTATATACATGGAGAGAGGCCGACAATCATTGTCAGAACTACATGTTCTCATCGTAATCCCGAACTTCTCGTTTGGCTGCGGTAGCTGGCGAATTGGATGTACCGTAATCCTCAACAGCTTCCCAGGCTTCGGCATGATCGAACTTGCCAGCATTTCGCTGTCTGACCTCTCCGGCACCAGTTGGGGGCATAGTCATCACCTGCTCTTCCACAGGGCGGTCGTTGCTGAGCTCCCGGTTCGGTGTATCGTCAATACAGTACGCCGTGTATGGAATGGCCTGAAGCCTCTCAAACGGAATATCCTGTCCACAAGTGACACATGTTCCGTAGGTTCCTTTTTCCATACGCTCCAATGCATCGATCACTTGGTTAAATTCATCCGTTAATGTATCGTCTATGGCCAGATCACGACTGCGTTCAAACGTCTCCGTCCCCGCATCAGCCGGGTGATTATCGTATGATGAAAGCTCGCCTGTAGAATCTTTAAGCGACTCGGCCGGAGCTCCATCTTCCATGTTGGATTCAAAATGACGCTGCAGATTATCACGCTGCTCCAGAAGGGCGCTCTTCAGTTCCTGAAGTTGATCTTTGGTTAATGTACTCATAACGACATGCTCCTTTCCCGCTTTAGGGGTGTGTAGTCTGTCCTTACCCGATTTTAGCGGTATACAATCATTTTGCATCCTTGAAGAGGCGTTTGATTTTATATCTGGCCGATAATGTGTTATAAAAAATAGAGAGAGAAACTGCCGCGATTTCCCCGCGAAGTCGTATTGCACCGTGCTCCTTGAAGAGACGGTCCCGGCTACTTTTGAATATACGTCGATAGACGTTTTTTCTTATAATGGAGGTTGTCAAGATGGATGAACATATGAAACGAAGATTGGATAAACAGAGACAATTGTTTAAACAACTGGGCGTACAGCTCGATGCCTTATCAATTCATGAAAAACAATTCAATTATAAGCTCCGTGGCTATGATCCGGATGAAGTCGATGCATATCTTGACCTGGTCATCAAGGATTACGAACGCTTTTATGCCAATATTGCCGATCTGATGGATAAATGGCAGGAGCAGCAGCTCACCATTCGGGACCTTAAGTCGACGGCCAGACCCGTAGATGATCCGACGAAAATCGATCGCAAACAGCTGGATGATATTGTGAAGCAGCTGGAATACAGCGTACGGCAGCTGAAAATCAAGGCACGTCCGGAACAGGGTCTGTTCCCTGAATAGATTGAAGCACCAGGATTATATTACGTTAAAGGTGGTTAATCATGAGTACACATTTTTCGGTCAGTGTGCATTGTTTGTTGTTGTTGTCCTTCAGCGCGCCTGAACGAATCACTTCTGCAATGATTGCAGGAAGCGTCAACACCAACCCTGTTGTCGTAAGGCGTATTTTGGGCGGGCTGAAAAAGGCAGGTCTGGTCGAATCCTCTCCCGGAACGAGAGGGTTTTATCTCGCCAAACCGGCTAGTGAAATTACCTTGGCCATGATCTATCAGGCTGCCAAGGACGAAGGTCCGCTATTTCCGATTCATGGAAATTGCAACCCCAATTGTGATGTTGGTCTTCGCATAGACAGTCTGCTGACGAATCTGTATCAGGTGGCAGAGGCAAAAGTCGAACTGTTCTTCGCATCCATTACGCTTGAAGATATGGAACGTTCCTGCTCCCAGATGGAGACTGTGCCTCCGTCTGCAGAGTAGGGTATTGTCTGAACCAGGGAGGTGTGCTTGGATATGAAAATAATCGTGATCTCGGATACGCATTTGCCCAAAAGAGCTAAGCAGCTGCCAGAACCACTGCTTCAAGTGCTGCCGGAGGCTGACCTCATATTACATGCAGGCGACTGGTCGGATTGGAGTGTATACAAGCTGCTAAGCGAGTATGCTCCCGTTGCAGGCGTAGCAGGCAATACGGATCCGCCTGAAATTGGCAAGAAGCTGGGCTTTTCCCGCATCGTGGAGGCAGACGGTTTGCGTCTAGGTCTGGTGCATGGGCACCAGGGATCGAAAACGACCGAGCAGAATGCCATTCATACATTTGCCGGTCAGCAGGTAGATGCCATCATATTTGGACATTCGCACATTCCCTTGATGCATACCGTCAACGATGTGCTGATATTCAATCCGGGTTCACCAACGGATCGGCGCCGTCAGCCGCGGTATTCGTTCGGAATCCTGACGACCCGTCTCGGAAAATTGCATGCTGAGCATGTGTTTTTCGATCGAAAATAGATAACGATTAAACTAATGAAATGACCAATACATCCCCATTCAGAGTGGACATCTGAATGGGGATGTTTTTTTGCGTAGGAATATTACCCTGGAGAAGTATGGTGACATCCACCGCAGCCAAGCTACAGTTATCCCTGAATGGGGAATGTTGCCTCATGTTTATCTCTTATTCATGTGTTGGAGCAGAACACTATTTGTACATATGCAGGAATGATACAATTCGTTTATCCAATAAATTTGAATACGTTTACATAAGGAGATGACCAAGATGAAACTGTCTGTATTTACTGTAGCGACGCCTGACCTGAACGCAGAAGAACTGGCTGCAGCGGCAGCATCAGCAGGTATCGACGGAATCGAGTGGAGGTTCCGCGGAATACCGGAAGACGCACGTACAGAGGAACCTTCTTTTTGGAGGCATAATCGGAGTTCAATTGATCCTGCCAAGTGGGAGGAACAGGTCCCTGATTTTCGTGAAGCGACTGCAAAACATGGTCGACGTTCCATAGCACTGGTACCGTATCTGAGCTGTGGAGATCTTCAAGCGACAGAGCAGGCATTTCAGGCAGCGGCTGATTTGGGTGCATCCATGATGCGTGTAGGTGTGCCGGGATATGATCGTAAAACTAGTTATCCCGAGCTTTACAGCCAAGCCGTTAGGTATTTATCCGAAGTGCAGGAGATGTCTCAACAGTATAACGTCAAAGCCGTGGTAGAGACGCATCACCAGACGATCGCTCCAACCGCTTCACTGGCCTACCGACTGGTGCAGTCGCTGGATGCCCAGCATGTTGGCGTGTTGTATGATCCAGGCAACATGGTACACGAAGGATATGAGAATTATCGTATGGGGCTGGAACTTTTGGGTCCTTACCTTGCTCACGTCCATGTGAAGAATGCAGCTTGGTACAAGGAGGAACAAAACGGAGAGAGTGCGGAGAGTTCTGTATCCGCAAAATGGAGATGTCATTGGTCACCGCTGACTGAAGGTATCGTGGATTGGATGCAAGTGTTCCGTGATCTGAAATCAGTGGGATATGACGGATACTACGGTATTGAAGATTTCAGTGGAGAGTTTAATTCCCAAGCGATGTTGCAGCATTTTGCTGAGGTATTCGGCGAAATCGAGCGTCGTCTGGAAGAGGAGGTACAGGTATGAGTTTGATTCGAGTAGCCGTAATTGGTATTGGAAACATGGGTGCAGCACATGCCAGAACCCTCATTGCCGGAGATGTGCCTGGTGCGGAGTTGGTAGCCGTATGTGATGTCCGAAAGGAAATGGAGAGCTGGGTGGCCAGTAATTTCCCGGCTTCGGTCAGTTACTGGCAGAATGCGGAGCAGATGATGGCATCCGGCACCATAGATGCGGTCATTATTGCAACACCTCATTATGATCACCCTGAGCAGGCAATCCAGGCCTTTCAGCACGGTTTGCACGTCATGATCGAGAAACCAGCCGGCGTTTACACTAAACAGGTGCGCAAGATGAACGAAGCTGCTGCAGCCAGCGGCAAAGTGTTTTCCATGATGTATAATCAGCGGACAAATCCTCTGTATATCAAACTGAGAGATCTTATTGCTTCTGGAGAACTCGGGGAAGTAAGACGTACGAACTGGATCATCACGAATTGGTACCGATCCCAGAGTTACTATGACTCCGGCGGTTGGCGGGCAACCTGGGCAGGTGAAGGAGGCGGCGTGCTGATCAATCAGGATCCTCACCAGCTTGATCTGTGGCAGTGGACCATTGGCATGATGCCTGTGCGAATGCGTGCATTCTGTTCGTTTGGCAAGTACCGGGATATTGAAGTGGAAGATGATGTGACAGCTTATGTGGAGTACGCAAACGGAGCAACAGGCGTATTTGTAACAACTACGGGTGAAGCTCCAGGTACCAACCGATTTGAGGTCAACGGAGACCGCGGTAAAATCGTGATTGAGGATGGTCAGCTGACCTTCTGGCGCCTTCGGGAGTCCGAGCCTGAATTCAATAAACGGTTTACCGGAGGTTTTGGACAGCCGGAATGCTGGAAGTGTGAAGTTCCGATTACAGGTACAGAATCCGGCCACCCAGGACTGATTCGAAACTGGATTGACGCCATCCGTACGGGTGCAACTCTTATTGCTCCAGGAGAAGAAGGTATACACGGATTAACCTTGTCTAATGCGATGCTTCTCTCGACCTGGACGGACAATTGGGTTGAGCTGCCCATCGATGAAGAGTTATTTTATGAACATTTGCAGGAGCGTATTTCCAGTTCGAACACCAAGAAAGACAAAAGTTCCAGCGGTAGTCAGCCTGCGGACCTGACACAAACATTTAAGTAGGCAGTTTATATCAAGCGTTGTACTTGAATCTAATGAAAAGGTGGAGATGACGTGGCTAAGGATGGAATGTTTTATGCACCCAAAAGTGTGAAAAAAGAGGTGGTATGCGGACCTGGTGAGTTCACTATTGCTGCTGTTGCACTCGATCATGGGCATATCTATGGTATGGTTGGAGGTTTGTTGGAGGCAGGGGCAACGCTTAAGTGGGTATATGATCCGGATCCTGCCAAAGTGGAGGCATTCCGTAAACAGTTCCCACAAGCACAGGCCGCAGCTTCGGAAGAGCAAGTGCTGGCAGATGATCAGGTGCAGTTAGTGGCCGGAGCAGCGATTACTTCGGAACGTGCGCCACTAGGCATGAGGGTTTTGGCGTCAGGCAAGGATTATTTTACGGACAAAGCCCCATTCACAACATTGGACCAATTATCTAAGGCAAGGGAAGAAGTTAAACGGACCGGGAAGAAATACATGGTTTATTATAGTGAGCGCCTGCATGTCGAAAGTGCAATCTATGCCGGGCAGTTGATTGAGCAAGGAGCCATCGGTAAGGTTGTGCAGGTGATGGGCACAGGGCCGCATCGATTGAATGCTCCAGGACGACCGGATTGGTTTTTCCAACATGAAAAATATGGCGGTATCCTCTGTGACATTGGAAGTCATCAGATTGAACAGTTTCTCACGTTCGCTTCATGCACGGATGCGGAAGTGGCGTTCAGCCGGGTGCATAACTTCCATCATCCACAATTCCCTGAACTGGAGGACTTCGGCGAAGCGTCTCTCATTGGAAACAATGGAGCATCCGGTTACTTCCGGGTAGACTGGTTCACACCGGACGGTCTCGGGACATGGGGTGATGGGCGCACTGTAATCTTGGGAACTGACGGGTACATTGAATTGCGGAAATATATCGACGTCGCGAGAGAGCCGGTGGGAGATCAGGTCTATCTGGTTAACCATGAAGGTGAATACCGTTACAGTGTCAAAGGACAGGTGGGCTATCCGTTCTTCGGAGATCTCATCCGGGATTGTCTGGAGCGGACGGAGACAGCCATGACACAGGAACATGCTTTCAAGGCGGCAGAGCTTTGCATAATTGCGCAGCATAAAGCCATGAGTGAAAGAGTTGTCTGGAGCAGCGGCGCGAAGTAAACGTTATTCAAGTGAATCAATAGTTTATGAGTCATCTTCAATGTTGAGAGGGCAGCCTGTAGCCAGGTTGCCTTTTTTTATTAGATGGCTTCGCAAATGGCATTATATGGTTTATCATGGATGAAGTTGGTGAGTTGCCTAAAATAATAGTAAATATGACTACATAGATTTGAAGGGTGTTTTTAGAATTGAGAGTCGGAAGAAAATCAAACACAAGGGGTGATTTTTATGAAATTTATCGTTTCTGCAAGTGTTATCGTCCTTAATGAATTTAACGAGAGTTTGCAGAATTTGCTGAATAGGAGAGCTAAGTTATGAATAATACGAATAAGATACTAGGTGCGGCGCTGATGCTGGGAAGTGTAGGCTTGGCTACTATAGAGCGGATCTCTGTACGGCTATCTGCAGCGATTCTTGAAGCAGGTTATGCGTCCGGTGGTAATCCAAGAGAGATTGTATCATTGAATGACAATGGTCCGGGCTTGCTTGTTTACTTCCTGTTTTTTATCGGATTTGTGCTGCTCGTTTCCGGATTTCCGGGAAGTTATCGGATGAGAGAAAAATAGGGTTAAAATGTGAATTGGAAGAAGGGTGACCACATGATTACATATCGATTTGTTACAAATGGGGATATCCCTCATATCCAAACCATTGCGCATGATACCTGGATGTTCACTTATGGAGACATTTACTCCAAAGATTACATTCATAACTTTCTAAGTGTTGCTTATTCGACGGAGAACTTAAGTCGTTCTGTAGAGAGAGACCTGCAGAGTTCCAAACGAAAGTTTTTAATAGCGGAATATAATAACGTCATCGTTGGGTTTGCCCAAACAACTCAAATTCATGAAGAAAAGTATGAATTAACCCGAATCTATATACGGCCAGAATATCACAAGCTGGGAATTGGAACAGGCTTCATTCAGAGATATATTCAAGTGTTAGCACCGATAAAGCATCTGTTTGCCTGGGTAGCGAAAGACAATGATATAGGAAGAGGGTTCTATGAAAAGTGTGGATTTAAAGAAACAGAAGAGAAGGTTGAACTAATCGGAGGAAACACCAAAAAACAGCTTAAATATGAAATGGAATTATAGATGTTAAAGCTGAATTCTCGTGAACGTAATAGAGTTACAGATAATGAAGTAATGAAATGGATTAAAAAGAAGGGTGATTAATATTGTTAGATTATACGAACACCACTGCACAATTAACTGAACATAACCTGGATACCGTCGTTATACCCGTTGGTGCAACAGAGCAGTTCGGCCCTTATTTACCAATGCACTTAGATACATTAATTGCAGAAAAATATGCTAAGGCCTATGGCGAAGTACTTAATGCCTATGTTCTCCCGTCACTTCCTTTTAACACATCCGAAGAACATGCGAATTTTAAAGGAACTGTAACCGTAAGCCCTAATATATTAACAGCCATGCTGGAAGAGATCATCTATAATTTATCCAAACAGGGTTTTTGTAAATTTCTGATCTGTTCCGGGCACGGAGGTGCTTACTGGGAAGGGGCTTTTATTAAACATATCAATTATAAGTATCCAGATATTCTGGTGATCCACCCGCATCATCAACATGATGCATGGTCAGTAGCAGTAAAAGCAGCAGGCTTTGAAGGGATAGATGAATTACATGGAGGCTTTATGTCCGTGTGTACCGCTTTGTGGTTGTGCCCAGAGAATGTAATCTTACAACCAATGGGGTCTGAAATACCAGATAGGAATAGAACATTTGCTGATTTTATGGGCTGGGACAAGTTAACTAAAGACGGTTGTTGGGGGAACTACGTGCCGGGTGAATTAACCCAGGAAGAGATGGCCGAGAAGGGAAGAGTATTTTGGGAAACGTTTATATCAAAAGGGCTGAAGGAGGTATTAGAAGAAGCGTACCAACGAAAAATGGATCGGAAAAGCTAGGAATTTTAGAGCAAACCAGATGTGTGCAGGAACTCGTGTGTGAGCATAAGTACAGACACTTCAGGAGGTTAAGATGAGAGAGATAGATTACACCAATTATTTCTGGCAAGATCACAACGTAAGATTACGCGCGATAAAGGAAGAGGACTGGGAAGGTTGCTATATCAGTGATTTTGACACTCCTGCCCGGATTCTGCTGGAATGCGCAGTGGAATTGCCGCCTACTCAATCAGGAGCCAAGAAATTTGTTGAACAAAATGCCGACTTTTCCTCAACGAACGGAAGAATTATGTTTACGATTGAAAACCTGAATGGCGAGAGTATAGGCGGCATTAATTTAAACAGCATCGATGAGAGAAATGGAACATTTAGTATAGGCATTGTTATTGATAAGGAGTACCGAGGGAAGGGGTATGGCACAAGTGCCATGAACATCTTATTAAAATATGCGTTTCTGGAACGCAGACTCCATAAATTCAATGACTATGTTCTTGAAGGAAATGAAGGATCAGCCAGAATGATGAGGAAGCTCGGTTGTGTGCAGGAAGGTGTTCGCCGCGAGGTGGCCTATGTTAACGGAAAATATTTAGATTATATCCTGTTTGGATTAACGAAAGATGAGTTTATTGAAAAACGGAGCGAAGGCAGCAATTGAATGTAGACAACCAATGGAGTCCGAACCTGGGGTCCAAAACATGTTGAAATTTGGAGTGCTGTATTCACAAAATGGTGAAGGGGATTCAAAGCGATCCCTTTGAGATAGATTGAAACATCAACGCACCAGAGCGCTGTTGCAGAATCCCAGTATGGATACCATTGGTGGATGTTAGACGGTGACAGAGATAAGACATACTACGTCATGGGAATGGGAGAAAAGAGAGGGCAATATATATTCGTTAACCAGGAACAACAATCAGTTAACGTCGATACAAGTATTATATCCGAGAGTGCCTCAAGCTCAGTACAACATTTTGAGAAATATATTTTAAATTCATATTAATAGCGCTAATACATCGAAAAAGAATAGGAGTTAAACCCTTTATGATCATTAGTGAAACCATGGTGTTAAATCATAACGTTCTAATTAGAGAGATAGCGCACGATGATATCCCTCAGCTCTACGAGCTGATATATGGTGTAGAACAACCCGAGTGGAAAAAGTGGGACGCACCTTATTTTCCGTTGGAGCATGTCAGTTATTCTGTATTTCAAGAATATACGAGTAAGGAAATGCTAGAAGACGGTGAGCCCGCTCATAGAATGATCATTCAAATTAATGATGAGATCGTAGGCACAGTGAATTATTATTGGGAGCACAAACCGTCCAATTGGATGGAAGTGGGGATCGTCATATATAAACCTAAGAATTGGAATGGTGGATATGGAACGGCTGTTTTGAAGATGTGGATCGACTATTTGTTCAATAAGCTGCCTATAGTCCGAGTAGGATTAACAACCTGGTCAGGAAATGAAAGAATGATGAAGGTGGCAGAGAAACTGGGCATGCAGCTGGAAGGAAGACTTCGGAAGTGCCGCTTCTACAATAATACATACTATGATTCGATCCGTATGGGATTATTAAGAGAGGAATGGATTACCGAACAATTTTGATTATACTTGCCATTCACTTCAGTTCATTTAGATGAATATTAAATTAGAATCGTAGGAGGTTATTGAATTGGAGAATAAAGAGACGTTTAATTCAATTGCAAATGAATATGAAAAATATAGACCTACCTACCCAAATGAAATGTATAACGATATATTTGATTATTCAAATCTGAACAGGGAAGACAAAATTCTGGAGATTGGTTGCGGGACAGGCCAAGCCACGGGAGGAATGGTCGAAAGAGATTACAAACAAATTACCTGTATTGAATACGGTGACAGTTTGGCCCAGTTCACTGCAGAGAAGTTTAAATCCTATGAAACGATAAAGGTGATTAATAGCTCCTTTGAAGAATGGAACGGTGAAGGGGGGCCTTTTAAGTTAGCGATTTCAGGCACAGCATTTCATTTTATCGAACCCAAGTTTGGTTATCGTAAAGTATGGGAACTTCTTGAGAGTTCGGGTTCAACTGCCTTTTTTTGGACCATACATGTGCCCATGTTTGATGAGCTCCATAACGAAATACGATCACACTATAAAGAACTTGCACCACATTTGGACGATTCAACGTTCCAACCCCCCGAAGAAACCATCGAAGAAAGAAGAGCAATCACGGAGGAGACAGGAATCTTTTCCAATGTAATGGTGCGAGAATATAGTGAAATTCTTACATATTCAAGCGGCGACTACGTTGCATTACTTAACACGAATTCGAAGCATAGACAGCTTCCCGATAAACCAAAAGATATCTTATTAAATAAGATTAAAAATTCAATCGATAGATCAGGCGGAACAATTGATAAAGAACACAGAGTGGCATTATTTTTAGGGAGAAAATTATTGTAGGAAGAGCGAAACATATCCGAAGGAGCGGGGACAATGAAATTCGTATATGGAGAATATCTTATTAGTGATAACCAAGAGAAGATCGACCTTCCTACGGTAAAAGGCTTTCTTGCAAGGAGCTACTGGGCGAACAAGCGCTCAGAAGAAATCATTGAGAAATCTATCCATTCTTCCATATGTTATGGAATCTACAAAGCGGAGATCCAAGTGGGATTTGCGAGGGTGGTAACAGACGAGGCTACCATGTTCTGGCTTTGTGATGTTTTTATCCATGAAGATTATCGGGGACAGGGCCTGGGGAAGAAACTCATTGAAGTAATCACACAATCGGACCGCTTCAAAAATGTAATGGGATTACTCGGAACATTAGATGCACATGAACTATACGAACAGTATCAATTCCATAGAAACCAGGATCGATTCATGGTAAGACTTCCGGATGATTTAAGGGAACGCTAAATAACGATGTACCCATAATTCTATAAACAAACGTACCAAAGGAGGGAGTATGGAGTTATGTCTGAATACTATTGGGACAATAAAATTGAATATCTGAGGAATACGCGTGGGCTCTATTATAATGACGATTACCTGCAATTTCTTGTACAGAGTGTGTGGAAAATCACCAATTCTGTAAGCGTTATTGATTATGGTTGTGGATTCGGTTATCTAGGTCTTAAACTACTTCCATTGTTGCCTGAAGGCTCAAGCTATACGGGAGTGGACAAGGGGGAGGAATTAATAAAAGAAGCGAGGGAGACGTTCTCAAACGTTCCGTTTCAGACTGAGTTTATAGCATGTGACATTGAACAGTTAGACGTAGAAGAGAAGTATGACATTGCCGTGAGTCATGCTTTTTTATTACATATGAATAACTCAGAAGTGATCCTACAGAAGATGATTGAAAGTGTAAAGGATCAAGGAAAAGTCATCTGTTTCGAACCTCATTGGATTGGTAATATGGCGAACTGTCATCTGGATGGTGTTGAACAAAGCCATGTAGTTAAGCTAGGTGTCCTGCAAACGCTATTTGAGAACGATTACAGACGTACAGGTAAGGATGGAAACATTGGGATAAAGCTGCCTATACGAATGAGTCAATTGGGATTACAGAACGTGGAGTGCAGGATGAGTGATAAGGTTAATTTTTTGGATCAGAACATGGATATGGAGAGCAAAAGCGCTTTGTTTGGTTCATTGAGAGAGGAAGGGTTTGGCCAGGAACCTGGTGATTCTGATGAGAGCTTAGACAACTTAGCGAATAGAGAATTACAGCCAGAGGAAGCACGCGAGCAGTATGAAGCTGAATGAATGTTTTCCAAGAAATTTAATCAGGAGTCCTGGCTAACGTATGCACCCAGTATGAAAATTTCGTTCGGAACGGTCCAAAGAGCGTAATTCGTAGGAGAGATTTAAATGAAAAAGATTCTAATCCTGGGTATTGTGGCGAGTGGCAAAACAACATTGGCTAAGGAAATTTCTCAAAAGATAAATATACCGTGGTATGAGCTGGATACGATCGTTCACCATGAGACACCGCATGGAAGAAGTAAACGTACACCGGATGAGCAAATTGCGGTGATTCAGGACATTGACCGTCTCGAAGCATGGATATTCGAAGGAACGGATCGGGCATCTTACCGATGCTTATGGGACATGGCAGATACCATTATTTTTTTGGATACACCCATGTGGAAAAGAAAAACGAGAATCTTTTTGCGATTTATCAAACAAAATCTAGGAATTGAAAAGAGTCATTACACATCTGATGTACAGATGTTAAAAATGATGTACAAATGGACAAGGGATTTTGAGAGAAATCGAGTGGAGTTTGAAAAAAGATTGCAACCATACCATCATAAACTGATCATCTTAACGGATAA
Organism: Paenibacillus sp. 7523-1; assembly: GCF_002276415.1. Taxonomy (NCBI): domain Bacteria; kingdom Bacillati; phylum Bacillota; class Bacilli; order Caryophanales; family Paenibacillaceae; genus Paenibacillus; species Paenibacillus sp. 7523-1. The sequence goes on along the minus strand of NZ_NPBR01000005.1, from coordinate 804,369 downwards.
CAAAAAATTGGAGTTAATCCATTCATAATTGTTGTGAAGAGAATCAATAGCTAAGCATCAATGGAAAGGAAGGGCCCTCATGCAGTATGATGACACTCAACAAACTTTGACTACGGAGCGGCTGTGTCTGAGATTGTTCGAGGAATCCGATGCTGCCGCTGTCACTGAGCTGTGTAACAACTACAATATTTATAAAAGCACGCTTACGTTACCTTACCCTTATACATTGGATTGTGCATTATCCTGGATTCAGCATCACCGACAGAATTTTGAGAAAGAGAAACACTATGAATTTGCGATTTGCGATAGGGCAACAGGAACACTATACGGAGCGATAGCCTTATCTTGTGATCATCGGTATGATCTTGGCGAAATTGCTTATTGGACCGGTGAGGCGTATTGGGGAAAGGGTTATGCGACAGAAGCTTCACAAGCGATGTTGCACTTTGCCTTTCATGTGAAGAGGTTTCATAAAGTATATGGACGACACTTTGCTTCGAATCCGGCGTCTGGAAAAGTTCTTCAAAAGGTAGGTATGACCCAGGAAGGTGTCCTCATGGATCATGTGAAGAAAGAGGGCCAATACGAAAGTCTGATCTATTATGGAATTGTAAAAAGAGAATAGGAATAAACGCAGCTTAGGATTTCTCAGGATTGTAAAATAGCAGAGAGAACCTTCACAGCTTTATTTCCACATCATTAAAATGAACGAGCAGACATTGACGGTACATGGAGTATCCGTTCATTTTCTGCTTCTTTTTTGGTTTTCGAAAACGTAAATCTATCCCTCCTATATGAGTAAATCAACACTTCTCCTTCCATTCAGAAATAAACAAATATTCTCCCTGAAGATAGTGGTTTATCCCATAATTTAGTATGTTTATTCAATTTTATGACTACTAATCCCCTTGAATGTTTTACAAATTTGGTGATTTACCAAATCATTCTTCTTACATTCAACTTGTATCCTACTTGTGTACCAGAGAAATATCGGTATGGAATCAACCACATTTCAGGAGGGTATACATTGTGAAAAATAGTAAACGCAAAAGTTATCAAAGCTTGATCCTCTCGCTTGTATTTATGCTTGTCATCCTGTCGGGATGCGGGGCCTCGGCTAGCTCAAGCTCCAGTGAAGGTGGAATGCCCGAAGTCATCCGAATCGGTATTATGCCAAGTGAAGAGGGCGAGATGAACCGTTCCCAGGAACAGCTAGCAACAGATATTACAGAAGCAACCGGTATCCCTGCTGAAATTTTTGTAGCTGAAGATTATAACATGGTTATCGAAGCCCTGCGTGCAGGCAAAATCGAAATTGGACTGATCGGGCCGTTTGGTTACATCATCGCTACGGAACGAGCCAATGCCAAGCTGCTTGTCCGTTCTGAAAGTGATCAACAATCGAATACGGTCATCCTCGTTCGTAATGACTCTCCATATCAAAGTGTACAGGACCTTAAAGGAAAAGATTTTTTGTTTGCTGATCCGGCATCAACCTCCGGCAATTTGTACCCACGTGCCACATTGATGAAAGAGCTGGGTCTTTCCAATAAGGAGCTGGATTCCTTTTTCGGTAGTGTAGCGTTCTCCGGTGGACATGACAAATCACTGCTTGCACTGGCAAACGGCAATGCGGATGCGATTGGTACGTCAAGTCTCATGGTGCCGATGATGGCTGAATCAGGACTTATTAAAGAGGAAGATTTCCGCGTGATTGCCGAATCGGATCCGATCGTCGGTGGGGCTCCACTGCTTTACCGTCAAGACTTGCCAGAAGAATTGGTTACACAGCTGCGTGAGCTCATGCTGGACTATGATACGAAAAACCCTAAATTCCTCGAAAGCGTAGGCGCAGCCCGTTTTGTAGAAGGCAGTGACAGTGATTTTGATCCAATCCGGGAAGTCGCCAAAGCACTTGATATGTCCCCAGAGGAACTGCTGAAGAAATAGAATTAAACTTGAAAGATAAGGAGGAAATAATATGACACTTTTACAGGTGGAAGGGTTGTCCAAGGTATATTCCGACGGAACCAAAGCGCTTGATAACTTGAACCTGACGATTAATGCCGGAGAGTTCGTTGTCGTCATTGGACCGAGCGGCGCCGGGAAGAGCACCTTGCTGCGAAGCCTGAACCGAATGATCGAGCCGACAAACGGAAAGATTCAGTTTAAAGGCAGTGAAACCATGGGCATCAAGGGGAAAAAGCTCCGTGAACTTCGACGCCATATGGGTATGATTTTTCAGGGATATAACCTGGTCACTCGCGTATCTGTTCTGAATAACGTGCTGCATGGACGATTAGGCTACATGAATCCGCTCAAAGGCGCACTGGGTCTATATTCCAAAGGAGATACAGAGGCAGCCAAGGTCATGCTTCACCGTGTTGGTTTGCATGAACAGATGTATAAAAGAGCAGATGAGCTCAGTGGAGGACAGCAGCAGAGAGTCGGCATTGCACGTGCACTTTCGCAGAAGCCGGATTTGATACTGGCCGATGAACCGATAGCGAGTCTCGACCCTGCTTCCTCGGAGACGATCATGCATTACTTGTATACGATCTGCAAAGAGGAAGGTATTGCCTGTCTGTGCAATCTCCATCAGGTGGATATTGCGAAGAAATATGCAACCCGCATCATCGGTATTCACAAAGGATCCAAGGTCTTTGACGGAACACCTGAAGAACTGACGGAAGATATGATCCGGCTCATTTACAACCAGACCAATCCCAAAGTGAAGGAGACAGCCTGACATGAATGCGGCTCAGTTGCAATCTGCCCGAAAAATGAAACGCACGCAGACGATATTGTTTGTTATTGTGCTGCTGGCTCTCATCATCTGGTCTTCCATCGGCGCAGAGTTTTCATTAGGAGCTTTATTCGCAGGGATAGGAGAGAGCTTCCGATTTATCTTTTTCGATTTTCTTCCACCTGATCTTTCTTCGCTTTCCCAACTCATTGAACCTGCTCTGCAGACCCTGTATATGAGCGTGGTAGCGATGGTCATCGGGTCGGTTGTAGCAGGAATGTTATCCTTTTTAGCCGCGGCTACGACAAGCCCACATCCTTACCTTCAGGTATTTGTTCGTGCAGCTACATCGCTGTTTCGTAACATTCCCGTAATTATCTGGACGATACTGCTTGTTGCAGCCTTTGGACTGGGGGCTGTAGTCGGTACGATGTCGCTGATCCTGATTTCGATCGGTATGCTGACGCGTTCCTTTGCCGAGGTGCTTGAAGAGATTGACATGGGGCAGGTAGAAGCGGTTCGTGCTGCCGGCGGAAGTTATTTTCAAGTATTGTCCCAAGCCGTATTTCCACAGTTCCTTCCCGGGTTTATCGGCTGGAGCTTGTACAACTTCGAAATCAACGTACGCGCATCCACGATTGTAGGTATGGTTGGAGGCGGTGGCCTCGGCTTTATCCTGCAATCCAAGCTGAAGTTGTTTCAGTATCAGGAAGCCAGCATGGCCGTGCTGCTTGTGCTCGTTATCGTTCTTGTTGTGGAAACGATCACCAATCGCGTAAGGGAGCGAATCATATGAGTATGCAAATGAACGAAGTGAAGCCATCTTTTACGCTGTATACTTCCATTCCAGAGCCACCCAAGCCGAAGAAGAACAAGCTGTTAGTGATCGGTCTGCCGCTTATTGCTGTGCTTTTTGTATTCAGTCTCGTCCAGCTGCAGTTCGACTATGCCAAGATTGCCCAAGGCTTTACGAAACTCGGCGGTTATATGGGAACTATGTTTCCACCTGATTTCTCGGCCTGGCGCCATGTCCTGCTCGCGGCTGTAGAATCATTGCAAGTTGCCATTCTTGGATCGGTGCTGGGGATTGTCGTAGCGTTCTTTCTCTCCTTTTTGGCTGCAAGCAATTTGACGCCTCATCCGTTCGTTGCCTGGATCATTCGAAGTGCTGCTTCATTGCTTCGTGCGATTCCCACCATCGTGTGGGCTCTCATTTTTATCGTGTCAGTGGGTCTTGGACCGCTTCCCGGAGTGCTTGCGATTGCTGTCTCAGCCGCAGGTATGCTTATCAAAGTATTTGCCCAGTCACTGGAGGAAATCGACAAGGGTGTACTCGAAGCGATGCAGTCTACGGGTGCCAGCTGGCTGCAGATTGTCATGCAGGGTATTTTGCCTATAGTGAAGACAGCCTTTATCGCCTGGTGCGTGCTGCAGCTGGAAGGCGGCATTGCCGAATCCACAATTCTTGGTGCGGTTGGCGCAGGAGGTATTGGATATGAGATGACTCATGCCATGAAATCCTATAACTTTGCAGCGGCTTTATTTGTAGGATTGGTCGTTTTCGCCATGGTATTCAGCGTGGAGTTTGTGGCAAACCGATACAAAATGAAGCTAAAAACACGTCAGAACTAATTCATTTAAATTCATAATAATGAGTATCATTTTGAGGAGGAAGCACAATGTCAACATCTAATTCACTTTTAAAACAAGGCCCTCAGGTTCAAGCTAAGTATAGCGAGAATAACGGGATAGCATTAGCCTGGAATATGGCAGAGTCCATGGAGGTGGAGGCAGTTTACCATTCTGTGAGTCCGGAATTTATTGAATCGAGCAGCACGCTGCTTGATATACAGATTGACCCGGCAGGAGCGGTATTTACGAGAATGGTTTCTCCTGGCCGTAACTATTATCATGTGAAGTTTACGAATGGGTCGATATCTACCATTAACGACCGTATGATCTACACGGATGGCGTAATTAATTTCCGGGATATGGGTGGTTACCTTACAGAAGATGGTCGTACGACCCGTTGGGGTATGCTGCTGCGATCTGCTGATCTGCATGAGCTTAGTGAGCAGGACCTGCAAACGGCAGCTGCGCTAGGCATTGATTGGATTTGTGATCTGCGCAGCGATTTTGAAGTAGCCAGCCGTCCAAGCCCGGCCATTGGCCATGCGATCAACACGAATATTCCCTTTATGGCAGAAGCAAGTCCGGAGGAAATGCAGAAGATCGGACATGATCTGCATGCAGGCTACAAAGCCATGATTTTAAATACGGAGAAATGTGCACTTATCCTAAATGAACTATTAAAAGAAGAGCGGGATACTTCCTTATTCCACTGTGCCGCTGGTAAAGACCGAACCGGGGTTGTATGTGCCTTGATTCTTCTCACCCTGGGTGTGCCGCGAGAAGTCGTTATTGAAGACTACGAGCTAACGAATCTGGCGGTGGACGGACTCATGCAGCGTTTCCTATCCGGAAACAACAAGGACTATCAGAAATATATGGATCAAATGCCTGAACTACAGGGAGCGATTCCGGAAATGATGAAAGCGGCCTTCATCCAGGCTGCACTCGAAGCAATCGATGAGAACTACGGGTCTTTCGAGCAGTATCTTTCAGGGGGACTAGGCATTACCTCAGAGCAAAGGATAGCTCTTCAAAACAAATACCTGGTTTAAAAAAAATGGAGTCCAGACACTAGAATACAGTGCTCGGACTCCTTCTTGCCTCCGTCTGGTTGCGTAACTTCTTCTAAGACTGGTAATATAGGGTGAAATGTGTAGATGACGTTAAATTTCAAATGAAGTCCTCATCAATGGGAGAAAGGGATTATGATATGAACAAAATATCGCTTGTCGATACAGCATATATGATGCTGCGTGAGCGAATGGTTTGCGGAGAATTGATGCCCGAAACCCTGCTATCCGAGAACGAATTGGCGGAGGAGTACCAGATGAGCCGTACACCGATTCGCCATGCCATTGCTCGTCTTGAATCAGAAGGTTATGTAACAGCTCTCAAAAATCGCGGAGTATTGGTTAAGGATTTAGGCGGGAAGGAATTTCTCGATCTGATCGAACAGATTCAATCTATGCTTTTTTACTGTTTCGAAATGATGAAAAACCCGAACCGAGAGATCTATTTAAATCTGGATTCGCTTGCAGCTCATGTGGAGGTTCAGCGAACCGCCGAGAAAAGGAATGATTATCCTTTATACACCGAGCATCATTTTCTTTTCATGCGGGAGATCGTTGAATCCTTGAATAATGGCGTCATGCTGAACACATTTGATTCCTTTCGGGATAAACTCTACATGTATTCCATCGTCCGCTTCAAGCGAACTCCACATATCAAACACTACAGTGCGATCGGGATTAATCGAGACACGCTGCACGCCTTATCCAACAATGATTATAACGCAGCTCAAGAGGTTGTGTTATCTCTCATTCCTATTACCAGAGAGCGTATGCTTGCTACAGGTCAGTTTTAACTTTTTTTCTATGAAAATGTATTGAGTTATTTTCACATGACAAATGCTTTAGAACTAAAAAACGCTGCCTCAACGGGCAGCTTATTTTGATAGAGGAAGGTGAGGAAAATGACTGTTGCAGGTATACTCGGAACCATTCATAATCCGGAATTGAGAGAAAAATATAATTGTTCACTCGCCCTATACGAATCTCTTATAACTGAATTTGAGCCGGATATCATTTGCGGAGAAGTACATCCGTTAAGCTGGCAGAAATACATGAAGGACCACAACAATAAGGGATATTGGGGAGAGCCGGCAAGCGAATATTGGGAGCTCATTTTTCCATTATGTGAGGAGAAACACATTGAATTTGTACCCATTGACTGGTTTGAACTAGATGTTTGGAATAATTTCGATCCATTTGGCGGGTACTCTGAAGTGGAACGTAAAGAGCTGGAGAAAAAAGACGATGAATGGTTTTTCAAACAAATGAGTACACATGCAGCTGGAGATATACCCTTCAATTCGGTGGATTTTGATGAGATGACCCGTCTGAAATATGAATGGTTAAACCAGATCAATCCAACGGCTCATAACATTCGCTGGGTCGTGCGTAATCAAATCATGATTCAACGGGTGAAAAATACATGTGATTCGAATCCGGATAAGCGAATTCTGTGTATTGTAGGAGCGGATCATAATTACCTGTTCCAAGAGGCGCTAATCAAAGAACCGATTCAACTGATCTATCCATTGAGATAGTCTGCCCGATTTGATGCACTGAAATGATGATGTCCATACATTTTTAATACAGCAGAGACCATTTCGTATATAATAGAGGACACGTATCATTCTACATACTACATAACAACGAGGTGCACCAATTTATGGCAACAATCTACGATTTTACAGTTACCAAAACTAGCGGAGAACGATTCCCGCTCTATCAATATGAAGGAAAGCCCGTGCTGATTGTGAATACGGCAAGTAAATGCAAATATACGCATCAGTTCGATGATATCCAGAAGCTGTACGATAAGTATAAGGATCAAGGCCTTCAGGTTATCGGTTTTCCATGCAATCAATTTGCTGAGCAGGAGCCCGGAAGCAGTGAAGAAGCCGCTTCGTTCTGCCAGATTAATTATGGAGTGAAATTCCCCATGTTCTCCAAAATGGACGTAAATGGCGACACGGCACATCCCCTGTATGACTTTCTGAAAAAATCGGGACCTTTCGCCGGGTTTGACGAGTCCGATGTGCAAGCCAAGCTGCTGAAGTTAATGGTCGCGGATAAGGCACCTGAATGGCTGCACGGTGATGCAATCAAGTGGAACTTCACGAAGTTTCTGATCAATGCCGAAGGGCAAGTAATCAAACGCTTCGAACCTGTGGATTCCATGGATGAAGTTCAGGCTAGCATTGAGCAGCTGTTGTAATTATAGAGATATTTTGAAGAGGCCATGAGTTGAACCGTGAACAGCGGTACGTTCATGGCTTCTATGCTAGATAAGAAAACCTCTCCCATAGGGGGCGCTCAAAATGACACGTATGCATCAGTTTAATGCACCGCTGGAATACAGTTATCGTTCAACACGTACTTTTTTCAGCGGGCCGTCAGACGGATTTCATTCTCATCCGCACTATGAGGTCTATTATTTTCATGCCGGAGAGTGTACCTATATTATAGGCGACCGTGTGTACAGCCTGGAACCAGGAGACCTGATTCTAATGCATGGAATGACGCTTCATCGGGCTCATCCGGTACCTGGCGGCTTATATGAACGCACAACACTGCACTTTGATCCATCACTTATTCGCAGCAGCCTTCATCCCGATCGAATCAGCGAGGTACTTATGCCTTTTGATGAGCTGCGAAACTGCCGAATTAATCTGACGGGTGACATCCGTACGGAATTTGAATCCCTGCTGCTGAACCTGGATCAGCTATCGAACAATTCAGGCGAGTTCAGACAGGAACGAATGACAGTACGTTTGTGCGACCTGTTATATTTTGTGGCTGGCATTTGCCATGGTATCGTGGTGGATCATCGCCCTTCATCGGATAAGGAGCGTCATGTCCAGCACATTATGGGTTATGTAGATACGCATTATATGCAGGATATCGGTTTGGATGATCTGGCGAACGAGCTTCATTTATCCAAGCCTTACCTGGCGGGGTTGTTCAAGGAAATGACAGGCAGCACCATATTTAAATATTTGTATGACCGCCGTATCAATCAGGCCAAACTGTTATTTCAGTTTCAACCTGATATTTCGGTTACTGAGGCAAGTAGGTTGTCAGGGTTTAAGCGTTTGTCACATTTCAGCCGCATATTCAAACAAAACGTGGGCTGTGCACCTGACCTATATCGTACTCGCTTACATAAGACCCAGTGATGGATACGGCAAGATATTACCTTAACAACAGGCACAATTAGTGCGAACCGAAGGAGGTTTTAACGAATGACAACGGAATTACCTTATGCATTTCAGTACCGAATCGGATCATCCGAATCAGACTATAAGTCATTATACCGGCCTTCCGCATTGCTGGAACATATGCAGCTTGCAGCAGACCGCGATCTGGCACGGATGGGTATTACCGTATCGGAAATGCTGGATCAGGGGCTGGGCTGGATGTTAATCACGACGGATTTGACCATATTCCGTCAAGCTCGATTGGAGGAAGAAGTCAGTCTCCAGACCTGGCATAGAGGCAACAAAGGAGTCATGTGGCTGAGGGATTATGTTCTTACCGATACAGAGGGGAATCATATGGCGGAGGCACGGACTTCCTGGGCACTTGTCGATCTGGAGAAACGAAAGCTCCTCAGACCAGCAGCACTGCCTTTTGAAGTGAAGTCACATCCCGAATTATCGCTGGGTGGACCCCCGGAGAAAGTGATTCTTCCTACAGGATTGGAGCCACAGGAAGACTATCGCCTGATTGTTCGATACAGCAGCACCGACAGCAACGGTCATATGAATAATGCGAGATATGCCGATGTGTGCTGTGACGCACTTACTGCTGAAGAACTTGCGGCTCGTCTGACACACATGCAGATATCATATCACAGGGAAATTCGAATGCAGGAAGAACTGGTCGTGGAACGGACAGAAGCGATGGATGGGGTAATCTGGATTCGCGGACGATCAGGAGCAGATGCACAGAATATCATTTTTGAAGCAAAGTTAAGCCTTGAAGAGGTCGTTGCTTAACTATTTAATATTGAGATTAAAGGCCACCCAAATCTTGGGGGTGGTCTTTTTGCTGTGTTTAGAAGACAGGCAGAAAAGGTAAAGAAAGGGTAATGAAACCAGAGGAGGCGTTTAAGAATGAAAAATCAAATTCCCGGTCAAAATAAAGAATCGAATAAGGAACACGGGCACGATAATCCCGAACAATTCCCGACGGAGAAGGAAAGTTTGCTTGACCAGTATGAAGAAGAGCAGACCGTGGACCCCATCCCCTTGGAGGATCTGAATATGGAACAGCAAGAAGAGAAAAATAAGGATCAGACCAAGAGCAACTCTTCGACTGAAGAGAAATACCGTGCGGATTATCGGGAGACGGACAAAGATTGATTTTGCATATTTGCATATTTAGTGAGATTAAAATAGTTTGTTGACTAATGTATGTTACTATATTATAGTTACTAATGTTAGTTTAAAAAATCTTGATATTAAACCAATGTGGAGGCGAATCGTTATGTCTAAATCTTTCTTTGACGCTTTGAAAAACAGAAGATCCTATTACGGAATCAGCAAGGAATCCACGATCTCGGATGCGAAAATTCAAGAAATCGTTGAGGAAGCCGTAAAGTATACGCCAACTTCTTTTAACTCACAAACTTCCCGTGCAGTGGTTTTGCTTGGTGAACAACATGATAAACTGTGGAACCACACTGAAGAAATCTTGCGTGAAGTGGTTGGGGATGCAGAAGCCTTCAAATCCACAGCCGAGAAAATGGCCGGATTCCGCAGCGGATACGGTACAGTATTGTTCTTCGAAGACAACAATGTCATTGCACAACTTCAACAGAACTTTGCAGCCTATGCGGATAATTTCCCGATCTGGGCTAATCAATCCAACGGCATGCTGCAGCTCGTGATCTGGACAGCACTCGAGCAGGAAGGTCTTGGAGCTTCCCTGCAGCACTACAACCCACTGATTGATGAGAAAGTGAAACAAGAATGGAATATTCCAGAACACTGGAGACTGATCGCTCAAATGCCATTTGGTAAGCCAACAGCAACTCCAGGCGAGAAAGAATTCCAACCGATTGAAGAGCGTGTTAAAGTACACAAATAAGTATTAAGCTTTAAGCAGATTTCCAACATTTAAACACATACGGCCTCGCTTCAATTTGATACGATGATGTAAGATCGTACTCCAATGAAGCGAGGCTTTTTGATGTGAACAATAGAATAAAGAAACATGCTGGTCGAAGAGTGGCAGCAGTCTTGTTCGTTGCTCTATGTATACTTGGACTGGTACCAGTCTTCCCCATCTCGGTGGGAGCAGCAGCGGCAAAACAGCAGTTCCAGGATATTAGCACCAGTTATGCGAAAGATGCGATAAATCATTTGGTGAACGAGGGTATTGCTGCCGGAACGTCAGAAACCAGGTTCGAACCCAAGAAGGCTGTGACACGAGCTGAATTTGCGACTTTTGCAGTTCGATTGCTCGGTTTGAAACCTGTTAAAAATAATATTAGTCCCTACAATGATACCCGTACCACGGCATGGTATTATGGCAATGTCTCTGCAATGACCAATCTTTCCATTTTGGAGGGAAAAGGGCAGGGAACGTTTCAACCTAACGCATCCATAACGAGAGAAGAGGCGGCTGCTCTGCTCGTGAGAATGCTGAAACAGACGTCCGGTTCTACAGGACTCTTGTCTACGACTTACGTTGATGCTTCTAATATTTCGGTATGGGCGAAGCCTTATGTACAGAAGGTATATCAGCTCGGCCTGATGCGTGGTAGTGATGGTTTATTCCGACCGCAGGATCAGGTGACTCGCGAGGAAGCTGCCGTGATGCTGGATGCCATTTTACAAAAGAAAGAATGGTCGCAGCAGCTTGGGAATGCTGATTCCTTGGGAATACAACTGGGCTGGCAGTATAACTCCACTACAGCAGAATTCAAGAAGCAGGTTGAACAATCCGAGGTAAATACACTGGTTCCCCGGTGGTTCTTTTTGAACAGCAGCATGCAGATTACAGACCATACAGACTCTGCGCTGCTCACATGGGCATCGTCAACCAATCGGGAAGTTTGGCCTTTGCTTGGCAACCGTTCCGATGCTGCGATGACCCACCAGATGTTATCCAGTTCAGCCAATAGGACGTCGGTCGTCACTCAGGTTACTGCTTATGTGAAGAAATACCAATTGGATGGTATTAATGTGGATTTTGAAAACGTGTTGCCAGAAGATCGGGCAGGCATGACTGCTTTTGTGACGTCACTTGCTGCTTCGCTGCAACCGATTGGTGCTGTTGTGTCGGTGGATGTGTCTCCTGATCTGGGTACGGACTGGACCGACGCATTCGATTATGCCAAGCTTGGTGCGGTCTCCGATTATATGGTTCTTATGGGATATGAGGAACATTGGAATGGAGACCCTATTGCCGGGTCGGTTGCCTCACTTCCTTGGGTTGAAAATGCCCTGGATACCATGCTTACGGACGTTGTGCGTGCCAAAGTTATTTTGGCGCTTCCGCTCTACACCAGAGACTGGTCATCGGCTAGCCCGGCAACAGGTTCATGGGATATTACCCTTGCGGAGCAGGGGACACGGGCACATGCTGCGGGCTCTGTGAGACAGTGGAATGCAAGTCTGGAGCAATATGTTATTGGTTATTCGAGTAACGGCTTGGCAAGATACATCTGGGCAGAGGAGAGCCGCTCCTTAACTGCCAAAGTTAGAATGAGTACAGACCGGAAGATAGCGGGGCTGGCTTATTGGTATATGGGCGGGGAAACCGCAGATGTCTGGGATGCCATCTCCAACGCTTCCCGTTTTGAATCATATTTATTTTAATTTTAAATCTAATGTAAGGAATAAGAGACCCAAATCGGACCGTGAACCATGCGGACGGTTTGGGTTATTTATTTTTTGTACAAGCTAGAGCTAGGACGTTTGAGTCTGATTGAGCGGTTTAATGTATAGAAGGATCGGAAGCGATCTACATATACCAAGACAAAAGGATGGACTGGAGGAGATGAAGGTTGCGAGAATATGATTGCATCATTGTAGGTGGCGGACTCGCAGGACTTCAAGCTGCCATTCAGCTGGGACGTTACAGTTCGCATCAGGTGCTGGTGGTGGATGCTGGAGAAGGCAGGTCAACCCTGTGCCGAACCTATCATAATATTTTGGGATTTCCAGAGGGTGTATCAGGTGAAGAATTAAGATCCAAAGGCAGAATGCAAGCCGAGAAGACTGGAGTTACATTTGAAAAGGATCGTATTGTTAAAGCAGAACGAGTGGGAGAACAGATTCAATTAACGGGTTCCTCTGGCACCTTATATTCAGCAAGGACTGTGCTGCTGGCAACCGGGCTTAGTGACCGTTTCCCCGCGATTCCGGGACTCAGGCCAACACTGGGCAGATCAGTTTACGTATGCCCGGACTGTGATGGATATGAAATTCAGGATCGTCGCACCATATTGCTGGGATCAGGAGAAGCTGGTGCCAATATGGCCATGATTCTGATCGAGCGTACCAATGATCTTTTGTATATCAACCATGAACAGAAACCAATCTCTGCTGAGCTTCACCGAAGCATGAAGGAGGCGGGCGTACGTTATCTTGAAGCTGCGGTTCAGGAAGTACAACAGACAGAGGACGGATATATTACAGGTGTACTGACCGAAGATGGGCATATCTATGAATCAGAACGCGGATTTATTGCTTTTGGTGGCAACCGGGTGCACTTCGAGCTTGCAGAGCAGCTTGGAGCGGTTATCGCTGATAATAAGCATGTTGAAGCGGATCATCGCAGTTTGCAGGCTGCCCCGAATGTTTGGATTGCAGGGGATTTGGGACTTCATGCGGAGCAAGCTACGGTAGCGATGGGCGAAGGCTCCATAGCGGCCATCTGGATTCACAAAGAGTTACAGAAGATCAAAAAGGAAAATAAAGTGAAGCAGTTGTAGACAAAAGCACGGTGCGACCAGGTTTTCCTTTCATAGACATACGAAAAGTCCTTCAGCCTGTTTAGGTTGAAGGACTTTTTGATTGAGCTGCAAATAGGTGGAGAATCTATTCGTTTGATTTATTTTGGTGGGTTGCTGCCGACTTGTCTTTGGGATGTCCAGAAATATTGTCCACGATATCTCCAATCGCATCCTCAATCATGTCTGTCGGGCCAGGATTGTTGGGATCAGGATGAAGGACAGTATTGACACCTGGCTCAAGATCTTTGTTTTTCTTTTCTTTTTTAATTTCACTCATACGTATATCCTCCTTATCAATCAGGTCTAGGGTGTTCCTTAACATCTCCAAACGTTGTAATGTATATGTAAACGATTAACCGCTGGAATGGGTTTGAAACGTTTTGGGTTGAAGGAGGTAGTTATGTGTTCAAAAAAATGAGTGTACTCCTGCTGCTCCTTGTTTTATGTTTTTGGACGTATTGGAGAACGGGTGGAGAAGATCAGAATCCATATCTCATTACAGACTACAGTCGCCTACACCCGGTAAAAGTGGAACGAGTCGTGCAGGGTCATCAGGAACAGCAGCTTGTAGAGCTGCTAAAGGATGCAAGGGAGAATCATCTGACTGTGTCAATAGCAGGACAACGTCATAGTCAGGGCGGACATACCTATTACCGAGACGGCATCATTATTGATATGACTTCTTATAACCGTATACTGGACATTCAGCCGGAAGCCAAAAGGATAACCGTTCAGGCCGGAGCGACATGGGCGGACGTGCAGCGAGCAATCAATCCGTATGGCCTTTCGCTCAAAAATATGCAGTCTCAAAATATCTTTACGGTCGGAGGTTCGATTAGTGTGAATGCCCACGGGAGGGAGCTTCGCAACGGATCTCTGATTCAGAGCGTGGAGTCCTTTCGTCTCCTGACTGCAGATGGGCAGATTCGGGAAGTGAGCCGTTCATCCAATTCGGAATTATTTCCGTTGGTTTTAGGCGGATATGGACTCTTTGGCCTGATTCTGGATGTGACGCTGACGCTAACGGACGATGAATTATATCAACTTAGCGTAGACCGAATTCAGGCCGCAGCGTACCCAACGTATTTCCGTAAAAATGTACTAGGCGATCCGGACATGCGGATGCATCTGGCCCGCATCTCACTTCAGCCGGGTGAAGGGTATTTTAGCGATATGTATGCTCTTAATTATGCGATAGATACGGGGGCCTCGCTTCAGGATTATAATAAAATGTCTGTACGCGAACCTGGCGTGCTGCCTGCCAAGATTCTATTCAACCTTAATCGCGGAACGGTTTGGGGCAGAGAGTGGTTTTGGGAACTGCAGCAGCGCTATTTCGATTCACAGAACGGAAAGAGGATCAGCCGGAATAATGCGATGGCTTCTCCATCGGCGTTTATGGAATATCATCAGCCCGGCACTAACGACTTGCTGCAGGAGTATTTTATCCCTATGGATGCTTTTCCTGCTTTCGTTAAGGAGATGGGGCAGATCGTTTCCCATGAGAAACTGGATCTGCTGAACATAACCGTTCGTTATGTGCCGCAAGACGATGAAGCCGTTCTATCCTATGCGACACAGGACATGTTTGGTCTGGTATGCCTGTTCCATGCCTCGCTGTCAGAAGAAGAACAGAGTAAGTTTAAGGCTAGTTTGCAGAAGATCATAGATTCTGTGATTCGCTTCAAAGGGACCTATTATTTGCCTTATGAGGCATATGCCACAGCAGATCAATTTGATCAGGCCTACGCTCACAAGGACGTTTTCTTTGCAGCGAAGGAACAGTACGATCCAGAGCATGTATTTATGAACTATTTTATGGAGCAATACGGAGGGAACGGTAAATGAATATGAAGTGGTTGGTCCGTTCACAGAGCATGGTTACCCTTGCTTCGGGTATGATTTATCCTTATTATTTGTTGTTTCTTAAAAACCTCGGGAACAGCTTCTCCAAATATGGACTTGCCTTTGCTGTTTTTACAATCAGTTCAGCGGCTGCATCGCAGTGGCTGGCCCCTCGGCTGGACATGTATGCAAAACGGTGGCTTATGATGAGTTCGCTGGGCATGGCTGGAGCAATGATTGCTTTTCCGTGGATTACAAGCTACATATGGGTATTGCTGCTGCAGGTAATCATGGGGCTCTGCAATGCCATGCAGCGAATGAGTGAACGGGTGCTGCTTGCAGACTATACGGAGCCAGGTAAACGGGGCAAGCCGGTTGGCAATTATCATTTTTGGACGTCGGCAGCATCAGGATTTGCCGTAATTATCGGCGGACTGCTGATCGATTGGCTTACGATTGATGTTTTGTTTTATCTAAGTGCCTTGTTGTATGTTTGGGGAAGTATATCCATATGGCGGTCAAATGATGCAACAAACCGTTGTTAAATGAAGTATAGAAATAGCCTGATTAAACTCCAGCGAGACGTTTATATTATAGATGACAAGCCAAATCATTACGCTCAAGGAGGAATATAAAATGAATGAGAGTAATCATGTAATTCATAAAGATGGTCAAGTGGCAACGGAGAAGGTTGAGAATGCAATCGATAAAATTGCACCTGAGGAAAGAGAACAGATTCTGCAAAACTTCGATGCATTTAAAGAGTATTTGGGTAAACGGATTGCTATGGGAGAATCCATTGGCCTGGGTGAAGAGCAGATGGCGAAAATTGCCGAGAAGGTAGCCGATTATCTGGCAGCCAAAGAAGAGCCGCGTAACCGTGAAGAGAAATTGCTGCAGGAGCTATGGAATGTGGGTAAGGAAGAGGAACGACATATGCTGGCTCATATGCTGGTCCGTCTTGCACAGCACACTCATTAAAAGCAAGAGAACCTTGGATGCGAGGCATTCAAGGTTCTTTTTATTGTAACTATTTTTCATCTCGCTGATACTTTTAAATGATTGTAAACAAGTATGATGATTTTAGTAAAAGTTGAAATGATTTTTCACATGACCGTTTGAAGCCAAACCCTTCCGGTTAAGGAAATAGTAACGTTCATATAAGGAGAGATGCTGCCTATGAAGAACGCGGCGAAACAATGGAAATTAAAAATACTTGGTACTGCTGCACTGTTGCTTGGTATCATCGTGCTTACTACATATTTGCTTACACCGGCGAATGCCGAGGAAAGTGTCGGTTCCTCACAGGCTTCCGCAAAAGAAGCTCAGGCAGCCAATTCCGAAATGTATACAGCCTATGTGGATGAGCTTCAGCAGGAGAATGGCAAACTTTATTTGATCGTGGATAGAATCGGATGGTATCAGGGAGAAGAAGCGGATAAAGTCTTCGAGCAGCGCAACCCTGATTCGGGTATAGATGGAGCTCCGGATGGATACTATATTATCAACGACAGCAAGGAGCAGGACAAGATTGAAGTCAGCAGCAATGCCGAAGTGCTGATGCAGCTGTATGATCGCGATGGAACGGTTAAAGGAACAGACATTCAGTGGAATGAATCGATTGCTCTCAGCAAATTTGAATCCTTGTACGACAACAAAAACATCGTGGATCTGTCCGTATTCCCTTATCACCTTACTGTGCAGGATGGTAAGGTTACAAAAATGGTTCAGCAATATATCCCATAACATTATGAGCTTAGTTAGCATTCCTCCTGTTCGTCAGAACGGTGAGGGATGCTTTTTTGATTATGACAAAATGTTAAAGAAGATTGTAATTCATTGTAGGTACATGTATCATTATTGGAATGGTGTTTTTACATAGTTCAGGAGGCTTCTCATGCTTAAAGACATGATTGCATTAACGAAGCCCAGACTTCTGCGGCTTAATGTATTTGCGGTTGCGGTAGGATTCTGGGTCGCTTCAAAATGGGATATCTCGTGGTTATCCCTGCTGCTTGTTATTATTGGATCAACTCTGGTTATCGCCTCGGCATGTGTCATCAACAATTACTGGGATCGAGAACTTGATCAGAAGATGGAGCGGACCAAAAAACGCATCGAGTATATCAACCATCTTCGTCCCGCCTTTGTGTTATGGTACGGTATTATTCTGGGTGTTGCCGGTTTCGCCGTGTTATACGTTTGGGTGAATCCGCTGTCAGGCTGGCTTTCGCTTCTTGGATGGTTTGCATATATCGTGATCTATACGATGTGGCTGAAGCGCAGCTCTACCTGGAGTACTTCTCTTGGCGGCATAGCCGGGGCGATGCCACCGGTAATTGGTTATTGTGCGGTGACCAATCAGATTGATATGGGAGCATGGTTGCTGTTTGCACTGTTATTTCTATGGCAGCCGCCACACTTCTGGTCGCTCGGGATCCGGCGGGTTGAGGAATATCGTGCAGCGGGGTTTCCGCTTTTGCCTGTTGTGAAGGGGATTACACGGACCAAGTTTCAAATGGTGCCTTATGTGTTCCTGCTGCTCCCTGCTGTATTTTTGTTGTACTACTACAATTACGTTGGACTTATTTTTCTGATCGTGTCGCTGCTAAGCAGTGTGGTCTGGTTCATCCATACCCTTAGCGGGTTGAAGACGCAGGATGATGAGAAATGGGCCAAAATCAACTTTTTGATTTCGGTTAACTATTTAATGCTTATTTTTATCTTGATGGTTGTGAATACGACCTGGAGGTAACCCATCAAAACGAACGCCTTATGGAACAATGTGTGGACAAGCTGATTGTCTTCATTAAGGACCAGAGGTGTTTTTTTGTTATAATTAACAGATGAGTCATATTGAAGTGGATAATTTTAGGGAAAAAGGGTGTAGAGATATGAGTCAACTAGAGCAGGCAATACGGTTAAGACAGGAAGGCAAGACGCAGGAAGCGATCGAGTTATTACATACCATGGCGGAGAAGGAACCGGGCAATGCAAACGTATGGTATCAATTGGCCTGGGCACATGATTCACTTGGATTGGAACGCGAAGCCGTACCATATTATGAAACAGCGCTAAGCCAGGGATTAAAGGGGGAAGACAGAGCAGGAGCCATTCTGGGTCTCGGCAGTACATATCGGACCCTGGGTCAGTATGAGCAGGCTAAGAAGTGGTTGGAAACGGGAATGGAAGAATATCCGGAACAGCGGGAATTTGAAGTCTTCTATGCCATGGTACTCTACAATACCGGGGAGCATGCGGAAGCCATGAAACGACTGCTGGTTCAGCTAGCGGATACATCTTCGGATCAAGGCATACAAGATTATCATAAGGCAATCCGCTTTTATTCGGATCAATTAGATCGCATCTGGGAGTAATACTGATTTTTTTATTTAGTAGTACTAAGAGGGGATGATATCATGAGCTCCAATGAAGAACTGGAACAGATGAACGAAAGAATGGATCGGCTTGAGCAGAAGCTGGATCATTTGGCAGTTCATCTTCAGGGAAACCGGCGTTCACCCGCTACACGATTTTTGATTGGCTTTGCTGTTGTGTTGGCGATCCTCTTTATACTCATGATATGCATCGGTGTTATACAATTTGTAAGTAACGTGAACTAAGATAAAGGGGGAGGTTTGCTCCCCACTTAATGAAGAAATGTAGCTTGTACTCTGGAGCTTATCTTGAATCCTACCTTCAGACTAAGGGGTATGCGCCAGCCATTCTTGTACAGCTTCAATAAAACGGCGGGTGGCCGGGGACAGATTGGCAAGAGATGGGCAGGCTAGCCCAATGGTACGATAAGGGTCGCCGCTGAGTGGTACAAGTGCCAGTTCATTCGTATGACCTTGTAATACCATTTCTGGCAGGAGACTGATTCCGAGTCCGTTTCGAACCATGGCCATGATGGCCTGATCTTCAGCAACTTCATATACTACATTCAGCTTGGCGGCGTGCTGTCGAATCAAACGTTCAATCTCATTGTCACCACCCCAGCGGGGCAGGATAAAAGGCTGCTCCAGGAGTAATTCAAATGATACAGAAGTTTCATCTGCAAGTGGATGACCTAGAGGCAGGATGCACATCATCCTGTCTTTTTGCAATGGGATGTTCTCATAAGACATGGATTCTCCAAGGGATAAAAAGCCGAGATCAATAGCCCCACCAGCCAGCCAGGCTTCGATTTCAGCATAGTCACCCTCCCACAGTTTGATCTCTATACCCGGATGCCGCAAGCGGAATTGCTTCAGTATTCCAGGCAGCCATTGGGTCGAGACGCTGGCAAATGTTCCAATGCGCACTGTACCGACCTCAGCTCCGCGAATCAGGGATATCTCCTGGTTCATGAGCTCATTCCAACGCAAAATTTCACGCGTATAACCAAGAATCCGTTCCCCTTCAGCGGTAACCTTCACACCTGTTCGGCCTCGATTCAATAATGTAAATCCACAATCCGACTCCAGACTGGCAATGGCATGACTGATAGCAGACTGAGTAATATTCAGGGCATCCGCAGCTTTGGTAAGACTTCCGTATTCTACAACGGCATTCAAAATTTCATACTTGACCAATGACATAATTCAATCCGTTCCTTCCGGTGAGTAATGCATGAATTCATTTCATAAATACTATTATAAATATTCATTTTTATAATGGAAAGAGATCGTTTATACTTGCCAAGGCGAGTTAATTGGTACGGACTCAGCATAGAACAATACATAGAATGAAGGTTGAAGCAGAGTGGGCAGAGTCATTGGAAAACAAGTCAATGTTTCAAGAAGAGCAGATCTGCAGATGCTGCTCGCAACGGTTATTTGGGGTTCCTCCTATTTATTCATGAAGTCAGGTCTGGAGTCCATGCAAGAACTCAATCTGGTCGCATTCCGCTTCAGTATCGCTTTTATTGCCGCAGCGGTCATTTTCCACCGGAGACTGTTCCGAATGGATCTGAAAACACTTGGGGCAGGTACCATCATGGGTACTGCATTATTTGCAGCTTTTGTGCTGATTACTTATGGAGTACAGCGGACAACGACTTCGCAGGCAGGATTTCTGATTAGTTTGGCCGTAATCTTTGTGCCGATCCTAAGCACCATCTTACATAGACGCATGCCGAATACAAGGCTGATGATTAGCATTATTGTGGCTGTTGCCGGACTTGGTCTGCTCACACTCCAGCATGAGCTTAGCCTGCATACCGGTGATATCCTGTGTATTTTGGCTGCTCTAACGTATGCAATTTATATTATGATTGCTGGCAGGTATATTCCGAAACATGATCCCTTAACGCTTGGTACCATTCAGTTGGGGGTTGCAGCACTCTGGGGAATCGGGGCCACTTTCCTGTTCGAGAGTCCGCGGTTGCCGGATAGCCCGGAATCGTGGGTGGCTATTCTCGGACTTGGGGTACTGTGCAGTGGTATTGGATATATCCTCCAGACACTGGCTCAGCGTCATGCATCGCCTACCCGGACCAGTCTCATTTTCTCTCTTGAACCGCTGTTTGCGGCAGCCTTTGCTTTTAGTTTCCAGGGAGAGACATTAACGCCTCAAGGATATACGGGAGCCGCATTGATGCTGCTGGGTGTATTAATAACAGAAATTAGAACATTGGACGTCAGGTTTTGGCGCAGGAAGCGGAGGACATTGCCTGCAGACCTAGGGGAGCAGGGAGCTTCCGGAATATAAAATCGGCATAAGACAAAAGAGTTCGAACATCTCTTTCTAGAAGAGTGGACGAACTCTTTTTTGGTATAAATTGCAATCTATGTTGGCTAACAAAACAAACAAAATTATAACTTGTTTTGTTGGATTATGTTTTTTATGCTACACTAAATGTAAATTAAGGGAGAACGGGTGAGTGAGTAATATGGGCAAAAAGGTGACCATGCAGCAAATTGCCGATGCTGCGGGGGTGTCAAAATTCGCAGTCTCGCGTGCTTTGACGGGAAAACCAGGGGTGAGTGAACAAACCAGGGAAATGATTGTGAGAACGGCAGGTCAACTGGGGTATTTCAAAACAGAAACCAAGCGATATCCTGTTGAGCCACAGCCTGTACGCAGCAGCAAGCCAGTGCAGTCAGGCACGATTCTCATTTTGTTTCCCAATATTCGTTCCCAAAATCGATCCTCACTGTACTGGGGGCCTGTATTTGACGGTATTTCTGCCCGCCTTAACGAACAGGGGATGGATATATTAACATTAACCGAACCATCTTCGGACCGGATGTTCTCGGTACTTAATCCTGAAGCAATTAGCGGCATTATAACCGTGGGATTCATCTCCACCCCTATACTGCTTGAGATTTATAGACTTCAAATATCGCTCGTGATGGTGGATCATGAAGACCCGGCCATTCACGGGGATACCGTATTTACGGATAATATCAAATGTATGAAAGAACTGGTGCTGATGCTCGTAAGCAAGGGGTACAGACGATTCCAGTTTGCCGGCCAGCTTCCTGATGCAGCAAGCTTCAGAGAGCGTTGGTTAGGATACCGAACGGTGCTTGAAGAAATGCAGCTATCAACAATGCAGCATGCTGACTTGCTGGGACCGGATCTCAAGCTCATTCAGAAGGCAATAACCGAAATGCCGTTAGAAGATATTCCAGAAGTCATCGTCTGTACCAATGATCATACGGCAGTAATTGTCCTGCGTGCCTTACAGAGTCGAGGCATTGCAGTGCCTGAGCGCTGTGCGGTGACAGGTTTTGATAATACGAGTGTAGATGAGCCTATTCTGGCCACGGTTCATATCAACAAGGAAAACCTCGGCATTAGGGCTGTGGATCAATTATTATGGCGTATGGATCACCCCCATGAGCCGTATGAGCGCAAGTTGATCTATTCCGATTTGGTTGTCCGGGATGAGTACAACGCCATTCGTGAGCAAGATCAAGGTGAATAAATGCTTAGCGAATAGAGAAGAAGACATGAGCGATGAACGGCTCATGTCTTTTTTTTGTTTTCCTATTTTGTTATTTGAGAAAAACGGATTGACGTTAAGTGTGTTATCATGTTAATTTTGTTTTGTAAGTTATTCGATAATTTAATAACAAAACCTAACAAATCGTTTCGCTTAAGACACTTCATCGATAAACGGAGGCTGTTATGAGTAAAATACAATCACAGATTTTTCAAAATTGGACGTTCAAGGCATGTGAGGATCAAGAATGGTTGCCGGCTCAGGTGCCCGGCTGTGTGCATACGGATTTGCTGAAACTGGATAAGATTCCGGACCCGTTTTATGGAACGAACGAGAAAGAGATTCAGTGGATTGACAAGAAGGATTGGGAATACCGGACAGTTTTTGATATCAACGAGGATTTGTTATCACAGGAACATCTGGAGATTGTGTTTGACGGTCTCGATACATATGCGGATGTATATGTGAATGACCAGCACGTATTATCTGCTGACAACATGTTCCGCGTGTGGAATGTGGATGTGAAGTCCATTGTGAAGGCCAGTGGTAACGTACTCCGAATTCGTTTTCGGTCACCGATCCAGGAAGATCTGCCCAAGCTTGAGAAGTTGGGTTATGCATTGCCTGCATCCAATGACCAGTCCGATGTCGGTGGACTTGGTGATAAACGAGTGAGTATTTTTGCCCGGAAAGCACCTTATCACTATGGTTGGGACTGGGGTCCCCGCTTCGTAACCAGTGGTATCTGGCGTGAAGCGCGTCTGGAAGGCTGGTCCGAAGTGAAAATCAATGATGTATTCATCCGGCAAAATGAAGTAACCGCTTCCGCAGCCTCGCTGACGGCCATCGTGGAAGTTGAAACGTTCAACCCGATTGAAACGATTATCCGTATTGGTACGGATGGTCAGACATGGGAACAGGCTGCTTCGCTTCAGGCAGGGGTGCAAACGATCGAAATTTCAGTTTCGATTAACGAACCGAAGCTGTGGTGGAGCCGGGGATTAGGTGATCCGCATATGTACTCCTTTGTTACGGAAGTGCTCAAGGGAGAACAGGTTCTGGCCGATTCGACAGTTAAGACAGGGCTTCGATCTATTCGCCTGGTGCGGGACAAGGATGAAGCTGGAGCTTCTTTCTACTTTGAATTGAACGGTGTTGCCGTCTTTGCAAAAGGCGCGAATCATATTCCAAATGACAGCTTTATTACGGAGATTACGGCAGAGCGTTATCGACATGAGATTGTCTCAGCAGCCGAGTCCAACATGAACATGCTTCGGGTATGGGGCGGCGGTATCTACGAAGAAGATGTGTTCTATGAATTATGCGATGAGTATGGCTTGCTGGTTTGGCAGGACTTTATGTTTGCATGCAGCATGTATCCGGGTGACGAGGCGTTCCTGAACAGCGTGAGACATGAGGCCATCGATAATGTGAAACGTTTGCGCAATCATCCAAGCATCGTACTATGGTGCGGAAATAACGAAATCGACTCGGCTTGGGCTCATTACATTGAAGACGGTGGCTGGGGCTGGAAAAAGGATTATAATGCCGAACAGCGCGAGAAGATCTGGGCAGATTATGAAGCCATTTTCCATGAGCTACTTCCGGAAGTGGTTGAAGCCTATGCGCCAGGTGTGGACTATTGGCCTTCTTCGCCACTCGTATCACTGACGGGTGATGACAAGCAGCATGCTAATCCATCAACGTCGGAAGGAGATATTCACTACTGGGGCGTGTGGCACAGCGTTGAACCATTTGAAAACTACAACGTTTACGTTGGCCGTTTTATGAGCGAATATGGATTCCAGTCGTTCCCGGAATACAAATCTGTTCGCAAATATGCGGAGGAAGAAGATCTGGCACTGGAATCCGAAGTGATGCTAGCACACCAGAAGAACGGTGCAGGTAACCGTCTGATCAAGCAGTATATGGACATGTACATGCATGAACCGAAGGACTTCCCATCCTTCCTGTACATGAGTCAGGTGCTTCAGGCTGAAGCAATGAAAACAGCCATTGAGGCACATCGCCGCCGTAAACCTTATTGTATGGGAACACTCTACTGGCAGATGAATGATTGCTGGCCGGTCGCTTCCTGGGCAGGCATGGACTACTTCGGTAACTGGAAGGCCTTGCAGTATTATGCCAAACGCAGTTTCAGTGACGTACTGGTCTCGGTGGATGGTACGAAGGAAGACAGAACGGATGTATACCTGATTTCGGATCAGCTGCAGCCGGTAGAGGGTCAATTGCAAGTGC
The DNA here is from genome assembly GCF_002276415.1 of Paenibacillus sp. 7523-1. Taxonomy (NCBI): domain Bacteria; kingdom Bacillati; phylum Bacillota; class Bacilli; order Caryophanales; family Paenibacillaceae; genus Paenibacillus; species Paenibacillus sp. 7523-1. The sequence continues at coordinate 779,923 of NZ_NPBR01000005.1, read as the reverse complement.
GACTCATAGGGTTCGATGGTACGGTATACCGGGAGGAAGAGCACGCAGTGAGTCTGGAGTCGAATTCCGGTAAACAGGTCCTGACCCTGAACAACGCCGACTGGCTCCAAGGCCGCGATGCGGCAGCAACCCTGTTGCGATTGGAACTGAAGCAGAAGGGTCACGCAGACATTGTACAGGAACACTATTTTGCACCATCGAAGGATCTTGGCTTGAAGCAAGCTGCGATCCAGGTGACTGAAGTGCAGGAGTCCGATGGTTCATATGTGGTTCTGGAGAGTGACACCCTGGCTAAACAGGTATGGATCTCTACAGAAGCTGAAGGTGTGTTCTCCGATAACTTCTTCGATCTCATTCCAGGCATTCCGGTGAAGGTCAAGTTCACGTCCAGAGAAGGATTACAGCATGCTGGTGCTGCCTCGGAAACTGGTGCGATTGAGGTTCGTTCGATGGCGGATTTTATTAAACTTTAAGTGTACTTATTATTAATTTATTGAATAAACAAATGTGAAAGGCCTGGGCGCACATATCGTGTACCCAGGCCTTTTTTTAGTTTCTCTATCTCACAACACCATTAGTGGATGCTTCTTATTTTTCGATTTCGAGGATTTCAAGGTCAAACGGGTCCATTAGCAGCTGATCTTCCTTGATTAGACCGTCCAGTGCACTCGTATAGGTATCATTCAACTGAATGGAAACAGTCTCGGGGCTTAAGTTCAGAATAAAACGAAATGATCCTTTCGGACCTGTCCGGGTGGTGATCTGTACCCCGTCAGGTAGGGCTTCAATTCCCGCAAGCTTGCGTTTGTCCCCAATCGTTCGTAGTAACTTGCGCAAATAGGCCTCTTCCGGCTGGGTGGCTATGTAATAGACCTCACCCTCACCCCACTGGTTTCGCGTAACGGCTGCACTTTCGGCATAGAATTGATCCGCATATACAGCAACAGGTTGTGCCGTATCGAGTTCAAGTACATCTGCCCACTGGGATGCAGCATATTCATTGCCCTGATCATCCCGAATCGTGATGGTGTCACCGCCTACCGGGTCATATTCGGTCACTCTCACACCGGAACAAGCGGACAACAAGCCCGGCAGCGGGGCCATCACACATACATTATGGTCATCCTTAACGCCGGAACGATGTGTAAGGATCAGGGTTCCTCCTGCAGCTGCAAATGCCTGGAGTCGCTCTGCGGTTGCCTCGTCCAGGAGGTACAGATGAGGAGCAATAATGATTTTATAGCCGTCCAGTGATGCGGAAGAGTGGATGACATCTGTACTGATTCCCAATTTGGTCAAGGCACGATGCCATACTTTTATATTTTCGTAGTAGTTCAATCCCTCAGCCTGAGGTTGAATATGCAGGGCGTATAATTGCTCATGCGAATGAAGGATGGCAACTTCATTGTCCAGAGTTGAACCTTGCAGACGCTCGCCGAGTCTGTTCACCTCCGTGCACAGCTGCTGGAATTCTTTAAACCGCCGGCCGGGCACATTGCTGTGGTCTATAAGGCCATGCCAGAACTGTTCCGCTCCTACCGCAGCACTCCGCCAGCGGAAATGCACAACCGCATCTGCTCCGCGGGCTATGGTCTGCCACGAGTAAGCACGCAGAAAACCCGGACGTGGGGCGCGCCACATTGGAAACCAGCATCCTGGCGGTCCGCTTAGCTGTTCCATAATCCAGAAATTGCGGCGTTTGATGCCACGTGTCAGATCTAGAGACAGCGCTCCACTGTATGGTGCCGTTTCGGTTTTGTTTGGTGATGGATTCGGATAATAATCAAAAGAAGCGAAATCGAGCTCTGCTGCAATTTTATATTGATCCGCCTTCTGCGGATAACTATGGAAATTATGCGTAATCGCATGGTCAGGACAATTGCGGCGAATGATGTCTATCTGAATCTGCTGAAAGGCGACGATGGAATCCGACTGAAAACGGGAATAGTCCAGCAAGAAAGAAGGATTCTGAAAGTTGGAACCCCCATAAGGCGGTGTAATCTGTTCCCAATCACTGTATTCACCACTCCACACCACCGTACCCCAGCGTTGATTGACTTGTTCCAGCGTCGAGTAACGCGCTTGAACCCATTCGCGAAAAGCGTCCGCACAGGCGGGACACTGGCAATCCGTGAAGCTGAATTCATTGTCTGTTTGCCAGCCCACGACTCCCGGGTGCTTGGCATAACGTTCAGACAGCTTCTGCACGATGCGTGCACTGTACGTTCTCATGCTCGGACTGTTATAGCAGCGGTGGCCACGAACCCCTTCGTGGTATCGTTGACCGTTGGGAAGGATAGGCAGAATATCCGGACATTTCTCAGTGAGCCAGCGTGGTGGTGTCATGGTGGGTGTTCCAATGATGATCTCTAAACCTTGACTATGCAGAATATCCAGCGCCTGATCAAGCCACTTCCAATCGAACTGCCCATCCGCAGGCTCCATACGGCTCCACGCAAATTCACCCACACGCACAATGTGTACACCGCTATCGGCCATCAAACGGGCATCCTGTTCCCATAACTCAGAGTCCCAATGCTCTGGATAATAATCGACGCCCATTCGAACGGGACGGTTGAATTCCATATGAATTAGCTCCTTTGTTGTCGAAATAGTAAACGGCATATGAAGTTCATATGCTTGAAACGGTCATATCAGCAACGCCATCCTATGAACGTAGGGTGCTTCTAACTCATTGTATAATGGATGTTTTCAGTGGAGTATAACATCATGTTGTGATCATTAGCATCATTTTGTCATTTTCAAAAGTGTCTCGAAATGTAATGTCTTGTACGCAGTGGTTACGCATTAATTCTTTGCATATGGCCATGCATAATTTCCCTTTAATTACAAACAATACATTCAAATTCACACAGGGAAGGAAGCGTTGAGCATGTGCAATCGTTTTTCATTGGCAGCTGATCTGGATGAAGTGAGGGACCATTTTAAGATTGAACGCGTGATGTACTATTACAAGAACCGCTATAACATTAGTCCGACGCAGCATACGCCGATCATTTTGCATCAGGACGGTGAACGGGTATTGGACGAGTTTCGCTGGGGATTTATTCCGTTCTGGGGGCGTGATGCCGTCAATGCCAACCTGATGACCGTGCATGAGAACCCATCCTACTACAAACTGGTGGAAACGAAACGGTGCGTTATCCCATGTAATGGACTGTATTACTGGCGCAAGGAAGGCAAAAAAAGCTATGCGGTACGAGTGGTAATGCCGGACCGGGGGTTGTTTGGTATCGCAGGATTATATGAAATTTGGAAAGACACCCGCAAGGAACCGCTTCGCACCTGTACGATGCTAATGACTGGTGCCAACATGGTGACCCGGGAGTTCGGGAGCAAAATGCCGGCGATTCTCTCGGAAGACGAAATCAACACATGGCTTGACCCTGCTAATACACGGGTAACACAGCTGCTGCCTCTTCTCAAATCGTACAATACGACAGATATGAACCTGTACCCGGTGACACCTATGGTAGCTAATGATGAACATGATTGTTATGAATGTGTGGAAGAGATGGATCTGAAACTCGCATATGTACGCAATTTCTAAACGCATTTGGTGGATGGCGATCCATGGGGCGGAGTGTAGGATGTCACTTCGCCCTTTTTGCTGTGAGCTTGATGCGGCGTGAATGTGTTTAATAAATGAAGGAATTGAACCGTCCAAAAAGATTTGAAAATGAAAAGTTGAAATATGGAGTAATAGTAACTATAATGGTTACAGTAATCGAAATACGTATTCATATATCTATTTAAAGAGATATTATAATCAGGAGGGAACCACGAATGAATCCAAAGTATAGCCAAATGTTTGAACAAGTTTCACTACCAAACGGCATTAATCTCAAAAACCGGATCGTACTCGCTCCTATGACTCATATGTCCTCGAATCCCGACGGTACCGTCTCGGATGCTGAACTGGCTTATTATGCTCGTCGCACTGGCGGTGCAGGTATGTCCGTGACTGCCGTAACGTATGTAACACCGAACGGTATCGGATTTCCGGCGCAATTTGCAGCCTATGACGATAGCTTCGTTCCGGGCTTGAAACGCCTCGCCGACACGATCAAGCAGCAAGGTTCCAAAGCAGTACTTCAGATTTTCCATGCCGGACGTCTCACTCCGGAACAAGCTGTACCCGCTGGTCAAGTGGTAGCACCGAGTGCAGTTGCCAGTGAACGTCCAGGATCTCCTCAACCGAGAGAACTGTCTGACGAAGAGATTACGTCCATCATCAACGATTTCGGTGAAGCGACACGTCGCGCCATTGAAGCCGGATTCGACGGTGTAGAGATCCACGGTGCGAACGGTTACTTGATCCAGCAGTTCGTCTCTCCGCATTCCAATCGCCGGGAAGACCGCTGGGGTGGCAGCATTGAGAAACGCCTGACATTCCCGCTGGCTGTAGTGGATGAAGTGAATAAGGTTGTTGCGAAACATACCAAGCTTCCGTTTATTGTCGGATACCGTTTCTCTCCTGAAGAACCGGAAACACCAGGTTTGACTATGGAAGAGACTTACGCACTCATTGATGCACTGAAAGAAAAAAATCTGGATTACTTGCATGTATCCCTGAACGAGTTCTGGTCCAAACCACGCCGGGGCGAAGCTGATACCCGTTCCAGAATGGAATTTATCCTTGACCGTGTAGGCGGCAAATTGCCGGTTATTGGTGTAGGTGCAATCCATACGGCAGACGAGGCAGCGGAAGCTCTTCAAACTGGCGTGCCACTGCTTGCCATCGGACGTGAGTTGATTATTGAACCGGATTGGGTAGAAAAAATCGAGAGCGGACGCGAAGAGGATATCGAGACCGTTTTGACAAAAGCGGATCAAGAGCGTCTGGTTATCCCTGACGGATTGTGGAATGCTATCATTAACACACCGGGCTGGTTCCCTTTGGCAGACGATAAATAATACATCTCAGCAATGACGGAGGGAGCATAGGCTCCCTCTTTTTGCACGTTCTTCATCCCGATAAAATTCTCCTTCAGGTAGCACTGTGGTATGATGGGATGTACAGGATTCATCTTGGATATCAACGGTTTGGAGTGAAGAAATAATGCTCGTGGCTGAACGTTATGAGAAAATTGTGGAATGGGTGGATGCTCAGGGAAGCATGCGTGTAACCGAGCTTAGTGAGCGCTGCGGGGTGACGGAGGAGACGATTCGCCGCGATCTGGACAAACTGGAGCAAGCTGGCAGGCTTAGAAGATCCCATGGCGGTGCGGTAAGCGTAAAATACAAAGAAGAAGGACAAGCGGAGATCCCTTATCCTGAACGGGCGATTACACATGCTGAAGAAAAGCGTAGAATAGCCGAAGAAGCCATCAAAATGGTACAGCCAGGCGACCGGATTGCACTGGATGCAAGCACAACGGCATGGTATATGGCTGCAGGGCTGCCGAATATTCAGCTGACCGTATTGACCAACTCCATCAAGGTGGCCGCTGAACTAAGCAGCAAGGAACAGATCAGGGTTATTGCAACGGGAGGGCAGCTTGCTTCCAAGTCATTGTCTTTTGTAGGCCCGCTCGCTGAACGTTCACTGGATGCCTATCATGTGGACAAGGTGTTTCTGTCCTGCAAAGGGGTGCATTTGACCAAAGGCATCAGTGAATCGAACGAATTACAGGCTCTCGTGAAACAGAAGATGATCAGTATTGCGGATGAAGTTATTTTGCTCGCCGATTCGAGCAAGTTCGATATACAGGCTTTTACGAGAGTTGCAGAACTCAGCAGTGTGACACAGGTTATTACCGATGTGGGGTTGAACGAAGAGCTTGTTAGCGCACTAAACGAACAATCCATACCATGTAAACGAGTGTAGTTATAGAAAGGAATGAGTGAAATGAAACATCCTTTTCATCTGAAAGCCGTATGGAACGGCGGACGTAACAGTGAGGGAACAATTGATGCTGGAGGATTAAAATCGGTCATATCCATCCCACAGGAGATGGGGGGGCCAGGTACAGGAACCAATCCGGATGAAATGCTGCTGGGTGCAGCCTCTACCTGTTATCTAATTACCCTGGCGGCCATGCTGGAACGCTCGGATATTAGACCGCATGAGCTGACACTGGAGTCGGAAGCAACAGTGGATGTCACCAATAATATTTTTACGTATGAACGAATCGTGCATCGACCACGCATTGTGCTTCAGTCTAATGCAACAGAGGCTGAGCTGACCAAAGCGGATCGACTTGCACATAAGGCCGAAGAGTCTTGTATGATATCAAGAGCAGTCGCAGGGAATGTAACCATCGAAACGCAGCCTGTTATTGTCACAGCTGATGTTAAAACAGTCTAAAAGAAATGAAGAGACGGCGCGAGCCGTCATTTGTGTAAAATAAGGGGAAGTTCGGTATGAATTCACAGAAAAGCAAAGCGAACCGATTCGTGCGTTTAACGCGTGCGTTGAAGCTGAATTTTCTTAAATTGTTACGTGCTCCAGGAGGAGCACATAAGGTTTCCACCGGATTTGCGATCGGCTTTGGTCTCGAATTGATCGTTATCTCCACGGCATCACTGATCTATCTCGTGTTTTACCCCATTGTGCGATTGTCTGGCGGTTCACTTCCGGCTGCTATCGTTGGTAATGTGATCGGAAAACTGACATTTCTGCCGATTTTGCTCATGCCGCTAGCCAAGCAGATCGGGTCATGGATATTGCCAGCGCACAGCATGGGACAGGGCCCTGTGCACGAGAGTGCTTTTATGGAGCTGTTTCGCGGCAACTGGTCTGCGCTGAGCGAACTATTGCTGGGTGGGCTTGATATCCTTGCAGGCATGTCTGTCTTTGGCGTGATTCTGGGGTTCATTTCGTATTTTGTGGTCAAATTCTTCTACGTCAGAGCTCTCCGGCGTCGCCATGAACGAAGATTGGAGAAGCGCCGCCTAGCGGCGATGTCTCCTGGACCAGCACCCGTGCTTATCCGGAAGACATCACAATCATAACTGGCAGAATGACCATGGATGCGGCGGTTGTCCATAGAATGCAGCGGGACACAAATTGAGGTGAGGCATTGAATTGTTCAGCCAAAATCACTGCGTTTACTGCCGTCGGCATGGATGCCAGAATCAGCAGGACACTAAATAAGGTGCCCTCGACCTGAAGTGAGGTGAGAATCAGGTAAGATAATACCGGCGCAGCAGCGAGACGCACGACAAGTCCAGTCCAGAAAGCACGCCGCACATTAGGCTGCCATGGCTCGGCGGAACCGCGTGGTCGTAACATCTGTGCACCCAATATGGCAAGCACGACCGGGGAATAGCCCGCTGCAAGCATCGAGATACCTCCATCCAGAGCTTCAGGAAGACTGATGTTGGTGGACCGCAGCACGATTGCAATGACTGCGGCATAAATGGACGGCATACGGAATACGGACAAAATGGCATGTTTGACCGTGAATTCCGACCTGACTGCGAAGAAGATACCGACCGTATTCACAATAATCATCTGTCCGATCACATAGACCGAGGCCTTGTCCAATCCCAGTTGTCCAAAGGCAAGCAAAACGAGCGGGAGCCCGTAATTCACACAGTTTGTAAACGTGGAGACAAGGGTGAGTCCTGCTTTTTCGCTTGCACCCAGGTGGAAGATCCGGCTTAATAGTTCGGCCAGCGCCCATAACGCGATCAGATTAATAATGGAAAACCAGAACGTGCCTGTGACGTCCGTCCAGGTTATTTCGGCATGCAGCAGCGTATCAAAGATAAGCGCAGGGCTCAGAATATAGAGGGAGAAGGTTGATAGTGACCGGGTATCCCAATTTTTGAACCGCTTTAGCAGAATGCCTCCGATGACTGGCAGGGATATGGGCAAAAAAACATGATACAACGTAAGCAGAAATGATTGCAGCAACCGAATTCAGTCCTTTCATGATGAAAAACCTATCTAATCATAGCAGAAGTTGTCCTGAATCGTGAATGAATACCCGCATGATATTTCTCCGATAACGTTCATGAGCCCCTGTAGGTTGAGCGTGGAGAGGGCTGACGGATTGCTATTTTGATATGGCAGATTTATTATAGAAGAGGTGCAGCTAGACTACATACACATAGAGGAGGAAACTGTAATGAGTGAATCAAAACGCTTGCTCGTATTGGTCGGCTCTTATGCCGAAGCGGAAAATGAGGGCATTTACGCATATGAATTGAATGAGGATACAGGCAGCTTAAGCAAGCTGGACGGCATCTCGGGTGTGAAAAATCCAACGTTTGTAAACGTTAATGCCGAAAACAACAAAGTATATGCGATTGGGGAAGCTGTGTCTCCAGAGGGAAACAAAATGTCCGAAGCGGTTGCTCTGAACATTGATCCTTCCACAGGTAAACTATCCTTGCTTAATCGTAATGATTCCATCTCGGCTCCACCATGTCATATCCAGCGCGATCCTTCAGGACGTTACCTGATCCTTTCCAGCTATCACGGTGGACTGGTAGGTCTGCAATCGTTGACGGATAACGGTGAAGTCGGAGCGCTTTTGGACGAGAAAAAACATGAGGGTAAAGGTGCACATCCAGAGCGTCAGGACAAGCCCCACGTTCACTCTGCTTTCTTCAGCCCTGATGGCAAATACATGATGGTACAGGATTTGGGTGCTGATAAGATTGCCATCTACACGATTGATGCTGACAACAATGAGCTTGTGCTGCATAGCGAAACAAAAACCCATGCAGGAGCAGGTCCGCGTCACTTGGGGTTCCATCCGAATGGCCAGTTCGCTTATGTGATTAACGAAGTGGATTCTTCCATTACGTCTTACCGTTATGATGCAGTAGCAGGTACGTTGACTGAAGTATCCACTGTGTCGACCTTGCCGGATGGCTATGAGGGCGCTGAAAATACAACTGCTGAAATTACCGTATCGAATGATGGCCGTTTTGTATACGGATCGAACCGTGGACACGACAGCATCGTAGTATTTGCAGCAGACGCTGAAACAGGGCATCTGAAACTGGTAGAACACGTTTCTGCTGAAGGTGAACATCCACGTCACTTTGCATTGACACCGAACGGTAAATTGCTCATTGCAGCCAACCGTGATACCAACAACATCGTTACGTTCACTGTAGATCAAGAAAGCGGACGTTTGAAATACACAGGACATAGTACAGGTGCATCCAAACCGGTATGTGTAAAACCTGTTTATTTCTAAACCGAATATAGATCCAGTTGTACATGTATAGATACATGGAAAAATGCCCTGCCTTATGGCAGGGCATTTTTATTAATGTAAGGAAGAGTTTTGTTTTCGCTACTTCTTCTATAGAGTGTTGATTAATTGATTTTGATTTTAATCTTCGTATAACAACATAATTTAGTCAATAGTATCGTGTAGGTAACTACCTGACTTCAAAGTGCGTACTTCCTGAATGGAAAGTCAGCCTCTACAATGAATGAGTAGCCAAAATAAACGTTGCATGCATCTGAAGAGGCTGATTGGTGCAGGCTAATTATTTAGAATCCTATACAGCAATACTCATACTTGAACAACAAAGGAGAAATGAATCATGAAATTGCAACTCGCACTCGATCTGGTAAATATCCCTGAAGGTATCGCTCTCGTTAAAGAAGTGGAACAATATATTGATATCGTTGAGATTGGTACACCAATCGTTATTAATGAAGGTTTGCACGCGGTAAAAGCGATGAAAGAAGCATTCCCTAATTTGCAAGTTCTTGCAGACCTCAAAATTATGGATGCTGGTGGTTATGAAATCATGAAAGCAGCTGAAGCTGGTGCGGATCTGATCACTGTGCTTGGGGCAACCAATGACAGTACGATCAAAGGTGCAGTAGCAGAAGCGAAGAAACAAAACAAACAAGTTCTTGTGGACATGATCAACGTACCTAACCTTGAACAACGTGCTCGTGAAGTTGATTCTCTTGGCGTAGATTACATCTGTGTACACACAGGTTATGATCTGCAAGCTGAAGGACAAAGCCCGTTCGAAGATCTGCAAACGATCAAAGCTGCTGTGAAAAACGCAAAAACGGCTGTAGCTGGTGGCATCAAGCTGGAAACATTGCCTGAAGTGATCAAGGCACAACCGGATCTGGTCATTGTGGGCGGCGGAATCACTGGACAAGCAGACAAAGCCAAAGTTGCAGCTGAAATGCAACGTCTTGTTCAACAAGGGTAACGGAATGAGCAGCAGACAATACGCAGCTGATATTCTGAAGGAGCTGGAACGTACACTAAGCCAGATCGACGATTCGGAGATGCAGGCGATGGCTGAGCATATTCTGGCTGCTGAACAGATTTTTGTGGCAGGTGCTGGACGCTCCGGTTTGATGGGAAAGGCTTTTGCCATGAGATTGATGCAGATGGGTTTCCGGGTATTCGTTGTCGGGGAGACTGTCACACCGGGCATCAGTCCGAAGGATTTCCTTCTGTTATGCTCGGGTTCGGGAGAAACAGGCAGTCTGGCGGCGATGGCTCAAAAGGCCAGTAAAGCCGGTGCTCCTGTCGGTCTGATCACGATCAAGCCGGAGTCCACCATCGGTCAATTGGCCAGCACCGTCGTTCGTCTGCCTGCATCAGCGAAAGAGGACACGGCAACGTCAGGCGCATCAGTCACGATTCAGCCGATGGGTTCGCTTTTTGAACAAGGATTGCTGCTTGCTATGGATGCTTTGGTACTCACGTTGATGGATATGAAAGAGATGACCGGGGCGGACATGTTTGGCCGTCACGCAAATCTGGAATAGAAGATCGCTCATAGATCTTGAAGTAAACATAGACAGGACCGGGTCCCTTATATAAGAGGGGAGCCGGTCCTTTCTGTCATGCTTTATACGATGATGGATCACGTCTCCTATGCATCCGGGCCATGCTGTAGTAGAATTAAGAGAAGCTATATCGAATAATGTACCTATTGATATAAGAATGTAAGCTAAGGGGGCTCGGAGCCATGGCAGCCGAAGTCAAGGAACGGATAAATCTGAAAGAAATCAACTGTGAGAAGGAATTGACCCTTGCTGTTATTGGCGGCAAATGGAAACTTATTATATTGTGGCACCTGGGCCTGGAAGGAACCAAACGATTCAGTGAATTGAAACGATTGATCCCTCATATCACCCAAAAAATGCTGACGAACCAGCTTCGGGAGCTGGAGGAAGATCGGCTGATTGAGCGCAAGGTTTATGCAGAAGTCCCTCCTCGGGTAGAATACAGCTTGACGGACCATGGACACAGTCTGATGCCAGTCCTGCGAGCCATGTACGATTGGGGCAAAAATTACGGGGAAAATGTAATCTGGAAATCAGAATAATTTAGAGTCAAATAACCTAAATCAAATAAACCGCCGAGGTATGGAATAATTCCACACCTCGGCGGTTTATTTTGAATCAGCTTGAACCCAAAGTCTCAATTTGGGAGATGTCAGGTATAAACGGTCGTAATATGATACGATGAGAGATATTGGAAATGCAAGGAGGAGGACATATACAGATGGAAAAAATACGTACACGCGACGAGGTAAGCCAGGAGTCGACATGGAATCTGACCGATTTGTTTGGGACTGATGCGGAGTGGGAACAGGAACTCAGATCACTTCCTGATGCAGCTGTCGCTATTGAAACGTTCAAAGGACGTCTGGGCGAAGGTGCCGAACAGCTGCTGGCTTGTCTGGACGCACGTGAAGCACTTCAGGAACGGATTGTGAAGACCGCATCCTACGCACGACTGAAACAATCTGAGGATAGTACCAATCCGGTAAACATGGAGAACTCGGCCAAAGCGGGAGATATCCTATCTTCTCTGTCGTCTTCCTTGTCTTTTGTCAATTCGGAAATTGCAGATCTTCCCGAGGGAACAGTGGAACGCTATATTGCAGAACTTCCCGGACTGGAGCCCTATGCTCGCAGCCTGAACCTTCTGCTTCAGGAAAAAGCTCATCGTCTCTCACCGGAGACGGAGAAGGTGCTGGCTTCCCTCGGTGAGGTATTGGATTCGCCATACCGGATCTACCTGCGTGGTAAACTGGCAGACATGACTTTTGACGATGCGCTGGATGGAGAAGACAACAACCGTCCACTGTCCTGGTCTTTTTATGAAAATAACTACGAAATGTCTTCTGATACCAAGCTGCGCCGTTCTGCTTATGCAGCCTTTAGCTCCAAGCTAAATGATTATAAAAATACTTTTGCCGAAAGTTATGCAACCGAAGTGAAGAAACAGGTTGTTTTATCCAGGCTTCGCGGTTACGACGACGTCACCGATATGCTGCTTAGCCCGCAGCAAGTTAGCAAAGAGATGTACAACAATATTCTGGATATCATTCAGCAGGAACTTGCACCGCATATGCGCAAACTTGCGGCTCTCAAGAAACGCGAGCTGGGGCTGGACAAGCTTATGTTTTGTGATCTCAAGGCTCCACTGGATCCTGAATTCAGTCCGATCATTACATATGAGGAAGCCTGCACGCTCATCCGCGAAGCGCTTGCTGTGCTTGGACCCGAATACAGCGAAATTGTGGAGCGGGCATTTAGCGAACGTTGGGTAGATTACGCAGATAATGCCGGCAAATCAACGGGGGCTTTCTGTTCATCCATTTACGGTGCGCATTCGTATATCCTTATCTCATGGGCTAACAATATGCGTGGTGCGTTTACGCTCGCTCATGAGGTCGGACATGCTGGACATTTCATGCTTGCCGGACGCTATCAGCGGATCACCAATACAAGGCCTTCTCTATATTTCATTGAGGCACCATCAACCATGAATGAAATGCTGCTGGCTGATCATCTGTTAAAACGCTCTGACAATCCAAGAATGCGTCGGTGGGTAATCTTGCAATTACTCAACACATATTACCATAACTTCGTAACCCATCTGCTTGAAGGTGAATTACAGCGCCAAGTATATGCACTTGCGACCAAGGATGAACCGATTACAGCCAAGCTGCTCAGTGAGCTCAAAGGAAACATTCTTTCCGCGTTCTGGGGTCCTGACCTGGTTGTAGATGAAGGGGCGAAGCTAACCTGGATGAGACAGCCTCATTACTATATGGGTCTGTATCCTTACACCTATGCAGCCGGTTTGACGGCATCGACTGCAGCTGCCGGACTGATTCGCGAGGAAGGACAGCCTGCCGTGGATCGCTGGCTCGAAGCATTAAAAGCAGGAGGTAGTCTCGCACCTCAAGAGCTAATGAAACTTGCGGGTGTGGACATGTCCGGACCTGAACCAATTCGTGCAGCCGTGGCGTATGTAGGCAGTCTGGTTGATGAACTTGAACGTCTGTATTCCTAATTACGTTCATATAGTATACGGACAAGGCTAGTAAGGTTGTCCACGTGCACCGTCTCCTTGGCAAGGGACGGTGCATTCTTATTATGGAGCCGGAAAGGAACGATGATGAATGACAACGACCAACATATCCTCATCGATGGGCAGATTAACCACAGACGGCTTCGGTATATTTGACGACATGAATAGTGTGCCGGGATTTGAGGGGAATCAGGGAGGTTTTTTTTCGGGATTTAATGAGTTTGGGGCCATGAGTGCATTCGGATCCATATTTATTGGTGCTATATTTCTCATCATTGCATGTGTGATTGTGTACGCCATTATTTCAGGGGTTCGAACATGGTCTTCGAATAATGCAGCAACACTGCTCACGCTGCACTGCACCGTGGTGGCGAAGAGAACCCAAGTTACCGGAGGGAGCGGGGACAGCAGTGCCTCCACCTGGTACTATGCAACATTTCAACTGGATAACGGAGAACGTGTGGAACTGAACGTCGGCGGAAGCAACTACGGCATGCTGGTGGAAAATGACCAAGGCATGCTGACATACCAGGGCACAAGGTTCAAGCATTTCGAGAGAGATGTGCAGCCCCAGTCCGGCGTAAGCAATGGCCGTTTTTATACGTAATCCAAACGTAATCGAACCAGAAGAACGACTTATCCAAGGGATCAGGTCGTTTTTTTGTTGGAAAAGAACAAAACACAGGGTATTCAAACGCTTACATCAGTGATATACTCGTAAAATAAAGCTAAACAGTATAAAACAAAAACAAACAAACAATTAAGCGCAGGTAAAATGCAACATTTGCATAGAAAGGTTGGTGTAGAGCAGTGAGCGTGTTGGCGTATGATTTGGGAGCTGGCAGCGGGAGGGCGCTGCTGGGTCATCTGGATGACCGCGGAATAACGGCCACCGAAGTTCATCGATTCAAGAATGAGCCGGTCAAAGCAGGCGAGCGAATGCACTGGGACATTCTGCGTTTGCATCATGAAGTGCTGCAAGGTCTGCACCTGGTCAAGCAGCAGGGAGAGCAGCCAGGCAGTTTGGGGATCGACTCCTGGGGAGTTGACTTTGGACTTCTGGGCCACAATGGAGAATTGCTTGGTAACCCCTATCATTATCGTGATGGACAGTTCAACGGCATGATGGAACAGATTCGCAAGGAGTTAACCTCCCAGCGGATCTTCGAGCGAACAGGTATTCAATTTCTAAGTTTTAATACCCTGTACCAGCTCGCAACCCTGCAGCGGAACGGTTCACCACTGCTGGGTGCAGCAGATCGTTTCCTTATGATTCCGGACCTGCTTCGGTACTTTTTGACTGGAGAAGCGGTGAATGAGTTTACCAATGCAACGACAACACAGCTCTACAACCCGGTGAGCGGGCAGTGGGACGGAGAATTGCTTGCTCACATCGGGGTCTCGGATCAGTTGTTTGGTGAAGCAGTGATGCCAGGTACACGAGTCGGTCAACTCCGCAGCAGTATATCCGGTGAATTGGGGATATCAGCGATTCCTGTTATTGCAGTAGCCGAGCATGATACGGGTTCAGCAGTGGTCGCTGTCCCGGCAACGGATCGTTCATTTGCTTACTTGAGCTGTGGAACCTGGTCCTTGATGGGAACGGAGATCGATCATCCTGCCATTACTCCGGAAAGTTTGGCCTTGAACTTTACGAACGAAGGCGGAGCTGGCGGAACATTCCGTATGCTGAAGAACATTATGGGACTCTGGATCCTGCAGGAGAGCATGCGTGAATGGGAGCGTCAGGGGAAGGGGATCAGTTACGCTGAATTATTAAAACAAGCTGAAGCGGCTCCTCCATTTGCAAGCTTGTTTGACCCTGATGACGATCTGTTTATGCCAGCAGGTGACATGACGATTCGGATTCGCCAGTATTGCCGAGATACGGGACAGCAGGAACCACCGGACCAAGGAGCTATTGCCAGATCCATCCTGGAAAGTCTTGCGCTGAAATACAGAAGAGTACTGGAATGGACGGAACAATTATCGGGTCAGTCTTTTAATGGATTGCACATGGTCGGTGGAGGTATCCAGAATCAATTACTGTGCCAGTGGACGGCAAGCTCTATTGGCAGACCGGTATGGGCAGGGCCGGCAGAAGGCAGTGCAATTGGTAACATGGCTGTCCAATGGATTGCCAGCGGAGCGTTCAAGGACATTTGGGAGGCTCGCAGGGTCATTCGTGATTCTTTCCCGGTAACCGAGTATGAACCGAAAGACAGATCGATTTGGGAAGAGGCATACGGCAGATTTCTTAGGTTAACGGACTCATCGAAATCACAGGCCGGAAGTGAGGTGTAACCATGCTGGCTGCGGAGCGGTATGATCGGATTGTCGAGATGGTTAATGAAAGCGGAAGCATGCGTGTGTCCGAGCTAAGTGATCGCTGTAAGGTAACCGAAGAGACCATTCGCCGCGATCTGGATCGGCTGGAGCAAGCCGGGCGATTAAAACGCTCCCATGGAGGTGCTGTGAGCATCAAGGATGATCAGCCGGAGATCCCGTATCGCGTGAGGGAAACGACGCATGCGGAAGAGAAGAAGCGAATTGCTCAGGCAGCCCTTGCCATGATTCGCCCCGGGGATCGAATACTCCTGGATGCAAGCACCACTGCAGGTTATATGGCTGCGAACATGCCGGATATTCCGCTGACGGTGTTAACCAACTCGATTCAGGTAGCGACTGAACTTAGCAGCAAGGACAAAATAGAGGTGATTTCTACCGGGGGCCAGTTGGCACAGCGTTCGCTATCGTTTGTCGGGCCGCTCGCTGAACGTTCACTGGAAACGTATCACGTTGATAAACTGTTCTTGTCCTGCAAGGGGGTCCATCTGGATGGTGGCGGAATTAGCGAATCCAATGAACTGCAAGCCAGGTTGAAACAAAAAATGGTCGGCATCTCCGACCAGGTTATTTTGCTCGCAGATGCCAGCAAGTTTGGTGTGCGAGCGTTCGCCAAGGTAACCGGATTGAATGCGGTTCATGCGGTCATACTCAATGAGCAGCAGGATGGTGATCTCATGAAACGATTGAAGGACTATGACATCCAAATTACGACTGTATAAGCATATGGGCACGTGGTCAGCTCGTTCTGCTTGATACCTGGTGTTAACTACAATAAATCAATTACTAATTGATTATGGGAGCGTGTATTTATGAAGGTCTCCTTGTTCATTACCTGCCTCAGCGATGCCATCTACCCGCGTGTCGGAGAAGCGATGGTCAGACTGCTTGCCGCTCACGGCGTTCGGTTGGAATTTCCACCTGTCCAAACCTGCTGTGGTCAGCCTTCTTATAATAGCGGGTATTGGGATGAGACGAGAGTGGCAGCCAAAACGATTCTGGAAGCGTTTGACGACAGCGATTTTGTAGTCTGTCCTTCGGGGTCTTGCACGTATATGATTCATCATTATCCCGAGCTGTTCGCGGATGATCCGGTGTGGCTCGAAAAGGCGAAACGGCTGGAAGCGAAAGCCTATGAATTTACGCAATTTCTGGTGCAGGTGCTCGGGATAACGGATCTGGGCGCACATTTCCCTCACAAGGTTACGTACCATCCATCGTGCCATGGCAGCAGGCTGCTCGGGGTGAAAGACGAACCGATGGCGCTGTTGTCTGCAGTGAAAGGGCTGGAATTTGTACCGCTTCCGTATGGAGAGGATTGCTGCGGGTTCGGGGGAACGTTTGCTGTAAAAATGTCCGATATATCTGGCGCCATGGTTACCGAGAAGGTGGATCATATCAAAGAGACCGAAGCCGAGGTGCTTGTTGGACTGGATATGGCGTGTCTCATGAATATCGCAGGCAATCTGCGTTACCGGAATGAACCGGTGCGTGTCATGCATTTGGCGGAATTACTGTATGAGGGGGTGCAAACAGGATGAGTCAGCCTGGTGTAATGGATGTGTCTGTTAAGAAGCGTGCGGAACTCGCGCTCAATGATGATTTTCTGCGCAAAGCCGTCAAGTTTACAACAGAACGTCTGCGGAACGGAAAGAAATCCGCTTCGGAGGAACACGGAAACTGGGATGAATGGCGGGAACGAGGCCGCCAGATTCGACTGCATACAATCGCATATCTGGATTATTATCTGAATGAATTCGTCAATAACGCTCGTGCTAACGGTATCCATATCCATTTTGCAGATACATCGGCCGAGGCAGCCGCAATTGCCCTTGATATAGCGGCCCACAATGAAGCTGCGTCCGTGGTCAAATCCAAATCAATGGTGTCGGAAGAAGTACATCTGAACCATGCGCTTGAATCTGCAGGCATTGAAGCCATTGAGACCGATTTGGGTGAATATATCATCCAGTTGGCTGGGGAAGCCCCCTCACATATCGTTATTCCGGCGATTCACAAAAATCGTTATCAGATTGCGGATTTATTATCAAAAGAAGCAGGGGAAACCCTTGAACCGGATACAACCGTGCTCGCCGGGTTTGTACGCAAAAAGCTGCGCGAAAAATTCCTCGAGGCTGACATTGGTATGACGGGCTGCAACTTCGCCATTGCGGAGACAGGCTCCATGGTGCTGTTCGAAAATGAAGGCAATGCCCGTATGGTATCCACTGTACCGAAGACACAAATTACCTTGATGGGAATGGAGCGTATCATTCCTTCCTGGACCGATCTTGAAGTGATGGCTACGCTGCTGCCGCGTTCCGCAACAGGACAAAAATTGACCATGTATATGTCAGGCATCACCGGGCCGCGCCGAACAGCAGACGGGGATGGTCCTGATGAAATGCATATTATTATCGTGGATAATGGAAGATCCCTGCAGCTTGGCGATCCTGAGTTCCAGGAACTGCTGAATTGCATACGCTGCGGAGCCTGTCTGAATGCTTGTCCTGTATACCGTCATATAGGCGGTCATGCCTATGGTGGTACCTACAGCGGTCCGATTGGCGCGGTGTTGACCCCAGCACTGAATGGAAATATAGACGAGTGGAACGACATTGCCAGTGCTTCGAGTTTGTGTGGGGCCTGTTATGAGGCCTGTCCTGTCAAAATACCTTTACATGATATGCTCGTGTATTTACGCAGACGCAAGGTTGAAGAAGGCCACGGAAACAAGCTGGAGGGAGTCGGCATGAAGGGATTTGCCGCAGTGGTGTCCAGCTCCAAACGTTTCAGTGCTGCTATTCGTCTGGGCCAGCTTGGCCAGAAGGCTGTTGTACGCAATGAAGGAATCTCGCTCAAGCTTGGTCCGCTCAAGGGCTGGAACACATACCGAGTTGCACCGAGTCTGGCCAAACGTTCATTCCGCCAGCAGTGGAGCAAGCTGGGTCAGGAGCTGGATCAAGATCCAAAAGAAATGGATAGCAACGTTCGCAACCGGATGGAGCACATTTTGCGAGAACGGGAGCAAGGAGGCGGCAGACATGAGCACTGAGCATCAGCAGTGGCTGAACCAATTGGAGAAGCGGTCGCGCGAGAAACAGGAAAAGTTCATGAACGGTATTGCTACCAAGCTAAGAAGACCCCGCCAAAATCATGCGCCAACGCAGCCTTTTCGAGGTGCGCCGTCATTTTGGAATGAACTGGAATGGGACGAAGAGAAACGTATACAGGCATTTACCGATAACTTTGTGAGTGTGGGTGCTCACATTGCTCGAGTGAAGAATCTGGAGGAAGCCTCCAGCTTTATAACAACGAAAGCCAATGAACTGGGAGCAAAGTATGTGGTTCGTCAGAACGAACAGGAACTGGATGAATTGCAGCTTGAAGCAGAGCTGCCGGAAGTGCAGATTTCCGTATGGAACAGCAAGCCGGATGAAAACTGGAAAGCCCGGGCCGCAGAGGCTGATATTGGGGTGGTCATGGCGGATTATGCGACTGCTTACACAGGTTCAGTTACGGTACTCTCTTCACCGGAGAAAGGACGTGCTGTGAGCCTTCTGCCAACCGTATTAATCATAATCATTCCGGTAGAACGCCTGCATACCCGTTTGGGCGAGACACTGAATCGCTTTGATGAAGTAGGAAGAGAGAACCTTCCTGCAGGTATTCATTTTATTTCTGGTCCCAGCCGGTCTTCCGATATCGAAAACGATCTGACGATTGGCGTACATGGTCCGGGTGTAGTATACGGCCTGATTATGGGGTAAAGTGAAAGTCAGAATCTTCCGAATTTATCAATTTTCTAATAACCCAGCACAGCAACTGTCCATTGGAGTAGATCCTTTCTCTGCTCAGGTCAGTTGTTTTTTTTTGCATACTTTCACGAGGTGTAATAGATGTTAGCTATTAAGTTGATATGTTTTATATATTTCATCTATAAGAGGAGCGCAGATATAATTTAGGTCAAGAACCTATTTTAGTCTACATCTTATGGGAGGCGCTATCTATGAAACATATTTATTCTTATCAAGTTTCTTCAAAGGATGGACATATTGCTGATTTATCAAGGTTTGAGGGAAAGGTCCTGCTCATTGTCAACACTGCCAGCAAGTGCAGCTATTCCAGACAATTTTCCGAGCTGCAGCAGCTCTATGACAAGTATGGCGAACAAGGCCTGGAAATTTTGGCGTTTCCCTGCAATCAGTTCAATCATAAAGAACCGGGTAATAATGCAGAGATCACCGAATATTGCAAAAGCAATTTTCATGTGACCTTTCCGATGTTTGATAAGATTGAGGTTACCGGAACATCCATTCATCCTCTATTTTGTCATCTGGTCGAAAAGGCTGCATTCCAGGGATATGATCTTGAAACGGAAGAAGGTCGGTGGATGGATCATTTTGTAAGGGAAAACCACCCTGCACTGTATCAAGGGGACGGGATCAAGTGGAATTTTACCAAGTTTTTAGTCCGAGCGGATGGCGAGGTTAGTGCCCGCTATGAAACGACAGTTGAACCTTTGATGATGGAAACGAAAATCAGGGAACTGCTGAAGCAACGTTAGTTTACATGGTGAAGCTGCCGTGAAAAAATCAAGAGTGGGGAAGGCCTGAATATGTTTCAGGCCTACAGACCACCTAGGACAATGAGCAGGGGCGACCCCATGGTCCTATGACTTTGAGACTGTTGAAGATTGGAACTGGAAATGTTAGGGTAAAAGTAAGATATCGAAGCACCTCATTTTTTTTACTCAAAAATGACCGATATACCAATTTGGTCAGTGGGTTCTATTATGTTTTATCATGATTTGAATCAAATGTGAGTACTTGTAGAAAATGATGGTATACCTATTTATTTGAATTCTGAAGTTAACAGAGCCATGATTCATGATCGGGTCGACCATATGAGTTGGAATAGGAGTGAAGAAGATGTCGCCAATGTCAGTACCCCAGCCCAAAACCTTTGGACCACTGGGTAACTTGCCACAATTGAACTTTGATGAACCGGTGCAATCCTTGGTTAAGCTTGCTGAGGAATACGGACCGATCTTTCGAATGGAATACCCTGGACGGAGTGAGCTGTACATTTCGGGTCATAAGCTGGTTGCCGAGGTGACGGATGAATCCAAATTCGATAAGCGTGTATGGGCACCGCTTGCGAAAGTTCGTGCGTTTGCTGGAGATGGATTATTTACAAGCTGGACGGATGAGCCCAACTGGAAAAAAGCGCATAATGTGCTTCTGCCCAGCTTCAGTCAGCGTGCCATGCAGGGATATCATAATAAAATGATCGATCTGGCCGTGCAGCTTGTTCAGAAATGGTCGCGGCTGAATCCGGATGAAACGGTAAATGTACCCGATGATATGACACGTCTAACGCTGGATACGATCGGGTTATGCGGATTCAATTACCGGTTTAACAGCTTTTATCGGGAAGAACCTCACCCCTTTATTACAAGCATGGTACGCGCTCTGGATGAATCCATGAGTTCGCTGCAGCGTCTCCGTTTGCAGGACAAATTGATGATTAGCAAAAAGAAACAATTTGAGCAGGATATTCGCTCCATGTTCGCGCTGGTCGATCATATTATCGCCGAGCGTAAAGAGCAGCCTCAGGAGGGCGCAGACGACCTATTATCCCATATGCTGAGCGGTAAGGACCCGGAGACGGGTGAAACACTAGATGACGAAAATATCCGCTACCAGATCATTACGTTCTTGATTGCAGGACATGAGACAACGAGCGGACTATTATCCTTTGCCATTTATTATTTAATGAAAAATCCGGATAAACTGGCTAAGGCACAAGCCGAGGCTGACCAGATTCTGAAGGATCCGGTTCCTACGTACAATCAGGTTCGGAGCCTAAAATATATCCGCATGGTACTGAACGAAGCACTTCGTCTGTGGCCAACAGCTCCGGCGTTCTCCCTCTACGCCAAAGAAGATACTGTGCTCGCCGGAGAGTATCCGTTGAAAAAAGGGGACAGCGTCAGTGTGCTCATTCCCAAGCTGCATCGTGACCGCGATGCCTGGGGCGACGATGTGGAAGAGTTCCGTCCGGAGCGATTTGAGGATCCAAGCAAGGTGCCGCACGATGCATATAAACCTTTTGGTAACGGTCAGAGGGCTTGTATTGGGCAGCAATTTGCACTTCAAGAGGCCACGCTGGTGCTGGGCATGGTTTTGAAACATTTTGACTTCATTGATCATACGGATTATCAGTTGAAGGTGAAAGAGACCTTGACGCTTAAGCCGGACCATTTCACCATCCGTGTTCGTGCCCGTGGTGGGCAGCCTGTCATGGCTGTACCGGGTGTAGCGTTGGAAGAGCCAGCTCCTACTGTCAAACGAAAAGAGCTGGACACGGCAAATGCCCATCATACCCCGATGCTTGTTCTGTACGGTTCCAACCTGGGTACTGCGGAAGGCATTGCACGTGAGATTGCAGATACTGCGCGATATCAGGGCTTTCGTAGCGAAGTAGAGGCACTGGATAATCGGGTAGGCAACCTGCCGAAGGAAGGTGCCGTCATTATTGTTAGTGCATCCTACAACGGTCAGCCGCCAAGCAACGCCAAGAATTTTGTGGAATGGATTCAGCATGCAGAAGCCAATGCTTTTGAAGGAGTACGCTTTGCAGTTCTTGGTTGCGGGGATCATAACTGGGCCAGCACGTATCAGCGTATTCCGCGTTTGATTGATGAACAGCTCTCTTCCAAGGGGGCAACCCGGTTGTCCCCACTTGGCGAAAGTGATGCTAGCGGAGATTTCGAGAAGCAGGTTGAGGACTGGAGCGAACAATTGTGGCCGGATCTGGCACAGGCGATGGGATTGAAGCTGAACAGCAGCTCGGGCAGTGAGCGCAGCTCGTTGTCCGTGCAATTTGTTAGTGGGCATGCGGTGACGCCGCTTGCTGATACGTACGATGCCCATGTGGCTCACGTGTTGGAAAATCGGGAACTTCATGATGCTGGCAGCCTCCGGAGCACGCGTCATCTGGAGATTCAGCTGCCAGAAGGCATGACTTACAAGGAAGGCGATCATCTGGGAGTTCTCCCGCAAAATCCACCAGAACTCGTGGAACGTGTACTCAAGCGTTATGGTTTTACGGGTACGGAACACCTGGTTTTGGATGCATCCGGTCGAAGCGCTGCGCACTTGCCACTGCATCAGCCGGTTAATCTGGTTGACTTGCTTAGCCACAGCGTGGAATTGCAGGAGGCAGCAACACGTGCCCAGCTGAGAGAGCTGGCAGCATACACCGTATGCCCGCCGCACAAGAAGGAGCTTGAAGCACTTCTGGACGAATCCGTATATATGGAAGAAGTGCGGGGTAAGCGCGTATCGATGCTGGATTATCTCGTCAAGTATGAGGCGTGCGAAATGCCGTTCGAACGCTTCCTCGAACTGCTGCCTTCACTCAAAGCGAGATATTATTCCATCTCGAGTTCTCCTCGGGTACAGCCAGAGCAGGCCAGTATTACGGTCAGTGTGGTTCGAGCGCCGGCTTGGAGCGGACAAGGGGAGTATAAAGGTATTGCGTCCAATTATCTGGCAAACTTGAAACCGGGTGAAGAGGTGGTTATGTTCGTTCGAACGCCTGAATCCGGGTTTGAATTGCCATCTGATGCAGAAGTACCCGTTATCATGGTAGGTCCAGGAACGGGAGTGGCACCATTCCGTGGATTCCTGCAAGCAAGACGGGTCCTGAAGGAACAAGGACAGAACGTGGGCGAAGCCCATCTGTACTTTGGATGCCGCAATCCGGAGCATGATTATTTGTATAGAAATGAGCTTGAAGCGGCACAGCAAGAAGGACTTGTCCAGCTTCACACAGCCTTTTCCAGAGTCGATGGACAGGATAAATGTTATGTTCAGCATCTGATGAGGGATGACGCCGAAAAACTGATTCCTCTGCTGGAGCAGGGCGGGCATCTGTATATTTGCGGAGACGGCAGCAAGATGGCTCCTGATGTGGAGGCAACACTCAAACAGGCATACACTGACATTAGTGGCAAGCCTGTAGATGAGGCAGATGCATGGCTCGAACGCTTACAGCAGGAAGGCCGTTATGCCAAGGATGTATGGACAGGGCTATAATAAGATAACTCAAGTAGAGTCGAATACAGTGTTCATTACATGGATAAGCTTCAATTAATGAACTTCGCGGTGAGACACAGAGAAATTCTGTGCTCACCGTTTTTGCCGTGAAGCGCTAAGCAGGCAAATCGATGCAGGTTGCGTTATAATGATATGGGCCGTATGGATTAGAGGGGACAGCACGGATTAACGTGTCTGCTTTTTCTTCTTGATTGTTGGACGATGGATGGATTCGATCTGACTCAGGGGAAACAGGATGCGGGAAGGGAATTTGCCGGTTCCCTGCAGCTCCAGATAATCAAGTCCCACGCCAACCAGCCGGATATTTCGAAAAGCATTTTTGGATGGGAACACGGTGCGAATGCCTACTCGAACACCCCGGCGTGTCTGATGTGTATCAAACACACGGATGGACAACAGGCTGAGCGGAATAAACAGTTGTCGATTTACTTTGATAAAATGGCGAGAATACACCCGTTTGATCCGGCCTGGTTCAAGTCCTGACCGCGGTGTATTGAGCTCGGCCAGATGTCCCTGCAGCTCCGCCAGACGCTGTTGCAGCGTTTTGCCTGTATGGAGATGATGCCACTTCATAAGTCATCCTCCGTTCTCCGTTTATACCTACTATATGAACGGATCGGGTCAGGTGGTGAGCAATTGCCTGCCCATGTTTTATCGTATTGGCACATTATTTGAGATAAAGGGAGTGATTCCAATGAACGTGGAACTGAGTAAAGATTTGGTCAAGGATGACCGCGGAAATTACTATATTGCGGTGCACAAGGAAGGGAAAGAGTTAACACTCGTCAATGCGTTTGTGGAGTCATCCTTTACCCCCGAATTCATATACAATGAAGAGTTTCGTAATCGACAAAAGGAGAACGAGGGCGGGTTTCTAGGCAAAATTGCAATGGACCTGCTGCGGCATGACGTGGTCATGGGATTAAAAGAAATTGACCGCAAACTGTTCAATTTGTCGGAAGTAGAGCAGGAATACAACGTAAGTTTCATTGATACGATTGAGTTTTATCGCCACCCGTCGTGGCAGCGAAAAGCTTAAGTGAGTCTGTTTCGCTATAGCATCATAAACCGGGAGAAATGGACATCCTCTCCGCGGTAATGGACATGCTTTGGATAAGCAAAGGCGCAGGTGCATGGAGACTTCTCCGCACTTGCGCCTTTTTACTATTGGTAGCTTGGATAGATCATGCCAATATCCCGGACGGTTTGCAAACCATCCCCAGTGAAGCACTGCATCTCATTTCCTTTAATTTGAATCGGAAGGGACTTCCCCTGATAAGTAAGCTCGCCCTCAATCGTTCGCACGCTCATTCCGATGATACTTTCCAGCCTTCCTTCACGATCGGTGATCACCCGGATACCAGACGGAGCCTGAATATGAATGCTGCCTTTTTGATAGACCATCATCTGATCTGAGGTATTCACCAGTTCAAACGGTTGCCCGTCAACCGTTCGGCTGTAGGCAGTACTCCCGGCAACTTCTTCGCCATGGTCCATGGCTGGGGGAAGAAGTCCGGTAAACCACAGCTGGTCTGAACCGACAGGCATAATGCCGCATAACCTTTCCACAAAATCAAGTAGACACAGGATAGCCGGGGAGTAGGTTTCCGTGAAGCCTTCTTCACCGGTCCATGGACTAAGGGTTTGAGCAAAACGCTTCGCTCTGGATAACGCAGCCAGGATCGGATTCAGCACCCATGTCAATTCCACATAGCGATGGTGATGTTCGAAGGCATGGGGAGCCCGGATGAGGCTTAAGAAATTGGACGGCCCACCCCAGCTGTTATAGGTGGAGGAAGGGTCGAATCTGGGATCATCCATGGCTAGGGACGTAAAGGGATATCGGGCAAAAAACTTGCTTGTATTGAGCAGATATCTTCGTAATATTCGGTCAAACAAGTGTTGGTCACCCACCTCGCAGGCCATGACACGCAGCAAGACATCCGATTGAACTCGAACAAGCTTGTCATTGCGATCACGATCATAAAAGAACTGATCTTCTTCGTCATAACAGTAGCGAAAGAGTCGCTCCAGACTGAATTCAGCTTTTGCTTTCCATTCCTGACCCGATTCGCCAAGCTCCTCTGCCATACGTGACAGGTACATGCGCTGGCAATAGATATTGGCGGTTAAATCCGGTGCCAGGAAAGGTAATATCGGAGAATCCGGATGGTATGCACCGGGATCATTCTGGTATGGTGTATCGGGCACATGCCAGAACCTGGGTGATAGATCATGTCCGGTGTCAAATGTGCTGAAAGCCTCCACACATCCGGTTCCTTGGGTATCCCTGTGCTGCGTAACCCATTCGTCATAACGTGTCATGGCTGTATACATTGTACTCAGGAAACTCCGATCTTTACCGTGAAGTTGATAGTGATTCCATACACTTCGTGCAAGCGGAGTAACCAATTGAATCTGGCGGAAAGAGGGGCCATTCTCTGTCAGTTTGTAAGGCAGTAACCCATCCTCCCGTTGATGAGCTGCAAAGCTTAGATAGGTGGCTCGGGAAACGGAAGGAAGCAGGCGGGAGAGCAGTTCTGCGTTAATCGTGCCCGTGCTCTCCAGCCAGCAGCCGAGATAGATGCCTCCTTCCTGAAGAACAGGATCTCCGCTGCTCATGGGGACGATACAGGCCAGCAGCTTCTCTATTGCTGCATAATAAGCCTGTTCCAGACCTCCGCCCGAAGCGGCAAAACGTACACCCGAATCCTGCCACTCCTTCAAGATTTCCTCATCCTCGGGTTTGCCCGTCTGCACATAGTCTTGAATGGACATCTGGCGCAGCCGGTTCAATAGTGCTTCTGCCATGTTCGCCTCCTAATAGGATGTGGTGGTTATTGTTATTGGTTGGATTCGAATATCCGGAGCGTACCGCTGTAGAAGCTTGAAACGGCCTCCTCCACACTTTTGCGTCCAAATCCGATTTCCTGGGTTGTCGTCTGAGCCAGCTTGGAGAATTCCGCAAATCCAGGAGGGTTATAACTCACGTCAAAAGGCTCCGTTTTAGTGGCTTCAGATACAAAATTGGTATAGTCATAAACGAGTTCTTCAACGGCCCCGGCTTCTTCCTGAAGAAGATTACGATTGGTTTCCGTAACCGGGACGCCGCGGTCATTGCCAAGAATTCGGGCTGCATCCGGATCATTGATCCAGAAGTCCATCAGCATGGCTACTTCTTTGGGGTGTTTGGTATTCGCATAACCGGACAATCCCTGACTGGATTCAAATACAACACCTGTACCCTTGGGTCCGCGCGGAACCGGATGCAGAATGAGCGGATCCTCCGTCAGGCTCTGGAATGCAGCGAGCTGGTTGGAAGGAAGCAAGGTCATGGCCGCTTTGCCTGTAATCAGCAGCGATTTGCTCGTGTCATCATGCGGATTGGATACCTGCAATTCAGGTGTGACTACACCACCGTCGGCCGATGCCTTTTCCCAGTATTGAAACCACTCGAGAATGTCCTCTTGTGCAAAACCCAATGTACCGTTGGTCATGTCATACAGCTGTTTGCCACGCTGCTTCAGGTAGATATCCATACCGTCCACCGTAAAGTTATACGTTCCAAATATGCCATCGCCGAGCTTGTCAGAGAGCTCCTTGCTGATTGCCGCATAATCTTCCCAGGTCCAGTCCGTCTCAGGCAGAGGAATGCCAGCTTTTTCGAACAATGCCTTGTTGATTACAATTCCGCGTGCGTTGGCGCCTGCTGAAATATGCTGAAGCTTCCCGTCAAGACGACCGTATTCCACCATGGTGGGATCCATGCCGTCCAGATTCAGTTCATTTCCGACATATGGATCGAGGTTGAGCAAGACATCCTTTTTGGCATAATCAACCACATTGCCACCCAGGAAGAATACATCGGGTGCCGTCCCTGATGCCAGCTGTGTATTCAATTTGTCAAAATATCCGGAGGAAGGAGCGAATTCACCTACAATTTTGATGTCCGGATGTTTTTCCTGAAAGACTTGAAGAGCTTCGTTTGTAATATCTGCCCGTTTCTGATCACCCCACCACATCATGCGCAATTCGACCTGGCCGTTTGATTCGTTACCTTGATCCGTATTACCGCCAGCACCCGTATGATCCGTACCCGAGCAGGCGGTTGCAAATAGCAGGAGTGAGGCGGCCATTCCCATCATGAGTCGCTTAAACATTGTTCATCCTCCTAACGAATATGGTGATTGCGAAAATAGAACTTACTTCAGACCTGTAGTAGCAATGCCTTCCAGAAAATAGCGCTGAAATACCAGAAAGATGATCGTTACAGGCAGCAGGGATAACGTGGACATGGCAAGCAATGCTCCCCAATCGGATTGTCCTGATGGATCAAACAGGGAACGGATGCCCAGCTGTACGGTGAACAGATCGATCTTGCTTAGGTAAATCATCTGGCTGAAGAAATCATCCCAGCTCCAGATAAAGGTGAAGATTGCCGTTGTGATCAATGCAGGAACAAGGAGAGGCACCACGATTCGGAAAAAAATCTGGGATTGTCCGCACCCGTCAATCGTTGCGCTCTCGTCGAGTTCCCGCGGAATGCCGCGGATAAATTGTACCATTAGCAGAATGAAGAAGGAGTCCTGTGCCAGCCACTTCGGCAAAATAAGCGGGAAATACGTATTGATCCACTGCAGCTCGTTATACAGAATATATTGAGGTACAAGTGTTACATGGTAAGGCAGCATAATCGTGACCAGCATGATGCTGAACCACAGCGTTTTTAACTTGAAGCGGAGTCTGGAAAAAGCATAGGCAGCAAGCGAACAGGAGATCACATTTCCCAGTACGCTCATGACCGAGATGAGTGCCGAATTGCCGAAGAATCGGCCGAAGGAAACGCCCTGTAATCCTTTCCAGCCATTCACGTAATGATCCAGTGTGAAGCTGGTCGGAATCAGACTGCTGTTCGTAAAGATTAGTTGGTTAGGTTTGAACGAACTGAAGATCAGCCATAACACCGGGTACAGCATCAGCAGACCGAGAAGGATGATAACCGTGTGTCTTCCGGTCTGAATCAGTTTTCGTTTGAACGGCATATGCATTACCTCCCCTCCTGATTGTCGCCATAGAATACCCAGAACCTGGATGTAAGAAAGACAATTGCAGTGAATATACCGATAATGACCAGCATGATCCAGGCGAGTGCTGAGGCGTAACCCATATCAAAGAACGAGAAGCCTTTCAGATACAGATACAAGGTGTAGAACATGGTGGCATCGAGTGGTCCTCCGCGACCATCTCCGATGACATATGCCGGTGTGAAGGCCTGAAAGGAATTGATCATGCTCATGATCAGGTTGAAAAAAATGACGGGTGACAGCATGGGCAGCGTAATGCGGAAAAATTGACGCAGCTTGCTCGCACCGTCCACATCCGACGCTTCGTAAAGGTCGGCCGGAATCTGCTTCAGGCCAGCGAGGAAGATCACCATCGCCGAACCGAATTGCCACACGGATAAGGTCACGATGGTATAGATGACATAGTCGGGATGTGCAATCCAGGAAGGTCCCGCTATGCCGAACCAGTTCAGGAATTGATTAACGAGTCCGTTACCGTCGAAAATTTGGCGCCATACGATGGCGATGGCAACACTTCCTCCCAGAAGGGAAGGGATGTAATACACGGTTCGATAAATACCGAGGCCGCGAATGCCTTTGTTTAGTGACATCGCTACCAGCAGCGCAAAGGCCAGGCGGAGCGGGACGGACAAGAATACATAAAAGAAGGTAAGTCCGAGCGATCTGCGAAATGTATCGTCTTCACTAAAAATTTGCACATAGTTGCTGAGCCCCGTCCACGTGGGCGGTGATAACAGATTGAATTTGGTCATGGATAAGTACAGTGATGCAGCCATTGGCCCCAGCGTTAGACAGAACAGGCCGATCAGCCAGGGTAATAGGAACAAGTAGGCTGTTTTATTTTGCTGGCCGTATAAGGGCGTGGACATTTTTTTCATGATTTGCCTCCCTTCAGGCTAAGAGTGGTTGAACATTCACAATTCCAATCACTGAATCCGCTTACATGATAAGCGGTGAACGTCCTGATAACCTCATCTTACCTGGGAGCCAATGCGGCCGGAATCTCATTTCTTCGGATTCTGACTAGTGATTTTTTCGGATTGAAGCACCCGGTATTCGGAAGGACTCATGTGATGCATCTTTTTGAAGCGAGCGCTGAAATAGCTCGGGGAAGAGAAGCCTGTAAGCTCAGTGATATCCCATACACTCAATTGAGTTTCCTTCAGTAAGCGTGTTGCGTGTTTCATCCGGGTTTCCGTCAAATATTGAATAAATGAGATGCCAGCACCTTCCTTGAACATTTCAGAGAAATACGAAGGGTGATAGTTAAATTGCTCTGCGATGGAGGTGAGCGTAATTTCCTGCATGTAGTTTTCTTCGATATAACCTTTCGCTGATTCAATCATGGTTGCTTCTGCGGTCTCAGATGGCTGCTTCCCGTTTACAAAATCCTGTGCCCACTGCATCAGCAGCCGTTCAGCTTGTTCGGGAGTCTCCAGCCACAGTACCCATTCAGGAGAGATCCAGTGAGATGGTGTGCCATGAGCAGGACGCATGTAGTCCATGGCGGCAGTCTCCATTAGCAGTGAAATTTGCAATAGACAGCGGATTAAACGGGAAGAGGATCTGTGAAAGGCATCGTCCAGCTCATTTCGGATCATGCTGCGAAAGGAATCCAGGTCCCCTCGAAGAAGACATCGATGCATGGCGCGGTTGATCTCCTCGGGAATCAGTGGACTGTGATCGGTTACCTCTATTGTCTCAGCTTGTCCAGACTGACGTCCGGCCAGGTTCCATGCCAGCAGGGAGTGCACGTACCCTTCTTTCCAGCGATCGAGTCCAGCTACCGTCAACCCAATTCCAATCTGCACTTCCATGGTCAGATAGGACATGATCTGTATGCGCAGTCTTTCCACGAATTCATGCTGCATTCCGTCCAATAAGATAAAATGCATGATTCCTTGATGGGCTGTGTCCTGAAATACAAGTGCAGTTCCCGTATAAGATTCAGCAATCTCATGACAGACCATTTGGAATGGGAGGTGCATGTCCTCCGGAATCCGGATTTCGGAAGCAGGAGCCTGGCTCGTTTCCCGCAAACCTGCAGTCATGAAGCAGACTTCGGAATGCTGCCATTCTTCCAGATGAAATAATCGGATTCGTTCGGGCAGTGAAGAAGGAGGGAGCTTGTTACCCTTGACGAGATCCATAATAAAGTGTGTTTTCATCTGTTGATAGTATTGGGACAGACGCCATTGGATCCTTTCGGATTCATTCAGAGCCTTGCGTTTCTTATCCAACTCTTCCTTGATTTTGGTCAAGGCTGCTTTCAGTTCTCCGCGGGTTACCGGCTTCAATAAGTAGTCCATGGCATGATTACGAACACCGGCTCTGGCATATTGGAAGTCCTCATATCCCGTGATGATAATGATTTCGATGGATGGATTGTGGCTTCTACAGATGTCGAGCAGCTGCACTCCATCCATGACCGGCATATTCATATCGGTCAGGAGCAGGTCATAGTGTCCCGATTGGAGCAACCGAGCGGCTTCCACTCCGTTGGCGGCCTCACCTGAGATGGCAAAACCCATTCCATTCCAATCTGCTTTCAGTTTCAGGCCTTCACGGACCTCAATCTCATCATCAGCGATCAAAACGTTGTACATGATTTTCCTCCTGTACGGGTAAAACCAGTTCAATACAAGTGCCCTGGGTATCCCCGTTCGTAATATGAATGGCAAAGAGCGAACCATAATGCAGCCGGCACCGGGCAACCACATTGCCAAGTCCGATATGCCAGCTTGAATGGCGAAGCATCGGTTCAAGTTGGGCTGTAACACTCTTAGAATCCTGCAGTCTGGTGATGATGTCCTGAGGCATCCCCGGGCCATTGTCCTTAATCTGGAGCTGCAGGCGTTCCTTGTTCCTGCAGATTCGAATACGCACCTGAGCAGTCGTTTGATGTTGAAAACTGTATTTGACTGCATTCTCGATCAGCGGCTGAAGAATAAACTTGACTATAACGAGGTGTTCCAGCCTGCCCGATTCTTCAATGGAAATATCAAGCTTGGGTCCGAAGCGGGTTTGAAGAATAGAGGTATAGTGGCGGACGTACGTAAGTTCCTCGGCCAGTGACACACGATCATCGTTCGTATGCATGGAGTACCTCATCATTTTCCCGAGATCCTCAATGACCTGCACCGTGTCTTCCGTTCGGCGCTGCATCGCGAGACTGCTGACCAGTTCCAGCGTGTTGAACATAAAATGCGGATTAATCTGCATGAGGAGAGCCTTATATTCCGCCTGCTGTCGAAGCAGCTTCAGCTCAAATTCATTCTGGATATGCTGTCTGAGCCGGATGATCATGTAGCGAAACGTAGATATCACATAACTAATCTCGCTCTTAACATTCTGGTCTGGGGGAAGCAGGGATTCGGCCTGATCAAATGCACCCCGCTGTACCTGTCTCATCGCCAGAACCAGACGGGTTAAGGGCTTGGTTACGCCATAGGACAACCAGGCCGCAGCACACAGGGACACCAGGATGATGGCAATCGTCACCACGAATGTAGTCGTTTGGAGTTTGTGCAGAGAGGAATACATCTCTTTTTCCGGTGCCAGACCTACCAGCATCCAGCCTGTGCGCCCGAGTTTTTTGTACACCATCATGTCTCGCCCGCCCGCTTCATTGGTCAGGTATTCAACGCCTGATTTTGGTGTGCGGTTTCGAATATGTTCGATGTCGGATAGAGTTCCGGCCCCAAGCTCATGCGCTTGTTGGGAGAGGAGGGGCCGACCTTGTTCATTGAGCAGAAAAATGGTGCTGTTGTTGGCCAGGTGAATCCGGCTGAGGGGTTCGAGAAAATAAGACTCGCTTACATTGACCTTCATGACATTCCGTGCTGTAGCATGATGGAAGGTGCCGAGAGGCATCAGCAGGCTGACCACCGGGTTGCCATGGTCCCTGACCCTTTCATGAACGTCGGTATGTGCAGCCAGCCACCGGTCTCCGGATGTGAAGAAGTTCGTATACCATGATTCTTGCAAAAACGAAGGATCGCCCACGACCTGATTTTCGCCGCCAATCCGAAGCCCGTTTCGCCGATAGATGGACACATCGGAAATGCTGGTATAGCTGTTCGTGGCCTGCGTCAGAAAACGGCTCATGGCGAGGTTAGCCAGCATTTTCTCCCCCTCGGACAGGTGTGGGTCACTCATGGCATTATCCCAATTTTTCGACATATCGCTATTGAAGACGAGAGAGGCTACATCATAAATTTGCATTTGTACCATATCGATGTAAGAGCCGTATTCCTCCATTTTCTCGAGAGCAGAGGATTCGATATAGGAACGGATCACAGCCCGGGATTCCGCAAACAACAGGAAGGAGAGCGTACCGAACGAGAGGACGAACAGGACAAGAATTAAGGCAATTAATCGGCTTTTTAATGAAAAGAACATCCATTTCCTCCTTCAACTTGGTGATCATTCAATGTTCGCTTTTGGTTCTTCAGAAGTGATTGCAAATGGAAAAAAGACCGCGTAAATACGCAGCCTTGAATCATGACCGTTGTAGAATTAACTTTCCATCAAATTAAAACTGAACCAGGCTCTTGATGTGGACCGGCAGCCCGGTTGAAATCGCACGGTTGGCTGCAATACCGGTCAGGATCGATCTTGCTCCATCAATATGGTTGGCAGCACGAGCATACGGATCTTCCGCAGGCTCGCCAAACAAATCATTGAGCAGAACAGGATCGCCTCCGCCATGGCCGCCTTTTTGTTCTTCGACATGCACTTCATATGGGGCATCGAACATGGGCAGCACACGCAGCGTTTTACCGATCAGGGCGCCTTCGAGACTTTTGTCCCCGAGTGAATTGACATAAGACTGTTCAACGATGGACATCTCGATCCGTCCTTTGGTGCCGTTAATGGCTATACGGTATCCTTCCCACGGCTGGTAGGCAACAAGGGAATACGTCAAAATGGCTTTGTTCTGATACTGGACAAGCACGCCCATCGTATCCTCAATGTTAATGCCATCTCCGAATACGCTCTGATCACGCTGGTAGCCGTCCTCAGGCTCCGCATCCAGATACATCGCTTTGAGGTGCGCATCCGAATCCAGGTGGAGGGCAAAAGGATCTTCCTTAGCGAGCGGGTTGCCGGTGGCACGGCTGTAAAATTGGGTAACGCCGCGTTCTTCGGCATTCTCACGCCCATAATACATGAGATCGCCGAAGGCAAAGACCGTTTCGGGCTGGGAGCCGATCCAGAAATTGACGAGATCAAAATGATGGGTGGATTTATGGACGAGTAAACCACCGCTGTTACGTTTGTCGCGGTGCCAGCGACGGAAGTAGTCTGCACCGTGCCTGGTATTGAGCAGCCATTCGAAATGAACGGAGGTTACTTTACCGATGGTATCGTTCATGATCAGCTCACGGATCTTGGTATGGTGGGGAGCATATCGGTAGTTGAAGGTAACCCGGATATTCTGCCCGGTCCGTTTGGCAGCATCGAGGATATCCTGGCATTTGTGCTCATCGATGGTCATGGGTTTCTCGGTCACGACGTCACATCCAAGCTCCATCGCCCGAATAATGTATTTGTGATGCGTACGGTCAACGCTGGTTACAATGACGGCATCGGGTTTCTCGTTCTCAATCATCTGGTCAAACTGGTCTGCTGTATAGGTAGGAACCTGATTGTATTGATATCGTTCTTGCAGCAGTTGATTCGCATAATTCATCCGCGTTTGATTAATATCACAAAAAGCTGCAAGCTCGGATTGTTCACGGAAATTTTTCGCTAGTGCTCCATAAAAAAATTCTGCACGGCCACCGGTGCCGACCAGTACATAGCGTTTTTTGCTACCCATATCTATCGCCTCCTTGAATATAGCTCTAGCCTATAACAAGGGAATACTTCTTTCGCCGCATTTTTTGCGTAATCGCTTTCAAACCCCGCTTATTTTGCTATAATCCTTGAAAAGGGGGCTGCTTCATGTCACAGCCGTTTCGAGCGGATTACCACGATTCCACCGGATATTTGGATATTGAATATGATCGCAGGGTGGGGTATTATTCCATGACCGCGGATCATCTCCACGATCATTATGAGCTCTATTATCTCCTGAAGGGGGAACGCATTTATTTTATTAAAGACCGTTCTTACCATGTCAAAGCCGGGGACTTTGTATTTGTTGACCGAAATGCAGTACATAAGACGCTGGAAAGCGGAAGGCCCGATCATGAACGAATTGTACTGTATCTGAAGCAGGAGCTTTTTAAAGAGATGAGTATTGCCCCTGCGTTGATGGAGGGGTTAAAGGAGCCATTTGAATGGGAAGTTCCGATGTTAAGGCTTCCATCACCTGTTAGCGATACGGCAGAACGGATCATTCATGAAATGATTGATGAGATGATTCAGCCTAAGGCTGGAAGCAGTCTGCTGCTGCGCCATCGCTCCATTGAATTGCTGCTTCTCGCATATCGCAATCAGGAGCAGGGGAGAGTATATTCTGTCGAGAGCGAGCCGGTCCTGCATCCGAAGACGCAAGCCGTTGTTCGCTTCCTGAATGATAATTATCGGAACCCTCTTACCCTGCCAGAAGTTGCGGCAGAATTCCGAATCAGTCCGCATTACCTCAGTCGATTGTTTAAACAAACCACGGGTTTTACTTTCATTGATTATTTGAATTTGCTTCGCGTGAAGGAAGCGCAGCGGCTGCTGCGCGAGAGCGAGGATTCCATTACGGAGATCGCCTGGCGAGCAGGCTTCGGCAACTTTTCTCATTTTGGCAAAGTGTTCAAGCGAACCGTACAGATGTCTCCACGAACATACAGGCAGAGGGATGGGAAGGCGCGTCCATCATAATCGATCCAGCGATTGCAGGATCATGCACAGATCGTACAAAAAGACCTGATTAAGCCTGCAGAAGCAGGAACTTGTTCAGGTCTTTTCCGTATTTTTTGACAATATGAAGGGTGCTAATCATCTACCTCATGGGGTTCAAACCGAAATAGGACTCTCATCTGTCTCCGGACGAAGCTGTAATTGCAGCTCTTCATCCCGATTACAGACCATAACCCCATTCACAACATCCAGGCGTGCCGCTTGAATGGAGGAACGACGAGCAGGCTCACTGGCATGATCTACTCCTTCAACGCGATCAGGATGGGTGAAGTAGAAAATATAAGCTGTATCATCCTGGACCACTACATCTGCATGCAAACCGATAACGCCATCGTCTTCACGTGTCCCCGGCTGATCGAGAATCATGCTGTTCCATACCCAATTCTCAAGATCATCCGATTGGTATACAGCCTGTCCTCTCCATTCATCCACAATCATCCAGTAGGTGTTATGAAAGCGGAAAACGTTGGGTCCTTCGTGGGCGCGACCTGTAATGACGGGACCGATCACATCCCAGTAGTAAAGATCCGTGCTGTCTGCGGCATAGGTATGAGATCCATTGGCCTCATCTTTGTACCACATCCGAAAGCGACCATCCGGAAGCGGATAAATACAGGCATCAATGACACGGTCTGAGCTGAGCTCCAGTTTGCCATGATATGTCCAGGTCAGTAGATCCGGGCTCGTGTAATGTAAAATGTGGCGATCATGATTCGGCCAGTCATGGGGCACGCCTTGTATATAACTGACATACATGTGATATGTGTTATCATGCCAGAAGATTTCCGGCGCCCAGAACGTATTATGTCCCCATTCATGTTCCAAACCGGTTAACGTACCACGATAGGTCCACGTCTGTCCTCCATCGGACGATGAGGCAACGCCGAGATCCGTGCCATGAACCCAGGCAAATTTCGGTCCTCCTGCTGTAGCTCTGCGGTTGGTGTAGATTATCCACCAGGTCTGTTCGGCGCGGTTCCATACAACGACCGGATCAGCGGCTCCATCGAAGATAGGGTCACGAAATAAGGGTGCATTCAAGATAACGTCCTCCTTTGAGTAAACAGATTATTTATGTACTTGTTTGTAACTATCGTAATAGAGAACAACAGGAATTACAATATAACGTTTTCAAAAGATTAGAATTAATATATTAATTAATCCTAAACTGGAGATTGCAATGTAGAAGCGTTTTGGATGATCCAATGATCTGATAAACTGTAAGTAGTGGAATTAGAGCATAACGTTACTTCATCAAAGTGACATTCATAGAAACCGAAAGAGTATCGTCCATCATGATCAAAGCGATCATTGCTTAAGCCTAAGATCGAGCGTATATTAATGTTTATCCAAAATAGTAATATATTGATAGGTTTATGTTTTGACATTTGTCTCCTGGGAGGGAAAGCGATGATAGCAGCGAGATTGAGTGAACTGGGAATTATTTTGCCTGAGGCAAGTGCTCCGGCTGCGAAGTATGCCAATGCAGTTATTGTAAATGGATTAATGTATGTATCAGGGAAAGGTCCGAATACGGTGGAGCGTGGCAAATTGGGAGAGGACTTCACGACGGAACAGGGATACGAATTTGCCAGAAATGCCGGGATTGAGGTGCTCGCTGTGGTCCAGGATGTGCTGGGTTCACTGGATCGGGTGAAACGAGTAGTCAAAGTCCAGGGTTTTGTTAACGCGTCGGCTTCTTATCAGGAACACCACAAGGTGTTGAACGGGTTTTCAGATCTAATGATGGATGTATTTGAGGAAAAGGGTGTGCATGCACGTTCGGTTTTTGGAGCTGTTTCTGTCCGGGATAACCTCCCGCTTATTGTGGATTCGATATTCCAGGTAGAGGAGTAGGACACTATGTCTAACACGGAACCAACACATCCAATTATGCTATCCTTTCCCGAGCGCTTCGACACAGCTCGTCTCACGATACGAGCTCCTGAGTGGGGAGATGGCGCTGATGTCAACGAGGCTATTCGGGAGAGTGTTGAACAGCTGCGGCCGTGGCTGCCATTTGCCGAAAAGGTACCTTCGCTTGAGGAATCCGAAGCACATGTCCGCAAAGCCAGGTTACAGTTTATGGAGCGGACAGATCTCGTTCTTCATTTGCGAGATAAGCATACTGATGATTTTGTAGGCAGCAGCGGCCTGCATCGTATTGATTGGAATGCACGCTGCTTTGAGATCGGCTACTGGATCAGATCGTCGCGTGCAGGTGAAGGATTAATGACGGAAGCTGTAAGGGGAATTGAGCAATTTGCAATAACATATCTGAACGCTAACCGTCTGGAGATTCGCTGTGATTCTCGGAATGTACGCAGTTCCAAGGTCGCTGAGCGTGCAGGTTACAACCTGGAAGGTATACTGCGAAGTATGCGCCGGGACAGTTCAGGTACCCTGGTCGATGTCATGGTGTTTAGCAAAATCAGGGGCAAAGAATTCGAATAAACGCTGGAGGCTAAAGTATGAAGCTTATTGGTCAAGGTCGAACTGCGGACATCTACGCATACTCGTCCAATCAAATTTTGAAACTGTACCAAACTGACTTTCCGCTTGAAGCCATCCAGAATGAATTCAGAATTACACAACTGTTAAATGATAAGAAATTACCCGTGCCTCATGCACGGAAAATTATAGTTGAAGGGGAACGTACGGGTATTGTATTTGAACGGATCGAAGGTCAGACGATGTTCTCCATGATGTTCCGTCAGCCTTCAAGCCTTCGAGAACTGGTACATCAACTGGCTGCCAATCATCAGGAGCTTCATACCCAAAGTGATGATGAGAGAGTCCTGCCTTTACAGAAGCAGGTTTTGTCAGGGGCGATTCAGAGAACACAGCAATTGTCTGCACAGGACAAAACCCGGATACTTGATTATCTGACCCGTCTCCCTGAGCGAATACAGATCTGTCACGGTGATTTTCATCCCGATAATGTCATGATGAACGAGATGAAGAACGCCTATGATGTGATCGATTGGATGACAGGCATGTCGGGCGATCCGGCAGGTGATGTGGCACGCAGTTGGGTCATATTAACGAGCGCATCGCTACCGGAGGATTCCGACCCTGCGATACGATTGGGGTTTGAAAGGTCTCGTGATACGATAGTGGACGGATACATCAACCATTACTTGCATCTATCAGGCTTAACCTGGCAGGAGATCGAACGATGGATTCTGCCCGTTGCAGCTGCTCGCCTGGAAGAGAGCTTACCCGGGAATGAAGCAGAAAAGGTGCTGAAACTGGTGAAGGATCGATTGAACCATCTAGACAAAGATGAATTGAACTAAAATAACGAGGTGAATGTCAACATGCTGCACTCATTAGAAGCCATACATTCTTATAGAACAGGCAACATCCCAGAGGATAAGCAGCAATTATGGCTGCAGCTGCTGGCGGCGGCCGAGCAGCCCCATATTAATCTTGAACGTATTCATTCTATTGCTGACCTTGAGGGAACCAATCCCGTTCTAGATTACGTCGAGCGGACCTTGCACGTCCTGGATCAGCTGAACGTTTCCTTTTGGGTGCGAGAGGTCGTGGAGGAAGTACTTGTCTGGTCGGAGACAGCCAAGGCCGGCTCATTGCAGCAAAGGAAGGTGTGGCAGCGCGCAGGGGTGAATTTGTTTGTACACAATAGGGGTTCTGCACAGTTATACAGGGAGTATGTTGTTAATCGCAGGACAGGAAACATCGGTAGTGACGATAAAGCTGTGGCCCAGGTTAATGAGGCGAATTCAGTTCAGAAGAAAGAAGCTACGCCAAGACAGGAAATGATCTATGCCCTCATTGGAACGCATGGACTGATTGGA
Source organism: Paenibacillus sp. 7523-1 (assembly GCF_002276415.1). Taxonomy (NCBI): domain Bacteria; kingdom Bacillati; phylum Bacillota; class Bacilli; order Caryophanales; family Paenibacillaceae; genus Paenibacillus; species Paenibacillus sp. 7523-1. Next base: position 740,384 of record NZ_NPBR01000005.1, on the reverse strand, counting down.
CAATACATACGCGGGGAGATACCTTTTGCCGAGAACGCTCCGCTTCATGATTTTATCACTCATGGCTGGCTGACAGCTGAAGAATTGCACACGGTTCTGATGACGCTCAACCAATGCATTATTGCTGGAGTTGATCCGAATCTATGGCGGCAGGTTGAAGCAGAAGTAGAGCGAATGGTTGGGTGGATTATCAGCGAACCGAATCACGCAGACTGGCCTTTGAAGGAACGTTTATCCCGGCTCCGAAGCTCGTCCATTCGCGAAGGTGAGGCGCTGGATGAGGCGTACGCTAAACTGCAAACAGAGCTTGATGTAGACAACATGCTGGCTCCTCTGTCTCATCGTACATTGTGGTATGTGGAATCCGCTCTGAAGGATTTTTCCTTGCAGGAAATGGTGAAAGTGTTCCTTCTCTCACTGCATCGTGGAGATATGTCTCAAACGGCAGACAATAGAGATGATGTACGTCATATCAGTTTTGAACCGTTAATGAATACGATGTATTACGACTATAAAGGTGTCAAAAAGCTGAACATTTACAAAAAACGAATGATTGAAAAGTACCTTGAGCAATGGTCATGGGAGCAGATTAAAGAGGAACGGTTGGTCGTTTATCCGCATCTGACCCATCGCGTAGTACGTCAACCGGATCTGCCGGATACGGTTTTTGTGACATTTGAGTTCTCCCCGGCGGCTGAGAAGCTAATTGCGTTCTGTATTGAAGCCGAGAAATCACCGCTATATGAGAAGGCCGTATTGCTGCTCTTCGATTTGTTCGGACTGCGGCGTGATGCGTATGACCGATTCCATAATGAAGAAACGTATTTGGCGGACATGAACAGCTCGGGGGATTATAAAAAAGTGCTGCTGGACTACATCGTTGGCAAGCGTGTACTCGATATCGGTCCAGGTGGCGGCGTTCTGCTGGATCTTATTGAGCAGGAGAAGCCGGAAGTGGAGCCGATTGGCATTGATATTTCTGCCAATGTCATCGAAGCGCTGGAGCGCAAGAAGCAGCGAGAAGGTCACCGCTGGCAGGTGATGAAGGGGGACGCCTTGAGGCTGGATCAATACGTGCAGCCAGGCTCGGTGGATACGGTCATCTTTTCGTCTATTCTGCATGAATTGTACTCCTATATAGAGCGGAATGGACGGAGATTTAACACGGATACGGTTGTCGCAGCACTTCAAAGTTCGTTTCATGTTCTGTCGCCGGGTGGAAGAATATTAATCCGTGATGGCATTATGACAGAGCCTCAAGAGCAGAAAAGACGGATTCGGTTTTTGGAGCCGGATGGGATGCAGTGGCTGGAACGATATGCTCAGGACTTTCAGGGCCGGAAGATTACGTTTGAACAAGTTGCTGAGAATGAGGTCGTTCTTAACATTAATGATGCCATGGAATTCCTGTATACGTATACGTGGGGCGAAGAAGCATATGTTCACGAGATTCAGGAACAGTTCGGCATCTTTACGCCATCGGCTTACGAAAACTGTATTCGTGAGGCGCTTGGTGAGCAGGCAGAGATGATTAAGCTGGAGCATTTTCTTCAGGAAGGATATACCGAGGCACTTGAGGGACGCATTGTATTTATGAAGGAAGACGGACAGCCTGCACCCTTGCCAGACAGTACTTGTCTCCTTGTGATTGAGAAGAAGAAGGGACTGGCTGACGGATGAGTGAAGAGTCCAGAACCATCTTGTATTTTGTGCGGCATGCAGAATCCGCCTATGTGGAAGGACAGGAACGAGAGCGAGGACTCACAGAGCGTGGTTGCCGAGATGCAGCGAATGTTGCAGAAGTTCTCAGTCAGGAGAAGATTCAATGGTATTATTCCAGTCCATACCGTCGAGCGGTTGATACCATTCAGGAACTGGCTGATAGGTCGAGCGTTCCTGTGGTGATGGAGGAAGATTTGCGCGAACGCCAATTATCCGATGAACGTGTTAAGCATGCCAATTTTCTTGAATCCAAATTAAGATTGTACCTTGATCCTTCTTTTGCATACCCTGGCGGAGAATCAGGTGAACAGGCAGTTTCTCGGGCCGTAGCCGTAATTAATCGGATCCTTAACAACCACACGGGACAAAAAGTAGCGATAGGGACACATGGAGATGTGATGACACTGATCTTCCAACATTACGATTCGTCCTACGGATATGAGTTCTGGAAAAGTACGACGATGCCGGATATCTATAAGCTGGAGTTTAACATGGAGCATCAATTGGTACAGGTCACCCGACTGTGGCAAGGGGGAGAGAATATATGAAAATTACATTTAACCCTGATCATTATGTAATCGAAGATCTGCATGTCCCTAAGCTGCATGAGCATCTGTACTGCATCTTTGATCTGGAGGGAACAGGCATTCTTCCGGATCGGGAGAGCATAACCCAATTCGGCGCAATGAAATACAAATGTGGAGAGGTTGGCCATTCAACAGTATGAGGAGAGAAGGCTGGATTATTATTATTTTAGAGCAATCCCACCCGCAGCATACGAAGATTCATACTACCTGAAATGTACAGCATCATAGAAGATGGAGGGATTACCGAATGAATAGAAGAGAGGCAGAGAAGCTCCTTAACGAACTTAATGAAGGCAGGCTGATTACAAACGAGCTGTTTCAAGGGCTGGATATCGACAGCTATCTGGACAAGCGTGATGATTCGGATTTTGCAGATGAATGGATGTCGGCATATCAGAGGTGGGTACAAGATGCTGATTCTATCGCTGAGGATGAACTGCTTCGTGCATCGAGGGAACAGGCATTCAAACAGACGCTGCAGCATACAGGGAATCCCGAATTGGCTGGTTATGTGAGTGATGATATTGGACTTATTGGCGCCCGACTGCTGCAGGGTGAGCATGAACATTCTTTCGTAGGTCAATTGCTTGAGAGTTACCATAACGGAAAACTGCCTCTGCTCTAGCAGGGGCAAGGGTGTTCTGTATCTTTCGTTTGTATAAAAAAATGGATTCAAATGTGTATTGTGAGTGCGGCAAGGCATAAGGTACAATTCACCTTAGACATTAATTGAGAATGATAATCATTGTAGATAGGCATTCTCTTTAATACAGCTGATTACATAGGGGTGGAGAGTAGCATGGCAAGTTTGAGTAAAGGGATTAAAGGTTGGGGAATTACAGTTCTGGTCATGGCAGTATTCATCGCGGGCTGCAGCTCGAATTCGGGAGCAACGGAGGAACAGGCACAATCGCCAGTAACGGAGAACACAACTGCTGGCAGCAGCAATTCATCCGAGTCGAGCCAAGAAGCAGAAACACGTGTGGTGCAGGATGAATTCGGAGATGTAACGATTCCGGTTCGTCCACAGCGTATTGCGGGGATATACGTGGAGGATTATCTCAAGGCTCTGGATATCACGCCAGTAGTGCAGTGGTATAATCCGATGTGGGGCGTACAGGAATATCTGGATCTGGATGTGCCTCAATTTGATATCACAGGCAGCATTGAAGCTTTACTGCAATATAATCCGGATCTCATCATAGTGGATGGCGGTGCGGACATGGAGCAATATGAAATGTATTCAAAGGTGGCACCGACGTACCGCCTGCCAGAAGGCATTTTACAGGATTCCAATCAGATCTTGACGACCATTGCCGAGGTTGTAGGTAAACCAGACAAGGGAAAAGAAGTTGTTGCGGCATATGAGGCCAAAATTGCAGACGCTAAGGCGAAGCTTCAGGAAGCGGTCGGTGATGAGACTGTAGCGGTCGTCCGGCTGAATATCAGCAATAATACACTGGCATTGTTCGGAGTTAAAAATCGATTAACCGGATTTATTTATTCGGAGCTTGGTCTAACGCCTCATCCACTGGTTGGCAGCATGGAAGAATATCAGGAAGTCCTTTCTGAAGAGGCTATTCCGGAGCTTGATGCGGATCACATTATTGTATTCCCATCCAATGGAGAATGGTCATCCCCCGAGAACAAGGAAGCTTTGAAGCTGCTGGATAGCAAGTTGTGGAAATCCCTTCCGGCAGTTAAAAACAACCAGGTATACATGATGGAGAGGTCGTATTGGCAATCAGGTGCGATTACAGCAAACTCAATGAAAATCGATGATCTTCTGGAAAAAATGACGCCATAGCCAACATCGATAGAATAATTTAAAAAAGAAAGCTCCTCAACCAGGGTTGAAGAGCTTTCTTTTTTGGTTTAGACTATTCCTAATGATAACTATTCTCAATTAAGGAAGATGACGAATGTCTCATACCATAGAACAGATACTTCCCATGCCCTGGCTGTGTTCACTTCAGCATATTCAATACGTTCAAAACTCTGCCTTGGAACCTTACAATGGTTTAGAATGCACATCGTCGAAGGGCTATTCGATTGTTGTAGTAACCCAAGGACAGGAAGAATTGATGGCGCAAGATGTCATCTTCAAGTTAAAAAAAGGGACGATTTTGTTTTTCCCTTCTGATATACCCGTCTTACCGCTGCAAACTGGAGTTGGTTCAGAATCCAAGCTGCATTATTATAAGCTTGATCTGACCGCTGGTGAGACAAGTAGGATTGGATCCACCACTCAACTCGAAGAGACAAGTCCTGCTTTTCAACAGTCGCAAGTCATCTCGGAATCATCATCGCCTATTGAGTTGTCTTACACCCCTTGGAGCTCCTGTCTGGATATATTGGATCAACTGTTACAGCAGCGGGCGACAGAGGATTGGCTGAAACAATGGGACTTGCAGCTTCGTTTCCAGGAATGGTTCCGGATGCTGATTCTGCAAAATGATTCGAGCAATGCTTCCATGGATCATCGAACTCGCTTACAACAATCCATTCGCTATATCCGTGATCATTATAACCAGCCCATGACGGTGGATGATCTTGCTGCGGGTATCCGGCTTACCAGGTCAAGCTATACGCGACAATTCAAGGAGATGACCGGCAAGCTTCCTCTGGATTATGTGAATTCGATTCGCTTGGAACGTTCCAAACAACTATTACAGCAGACAGATGATCGGCTGCACGATATTGCCCAAAGTGTCGGATTCAGTAACGAGTATTATTTTAGTCGTCGGTTTAAGCAATATGCAGGCATCTCACCGGGCGTATATAGACGTCATTATCGTCAGGACGTGCGAGTATTTGCACCGTACCTCGAAGATTTTGTATTAGCGCTAGGCGTGGAGCCCGTGCTTCAATACGCTCACCACTTGTGGGGCAAACAGCACTACTTGGGGATGGATGATGTTCCTGAATTCGATGTAACCCATCAGGATGCCATGTTCCAAGAGAACCATAAGCCGGACTTTATTATGCTGAGTGATGGCTATGAGCGGTGGAATCTGGCCCGTTTCGAACAGGTGGCACCTACGTTTTATGTGAATCATAAGGGAGAGGACTGGCGCTCCATATTAAGATCAACAGCAGATGTATTGGGAAAAGGAGATCGGGTTAGGGACGTCGTAGGTTCATATGAAGAAAAAGCTCGTGAGGCCAACGCTCAATTAACACGATCTGCGCAAGGAAAGACGGTAGCTTTCTTGCGGATCACTGCCTCAGAAATTGTGTTGTACGGTGTACAGCAGGGTTATGTGGGACCTGTGATGTATCAGGATTTGGGGTTAACGCCACATCCTCTGGTGCAGCAATGGGCACTGAAAGAACGTAGAGTCAGCATAAGCGTTGATCAAGTGAAGCTATTGCAGGCGGATCATTTATTCATTACATTTGACTGTCTGGATTCGCCAACGATCGGAGATGAGCGGAAGCTGCTGGACAGCAGGGAATGGCGGCAGCTTTCAGCAGTAAGAAACGGATGTGTATACGAAGTGGACTTTCTAACGTGGATGAATTACGGGGTTATCTCCCATGGGAAGAAAATTGATGATATCCTGCGTGTGTTGGCTTAGACAACCTTTGGAAGGAGAGCAGCCATGGAACGTAATATTACTCAGATTATGGATAAGTCAGTGATCGCTGAATTTATTGCGGAGCTGAACCAGCATCATGAGCATCATATTGGGTACTGCGGCAAGGATGCGCTTGAAATTGAGCAAGCAATGATGGATGCTTTCGGTGATCAACCGGACCTGTGGATTAGTACCCTGAGTGAGGATGGGCAGCTGACAGGAGTGCTTGGGATGGATACAGATACGGATACAGGGACTGTAGAGTTGTGGGGTCCATTTATTCAGTGCGCTCCTGAGCAGTGGCAAGAACTTGCAGTCCGTTTGTGGGAGCAGGGAATAAACAAGTTAACTGAAAACCGGATACATATCCGAAAAATTTACGGGTTTTATAATGAACATCATGCGAATGCCATCACATTCATGAAGGATAAGGGAGCTAAGCTCGGGAGCAGGCAGGTTATTTTGCATAATCGCTCATTGAATGAAGTAAGCCTGGACCAGGGTGAAAATAACAGGATTCATACCATTACTCCAGATCAGTATCCATTTTTTATCCAGTTACATGATTCCACCTTTACCGGAACGTATTACGATGGTGAAACAGTCATTCAGCGCTCAGGCAAGGAGCATCATTATTTATACGTTCTCTCTGGCTCGGAAGGAGAGATTCGCGGATATGTCTACGCCGAGGCTGATCCTGAATTTGGTGAGGGCAGTATTGAATATATTGCCGTGAATCCGGATTATTTCAGGCAGGGACTGGGTTCGCTTTTACTGAAGAAGGTGCTATATGAGCTCAATCAGGAGAGCCAAGTGAGTGAAATCCGCTTATGTGTAGATGAAACGAATTCTGGTGCACTATCGTTATACCGTAAGGCCGGCTTCGAAACGGAGCATGTGCTGGAGCTGTATCAATTAGATCATATGTATGAATAACAGTTATAAAGGCGGCTGACTCTTTGTCAGACGCCTTTTTGTTTATATACGAAGAGGAAAATCAAGCGCCCGCCCAAGTGGGGAGCACGGAGCCAGATTCCAGGAATCTAGGCTCTTTCCATCACAGCGAAGTAGTTGTTTTCATCATCAGCAAAGTTGAAGACTCTTCCGCCCGGAATCGTAACCAGTTCACCTAACGTAACCTGCTTGCTGGCCAAGTCCGCATAGAGCCCATCGAGATCTTTGGTGAAAAACATGAGCGAAGGTGTGCCCAGATTCAACTCGGGGGACATTTTGGCTACGAATTCCTTGTCGTGAAGGATAATGGTTGTCTCGGCACCTTCTTCAGGAGCAATTTCAATCCAGCGCATACCCTCGCCGTTGACTTCGGAGACCACGTGAAAGCCTGCTTTTTCTGTCCAAAATTGAAGGGCCTTGTCCTGATCGTTGACATACAACATGATTTGACCAACTTTGCTAAACAATGATACTCACTCCCCAGTTATCGTATTGTTCCAACCTTGAAATGATAGGATTCGCCATTCTTAGGTTCATTCGTTTGAGTCAGTTTTATAATACCATAAAACTCTTTTGATCAACGTTTACATTCCGAGTACAAAATGCGTACACAGATGTCCTTGACTTCGCGTTTGCATCATACCATTAACTAGAGGGTGATTCGCAACAATTGAATACCTCTAAGCATAGCCATGGAATGGCGGATGGGAGCGCTGTAATGACGATACGGGTAGTTCTGTTGGAAGAAGGCACGGCAGAGATGAAAGGACTATTGGGCAGTAAAGGAGCCGCGCTTGCGGAGTTATGCCAGGCGGGGTGGCCTGTTCCGGCAGGATTCACCATTACAACGGAATACTGTCACGAGTTCCCTAGCTGCTCAGAAACAACTTTTGCCGAAGGTTCCGAAGATCTGGCCAGGGCAGTCCGTCAGCTGGAACGACATACGGGCACTGCCTTTGGTGATCCGGAGGCCCCGCTTTTGCTTGCTGTGCAATCCAGTGACGTGCTTCCCCGGAATGCGAACTCCTTGGTGCTGCTAAGCGTAGGACTTAATGACATTACAGTAGAAGGCCTTGCCCGGCGAATGAACAACCGCCCGTATGCACTCAACTGCTATCGGGTGCTGCTGCAGAATTATGGCTGGTTGGTTCATGGCATCCCGCTTGAGGTTTTCGATGAACGATTGGGCGATATTACGAGTTTGGATGAAACGAGACTAGAGTACGCTATAGCACAATATAAAGACGTCATTGAGGAACAGGGACATCCTGCTTTCCCTCAGGATGTGCAGCTTCAACTGCACAGGATCATCCAGGCATTCTCCCTTTCTGATCCAGGATTGCATAAGCGAGCCTTGAGCTCCAATTCGATCGCCTATGGTATGCCCGTTTTAATTCAGGTGATGGTGAATGGAGAGTGTGGAGAACGCTGCGGAAGCGGTACAATCTACTCACGTCATCCATTGACTGGGGCTCAAGGGATCTATGGCGAATACATGTCGTTTGCAGGCTCAGGGTATGACCTGGAGGAACTGGAACAGATCAGGCATGTGGAACCAGAGCTGATTGGCCAGCTGTTGCAAGCGAGCCGTGAGCTGGAGAGAGTGAACGCCGCAGTTCAGGAGATTAAATTTGTCATTGAGTCAGGGAAGCTTTACCTTTTACAAGCACGGGATGCACGTTTAACTCCTGAAGCTGTGATCAGGACCATAGTGGATTTTGCAAATGAAGGTCTGATAACTAGAGAAGAGGCACTGCTGCGTGTCGAGTCTTCTAACGTAATTCCCACATCTGAACTTCAGCAATTGCTTGAATGGGCCGATGATGTGAAAAATATAACGGTACTCGCAAATGCAAGTCATCCTCGTGATGCTGCCATGGCCCGTACGCTTGGAGCTGACGGAATTGGCATCTGCCGAACCGATCATATGTTACTGTCTTCGTCGCGGATGCCTTATGTACAAAAGATGGTGCTGGCAGAAACCGACGCTGAGCGCAAACGCGGTCTTGAACGGCTGCTGCCCATGCTGCAGTCTGATGTGGAGCAGATTTTTGAGGAAATGAACGGATTTCCGGTAACGATAAGACTATTCGATCCTCCATTATATAAACTTCTACCGGATGTGGAACAGTTGGTGGAACGTCATAAAGAATTACAGGCAGGGCATGCAGGAGGACATGATGTGAATCAAGAGGACCTGAGTCGCATGATCCAGCTTGTAGAGCGGCTGCACGAGCAGCATCCAGTCAGCAGGCAGTATGGATGTCATCTTGGAACCGTTTTCCCGGAAATTTATGAAATGCAGGCAGAGGCTGTCTTTCGTGCAGCGCTCAAATGTATTCGCCAGGGATTGTGGGTTCGCCCCGAGATTCTTGTAACGTCAAGAGGACCTGGTAGCGAACTGCAAGTAATCAGGGAACTGATTGATCAAGTGGCTGAACAGATCCTGGGGGAGGAGAGACGTCACTGCCATTACAGGGTAGGCTCGCTGATTGAAGGGGCTCAAATGGCACTAACCGTGGCACATACAGCCAGGCAGGCTGATTTCCTGTCATTTGGAGCAGAGATTCTGCATCTGGATGGGGGAGAACAACTACTGGAACGCGCTGTCGTTCAGGCTCGGCTCCGTAAACCTCATTTGAGAGTAGGTCTCTGCGCGGAGGAACATGTTGACCTGAGTACCTTCACCTACAGCCAGCGTATGGGAATGGATTACGTAAGTTGTCCACCTGAACAGGTGGCTTTCGCCAGAATTGCTGCTGCGCAGGCCGTCCTCATTGCACGGATGCAGAACAGTAACGTACAGGATGATGATATCTCGACGACAGCTTAACCTAGGGAGATTGGCACGAGTCAATGAACGTCTTCCTATAGGTGAATTATAAATTAGTTTAGGCGTTCTTGTCCTAATCTCAACGGGGACCAGATGCTGCAAGATGCTAGTTACAGGAATTTGGGTCCGTTCATGGAATACAAATAGCAAAACTGTTATACTGAAATATGCGTTTTGTAAAACGAACGTAAAATTTCAGATAAGGGTTGAAAGCGACCATGTTAAATTCCAAAAATGAACGGACCTCCTCACGGATCCTATTTGCCGTCTTGTTTATCCTTATGCTGCTGAAGCTGTCGCTTTTGCGGTATTTCTTTTTCCAAGGACTGTCCGGGATCGGTCTGGTGACGGATGCTTTAGGAGCTCTGACTGTTGTGTGCATCCTGGATCTCATTGTGCCGAAGCGCTGGAAGCGGATTGTGTATGGCGGGTTTAACCTGCTCTTTTCTCTCGTCCTGTTTGCGGCAACGCTGTATAATGTGCATTTTAGCTCCGTACCCACCTATACGGCGCTCAGTGAGATCGGGCAGGTTGCACAGGTGCGGGGGAGTATTGGACCACTGATACGGCCTTCCCATTTTTTGTTCTTTGTTGACATCGTGCTTGCATTGCCGGTTTGGCTCATTATGCGTCGTCGGCGGTCGGGTGTCAGAAACGGAAGTTACCGGGACAGCGGGCTGCATTTCGGAAAAATGCGCAGAAGATACTGGGGCAAGCTGGGGGTAGCTCTTACGGCTGCATTCTGTATCGTGTTGTCAGGCAGTTTTATTGTCAAAGGCGAAACGATTGATAACGAATTGGTGCGGGCTGAGAATCTTGGATTTCTGAATTATCAGGTGTCCTCGGCCATATTGACCAGCAAAGAAAACGAAGCTATAGCGAATGGCAATATTAATGAAACAATCGACAAGATTAATCAACTGGTGAGCCAATATCCATATCAGGACAAAACGAACCAGGGAGCGGCAATCAAAGCCAAATATTTTGGTGAGGCCAAAGGCAGCAATTTGATCGTACTGCAATTGGAATCCTTTCAGAATTTCCCGATCAATGCTTCCCTGGATGGTCAGGTATTGACACCGGTACTGAACGATTTAGCCAAAGAAAGCTATTATTTCTCTCATTTTTTCCAACAGATCGGTCAGGGTAATACTTCGGATGCCGAGTTTATGTCCAATACGTCCATCTATCCAACCGGGGTTGTTCCGATGTCAGCCGGATATAGCGACCGCGAGCTGCCAAGTCTACCGAAGCTGCTTCGCAACGAAGGCTACCAGTCGGAGACTTTTCACGTGAATGACGTAACGTTCTGGAATCGGAACAAGATGTACCCGGCCCTCGGTTTTGATCGATATTTCGATAAGCCGAGTTTCGAGAATGACCGCTTTAACGATTTTGGTCCTTCGGATGAGGAGTTATATCGTGTAGGTGTGGAAAAAATGGCTGCGCATCAAGCGGCAAATCAGCCGTTCTATGCCCAGTTCATTACCGCATCGAGCCACTCGCCGTTCACGGTTCCAGCGGATCGGGCTCGCATCACCATTCCTGCAACGATTACGAACACATTGCTTCACGATTATTTGCAGGCCATTAATTACACCGATTATGCCGTCGGTCAGCTCATTGATGAGTTGAAAGCGAACGGGTTATGGGAGAATACAACACTCGTTATCTATGGGGATCACTTCGGCTTGCCCGCAAATGACGAGATTACCGAACAGATTCAAGCGAGCCTGAATGTTCCATATGATGGTAAGGTGAGCCGTTTTAATATCCCACTTTTGATTCACACGCCTAACCAGGTTAAGGGTCAATTGATTGAACAGCCTGGTGGTCAGCTCGATATTCTGCCTACAGTCATGAATCTAATGGGTGTTTCGTTAAAAGAAGAACAGTTCACTGCATTTGGGCATGACCTGCTGAATATGGACCACAATGCATTCGGTATTCGGTATTACTTGCCGACAGGCTCGTTTGTCAACAATGACATTATGTTTATACCAGGTGCAGGTTTTGATGACGGAACAGCATATTCGCTTAAAACATATGAACCGGTTACCGATCTGGAGCCATATCGTTCCGATTACGAGCATGTGCTCAGCCTCATGAGGCTATCTGACGAGTATGTGAAGCTGCTGCCCAAACGAGCACCATAATCTGAAGAAAAAGCTTTGATTCAAATAGGATGTGCCACCAGCTGTTGTTGGTGGCACTTTTTTATTCAGTGTAAACGGGACCGTGTATATTAAGGAAGAAAGAGGAACAAGTTGTTAATTGCAATTCCACAGATAAGAATAAAGAGATTTTGAAACTGTAATTAATAATGTTACAATGAAGTGAGTGTGAATTTTGCATTCGAAAAATATGGCCAGCAACCCATTCGACGAGAGGAATGAATATAGATGAAACTTAGTGTACTCGAACATGGACATATCAATGAAGGACGCAGCGTACAGGACACACTGCAGGAGACTGTGACGTTAGCGAAGCATGCCGATGAACTGGGGTACTCCAGGTTCTGGATGTCCGAGCATCATGGCGGCGGAGCATTGTCCTTCTCCAGTCCGGAGGTTATGATCGCACATGTCGCAGCTCATACCGACCGGATTCGGGTTGGTTCCGGTGGCGTAATGCTGCCTCATTACAGTGCCTATAAAGTCGCGGAGAACTTCCGTCTGCTGGAGGCACTGCACCCTGGGCGAATTGACCTCGGCATTGGCAGAGCACCAGGCGGCATGCCGATTGCGAGCCGGGCTCTGAACGAGGGCAAGGCTTCCAATGTACAATTTTTCCCGCAGCAAATTGCTGACCTGGGCGGTTATTTCCACGAGCAGCTGCCAGAGGATCACCGTTTTGCATCCCTGGTAGCCGGACCGTCTGTACCAACGGTACCTGAAGTATGGCTGCTGGGCTCCAGTTCAGAAGGCGCCCGAATTGCTGCAGCACAGGGGACATCCTATGCATTTGCGCAGTTTTTCGGAACACCTGGCGGGGAAGAAGCAATGAAATACTATCGTAGACATTTCAAACCATCGATTTTGAATGACAAACCTCATTCCATGATTGCCGTAGCGGCCTTCTGTGCAGAGACAGAGGAGGAAGCAGCAGAACTGGCCCGTAGTAATGAACTGTTCTTTTTGCGTCTGGGCAGAGGATTAGAGCAGAGTTCATTTCCTTCGCTGGAAACAGTCCATAATTATCCTTATACAGCGATGGAAATGGAACAGATTCGTCAGCGTCGCTCCTTCTCCATAATTGGTACACCGGATCAAGTGAAGGATAAAATTACGGCCATGGCAGAACGTCATGAAGCGGACGAGGTCATTATTGCATCAGCCATTCATTCGTTTGATGCACGCCTGCGCTCTTTTGGCCTGATTGCTGAAGCTTTTGGTCTCAAGAAGGATTAGAGCCGGTTGAACTGGAATTTATATTCTAAGGGGTTGGAGTCCCGCTATGCGGGGCTTCAATTGTATTCTTGTGTAAGCAGAGAGGAGGAATTCACATTCGCAGATGTATCATTAGTGATATTCATGGCTGTTATGATGAATTCAATGCGCTGCTTCGTCAAGTGCATGTTGACCTCAATCAGGATGAACTGATTCTCCTTGGAGATTATGTGGACCGGGGACCGAAAAGCCGGCAGGTGGTTGAGCAGATCATGGAACTTAGGGAGAAGCATGGTGTGGTGGTGATCAAGGGAAATCATGATGCGATGATGGTCAAAGCCCTAATGAATGACGTGGAAGAGTATGATATGCACTGGATTCGCAATGGCGGATTGCAGACACTGGGCAGTTATGTGGAGATCTGTTTTGATGAAGAGCAGATGGATTGGACTGCCTACATGGAAGCCAAGCACTGGATTCGCAGCAGATATGAGCATCATCTCCGTTTTCTGAGTGAGCTTCCCCTTGTTCATGAAGTACCAGGTTATATCTTTGTGCATGCAGGAATCAATCCGGATGTAAAGGATTGGCGCAGTCAGCCTGAACGGGACTTTATTTGGATTCGGGAGGCCTTTTACTTGAGGCCCACATCCATCTCGGATACGGTGATATTTGGACACACACCAGTGAAGCACCTGCATGATTGTGCAGATATCTGGTTTGATCCTGGTGGTGACAAGATCGGCATAGATGGAGGATGCGCGTACGGTGAGCAATTGAACCTGCTTGAGATCGGTGAGGACGGCAGTTTACAGACGTTTCATGTGAAAAGGGGAGAGACTGGAGAAGGCTCGGCAGATTAATATTTGCATTGCGTATCCAGGTTCCGTGTGCTACTTTATATTTTTATGAAAGATACTTGATTATCAATACATATCATAGAAGTCGAGGGGAATGAACCGAGTTTTGGCTATTTATAATCTGGATCAACTTCAGCACCACATCCTGCTCTGCAACGGTGGTACTTGCATGCGGAATGAAGGAGAGGAAGTCACTCAGGCTGTACGGGATGAAATTCAGAAGCAGCAGGCTGGTGGATTTATTCATACAACACGAACACGCTGCAACGGGCGGTGTGACGATGCTTGCGTGACGATCGTGTATCCGCAGGGAGACTGGTATGGCAAAATGACCCCTGAATCCGGCCGGGCACTGGTACAGGCACTGTGTGAAGGGGAGAAGCTGGAGAGTCACCTGATTGCGAACGTGGCTCAACCGGCCTCCAAATAAAACTGCAGGGTTTCTCCCTTTTCCAGTGATGAAGCAGACCCTGAGAACGAATTTCAATCAATTCGCTGTTAAGGGTTTGGAATTAAGTCTTATTGACGATATAATCAGTAAGGTATGATTTGAATTATGACATGATTATTCTAATCACAATTGACGGAGGGCTATAAATATGGAAAAAGCGTTAATCTTTGGTCACAAAAATCCCGACACGGATACGATCTGTTCTGCACTTGCGTATGCGGATCTCAAAACTAAACTGGGACAGGACGTTGAAGCTGTGCGTCTTGGTGAAGTGAACGGTGAAACCCAGTTTGCACTGGATCATTTCAAGGTAGAAGCTCCACGTCTGATCAAAACGGCTGCGAACGAAGTAAACAAGGTTATTCTGGTCGATCACAATGAGCGTCAGCAAAGTGTAAGCGATATTGAGGAAGTGACGGTAGCTGAAGTTATTGACCATCACCGCATTGCTAACTTCGAAACAAGCCAGCCTCTGTATTTCCGTGCAGAACCAGTAGGTTGCACAGCAACCATTTTGAATAAATTGTACAAAGAAAACGGCGTTGAAATTAGCGCACCGATTGCAGGACTGATGTTGTCCGCGATCATTTCGGATTCCCTGTTGTTCAAATCCCCAACTTGCACAGAGCAGGATGTAGCAGCAGCACGTGAGCTGGCTGCCATTGCGGGTGTGGATGCTGACAGCTACGGTTTGGATATGTTGAAAGCCGGCGCGGATCTGAGCCAGAAAACAATTGCAGAACTGATCTCCCTGGATGCCAAAGAGTTTGCCATGGGACAAGCCAAAGTGGAAATTGCACAAGTAAACGCCGTTGACGTTAACGATGTGCTTGTGAAACAACCAGAACTTGAAGCAGCGATCGAAGCGATTATTTCAAGTAAAGGGCTGGATCTGTTCCTATTCGTGGTAACAGACATTCTGAATAATGATTCCGTTGCACTGGCTTACGGTAAGTCTACCAAAGCGGTTGAACAAGCATACAATGTGACACTTTCCGATAGTAAGGCACTGCTGAAAGGCGTCGTGTCTCGCAAATCGCAAATCGTCCCTGTTCTGACCGAAGCATTCAATAACCTGTAATTGAACCATCGGGCACGAACATAGCATTAATCTGATCCAAGCCTGCTCTGATCTGTCATAGGTCAGGACAGGCTTTTGCCGTAAAGGAGGATACACCATGATTTTGAACGAAAAGATCAAAGCATCCGAGATTGAACTGACCGGACTGAACGGCGAAGATCTCGGTATTATGTCCACAAAAGAAGCTTTGGCACTTGCCAAGCAGCATAAAGTGGATCTGGTATGCCTGTCCCTGATGACAAGCCCGCCACCCTGCAAACTCATCCGTGCCGGAGCAGCCATACAGGAAGCTCAGCAGGAGAAGAAAAAATCCGGCAAATCGCCGGACAAACGCAAGGTTAAGGAGATTCGTCTCAACTTGCAGATGGAAGACCATGACCGGGATACGAAACAAGCTCAGGCGGAACGTATCTTGAAAAAAGGTGACTCGGTTAAGCTGGTCATACAGGTTCACGGAAGCAAAGAAGGCGCCGCAGGTAAGGAGTGGGCTGAGCAGCTGAGCAAGTCGCTGGCTGAATATGGCACGAAAACAACAGGTATTCAGGTAAGTGGCAAGCAGGTTGTTGTCCAGTTGGACCCAAACACATAATAACAGGTTGATTTGTGCCTGGCATGCGGAAAAATGGAAAACCCGTGAGGTTTCCCAATAAGTTTACGCTCAGAAGCCCAATGAAAAGGCAGTGAATCTGTTTTTCCATTGGGCTTTATTTATGTTGTGGTCAAACGTTTTTCTTTCCTCTGAATCCTCGTTAACCAAACGTTCAGCTTCATGTTCGCAGATACCGGCTGCCGCCAATCCGTACATATAATTGTCCTGGCAACACAGGTGTAGTGCCTGCAGGTGCATTCAGATCACTATTTTCGGCGAATCGGGACAGATAATAAAAATCGGGATAAATCACGTTATCCATCAAGTAGGCTGAAACTTGACTTCCGGGAGTGCGGAATTGGTTCAATGTACGAATAATCTGTCCCCCGGAGGCAATACCGATGCCATGACCATAGTACAGGTCTTCACGGAGCATAATCGTATTTTCCCCTTGCCACTCTGGCGTTTCGGAAGAGACATCCGGGTTTTTGAAATAAAGTACATCGCCAGGAAGTGCGTTATGGCTGCCGTTCTTCTCGGTTAAGCGCAGATCGCTGTCATAGTGCCAATCGAAGAGCAGTAAGTCGCGAAAGAGTGAATTGAAGGCCTCCTCGCGAATACTTTCGAGTACCCCTCCGTACAGCACAATGACTGTTGCAGTTGCGCATTCAAATGCATACAGGGAACCATTCCTCCAAATATCCCGAATGCCTTCAGCCGGAGTTACATTCGGTTTGAGTTCAAATCCTCCCTCATTGTTGAGATTCCAGTAGGCGGGATTACATCTTGATTTCTCAAACGAAGCAAAGCTGACTCCGCTGGCATTCAATCCTTCTGCTGCATGAACCAGAGAGGCTCGAAGCTTCCATTCGAATTGCAGATGATCCATGGTCTGATAGGAATATAGGGTCGGTCTGTTCTGAAGCTGCTGCAACCAATGCCATTCAAAAGCAGACCACTGAGAACGTACCAAATCAAGCGGTTGATTCGCAACGATGATCATACATGACAACCTCCGTTTCGTTGAATGTTCGGGCTTGTGTGAACGGAACCTCACGCGTATCTTTTCATTTATATGACGATTAGCACCCGGAATTGTACTCTGTTTGAACATTCCCTGTGTGAGAGCATACACAAAATGTCGATTCATGCAAAAGATTCAGTGGATATCGTTTAATCATCATCCTATTTGGGGTACTACTCTATAGATGAAGTTATGTACAGCACAAGCTGTTAATTACGAATAATATGGATTAGAGAATAATTTGTAAAAAGGAGGATAAGCGGTGTCGAATCCAATTACAGAGAGCCGCTCTCTGTTTGAGCAACTATACAAATATGCACCAATCGGCATTGCTGTTGCTTCGCATGTGAACGGACGTTGGCTCCAGCTTAATCCTGCGTTTTGTGAAATGCTGGGATTCAATGAAGATGAGTTAATCGATTCACCGATTGAACATATGATCCATGAGGTAGATCAGGAGATGGAGAGATTCAGGTCCAACTTCGGGGATATGACAAATGGGGTAAGCCAGATGTACGAGACGGAAATCCGATTAAAGCGTAAGGACGGTTCTCTTCTGTGGTCGAACATACGGGCCTGCATTGTTAGGGATGAGGAGAACAACCATCCTCTTTATTTGCTTGTACAGGCAGTGGATATTACGAGACAAAAGGAAGCGGAGCAGCACTTGATTGAACAGCGCAAACAATTGGAAGAGAGCACCCGAATCTCTCGTATCCTTACGGAATCTTCTCTCGATCTTATTGCCATACATCACGCTGATCAGGAACGTACCTTCAAGTATGTGTCACCCGCCAGTCTTGGGATGCTGGGGTACAAACCTGAAGAAATCGTGGGTCAATCCGGACTGTTCTGCATTCATCCGAACGATATTCCAATCGTGGAAGCGTATGTTGCAGGACAGATGCAGGGTCTGGCACCAGACCGTATTAACTACCGTCTGCTGCATAAGGATGGTTCTGTGGTGTGGGCTGATACGATCACTCACTACATCTATGACGAGCAGGGAAATCTGCAGGAGATGATTGCGGTGACCCGGGATATTACGGCGAGCAAAAAGCAGGAGCAAAGTCTACAGGAGTATCAATCACTCTTTGACTGTAACCCGTTAGGCGTTGCATCTCTTGATCTGGAAGGAAATTTGCTGAAAGCGAATGTCGGCCAGGAACATTTGACGGGACATTCCAAGGAGGAACTGCTCAGCCAATCCTTTGATCATTTGATTGATCCGGTGGATCTGGCCAAAACCCGCTATCATTTTGAAGAGTCTGTCAAAGGAAAGGCCCAGAGTTATGAGATTGGGCTGATTCACCAGGACGGACGCCGAATTGAAACCAGAGTCATCAATGTTCCCATTATCCTTGAGGATCGAGTCGTTGGCGTGTATGGAATTACAAGTGATATCACTGAGTCCAAAAAATATGTGGAGGAGATCGAGAATCTGAGCTACGAACGTGCCCTGATTCTGAATGCGATGTCTGAAGGCGTCATTGGACTGGACCAGAACGGGAAATTGATATTTGCCAACCCCGCTGCAGCCGAGATGATGGGATTCTGTCCAACAGAAATGAATGGTGTGCACTTCGAGCATATCATTCTGCAAATGCAAAACGAGGCAATCCCTTACCCGGTCAATGAATCACCGATTGTAAAGGCAGTACGGGAAGGTCGAAGTTTGCCTAGATCGGAATCTGTTTTCTGGAGGCAGGACGGATCAAGCTTCCTCGCGGAATTCCAGCTGAAACCGATTATGGATCAAGGAAATACCCGCGGAGGAGTACTGGTGTTCCGGGATATGACTTCGGTGAATGACATCATTCGTGCCAAGGAGTTAGCCGAACAGGCGGACCGTGCCAAATCCGAATTTCTTGCGATTATGAGCCATGAGCTGCGGACTCCGCTGAACGGGATTATGGGCATGGCCAATCTGTTGAAAGAAACTGAGCTTGATGAAGAGCAATCCGGATTCGCTGAGATCATCATCGATAGTGGGGAGTCACTGCTTCACATTCTCAACGAGATACTTGATTTCAGTAAAATTGAGGCTGGTAAAATGGATCTGTCACGTGACGCCGTGGATATCCAGGAAATGCTAGCCAGTGTTGTTGAACTGTTTGCTCTGAAAGCTGCCGAGAAAAATATAGAGCTGTATTGCGAGATTTCTGACCAGATCCCTGAGCGTGTGAGAGGGGACGTAACCCGAATTCGTCAGATTCTGATCAATCTTGTGGGCAACGCGGTTAAATTTACGGAGAAAGGAAGCATTCAAATTCGTGTGAGCGTGAATGCCCCCGAAGATGGTGATCCGAACAAACTCCAGCTCTCTTTTGTCGTAAAGGATACGGGAATCGGCATCGCCATGGACAAACAGCATCAATTGTTCCAATCCTTCTCCCAGCTTGACCCGGCCATTAATCGCAAATATGGTGGTACCGGTCTTGGACTTGCGATCAGCAAGAAGCTGGTTGAATTAATGGATGGTGCAATTGGGGTGCATAGTGAAATAGGCAAGGGAGCCGAGTTTCATTTTACCCTGCTGCTTGAGAAATGGCAGGACGAGTCTGATGACGGAATGGAAGCTTCAGACCATACTTGGGTTGAAGCAGATCAATCCCTGCTCGCAGCCAATATTCGCATCCTGATTGCGGAGGATCAGCCGGTGAACAGCCACCTGATGGAGGAGCTGCTGCGCAAGCTGGGCGGCGTCTGTGATATCGTTGAGAACGGAGAGGCAGCGGTACGCGCACTCGAAAGGGAATCTTACGATATCGTCTTCATGGATATCAAAATGCCCATCATGGACGGGATTGAAGCAACCTGCAAAATAAGACAAAGCCATCCCGAGATTCCGGTCATCGCTGCCATAACGGCATTTGCGGGTGAGAGTGATCGTGATGCATGCCTGGAATGCGGAATGCAGGATTTTATTAGCAAGCCGTTCAGTTCATCCGAAATTACCCGTGTGCTGCGCACCTGGGTACCTTATATCCGGGCTCATCGGTTAATGCTGGATACATGAAAGAGTGAGATAAAACCTAAAAAAACCTGCTCCCGATTAAAGGGGCAGGTTTTTTAGGTCTATACCATAGTCCATGACCAAAAAGGATCAGGACCATCCTCCGATCAACCCGGAGAGGGTTACGCATTCATCATCTTCCAGTTCCGCAATCAATGTAAGTTCTTCGTGATCACTTGGATCAACAGAGAACAATTCGCGGCGTCCATCTTCGTGTTTAATAATAACCAGTTGGTTGCCGCTTTTTGTATCAAACTGGTACTTAACTCCGATACCAGGCAGTGGGCATTCCCGGATATTCATGAAACCTGTCACCTCTTTAGCTATTCCATAATGAATTTAACCGTTCACACAGTACGGATGTATTCTACTATCCATAACACGGTTTGGCAAGTCAAACATCCAATTATGCTCCAGTATTCACATTAACCGGGTGAAGTTATCCCATGCGGCGGCGTCTTGTCCGTTTGCGACGGACAAAAAACCAGATGAGCAGTGCAGCGACGACAATTAAAGCGATGACTGCGGTAATGATAATGTTACGAATGTTTGGTACCTGTACTGTCAAATCCAGTGTATTCGAATTGAGGGGAGAAATGTGCCAGGTCAGTGTCTTCCCCTGATCTTCAACCAGGTCCGCGTTGGAATCTTCAGCTTTGATTGGCAGACTCAGTTTGAAGTCGAACTTCACATCTTTGAGCAGCAGGTTTTTAAGGAAGCTTGGCACCTTGTTGATCTGATCCTTAATCTCCCCATCCGGCATGGATTCCATCAGGTCAGCGGTGGCAGTAACATGGAATTTGGAAGTGAAGAAGCCTGGCTCCGTGGACTGCTCAACCTGGATGCCTTTTGGAAGCTTGGACAGATCGAAGCTAGCGGCAGTATTACTTTTCTCATAGTGGGTTGTTGCTGAGAGCTGCTTCCGTTCTCCGTCGTCTACGACCTCGGCCTGAAAGTTGTTTTTCTTCAGGGCTTCTTCGAGCAGGGGCATCAGATTGTCCTGTCCAATCTTTCCGAGCGCGGATTCAGTTACACCGAGATGGATATCCAGGTCTGTTGAACCATCCATGTTGACCGTCAGATGAGCTTCTCCATCGGCACAAGCGGATAGAATAATCAGCATGAGGCCAAGCATAAATGTGAGAAATAGATGGCGTAAGGGGATACGAGTCGGCGACATTGATTTCAACCTTTCTACGTAAGCGATTTGCATAAGTCCATACTGCATGCTGCATTCAAACCATTACTTAATTAATAGATTTATAGTATACACCGTAAATATGTCAGATGGAACTTCTGGTAAGTCATCCTGACTTGATAACCATTTCGATATGACGAATGGGATGCTGATCGAATAGTTGTGCAATAATAATTTAGGTTAAAATTAAAGATGTCGTATTTTTGTCAATGTTAGGACAATTCAAAAGGCGTTTCAACGTGTAAACTGTAAATAGTATGTTGATCAATCGGATGCAGGGAGGGGTACATTCATGACATACATCATTATTCTAATTGCAGTAATGGTTGTGGGAATGATCGGAATGGGCTGGTTCTTTCAGATTCTTGACAAAGACAATAGCTAAACCATAAATGACAT
The DNA here is from genome assembly GCF_002276415.1 of Paenibacillus sp. 7523-1. Lineage (NCBI taxonomy): Bacteria > Bacillati > Bacillota > Bacilli > Caryophanales > Paenibacillaceae > Paenibacillus > Paenibacillus sp. 7523-1. Next base: position 718,700 of record NZ_NPBR01000005.1, on the reverse strand, counting down.
GGATGACATGGACATGAGACAAGCCATAAGCTTGCTTCGCGCGTTTGCGAGGCAGGTTTATTTGTTTTGGCAAGATGTTATCCTGATGTTCTGTGCAATACGTTACTTACATATAAATTTGTACCTTACATAATCGCGTAATATATATATAACGAAAGGTGTCGCACAATTTGACCGATGGACAAATATTTTTCGTAAAGATGGGATTTTTAGGCTGCTCTTTTGTATAATAGGGATTAGTCCAACTCGGGATATTTCCCGAAATATGCCTAACAGGAAAGGGTGTACATAAATGAAATTTAGTGAATATACGTATACACGTCCCGATCTGGAAAAAATCAAAACTTCTTTCCGTGAGCTGTTGAAGGGTTTCGAAGCTGCGGCTACGGTGGATGAGCAGAGCGGATTTATGGATCAGATTAACGCATTGCGCAGTGATTTTGAGACTATGGCGCAACTGGTCTATATCCGTCACTCCATTGACACGAATGATACATTCTACAAAGCAGAAAACGAATTTCTGGATGAAAGCTCCCCGATCATTCAAGAGTATATCACCGATTATTACCGGGCACTGGTGAATTCAAAATTCCGTGCGGAACTGGAGCAAAAATGGGGAACTCAGCTGTTCCAGCTGGCAGAACAGTCCCTGAAGACCTTCAGCCCTGAAATTATCGAGGATCTTCAAAAAGAGAACAAGCTGTCCACAGAATATAATCAATTGATTGCTTCCGCAAAAATTCCGTTTGAAGGCGAAGAACGTACCTTGCCACAGCTGCATCCGTTTGAACTGTCTACAGATCGTTCCATGCGGGAACGCGCTTCGGAAGCAAGATATACGTTCATGGCTGAGCACGAAGCGGAATTTGACCGCATTTACGATGAACTTGTAAAAGTACGTACGCAAATTGCCAAAAAATTAGGCTATCCATCCTATGTGGAACTTGGTTATGATCGCATGAATCGTACCGATTATAACGCGGAGATGGTTGCCAATTTCAGAGCACAGGTTCGTGATTACATTGTACCTGTGGCCACGAAGCTCAGAGAGCGTCAGCGCAGCCGGATCGATGTGGATACCCTCTATTTTTATGACCAGGGTTTCAGCTTCAAGACAGGTAACCCGACTCCTAAAGGGGATCCGGACTGGATTATTGAGAATGGTAAAAAAATGTACGCAGAGCTGTCCCCTGAGACGGATACGTTCTTCCAGATGATGACGGATAACGAACTGATGGATTTGGTTAGTAAAAAAGGCAAGCAGGGCGGCGGATATTGCACCTTCCTGAATGATTATAAAGTACCGTTTATTTTCTCAAACTTTAACGGTACATCCGGAGATATCGATGTCCTGACACACGAAGCTGGTCACGCGTTCCAGGTGTATGAGAGCCGTCACTTTGAGGTGCCGGAATACAACTGGCCGACTTACGAATCGGCAGAGATTCATTCCATGAGCATGGAATTTTTCACATGGCCGTGGATGGAATTGTTCTTCAAGGAAGATACGGACAAATACAAGTTTGATCACCTGTCCTCCGGTTTGCTCTTTATTCCTTATGGCGTTGCCGTGGATGAATTCCAGCACTTCGTCTATGCCAACCCGGATGCAACACCGACTGAGCGCAAGCAGGCATGGCGCAACATTGAAAAAACGTATCTGCCACACATCAACTACAAGGATAATGCCTATCTGGAGCAAGGTGGATTCTGGCATAAGCAGGGGCACATTTTCTCCTCGCCGTTCTATTACATCGACTATACGCTGGCTCAGATCTGTGCCTTCCAGTTCTGGAAACGCAGTAACGAGGATATGAAGTCTGCATGGGCCGACTATCTGACATTGTGCAAGGCGGGAGGAAGCCTCTCCTTCACAGGATTGGTTGAACTGGCTGGTCTGAATTCCCCGTTTGAGGATGGCTGTGTCTCCTCCGTAATCGGTGATATTGAAGCGTGGCTGGATGGGGTAGACGATAAAGCTCTGTAAGCAAGTTTTCTGCAAACAGATACCGATCGTTTCATACCATTTTGATGGTAAATGATAGGATTACAACATTCATAAAAAGCGGCTTTGAAACCTCTGGTTTCAGGCCGCTTTTTTTGCACGCAGTTAAACTTGTGAAATAAAAAGGGAAGGGAGATTCAGCATCTGGAAAGGGGAAATGTAACATTTCTGCATTGAATGTGATTTATTTCACTATATCTGAAAACGGATTCAGGTACAATAAAGACAGTAAATCAGGGGTTACAGGAGGCTGGTTCAAATGGCAACACATGCTTATTATGTTCCGCCCGTGAACTTGATGGGTAGGGGATGTTTACAGGAAGCAGGCATGATGATTCAGGACATGAATATTCGCAAAGCGCTGGTTGTTAGTGATCGGCAGTTGATCTCTTCCGGTGTAGCTGAGCAAGTACTGTCTATATTAAGAAAATCAGGGCTAGACTACGTTGTATATGATAAAATACAGCCCAATCCAACTTGTCATAATGTGCATGAAGGCCTCAAAAAGTATCAGGAACATGGCTGTGATGCCATTATATCGATAGGTGGAGGCTCACCCCAGGACGCAGCCAAAGCCATCGGCATTGTCGCTACCAATGGTGGACATATTCGGGACTACGAAGGATTGCATCAATCGCATCATAAGTCTGTACCGCTTGTAGCGTTCAATACGACCGCCGGTACATCGAGTGAGGTGACCATTAACTACGTGATTACAGATGAGGAACGCAAGGTGAAAATGGTGATGGTGGACCGGAACAGTCTGGTTTCCCTGTCAGTCAACGATCCGGAATTGATGCTCAGCAAGCCAGCTAGTCTGACCGCAGCAACAGGCATGGATGCTCTGACTCATGCGGTGGAAGCGATGGTGACACCTGGTGGATTTACAGTGACCAGCGCGACCGCTGCCGCAGCGGTTGAACTGATCTTTGAATATTTGCCGCGAGCGGTCAGAGACGGGAGCGACCTTGAAGCCAGGGAGCACATGACCTATGCCTGCTTCTTGGGAGGAATGGCTTTTAATAATGCGGGTCTCGGCTATGTGCATGCCATGGCACATCAACTCGGAGGTGTGTACGATCTGCCGCACGGCGTATGTAACGCCATGCTGCTCCCTTATGTGGAGGAGATGAACGCGAAGCATGTGCCCGGTAAATTCCGGCATATCGCCAAAGCCATCGGCATGAATGTGAAGGATAAGAGTGATGAAGAGTGCTCCATGTATGTCATTGACGCTATTCGCCAGCTCTCCAGGGAAGTGGGCATTCCCGAGAAATTGTCCGAACTGGGCGTAACGGATCCCGATCTTGAGCTGCTTGCAGATAATGCGATGAAAGATGCTTGTGCCCCCGGCAATCCATATCAGCCTTCGAGAGAAGAAGTGATGGAGCTATTTCGCAAAATTATATAGATACGAATATCAGCATCCTGAATAGCGCAAGTCAGAAACAAATAAATGAGCAGGCAGATGAGCCGGGTGAAGTCCTGGCTTTTTGTCATGCCATAGCACAGAGGAGTTACTTATTTTTCCATTTTAATCAATCGAACAAAAGCAAAAGGATTTTGATTCCCTACAGCGAATACAATAATCTAATCACAGCAGTATCAAAAAGGAGTGATATCGGCCTAATCTTTTGCCTTATGATTCCAGCAAGATTCCCCAGCCCGTTTCGTGTTTAATGTTAATTAGGGATAATGGATTACATTACATTTCTCACGGGGTACATCTTAATTTCGATTCCACCAATCACCTCTGCACGGCAAGTCAAGGCTATTCTGCAATAATCATCCTACTCAGACATGACAAAAAATTACGTTCCGTTGCAATCTCGATCGAGATTTCATACCAGGATACACGGTTTGTTTGTACAGCATGCTCCTAATCATGACAACAGCGTCCACACAACAGAATATTGGATTATGGGCTCTGAAATGAACCAGAAGAATGCGCGTGGAGGAGGCTGTAATGATGGCAAAAAAAGAAGTTGTAGCGATGCTGCTCGCAGGAGGGCAAGGCAAAAGGTTAAAAGGGTTGACCAAATCACTCGCTAAGCCGGCTGTATATTTTGGCGGGACATACCGAATTATTGATTTTCCTCTAAGCAACTGCTCCAATTCAGGCATCGACACCGTTGGTGTACTTACACAATACGAACCTCTGGTACTACACTCCTATATCGGCATCGGCAGCGATTGGGATCTGGACCGCAAAAATGGCGGAGTATATGTCCTTCCACCACATGAGCGTGAAGACGGGAGCAGCTGGTACCGAGGCACAGCGGATGCGATTTACCGGAACCTGAATTTCATCGAACAATTCGATCCAGAGCATGTACTCATCCTTTCAGGGGACCACATCTACAAAATGGATTATGAAAAAATGCTCAGGTATCACAAGGAAAAGGACGCAGATTGCACCATATCAGTCATTGACGTTCCGCTGGAAGAAGCCAGCCGGTTTGGGCTGCTTAACACCCACGATGATTACCGCATCTACGAATTCGAAGAAAAGCCTCCAGAACCCAAAAGCACACTTGCTTCCATGGGTATTTATCTCTTCAAGTGGGATGTACTGAAACGTTTCCTGATCCAGGACGAACAACAGGCATCCACCTCATACGACTTTGGCAAAGACATCATTCCCTTATTGCTTGAAAATGAAAAATCCTTATACGCTTATCCTTTTGAAGGCTATTGGAAAGACGTAGGTACCATCCGCAGTTTGTGGGAGTCCAACATGGATCTTCTGGATGAGGAAACACCGCTCAACCTGAATGATCCCAATTGGCGCATTTACACCCGTAATCCGAATCAGCCGGCACAGTACATTTCACCTGTGGCCAAGGTACGTAATTGCATTATAAGTGAAGGCAGCATCGTACATGGAGAGGTTAACCACTCCATACTGTTCTACGGGGTGGAGGTTGGAGAGCACACTTCCGTCATAGATTCTGTCGTCATGCCACGGGTGAAGATCGGGAAGAATGTGCACATTCACAGAGCAATCATTGCGGAAGGGCTGGTCATTCCGGATGGAACCTACCTATCTCCTGTGCCTGAGGATGAAAGTGACGTATTGCTTGTGGACCATGAAGAATTGGAACGTCAGCTTCAACAGGGAATGACAACTAAAGTCTAATCTGAGCCCAAAGGACGGTGCATGCGATGAAACCATTAATCGGTGTTATTAACCTTGATCATGAACTTGAGGAATTGAAGGAATTGACGTACTTTCGCTGCGGAGCCGCGGTTCCTTACGCCGGGCGTTACCGTCTAATCGACTTTGTATTATCCAATATGATGAATGCGGGCATAGAGAGTATTGGGGTGTTTGTCCGCCGCAAATATCGTTCGTTAATGGATCACCTGAGTGACGGCAAACCCTGGGATCTGGATCGCAAGCATGGAGGCATGTTCATTTTGCCGCCGGACTGGAATGATCCAACGGATACGTCACAGGGGGATTTGCAGCATTTTCACAACAATCTCGATTTCTTTCACCGCGGTTCGGGTGAATATGTGGTTCATGCCGGCAGTCGGCATGTGACCAAAGTAGATCTGCAGGATGCCTATCGATATCATGTGAATAAGGGAGCAGACGTGACGCTGATTTGCAAAAGAGTGGACCAACTGCTGCCTGAGCACGATGCCTGTGTCAAAGTTGAACATGACGGGAACGGTAATGTGGTGGACATTCACCAAAGCGCCGATCACCCGAATATATATACAGAAATTTTCATCATGAAAAAGGAGTTGTTCCTGCGTCAGGTTCAGCGCTGCATTGATCATGGCGAGAGCCATTTCTTCCGTGATGTTATACAGAAAAATCCGGATGGTTTAAACATTGCGGCATATGCTTATGAAGGCTACCATGCCGTGATTAACTCCATTGACAGTTATTATCGCAACAGTATGGAGCTGTTGAATACGGGGCTGTATGAACAACTTTTCAGAGAAGAACCCGTTCAGACCAAAATTAAATACGAGGCACCTGCGAAATACCTCGACACGGCCGAGGTCAAACATTCCCTGCTTGCCAATGGATGTATTGTGGGCGGAGAAGTGGAGAACAGCATTTTGTTCAGGGGTGTGCAGGTAGCGAAGGGAGCCAGAATTAAAGGCTCAATTATCATGCAGAAATGTTACATCGGTGAAGATGCGGTACTGGAGAATGTCATTCTGGACAAAGACGTGAAACTGACTGGCGGACAGACGCTCATTGGAGACCCGTCGAACCCGTATATCTTGGCTAAGAGTACTATTATCTAATACCTGCTGTTAACCGATATCATCTATAAATAAAATATAAATTCTGTATATTTGGTGAAATGAAAATTGCACGTGAACGAAGAGGGCAGAAAAAACCTGGAGAAGCGTAGCGTTCACCTTTATCCCCGGATTTCTACATTTGAGAAACTAGATCATAGAAATCCGGGGGTAACAGTGATCGGAAGGTTGTTCTGCCAGCGTAGTGGCCAGTGTAATAATTATCTTTTCACAATGTACAGAATTTCACCGGGAGGAACCTGCTTTTGTTTGACAACAAGGAAACATTCAAGAGTATTTTTGGGCGGAATCTGGTCAGTAAATTGGGCAAACCACTTGAAGAAGCCACGAACGAAGACGTCTATCACGTTCTGGGCAGCATGATTCGCGAGTATGCGGGTCAGGACTGGGCAGCGTCGAATCAGGGATTCAAGCAGCGCCAGGATAAACAGGTATATTACTTCTCGCTGGAATTCCTGATTGGACGTCTGCTGGGCAACAATTTGTTGAATGTGAACGAACTGGAACTGGTTCGCGACAGTCTCGCCGAGCTGGGCTTCTCACTGGAGGACATTGAAGAGCAGGAATCGGATGCCGGGCTGGGGAATGGCGGATTGGGCCGTTTGGCGGCGTGCTTTCTGGACTCGCTCGCATCCCTCGGCTATGCTGGCCATGGCTGTGGTATCCGGTATAAATACGGATTATTTGAGCAAAAAATCATTGGTGGCAATCAGGTAGAGCTTCCGGACAACTGGCTCGATAAGGGCAATGAATGGGAAGTAAGACGCCCGGACAAAAAGGTCGAGGTTCAGTTCTGGGGACGGGTTGAGGCCTATGAGCAGGACGGACATTATCATTTTGTGACCAAGGATGCGGAATCCGTCGTTGCGGTACCCTACGATACTCCGGTTCTTGGATACGGTCAGCCGCATGTGAATACACTTCGCCTGTGGAGTGCAGAGCCGAAGAGGGAAACCTCCTTGGATACCCCTTCGAACTATTACGGTTACCTGGATTACAGCCGGTCGGTGGAGTCGATATCGGAGTTTTTATACCCGGATGATTCCCAGTACGAGGGCAAGCTGCTTCGCTTGAAACAGCAATACTTCATGTGCTCTGCTGGCGTACAGAGTGCATTGCGTACATTTAACAAGCTGGAACTATCATATGACCGGCTACCAGACAAGGTAGCATTCCACATCAATGATACTCACCCGACGCTGGTCATTCCGGAATTGATGCGGATTCTCATTGATGTGAAAGGTTATGGTTGGGATGAAGCGTGGGATATTACAACGCGTACCGTCTCTTATACCAATCATACAACGCTGAGTGAGGCGCTGGAGAAATGGCCGGTGTCCATGATCAGTAAACTGCTGCCACGCATTTATATGATCATTGAAGAGATTAATAAGCGATTCTGCGGTATGCTTCTGGATCGTTATCCGGGAGAACAGGAGCGTATTCAGCATTTGGCTATCATTGCGAACGATCAGGTTCGTATGGCACATCTGGCGATTGTCGGCAGTCATAGCATTAATGGTGTCGCTGCATTGCATACCGAGATCCTGAAGGAGCGGGAGATGGCGCCGTTCTATGCCTTGTATCCGGAGCGTTTTAACAACAAGACGAACGGGATAACGCATCGTCGCTGGTTAATGCATGCGAATCCCAAACTGTCCAATCTGATTACCGATACGATCGGTAGTGAATGGATGACAGAGCCAGGCAGATTGAATGAAATCGCCGAATTTGCAGGCGACGCGTCATTCCAGCAGCAATTTAGGTCCATCAAACACGAAAATAAGGAACGGCTCGCGGCATACATTCTGGATCATACCGGAACGGCAGTTAATCCGGATTCCATTTTTGATGTACAGGTCAAAAGGCTGCATGGCTACAAGCGCCAGCTTCTCAACATTTTACACGTCATGCACCTGTATAACCGTCTTAAGAATGACTCGTCATTCGAGATCGTTCCACGTACATTCATCTTTGGAGCGAAGGCTGCACCAAGCTATTATTTTGCGAAGAAAATCATCAAGCTGATCAACACGGTTGCGGATACCGTCAACAAGGATAAGGCGGTAAATGACCGGCTGAAGGTATTTTTCCTCGAAAATTATTCCGTCTCTCTGGCAGAAAAAATTATTCCGGCCGCGGACGTCAGCGAACAGATCTCCACTGCAGGGAAGGAAGCTTCGGGTACGGGCAATATGAAGTTTATGATGAACGGCGCATTAACCATTGGTACGATGGATGGGGCCAATGTGGAGATGGCTGAGCAGGTTGGAGAAGAGAATATGTTTATCTTCGGTCTGCGAGCGAATGAAGTGATGGATTATTATCGTTCAGGCAGCTATCGTCCTAACGAAATTGTGCAGCAGGATGAGCGCATTCGCGAAGTAGTGGAACAGCTGGTTCATCCAGGACCGTTCTGTTGTCGGGAAGGCGAATTCTGGGATATCTATGATTCATTACTGGCACATGGAGATGAGTATTTTGTATTGCGTGACTTTGCTGCCTATGCCGATGCCCACGCGGCCATTGATAAGGCTTATCGTGATGGGCCCGGCTGGTCACATAAAGCGATTCTGAATACGGCTCAATCCGGTATTTTCTCCAGTGACCGTACCATTAGTGAATATGCTACCGATATCTGGGGAATTCATCCGGTTTCGGGACACTGGAAAGGCTGAGATAAATAAGTCAGGAGATGAAGTCCCCTTGATGCAAGGGGACTTTGTTGTATTATTTTTATGGAAAAGGGTTTAACACCGCACGCAATATCAAAAAAATAAACTTCCGTTAAGTGATAATCAAATTAAGGAGACAGCATTCAACTCCATTTCTATGAAGAAAGGGAAATTACTCGTTATGGTGGATCATTACTCGCAAATACAACGGGCTATTGGGTATCTTGAGGAGCATTTGCAAGATGAATTCAACATGAGGGAGGCAGCGGCAGCCGCGGGTTTTTCCGCGTTTCATTTTCAGCGTTTATTCCAGGCGATCACCGGGTTTACCGTACTTGAATATGTGCGCAAGCGCAGACTGACAGAAGCAGCTCGGCAATTGCTAAGCTCAGCAGATGGCATCCTCCATGTGGCCTTGAAGTGGGGATATCATTCACAGGAAGCTTTCACCAGAGCATTCACTGCCCATTGGGGGACGACACCGGCCCGCTTTCGCAAGCTGAATGAGCAGCCCGCTTCTGCTAAGATTCAGCAGAGTATTGACTTTAATGACTATCGTACCCGACTGGGAGGAGGGTTTATCATGAACAAACCACGCCTTGTAACCATGAAGGCCATCCAAATCATAGGTTATGCTTACCACACGAACTTGAATAACGACCAGCACTATTATGAAATTCCGGGATTCTATCATGATTTTGGTTCAGAACAGAAATTTATGAATATCCCTGAACGAGCATGTCCTGATTTGGCCTATGGTGTCGCCTGTCAATTTGAGGATGATGGTGCATTCACATTTCTTGTTGGTGAGGAAACTTCATCTGACAAGACACTGCTTCAACCAGGTTATACAGCATTTGAGATCCCGGGTGGATTGTACGCCGAATTCACAGTGGATGGTTCCGGACAGGATATTCGCAAGATGATTTATGGCAGCTGGCTGCCCCAATCCAATTATGAACGCAGGGAAGGGCCTGATTTTGAGATAACCGATGTGTGGAAATCCACCCCTGATCAGTTGGACATGAAGATCTATATTCCGGTAAAATAAGGGAGCCGCGCTGCGGTAATCACTCCCGGAGGATAAAGTCATGCAAAAAGGTAGGGGAATAGACAAGCCCTGGATAATGGTCTTGGTTGCCGTTTTTGCAATAGCCTACCTATGGATTATGGGGAATTTGTTATTTATTCATGGAAGGGTCTCCGCGGATCGTTATCAATACAATCTTGTTCCGCTCGAGACGATCAGACCCTTGTTACTAGAGAGGGATAGATACAGTACGGAGGCCTGGGTGAAAAATCTGTTCGGTAATATTGTATTGTTTATTCCACTCGGCATATGGATTCCCTGGTTGTTCCGTTCATGCCGAGCGGGGTTGAAATTTACATGGATCGTTATTTTGCTGCTGCTTGCCGTTGAGTTGGCGCAACTGTTTTTACGTGTGGGTTCGTTTGACGTGGATGACATTATCCTCAATATCCTCGGTGCCTCGATCGGTTATATTGCATTTCGTCTGTTCATACAATTCATAAAGACAAGGAGATCGGAATAGAAGTCTGCCACTCAGGCGGGATTCATTTTGGTCTTTTTTTGTGTGCTTTGGAACACGTTTGTGTTTATAAAGTCGGCATTTCGGATAAAACATATTAACGGGTTATTCTGTACCTCAATGACCTATGTTCATGACAGATATCGAAATAATGCGAATGTGCGGAAAAAAAATGAGTGAAGAGCGAAACGGGGTGATCCACATCGTGTGGTGGAAAGAGAGTGTTGTATATCAGATCTATCCTATCAGTTTCAAGGATTCGGATGGTGATGGTCACGGTGACTTACAGGGCATTTATGAAAAGCTTGATTATTTGACGGATCTGGGGATTGACGTCATCTGGATCTGTCCCATTTATGAATCTCCTGGATATGATAACGGTTATGATATCAGTGATTACTATGCCATTATGCGCAAATTCGGCACGATGGAGGATTTTGACCGGTTACTCGCAGCGGCTCACAGCAAAGGGCTCAAAATCATGATGGATCTGGTACTGAACCACACATCGGATGAGCATGCCTGGTTTGCTGAATCCCGCTCATCCAAGGTCAATCCCAAACGGGATTATTACATATGGCGATCAGGTAAAAATGGTCAGGTTCCGAATAACTGGGAATCCTATTTCGGTGGGTCCGTGTGGAAGCATGATCCCGAAACGAACGAATACTATCTGCATTTGTACTCCGAGCATCAGCCTGACCTGAATTGGAACAATCCACAAATGGCCGAGGAGATGTACGAAATGGTACACTGGTGGCTGCAAAAAGGGGTGGACGGGTTCCGTTTTGATGCGGTAGCCCATATTGCCAAGGCTGAAGGATTGCCCAGTGCACACAATCCTGACAATCTGCCGGTTGTCCCAGCATACCAGCTCTTCTCCAACCTGGAACAAGTACATTCCATATTGAACAAGCTAAACGACATGATTCTGAAGCCGTATGGACCCATGACCGTCGGAGAAACGTCAGGTTTGGGTCCAGAGCAGGCTCTTGCTTACGTGGGAACAGATCGCAACGAACTGAACATGGTGTTTCAGTTTGAGCATATGTTTGTGGACGCCAAATCTTCGGGGATAGGGAAGTGGAATTACAAGGAGTGGAAGCTGACTGAACTGAAGGAAATCATGAGCCGCTGGCAGACAGTCCTGCACGGTAGAGGCTGGAATGCCAACTATATGGGCAATCATGACCAGCCGCGCCCAGTTTCCCGTTTCGGAGACGATGGTCGTTACAGGGTTCGGTCTGCACAGATGTTGGCTACCTGGATGCTCACCCTTGAAGGAACGCCTTACATCTATCAGGGTGAGGAGATCGGTATGACGAACGTAACATTTCCGAATATCGAGCAGTATCGAGACATTGAAACAATGAATTATTACAGGCATTATATCGCCCAAGGGCGGGACAAAAATGACATTATGAAGGCGATCTGGCTGAAAAGCCGGGATAACGCACGTACACCCATGCAATGGGATGACACGGAGCATGCAGGGTTTACGGAAGGCGAGCCTTGGATTCAGGTGAACGATAACTACACAGAGATCAATGTGGCTTCTGCCGAAAATGACCCCGGATCCGTATTGCATTATTATCGCAAGCTAATTGCCCTTCGGAAGAAGAGCAAAGTGCTGATCTACGGTGAGTATGAACTGCTCTTGCCGGATGATCCGGACATTTATGCTTATACACGTACGCTGGACGACGAGAAGATGCTCATTATCCTTAATTTTCGAGAGCATGAACCGGAGATGCACTGGCCAGAAGGCTGGACAGAGGAACGTGCGAAGCTGGTCATCAGCAATGTGAAAAGACGATATTCAACGGATGAAGGTACTATTCTGCTGCAACCCTATGAAGCCAGAGTCTACCGTTTGCAATCCTGAAGGCGACATTTTGCTTCCCGCAAACGGTTTGATTTATAATAAAGTAGGTAAATGCCATTAAGATGGATGTGAACGCAGCGGAACTTAAGAAATGAGATTGCTCACATCTCACATCCAATCGTCAGGAGGACTTAAGATGTTGAAAATGACGTACCATGGACACTCCAGCGTACAATTGGGTACGGAGGAGAAGTCTTTAATTATCGATCCGTTCCTGCGTGGCAATGAACTGGCCGTGACCAAGCCGGAAGACATCAAAACCGATGCCGTTTTGCTGACGCATGCACATATGGATCATATTCTCGATGCCGAACCGATTGCTAAGGCAAATAATGCCAAAGTCGTCGCCATCGTGGAGCTGGCTACATACATGTCCTGGAAAGGGCTGGACACCATAGGCATGAATATGGGCGGAACAGTAGATCTGGATTTTGCTCAGGCCAAAATGATTCAGGCGTTCCATTCTTCGGGGATTGTGCTTGAAGAGGAACAGCGAATCATGTATGCAGGAATGCCTGCAGGATTCATCATTAACATAGGTGGTAAAACCATTCTGCATGCGGGAGATACAAGCTTGTTCAGCGATATGAAAATGATTGGCGACCGTCATCAGATCGACGTAGCTTTTCTGCCGATTGGCGGGCATTTCACCATGGGCCCAGAAGACGCACTACAAGCTGCGGAGTGGTTCAACGCAGAACTGACCATTCCGGTGCACTATGATACATTCCCAATGATCCGTCAAGATTCTGAGAACTTTGTACAGCAACTTGCTGCGAAAGGACTGAAAGGTCAGGTCCTTGCACCAGGCGAATCCATCACGCTTTAATTGAATTGAATGATTCTTGTTAGCACGTAATGTCGATTTACGTAATCGTTTTTTGTACATGAACACTATTTTATATAATTCAAATATACGCCCAAAGGCGAATATCACGTTATGATAACTGACGTGATATTCGCTTTTTTTCGGTTTCAGGTTCAAAAAGTGGGCTTGAAGTTGGTACATATAACAAAAATATTGAATTTTCATTGTTGCAGGCTGGTGGGGGATGTTATAAAAAACTACACGTAAACAACGTTCCGAATGGAACGGAAAATAGGGGGAACGTTCATGTCATTTATGAAATCATTGTTTTTCCAAATTATTGTGGCGGTGATTATTGGGATAGGTGTAGGTATCTTGTGGCCTGATTTGGGCAGCTTACTGCAACCGCTTGGAACAGGCTTCATCAAATTGATTAAAATGATTATTGCACCTCTTATTTTCATGGTGATCGTTACAGGTATTGCCAAAATTGGTGATCTGAAGTCGGTTGGGCGAATCGGACTCAAAGCGATTATATGGTTTGAAATTGCAACGACGATTGCTCTTGTCCTTGGTCTCGGTACAGCCAACCTGCTCCGTCCCGGTGCAAGCATGAACGTTGATCCTTCAACACTTGATGCAAGTGGCATTGAAGCCAAAACGAACGGATCCGAGCTGCCGCATGTGGTCGATTTTATCATGAACATCATTCCGACCAGTGTTGTGGACGCTTTCGCACAAAACGCATTATTGCAAGTACTGCTTGTAGCTTGTCTGTTTGGAGTGGCACTGGCGGCAACCGAGAACAAAGCAAAGGAAAATGTGCTCACATTGATTGAAAATATACTGGGAATTTTGTTCCGGATTATTGGGTACATCATGAAACTTGCTCCAATTGGTGCGTTTGGTGCTATGGCCTACACGGTTGGAGCGTATGGAGCCTCCACGCTCTCTTCATTCGGAATGCTTATTATTGCCTGCTATGGAGCGGCGTTGTTGTTCTTGGTGATGCTTGCACTTGCGGCTTGGTGGATCACTGGTCTTAACTTTTTACAATTTGTAAAATATACCCGTTCTGAAGTCATGCTGGCGATTGGAACAGGTTCATCCGAAGTGGTTATGCCCCGTATGATGGATAAGCTGACGAAAGCGGGATGTGACCGAGCAGTCGTTGGTCTCGTCGTTCCGACAGGGTACTCGTTCAATCTGGATGGTGCTTCAATCTATCTCTCCCTTGCAACCGTATTTCTGGCTCAAGCCGTAGGCATCGACCTGACGCTTGGACAAGAGATCACAATCCTGCTCGTGTTAATGCTAAGCTCTAAGGGGATGGCTGGTGTTCCCGGTTCTGCCTTTCTTGCATTATCGGCTACCGCAGCTGCGCTCAATGCATTCCCGGTTGCAGCTGTTGCCCTGCTGCTTGGTGCAGATCGTTTCATGGACACGATGCGTGTCTTCACAAATCTGATGGGCAATTGCGTGGCCGCATTCGTCGTAGCGAAGTGGGAAGGCCTGCTGGATCAGAAGCGCATGCGCGCCGTTCTTTCCGGTGAGATCGGCGCTGCAGAACTGGAACGTGAAGAACAGGCCTCACTTTCATCAATGCCAGTAAGTAGGCCTGAACAAGGGAAAAGAGCCGTCTCGCCGGAAATGCTTTAGGAAGGGGCAGAGTCTTTATTCACGAGTGCACCCCCTTTACAAGGGGAACCGAACCTACCAACCATAAAGGCGTCTGTTTTTGCAGTGCTATCACTGCGAAAGCAGACGTTTATTTGCGTTCACCAATACATGTATCAGGGAGTTGCCAAACGCAAACCTGCAAAATTTATGTTACAGAGTGAATATTAATGGGGAATGTGTAGAAGAGGAATATTCTAGGTATATTGTAGTTTCAACTTGTATATACATGTTTACTTATGTAATATAGAAATGTAGTCAACTGAGATATTGATCATGTGCAATACAACTTATTGGAGGCGTTAACATGAGTTCAAACGATACAACTTCCTCATCGTGGTGGAGAACCTCCACGGTGTATCAGGTATATCCCAAGAGCTTCAACGACACCACGGGTTCAGGTACCGGGGATATTCGGGGGCTGACCGAGAAGCTCGATTATTTGCAGCACCTCGGAATTGATATTGTGTGGCTGCAGCCGGTATATGTATCTCCGCAGAATGATAATGGTTACGACGTAGCGGACTATTACGAGATTAATCCGGACTTTGGTACGATGGAAGATTTTGATGAATTATTGAAGGGCCTGAAAGCTCGTGATATGAAACTGATGATCGATATTGTGGTGAACCACTCGTCAACCGAACATGAATGGTTCAAGCAAGCGCGTTCATCCAAGGATAATCCGTACCGGGATTATTACATTTGGAAAGATCCGGCTCCGGACGGCGGCGTACCAAACAACTGGCAGTCCAAATTTGGCGGACCCGCTTGGCAGTACGACGAACAGACAGGGCAGTACTTCCTGACTTTGTTTGACAAAACCCAGGCCGATCTGAACTGGGAAAACGAAGAGGTTCGCAAGGCTGTAAGGGACATGATCAAGTTTTGGGCAGAAAAAGGTGTAGATGGTTTCCGGATGGACGTCATTAACCTAATCTCCAAGGA
This sequence comes from Paenibacillus sp. 7523-1, assembly GCF_002276415.1. Classification (NCBI taxonomy): domain Bacteria; kingdom Bacillati; phylum Bacillota; class Bacilli; order Caryophanales; family Paenibacillaceae; genus Paenibacillus; species Paenibacillus sp. 7523-1. The sequence continues at coordinate 702,865 of NZ_NPBR01000005.1, read as the reverse complement.
TCAGCGTTTTCCGAATGATGACGGCAGTGAAGGACCAGGAGATGGACGCAAGTTCTATACGGACGGACCACGTGTTCACGAATATATCACCGAGATGTACGAGGAAGTATTCGGTCCTTACAACATGGTAACGGTTGGAGAGATGTCTTCCACAACACTGGAACATTGCATCCGCTACTCGAATCCGGCTTCCCGTGAATTTTCAATGACGTTCAATTTCCATCACTTGAAGGTGGATTATCCGAATGGACAGAAGTGGGAATTGATGCCTTATGATTTTGAAGCGATGAAACGCTTGTTCAGTGAATGGCAGACAGGAATGCAGGCAGGTGGAGGTTGGAACGCACTCTTCCTTAACAACCATGATCAGCCGAGAGCGCTGTCCCGTTTCGCAGATGATGGGGACTACCGTGCCGAGAGTGCCAAAATGCTGGCAACAACCATTCACGGCATGCAGGGCACGCCTTATGTCTATCAAGGTGAGGAGATCGGAATGCCGAATCCCGTCTGGAATGACGTAAGCGAATTCCGTGACATTGAATCTACGAATATGTATCGTTTGCTTCAGGAAGAACGCGGTAAGTCAGCGGAAGAAGCCTTTGCCATCGTGAAAGAGCGCTCCCGTGACAACTCCCGTACGCCGATGCAGTGGGATGACAGCAAGAACGCCGGATTCACAACAGGTACACCTTGGATCAAAGTAGATGAACGTTATCCTTCGACAAACGTAGCTGAGCAATTGGCTGATCCAAACTCGATCTACTATCACTATCGCAAGCTCATTGCACTGCGTAAACAGGTCCCCGTACTGACAGACGGTCTGTATGAGCGCCTGGATGATGCACATCCTGAAGTATTCGCTTATGCCCGGACAAATGGCAATGCAACATTGATCGTTGTGTCCAACTTCAGCGAGAGAGAGGTATCCTTCTCAATACCAGCAGCGGTCTGGAACGATCACGTATCTGGTAAAACGGCTGAACTGCTTATTGGCAACACAGAGGTGGCACCTGCTCTGGATCAGGCTATCTCACTTAGTCCGTACGCTTCTTATATGTGGCTTGTACCACAACAGGACTAAATTACATTATCTAAATAGGAAGTGACAACATGGCAATCGATAGAAAACAGGTTGAGGAGATCGTACGGGCAGTCGGTGGAAAAGAAAACATCGAAGCTGCGACGCACTGTGTCACACGACTCCGGTTCGCCTTGTATGATGAGAGTAAAGTGGATACTGAAGGTCTGGACCAGAATGACCTGGTCAAAGGGCAATTTTCATCGCAAGGACAATTCCAGGTTGTTATCGGACCTGGACTTGTCGATAAGGTATACGATGAGATGATCCAGATTACAGGCGGTGACCGTGCGTCCAAGGACGATGTGAAGGCAGCTGCCGGCAAAAAGCAAAATCCGATCCAACGAGCGATCAAAACGCTGTCGGACATTTTTATTCCGATCCTGCCTGCCATTATTACGGCAGGTCTTCTGCTCGGAATCAACAATATTCTGACAGGGCCGGGCATATTCTTTGATGAACAATCGCTGGTTGATGTTTATCCGGCATGGAAGGACCTTGCGTCCATCATTAATACCATTGCAAGCACAGCCTTTACATTCCTTCCTGCCTTAATTGGATGGGCAGCGGTAAAAAGATTCGGCGGAAGTCCGCTGCTGGGGATTGTGCTTGGGCTGATCCTGGTACACCCTGATCTGCTGAGTGCCTACAGCTACGCGAATGCAGTAAATGAAGGCACCGTGCCGACCTGGAATCTCTTCGGCTGGCACATTGAGAAAATTGGTTATCAAGGCCAGGTTCTGCCGGTATTGGTTTCGGCCTACCTGCTGGCCAAAATTGAGATTTTCCTGAACAAAAGGGTTCATGACTCCGTCAAGCTGCTTGTCGTGGCCCCTATAACGTTACTTGTTACCGGATTCCTTGCATTTACCATCATTGGTCCCGTTACGTTCGCCATTGCGAATGCGATTACATCTGGCCTGATTTATATTTATGAATCCTATGCGGCACTTGGTGGTCTAATCTATGGTGGTCTGTATGCATTGCTGGTTATTACCGGTATGCACCATACGTTCCTCGCGGTCGATGTGCAATTGATTGGTAGTCAGGGAGGTACCTTTTTATGGCCGATGCTGGCGCTGTCCAATATCGCCCAAGGTTCAGCAGCACTTGCGATGATGCTGGTTCTGCGCGAACAGAAGATGCGCGGACTTGCGGCTACTTCATCCGTATCAGCTTTCCTAGGTGTTACGGAGCCTGCAATCTTCGGGGTAAACATCCGTTATCGTTATCCGTTTATCTTCGGTATGGTAGGTTCAGCCATTGGTGGCGTTCTGTTGACCATGAATAATGTCCAGGCGACCTCCATCGGTGTAGGTGGGGTTCCCGGATTCCTGTCCATCTTCCCGAACAAATGGGGAGTGTTCTTCATCGGCATGGCGATTGTGCTCATTGTTCCATTCGTTCTGACGGTGATTTTCGGCAGAGCGAAGTTGAGAAAGCAAGATCGCAGCACTAATGCTGAAGCAGTAACCGGAAGCAAAACAACCGCAGTCTCCGCGAGCAATACAGCGGTTTCGGGTGAGGAAGCAGCCGCAGCCGAACGGACACGCACAAACGCACAAGTGGGAGACGAACCGGTAAACACGCTGGAAGTCATGGCACCATTAACAGGAACAGCGGTTCCGCTGGAGCAGGTACCGGATCCGGCTTTTGCCGAGAAACAGATGGGTGAAGGGGTAGCCATTGAACCTTCAGGCAATCAAGTAGTTGCCCCGTTTGATGCCCAGGTTGCACATGTTATCAAAAGCAAACATGCGGTGATTCTGGAACATGCAAGCGGCTTGCAAATTTTGATCCATGTTGGGATCAATACGGTATCGCTGAAAGGCGAGGGCTTCAACATGCACGTCGAAGCTGGTGAACATGTTAGAGCGGGACAGACGCTGCTCGAATTTGATCGTAATGTCATTGAAGCTGCTGGACATCCGCTCATTACACCAATTATTATTCCGGACGGGCAGGATATGGTCGATCGGGTAGAAGTAACTACAGGTGACGTTTCATCGAATCGCAATGGTATATTAACCGTTCATTTGAAGGGATAATTACCCACCCGAGCTTATAAAAATATTCGCTTTCTACTATTCAAGACGAACCAGTACAGGTCTGCGAACCTGGAACTGGTTCGTTTTTCTTTGGGGTCATGATACACTATGTATAACTAAAATTTGAAATAGACTATCGTTGATCTCCGCGTGTATGCATGTTACGGATGAATTATTCATATGGTTCTGAGGAGAGTTCCTAGTGCTAAGGACGATAGGAGGAGAGCCATGACGCGTGTAGCTGTGATGGTTATACATGGGCTGGGTATGCAAAAGGATGATTATGCGGATAAATTGATTTCACGTTTGCATAAGGAATTTGATCAAGTGATGGTCATGCGTGGTGCAGCGGAGAAATATTTGGACATTGAGCCGGTCTTCTGGGCGGACGTCTTTGAAGAGAGGGAAGAAGCGCTGTTCGAACAGTTGGTAAGCTCTCAGCGGTTGAATTATCAGGTGCTGCGCAGATTTGTTATTCACTATTTGGCGGATGCCGTCGCCTATCAGCCCGTTGAGCATCAAGGTCATAATTATGACGATGTACACAGCACCCTCAACCGGGCCATGCATGTACTGGCACAGCGCAACGGTCCCGAAACGCCGCTCTGCGTAATTGCTCACAGCCTGGGTGCTGTCATTGCTAGCAATTTTTTTATGATCTCCAGTTTCCATCGAGCCGTGTTCCATCGATCGTGGATGTGACCTCTGCATTGGAGCGGGGAGATACGTTAACCAATTTCTATTCGTTCGGAACGACGCTGCCACTTTGGAGTCTACGTTATCATGACTTTAGCAGTCCGATTCATGTGCCATCCTCCATGGCAGCACAGCAGTACTTTCCCGGGCTGGAGGGGGAATGGGTTAATTTTTATGATCGGGACGATATTCTTGGATATCCATTAAGACCTATCGATCCTGCTTATGAAGCCGCGGTCAAGGAAGATATAGAAATTAACTCAGGTGGTTTGATTGGGAGCTGGAATCCGCTCAGTCATGGGGGGTACTTCGCCAATAGTGCTATGAACCGCAGGATTGCCCAAGGACTGGCACGGACCTGGAGTTGGGTGAATCGTGAATGACATCTATGTATTTAGGATACGACTGTTGGAAGGGGGAATTACTTTGGAATGCAGGACAGGCTGTGCCGCATGTTGTATCGCCATATCCATCTCTTCACCGATACCAGGCATGAAGGATGGTAAACCCGCAGGTGTACGCTGCGTACAACTGACAGCCGATAATCGATGCAGCATCTTTGGTCATCCGGATCGTCCGGCTGTTTGCAGTGGATTACAGGCTTCTGTTGATATGTGTGGAGATTCGGATCAGGAGGCTTTTAATATTCTGAACTGGTTGGAGGAAGAAACGAAACCCGGATTCTAACGTGAAGTTGTTTTATTGAAAAAGGGTAATTATACTTATTATGGAAGTTATATGAGTAGAGAGGAGCATGGGGTTGATGCATCTGGTCAAACAATTTCTGGTCGTGACAGCGAATATGATCGCTGAACTGTGGATGGGATTCTATCGACGAAACTCGGACTTCTATGATAAGCAAACTTCTGGATCGAAAAGTAAAACGGGCTATTATGTTTTTGTAATTACTGCTGCAGTGGTTGCAGTAGGTGTGGTCAGCTGGATGTATAATCGTATGTACTCATAAGTGGCTAAGAAGAATGTACCCTGCACGAATCAAGCTCAACGTGTAAAATCAAACCAAAGAGTATCCATGGATAACAACCAAGGGATACTCTTTTTTTTGGTGTGCTTGTCCCTCAGGATCTGGAGGAACGAACACGCTCTTCTTTTTTCTTCAGCATGTGTGTGAGAAGCAGCTTTAACACGGAGGATACAATGAAGAAAATAAAAAGAATCCGGAACAGCTGATACCCTGACACCACGGACAAGTTGGCATTGACTTCATGAGCCATGATACTCATCTGATCCATTCCACCTGGCGCCATGCTGAGCAGTGAGGTAGCGGCTGAAAGAGAGAACAGATGCATGAGTACATAACTTAACCCAAGCGAGCTGGCAATAAGGAGAACACTGCTAAGCACAGCGAGGGTAATGGTCTGTGTTTTGCGCTGCAGATGCTGAGGCCTTAGCATGAGACCCACATGACTGCCAATCATCAGCTGAGAAATATTCAGCAAGGAGGAAGGCAAGGGTGATGTTTGCATTGTTGTAGTCAGATGTATGACACACATAACAATCATTGGCCCAAGCATAAACGCCGTAGGAAAACGAAGCTTACGAGCAACCCAGGCGCCAGCTACACAGAGCGGACCATAGAGCAGGATCTCCGGAAAGAGATTCATCCATGACGCTGCCTGGGCCGCTTGCGGATCAGCTGCAGCGCCCGCCGCACCGCCAATCCATGGACTGAACACCAGGAAAGGCACACAGAACACAATCAAGATCAACCGAGTCACTTGCAGGAAGGTCACCAGCGTCAGATTAATGGACTTTATTTCTTCCGCAAGCGAAACCATTTGGGACAACCCGCCAGGAATACTTCCGACCAGGAGAGAAGGAAAGTCAAAATCAGTCAGCTTGGATGCGATGTATGCGGTTAACGTACATAATCCAATCAACAGCAGGGTCATGAGCAGCATCACGGGAAGCTGGTGGAGAATGCCCTGCAATGCATCTGCTGTCAGTGACAACCCGATAGAATAACCGACGATCAGAATCCCATAATCCCGGATGGACGTTGGCCATAGGAGCGGCAGTTTAACGATCTGGGACCCAAGCAGCATAAATACCATGGGGCCGAGCAGCCAGGGAATCGGGGTGTGGATGGCTGTGAACAGAAGTCCGCCGAGTACCGAGACGCACAGACTAAGAATGAACCGGAAAAAGGCGGAGGGACTGTGCTTATGCATCAGTTCCATCCGCTTTGTCTTTCTGCTGGATCAGGTTGTATCAGTAGTAAGTATGAGTCTGAATTAAGAGTATGAACCATGTGTGATCACTCCTGATGATAAAATACGTCCCTTCACAGTTTGCTATTTATGAACGAACTACGACATGTTAAGCGAACTTGCTACAGCTTGATTAGTTTAACCGAACACGAGCTGAAGGTTTGGGTTCTTTAAACATCATATAGTACATCAGCGAGGAAATCACGTATAAACCACCCGTAATACTAAACGTAATGGCGTAGCCCCAGTAAGTTCCATATGTGGTTACAAGATAGGATTGAACAGGTCCCATCGTTGCCCACCCAATCATAAATGCAGTTTGCATCAGGGAATTGGCGATTCCGCGACGCTTGTCAGATACCCTGTCAACCAGGATGGCGGATTGAATTGGATTCGCTGCATTCATCAAAGCTTGTCTGAACAAAAAGCTGACCGAAGCAATGAAAAGTACGTTAGTGAAACCGGTCAACAGCAAAAATGGAAGGGATAAGACCTGAAATATGACTACAGCTCTGACACTTCCGACTTTGGCGGCAAGCGTCGGCCCGATTAGCATGGAGACGATCGTCATAATTTGTCCAAGCGAAATAAGTATGCTCATGGCACTTAGCGAGACGGAAAAGCGGTTGGTAAAATACAGATTCAGATAAGGGACAACTAGTCCGGAACCGAATCCAATCAATAATTGGGTGAAAACAAACTGACCAATCAGTCGGGAATCTTTATTGTTATTCTGTAATTTCCCAGACTCCTCGGTCGTTGACAGATTCTTATCCTCAGTGGCAATCGCCGCAGGAACAGTATGATCCGTAGTCACAGTCTGTGCGGAAGCCTTATCATCGGATACAAACAACATCGGAATAAATGCAGCCAGCGTTGCTGCACCTCCAATGAACAATACCGTTTGCAGTCCAGTAACCTTGGCGATTCCCAGTGTATGCAGAAGGTCGGCAAACACTCCCCCGCCAAGACTTCCGAGCACCTGTGAGGCGAGCACAAGGGAAGAATAGTAGCTGAACATCTTCAACCGCTGGCTTTTCTTCACATTCTCTGCGAGAAACGGAATGGCCAGAACCTGAAAGACGCCTGCGAATAGCCCTGAAAATACAGCAAACCAGATCAGGCCGCTCGCCGAATAATCAAATGACCGGCCGATAAGAAAGATTCCGCTGAATAAAGCCCCTGCGATTAGCAGTCTTTTTCGACTGAAACGATCACCACCAAGTCCGATAGGTACAAACATGATCGCTGTGGCTAACGATTGAATACTTACGATCTGGCCGTTCATTGTATCATTGTAGCCTAGACCCTGAATGTACAGATTGTACAAAACCGAGAACATGCCATTTCCGATCTGATACAGGATGCTTGCCAGAAAAAAGAGTTGAATATTTCGGGACCAACCCCGAATCTCAGCACGAATCTGTTGTAAAACTCTCAAGTGTAATCCCCCAGTCGTTACCAGTGCAGTGATTCCAGTGTAACAGGAAAGGGGGATTTGCGGAAGAATTGACCACTGTTTATTTTGTCATAAGGCTTTAATTATGCAATGACACGAGCGATAACCAAACCATCATACCCTTTGCTACCTACCGTTTGCAGTGCAGTCGCTTCAAGCCGAGGGTGATCGGCGATCAGCTTCAGGAATTGACGTACGCCCTGAACTCTGGGGTCCGTACTCTCTGCATGGATCACTTCGCCATCTCTGACGATGTTATCCCCGATAATGAGACTTCCCGGCCGGGACAGACGGAGCGCCCATCGGAGGTAGTCGGGATTGCTCGGTTTGTCTGCATCAATGAAGATCAGATCAAAAGGCTCTCTGTAGTCTTCTTGAACGTCAGGAAGGGTTGTTAATGCAGGTCCAATCCTCAGATCAACCTTGTCAATTAGGCCAGCCTGCACCAGATTGGTGCGTGCGATTTCCGCATGATGTGGATCAGCTTCTAGCGTAACGATTTTTCCGTGCTCAGGCAGTGCTCTTGCCATCCAGATTGTGCTGTAAGCACCCAGCGTACCTATTTCTAGCACACGTGCTGATCCATGGATTTGAAGCAGAAGCTGAAGGAATTTCCCCTGGTTAGGAGCAACATCATGGGCTGGTAATCCGGCTTCTGTGTTCCTACGAAGCGTCTGTTCCAGCTGAGGATCCGAGGGAATAAGCAACTGATTCAAATAGTCGTCGACCTGACTCCAAGTGTGCTCAAGAGAAGAATAATCAGTGTTTTTCATAAAGGTTTTTTTCCTTTCCAGAAACGATAGTTTGAATTTCATAATTCAACTATAATAATTACAGATGTATAAATAAAATATATATTATATATAAAATCATAAATTATAGTTATATATTTTGCAGACATAGGAGTGACAGAAATGAATTTGCACGGACTACGACTGTTCCATGCCATTGTAAGATATGGTGGCGTTACCCGCGCCGCAGAAGAACTGAATATTAGCCAGCCTGCGGTCTCGTCACAGGTGAAGAAATTTGAGCATGAGCTGGGCATTCGTTTATTTGTTTCAGAGGGTAGACGACTGGTTCTTACCGATGTGGGTGTGCAGTTAAAAGAATACGCAGAACGTCTGTTTTTGCTTGAACAGGATGTGGAGAACTTTGTGCAGGATATGCGGGAAGGGAAAAAAGGCATCATTCGATTAACGGCAACGTACTTGCCTTCTAATTTTTTGCTGCCTGGATGGATTGCGAAGTTCAAACAAACGCACGAAGATGTGGAACTTGTGGTCAGTACGACCAATACCCGGATGGCCTTTGATCAACTGCTGCGATATGAGGCTGAGATTGCCGTATACGGTGGGAGCGGGGTTACACATCAAGACGTACATTGGGATGAGTTGTTTGAGGATGACATGTGGTTTGTCGTGCATCCAGCGCATCCGTATGCTGATCGGGAAGTGGAGTTGACCCAGATGGTAGCAGAACCCTTCATCATGCGTGAAGAAGGCAGTGCGACGCGTGAGCGGCTGTTCTCACTATGCAGTATGAATAACGTGGCTGCCCCTCGAATTGCGCTGCAGTTCAACGGGTTGAATGAAACGATCAGTGCTGTAAAGGCCGGTTACGGAGCCAATTTTATATCCTCATTGGTCGTGAAGGAAGATGTTCGTGAGGGCAGGCTTTCACGTGTATATGTCCGAGGAGTTCATCTGAAGAATAAGATTGCCGTGTGTACCCGAGCTGGTGAGGTGTTATCACCTGCAGCGCAGCATCTGGTACAGCTAATTCGGGAGGAGGCATCCCGGATTACCGGAGATGACATCCGATAAACGAATGGAGCATATCTGAAATGCACACTAACACTACATGCCTCCCAGAATGTTTCGTAAGAAGATTGACATGCCTTATCAAACTCGAATGTTAACGTTCTGCTGTACCACCTTGCTGATCGTTAAACCGGTATAGGGCAAGCAAAGTCACGCCTCCAACCACGACAACCGGTACCCAGACCGCAATCATAGGGATGTTATGAAACATAAGCGCCGCGACAATGACACCAATCAAATAAATGATTACGGCAAATACCCGCAAGTACGAATCATTGGATAATGCCTTCATCAGTGAACCTATACTCGTGTGCCGGAGACGCTGCATAATGCCTACGGCATCTTCGACGACTGCGGCAAGATTGTTTGTCAGTACTGTGGTGGAAATCCCGGCGATGCCGATCCGCCGTGCAGCTGTAGTCTGCATTCCCATAGCAGCAGCCAGTATGGCGATTAACAGATAGGCAAGCTGTTCTGAATAAGGGCTGATCATAACGAGCGCGAATATCAGAAGCAGGATGCTTTCGACAACAAAAACACGGGTTACACGGGGGGACCATCCGTTTTGGGTCTTATTGGTACCGATCATGCGTGCGGCAATGGCATTGCCGGCAATGAAGCCCGCCAGAGCAATAAGGGAACGCACCACGATAAACTCCTGCGCACGGGCAATCGCGATTCCCAGCAGGACGATATTGCCGGTCATATTCGCAGTAAGTACATGCCCCAGTCCCAGATATCCAATGACATCGACCATTCCGGCCGCTAGACATAGAAGCAGAAGTGAATACTTTTGCAGAGGTTGCTGCATGGTGAATCCGTCCTTTCAAGAAATGCTCAACCCCTCAAGTATACAGCATCATCCCATAAAATAAAGACCGTACGTTCACTTATGGTGTGAAACTAAGGTGAAGCAAGCCAATCAAACATGTTGTTTACCGCGGCTGCATGGATATTGTCATGGAACCAGTGATTCTGTCCCCCATAGGCATGAAAGGTCACTTCGATTCCTCTTCGTTTCAACCAATGATACATACGGGTTCCATGACTATAGTTGACTTGGGTATCTTCTGTACCGTGCATGATCAGTACAGGGCAGCGAAGCTTGGAGGCGGCAGCCAGCGGAGATCGGGCAAGATAGGCCTCGGGAACAGCACGAGGCGATCCGCCCAGAATACGTTTCAATGTGCGTCTTAGGTCGGTTCGTTCCTGATATGTCCGTTCGACATCAGCAACACCACTCCACAGCACAAGTTTATGTACATGGTGGGGGCCTTCGTTGAAAAAGGTGGCTGTATGCACAGCATTGATGGCCCCGCGGGAGAATCCCATAAGCGAAATACGCGAAGAATCGGCATATGGAAGTGCTTGTACTAGCCGGTATGCGGCTCGCACGTCTTCAATATCATGTCCACCATACTCGTCCCGGCCTTCGCTGCCCTCATTGCCGCGATACGAGGGAGCGAACACGATGTACCCCTTGTGCGCAAACTGCTCCACCCAGGCTGTTTTTACGCCGCCATAGTTGCCAAGGCCTCCGCGACAATAGATAAGAACAGGCCAACTTTCTTGCATATGGTTACCGATTTGCGTTGGAGGATAACGACTTGCCAGCAGCCGGAATTTCGCATCATGTAATAAGTCCGTGCTGCATGTTCCAATATGTTCCTCCGTCTCATGCTTGTGGCAAGGAGAAGAGATTATACAGCCTTCGGGCAGATACATATATGCTTTAACCCTGAATTCATTGGAGGAATAGGTCACTTGATACAGCAAGAAAAATCAGCCTCTTTCATGGTCAATAGATGCGGTTATGACAAGGTGCAGAGCATGGAATAACATGTAGCATGTGTCAAAAATCTGATCCCATACCTCTCGTTAATCCTAACTGCCCACGTGTCACAAATTCGTTTATTGGCTCCATATGTTTTATAATGAATCTGAGACAGGTGCGACAGCCTGAATTCTTATACCTGTAAATTACTCAAGTGTGCATAAAAGAAAGGAAGAAAACCATGATGAACGCTCCACATCCGATTGACCAATTCAAGAAATTCAAATATGAAATTACCAGATTCATGATGATTTATAAATTTGCTCTGGATCAGATGGAAACCAAAATTGAAGTTTTAAAGGAAGAGTTTCAGTCCTTGCATGATTACAGCCCGATTGAGCATACGAAATCCAGATTGAAGTCTCCTGAAAGTATCATGAACAAGATGTTTCGCAAAAATCACGAGCTGACCTTCGAAAGCATCAAGAAAAATATCAAGGACATTGCCGGCGTTCGTATCACATGCTCCTTTATCTCGGACATCTATCGGATCAAGGATATGCTGTGCAATCAGAGTGATCTGCGTGTGCTTGAAGTGAAGGATTATATCCAGAATCCGAAACCCAATGGATATCAAAGCTTGCACCTTTTGGTGGATGTACCTGTTTATATGTCCAATGGTGAAGAGCGGGCCTGCGTTGAGATTCAGATCCGTACCATTGCCATGGATTTCTGGGCAAGCCTTGAACATAAAATCTTTTATAAATACAATAAGGACGTTCCTGAACGTCTGACCAAGGAATTAAAAAGTGCAGCAGATTCAGCCAATGCCCTTGATCAACAGATGGAGAGGCTTCACCGGGAAATTCAAGAGATCAAAGATGCAGAGAATGAACGGGATGAAGAGGAGCTGCGCCGCATTATCATTAACAATCAGCAGTTTACACTGCCATCCAACCTGCTGCGACTGCTTGGAGACGGAGAACACTAAAGCAATCAGGAAACATCGTAAGGAAAGGAACAAGTTTAATCCCTATGAAAAGTACATCAGCCTCCTTAAATCATCAATCATCATCACGTGTACGTATGGCCTTAATATTGGGGACACTGTCTGCCTTCGGTCCATTGTCTCTGGATATGTATCTTCCCGCACTGCCTACACTTGCTGAGGATTTTAATTCCTCTCCTTCGTATGCACAGCTCAGTTTAACAGCCTGTATGGTCGGGCTTGCTGTAGGGCAGCTGCTGGCAGGTCCCCTTAGTGATGTACGAGGACGTCGTACGCCGCTTATTGCAGGACTTGTGCTATATACGATTGCTTCCATACTATGTCTGGTCAGTCCGACAATGGGTTCTTTTGTTGTGCTGCGCTTTATTCAGGGGGCTGCGGGTGCAGCCGGAATTGTTATATCCCGGGCAGTGGTAAGAGATGTGTATTCGGGTCCTGAGTTGACCCGGTTCTTCTCCCTGCTGATGCTTATTAACGGGGTAGCGCCTATCGCAGCACCGATTATCGGTGGGCAGCTGCTCGCTTATACTTCATGGCGTGGTGTCTTTATCTTATTGAGTCTTATTGGGGTGCTTACGTTACTGGCCGTTATTTTTGGACTTGGAGAGACCCTGCCATCCGAACGAAGATCCAGCGGAGGCTTGAAGCAGACTCTGGTCACATTCCGGCAAATCGCATCGGACCGTCTGTTCATGGGATATGCATTGACTCAAGGATTTGTAGCAGCGGGAATGTTCGCGTACATATCGGGTTCACCATTTGTACTGCAAAAGATTTACGGCGTCTCTCCGCAGATGTTCAGTATCTGCTTCGCCGTTAATGGTCTCGGAATTATTCTGGCAAGTCAGATTGCCGGGAGATTGGCGGGTAAAGTGTCTGAAACGCGTTTGCTCATAACCGGCCTCGTTGCCGCTGCTGTGGGAGGCACATCTCTGCTCATTGCCATCCTATTGGGAGGCAATCTGATCTCCATCTTGGTTCCGTTATTTCTTGTCGTTTCCAGTGTGGGTCTCGTCAACACGGCTTCCTTCGCGCTGGCCATGGCCAACCAGGAGAAGTCAGCTGGCAGTGCCTCTGCACTTATAGGGGTCATGACATTCCTGTTTGGCGGGATCGTAGCTCCGCTCGTCGGCTTGGGAGGAGAGGGAACCGCGGTACCAATGGGAATCGTTATCGCATGTGCCGACCTTGGGGCTTTATTGCTCTATCTGGTTATGGTCGGTAAGCGTGGGCACCGTCAGCAGACCCGTTAAATCTATATTAAAATCTAAGCGCCCCATTCGAAGCTCTAGACTTCGGATGGGGCGCTTATGTGTTAGCAAAGAGCGAACAAGATTTGCGTATTGAGCAAAATGCCAGGGGTCAGGAACGGATAGAAGTAACCGACGACAAAACCAAAGATATTCGTGACAGGCCACATGAGAAAGACGTCATTGTAGGTGAAAACAAGGGACCATCGGTTGTAACAGAAGTTCGGCAGAACACGCTGATTCTGCTCCCTTGGGGCGCTTACGCCTGTTTGGGCGAATTGCACGGCTTGGGTCAAATTCTGTGGTTGCTGCTGGATAAACAACGGCAGAAGTCCGGGGCTGCTTTTGATCAGATTGTATAGAAATACCATCTCAGCTGGTGGCTGCCCAACCGGACGTGGATAGGCGCTTAACAGGGTAGGCAGATTGCCTTGTGACAACTGTACGGGAACGCCTTGAACCGTACCTTGGCCTCCTCCAGGAAAGAACGGCGGCTGTCCCCCGGTGGTTCCACCTGGAAAGTAAGGGGGAAACGATCCCTGTCCTCCGGGAATTCCTTGGATAGGCTGCCCTCCCTGGCTGCCACCCGGGAATAATGGAGGAAACTGTACAGAGCGGTCTTCTTCGTAACCTGTATAAGTATGATTGAAGTAATCCATCTACGAACATCCTTCCTATCGTCGTATTCTGAAAACATCATATGGCGGCATTCGCCCAAAGGTGAATGGATCACCAGATATCGAACGCGGTAAAGGTAAAACCGGATTGACAAGTCAGTTGATAACAATTATCATTGTCAATGGAAATGGACAAGTACATACAGGGTTTATATACGGAAGGGTATAGAGCTCTTTTAAAATTGCCATGCCAGCTCATATTGAGATGTTCATCATGAAAGGGGATAATCACGTGTTGAAGAGTAATAAAAAAGGAATCATGCTGCTAATCACGATTATGGTCATGTCATTGTGGCTGGCCGCATGCGGAACGAAATCTGCAGATAATGGAACTGCAGCAGGAGAGACAAATACTACAACGGAGACTGAGACACAGACAGAAGCTCCAACAGAACGTACAGTAAAAGATGCACAGGGTCATGATGTGACGATTCCAGCTAATCCACAGCGCATTATAGCTTCCTATCTGGAAGATCATCTGGTAACACTTGGCGTTAAGCCAGCTGCTCAGTGGTCAGCACGTGATGGCAGCAGTGTGCAGGATTATCTTCAAGGAACTCTGAATGGAGTCCCTACTATTGCAAGCGAACTTCCTTTTGAAGCTGTTGCCAGCTTCTCACCGGATCTGATCATTATGGGTTCCGAGAGTACAGTAGAAGGGGAGAAATACGAACAATACAACAAAATTGCCCCAACTTATGTACTTGGTGATGATGTGAACAAGGATTGGCGTCAGGCTCTTTTGAAAATAGGCGAGTTGTTGAACAAATCAGATGAAGCTCAAAAAGCGCTTGACGATTATGATGCAAAAGCGAAAGAAATTAAGGAAAAGGTGGCTGCCGCAACAGGTGGTACGAAAACTGCAGCGGCACTCTGGCTCTTCAATAACAAGTTTTATGTGGTTAGTAACAATGTCTCCAGTGGTGAAGTCATGTACAATGAACTCGGACTGCTGCAGCCTGAAGTTGTGAAGGAAATATCGGCAAAAGCAACAGGGAACTGGTCCGAGGTTTCCTTGGAAAGAATCGCAGATATGAATGCTGACTATCTCTTCCTGGTTAACAGTGATAAGGGAACAGGGGCAGAAGCGTTGAAAGATGCAGTCTGGCAAAGTATTCCTGCTGTGAAAAACGGAGAAGTATACGAGTTTGAGAGCACAAGCAGCTGGTTGTATAGCGGAGTGCAAGCCAACACGCAAATTCTAGAAGATATCCAGAAAAGCATTGTTAAATAAATGAAATGGCACAATGATGTGTGCTGCACATCATCGTACAACTCTCTGGTGTCCATGGGCATCAGGGAGTTTTTTGTTTTTTTAGTATGACCCGATATATACTTACGAAGTAACAGTGTCCGTATGGGAACCATTCGTTCCCGATTAGGAAAGGGGATAGGTCGATGATGTATACATTGAATCCAAATGATCTGACGAGCAGAGATAATTATAAATTGATGAGCGGTTCGGTAGTGCCGCGACCGATTGCTTTTGTTACAACCCTATCAGAAGACGGCAGCGTCGTGAATGCAGCCCCGTTCAGTTTCTTTAATGTCGTTAGCTCCGATCCGCCGTTGTTGTCCATTTCCATTAACCGTAAGGATGGAGTGATGAAAGATACCGCCCGCAATGTGATTGCAGGGCAAGAGCTGGTCGTACATATCTGCGACGAATCAATCGTTAACGAAATGAACGAGACAGCAGCACTGCTTGAGCCGCATGAGAGCGAGCTGGAGCGAACCAGCCTGACGACGGTACCCAGTTCAGTTGTGGCGGTTCCCGGAATACAGGAAGCACTGATCCGCATGGAATGCCGTCTGTATCAGCATATTCCGGTGTCTAATGACGAAGGAAAACCTGTAACGGATCTGCTTCTCGTTCGCATCGTACAGTATCACTTTAATGAAAAAGTGTATGACCCCGCTCATCACTACATTTTGATGGATCATCTTAAGCCTGTAAGCCGGCTTGCGGGCAATGATTACGCTAAACTTGGTGAGCGATTCACGGTAGTTCGGCCTGTATAAGGTCATTCACTTGGTCATTTACTTTTCATCTTTTCATATGAGATCCTCATGTTAATTATCTAAATCGATTAATCAAGACGGACAACCTGTGCGAACGTGCAGGTCTTGTCCGTCTTTCCTTGTTTGCTGAACATAAACTTCTTCTGGGTTGAATAGACTTGTACTATTCTGGTGTGTTACTTGATTGTATTGTAGGCGCTGCTAGCCATCATAAATGAAGAATGAAATGCCAATCTGATAGAAGAGGAGCTTGGATATGGGTTATCGCAGCCTTGCTTACCTCATAGGCCGATATCCACGGTTCATCATGATCAGCTGGGTTTTTATTATCGGGGTATCTGCCGTATGGGCATGGAATCTGCCCGGCGTTCTTCAGGATCATGGGTTGAAACGGATTCATGGAGATGCACATCATATTGAGCGTATTCTTAAGGATGACTTCGGAATACCGGATGATCCGATTATTGTCGTTTATGAAAAGCAGACAGGCACCTCTCCAGCAGAATTTCGGAATTGGGTCAACAGACATTTGCAAGAGGTAGCCACGCTGCCCCATATTTCAACCATAATCTCTCCACTTGAGGCTGGAAGAAGCGCAATGATGCGGGATGGTACGGCATATGCACTCCTGGATTTTAGTGTACCGGCACACCGGATGAATGCTCCCATTGAGCAGCTTCGTTCCCTGAATACAGCAGGTGATCAAGGAATGATTCGTTTAACCGGCAAGCCCGTAGTTCAGCAGGATGTGAATCAATTGAGCTTTCGGGATCTGGAGCGTGCGGAAATCGTTGGCTTACCAATTGCCCTGGTTATTCTGTGTTTTGCTTTTCGAGGTTTATATGCGGCACTTGTTGCCGTATTTATGGGGATCGTCGGTGTGGTCACAGCCATGGGTTTGACCTCTCTCATGGGGCATTACGTGGAACTTTCGAATTTCGTTATTAATGTCATACCGATGGTGGGAATGGCGTTAAGCATCGATTTTGCGCTGATCATTCTAAGCAGATTCAGGGATGAGATGCAATTGTCTCCGCATGATCATGGGCATAGTTCGTATGAGATTATCCAGAGGACACTGCGTACAGCCGGAAGGGCTGTTTTATTTTCTGCCGCTTGTGTGCTGCTTGGCCTGTTGTCGCTGGTCTGGATCAGACTCCCCATGTTTCTGAGTGTCTCGCTTGGTGCCATGACGGTGCTGATGATATCCGTGTTAATCAATGTGACCTTACTGCCAGCCATTCTTACCCTCTATGCCCAGCGGATCTTTAAACGAAAAAAGCAACTTTTAAACCGTACGCCGCCGCGTAAACCCTCCATATGGCTTCGATGGTTTGGCACAGTGATGAAACGACCGATACGGATGACCTTGTTGGGTACAGGTATTCTGCTGTTCTGTGTGCTTCCGGTTAGGCAGTTGGAGATGGCGATTCCGGACGCAACCTCATTACCAGCAACCATAGAATCCAGACAAGCTGCAGAGAGGATGCAGCAGGTATTCGCTCAAAAGGATATCGCTTCCGTTGACATCCTCATCGGAGGAACGGGAGAGAGGTTAACCGCATCACACTGGAATGCGGCGCTTCGAAAGGTAAGGGAATTGCAAAAGGATGAGGATGTTCTTCAGATTGAATCCGTCTGGGGAATGGATCGGAAGTACAGGCCAGGACAGAACAGAACCTTGCCGATTGGAGGCGTGAGCAGCGAGCTGATCTTGCACGATTCGCTTCTCTCCTCATACGTATCTGAGGATGCTATTCGTCTGGTGGCGACCATTAAGGGAGATCCCGGATCGGAACAGGCTGCAGACTGGCTGAACATGATGAATGACAGGGACGCGCAACAAGGCGCTCAGGGGGTACCTATTCGGTATGGCGGAGAAGCTGCTTCCCAAGTTGAGATTATTCAGGAAATTTTGGGACAGCTGCCCAAGGTGCTGGTTTTCGTAATCGTATCTAATTACATTGTACTGCTAATGGCATTTCGTTCGCTGCTGATTCCAATCAAAGCGATTCTGATGAATATACTCAGCCTGACAGCTTCTTTTGGAGTATTGGTGCTAGTCTTCAATCAGGGACATCTGGGGATGGAGCCCTCGGCGATTGCCATCATGATTCCGGTGTTTATCGCTGGACTTGTCTTCGGTATTTCAATGGACTATGGCGTATTTATGCTCAGCCGGATACAGGAGTTGTATCGTCTGACAGGAGATAGTGACCAGGCGGTCATGCAGGGACTTGCTTCAACAGGTCGACTGATTACATCGGCTGCTGCCATTCTGCTTGCTGTGACTATACCTTTTGCCTTTGGAGATGTGGAAGGAGTGAAGCAGCTTGGCGTTGGCATTACTGCTGCGGTGCTCATTGATGTCACAGTCATTCGTTTGCTGCTCGTGCCAGCACTTATGAAGCTGATGGGAAAATGGAATTGGTGGCTCCCAGGACAAAAACATAACGCTTGATCAGCATGGATCTGATTACCCAGCTTGCAAAATGTTCCTATAAGGTAGCCATCAGATGATAAAGGGAGATTCCTGAAGTCTGCTTTTGCAGGCTAGGGGAATGTCTCCTTTTTCATAAGAATAGCAGGGTTTTGGGGTAATGCAGCATGAATATTAAATTCATAGGCCATGGGCTTGCACTATAATGTACTGGAAAATAGTACGGATGTTGATTCGTATAGTTCATTTATTATGTTTTATTCCATATGGATTGGTGCAGTGAATGAACAAGGAGGTTTACCATTAATGACTGCGATTGAATCTTATCTGCAACAACAAACAACTAAACGCGGACGTTATGCATATCAGGCAGGACAGCCTTTGGAACAATGGAGTGAACAGCTGCGTTCAAGAATACGTGCACGACTTGGTGGTTTTCCGGCTGATGATGCAGAGCTGAATGCTGTCGTGTTGGAGCGTATTGCCTGCGAGGGTTACGTGAGGGAACGCGTGGAAATAACGACCTATGCAGGCTTGCGAATGCCAATTTACGTATTGATTCCTAATGAGTTAAGTAACACAAATACACCTGTGCCTGCCATGATTGCCTGTCATGGCCATGGATATGGGAGCCGGGAGATAAGCGGTATGGAGCCTGACGGCTCACCGCGAGCGGCAGCACCCGGACTGCATAAAGATTTTGCCGTATCCCTGGTGCAGCGAGGGTACATGGTTGCCGCTCCAGAATTGCTCGGATTCGGAGATCGAAGACTGGAAGAGGATAAGGATAAACCGTCAGGAATTAGCTCCTGCACGAAGATTGCAGCTCATCTGCTCATGGCAGGACAGACACTGGCCGGACATCGTGTCTACGAGACGATAAGGGTGCTTGATTATTTGTCTACCCGCCCTGAAGTTCATGCAGAGAGGATTGGAATCATGGGCATCTCGGGTGGAGGGCTCGTTGCGGCCTTTACGGCTGCGCTGGATGTAAGATTCCAGGCTGCGGTAATCAGCGGATATGCCAGTACCTTTCAAGCAAGTATTCTGGACCGGAACCACTGTCTTGATAATTACATTCCAGGCATCTTGCGGGAAGCAGAGCTGCCGGATATTATCGGACTGATCGTGCCAAGACCATTATTCATTGAAGCAGGAAAGGACGATCGGGTATTTCCGCAGGCCGCGGCGAGAGAAGCTTTCACCAGGTTGGAGGAGATCTATGCACAAGAGGGTGCACTGAATGCTTTGGGTGCCGACTTCTTTGCAGGCGGGCACGAAATCAGTGGTGCCAAGGCGTACGATTGGCTGGACAGGTTTTTATAATTCACCGCGTCACTGGACCCAAAAACAACCCCGTAACAATACGCACTGGTGCGTTTGCTGCGGGGTTGTTTTAATAGGAATTGAATTGGTCTTCATCATTCCATCATATCCTTGGCCTCATGGTTGACTTTTTTACCTTTGAGCAGCGGTTCAAGCTCATCCTGTACACTCTGTTCCCAGAGTGGAACGTCTGTCCGATATGCTGCGCGCGCATTCAGATGCCCGGCAACCGGAGCGGTAATAAAGACAAACACAATGCCAAGAAGTACGCGTGCACTAATGTAGTTGTCGAAGTACCAGAAGAAGAGAAATGTTCCGATGAGCACGCAAAACACACCGAGTGTTGTACTTTTAGTCGCGGCATGCGCACGCAGGTAAACGTCTGGTAATCGTATGAGTCCAAAGGCGCTAAGTGCACTCAGTAAAGCTCCGCACAGAACAATCAGACCGATAGCAATTTCAGCGGTTCCATTAACGATCTCCTTCATTTTTGAATACCGCCCCCCGTTCAATATAACGTGCGAATGCCACTGTACTAAGAAAAGCAAGAATACCAATCAGCAGGATGATATCCAGATAGGCCTGTGTGTGAAGCATCATGGACAGCACAGCTACAATGGCGATGACGTTAATGCCGATGGTATCCAGGGCCGTAATCCGGTCAGCCATGGAAGGACCGCGCAGCACACGGTACAAGCAACCCAGGATGGCCAAGGACAGTACAAGCAGGGATATAAATAACATTGAGGATAGCATTATCGCGTCACCTCCATAATGGCTTTTTCAAACGTATTTTTGATATCATCCCTCATTTTTTGTTCATCCTTGATATCCAGTGCATGAATGAACAGTTTTCGTTGATTCCCAGATATCTCAAGTGGTAACGATCCCGGTGTCAGCGAGATGAGCAGGCATAAAAAGGTAACCTCCCAATCGGAAGACAATTGAGTCCGGTAGGTAAAAATGCCAGGACGAATTTCAAGCCTGGGCTTGATAATCTGGCGTATAACCTCAATACTGGCTCGTATTAATTCCTTGAACAGCAGATAAAGCAGCTTCATGATGGCCCAGACTCGAACGATATAGAAGCGCTGGGGGAAGAACCGCCGCATACTCCCGATTAACAGCAGACCGAGCAGGTAACCAATAAGAAAACCAATGCCATTCCAGGCATTGTTCAGAAACATCCATACAAAGGCAATGATAAGATTTAGTATGATCTGAAAGGCCATAAGCATCTACTCCTTCAATACTGCATCAATATAAATATTGGGATGCAGCAGAATGTCGCCTGCGCGGGAGGTTAGCTGAAACATTCCTTCAGCCCCCAAGCCCATGACGATAATAAATATGAACAGGATGCCTGCAGGGATTAAGAGTCCGTTTACCGCGTAAGGCCGTCTAACGATACCTGCTGGCGGTTCGCCCCAGAAGGCCTGAATGAAAATGCGCAGGACCGAGTAGAGCATCAGCAGGCTGGAGAGTACCGCAATTCCTGTAAGACCGTATAGGCCGGCCTGCAAGCCACCCTCGAAGAGCAGCAGCTTACCCGGGAAACCACTGAATGGAGGAATACCTGCCAGGGCAAGTGCGCTGATGAAGAACATCCATCCAAGCAGCGGATAACGATGGAGCAATCCACCCATGTTTTCAAGTTTGGACGTACCCGCAACGGCGATCAGGGCACCTCCCAGCAAGAAGAGCAGCGTTTTGATCAACATGTCATGCAGCATGTAGAAGAGCAGCCCTTCCAGAGCCTGACGACTTGCAGCGGCCATGCCGAAGGCCACAAACCCGACACCTGCAACCACGTTATAGACCAAAATTTTGTTCACGTCACGATAGGAGATGGCGCCAATTACCCCGAGGATCATGGTTGCGCCAGCCATCCAGCCGATTAAGGCATTGAAGAAATCCGGATCATGATAAAAAATGAGCGTGAATGTGCGCACAATCGCGTACAGCCCTACTTTGGTCAGCAATCCGGCGAACAAAGCCGTTACTACGGCAGGCGGAGCTGCATAGGAGCCTGATAGCCAGAAGAAGAGGAACAGACCCGCTTTGATGCTGAACACAATGAGAAACAGGACAGCAATCAGAGTAATTACACCACTCTGACCCACCTCGGCAATCCGATTGGACAAGTCCGCCATATTCAGCGTGCCTGTTACCGAATACAGGAAGCCGATGGAGGCGACAAACAAAGCGGAAGAAACGATGTTGATCAGGACATACTTGATCGTTTCACGAAGCTGTCTTTCCGTTCCTCCCAGCACAATTAGTGCGTAGGAAGAGATCAGCATCAGTTCAAAACAGACAAAGAGGTTAAACAGATCGCCTGTCAGAAAAGAACCGTTCACGCCTGCAATCAGAAAGTGAAAGAAGACGTAGAAATGATGCTCCTCCCTCTCTTGGTTAATGCTTCGGAAAGCATACAGCAGACATGCCAGAGCAATGATGGAAGCAGCCACAACGAGCAGTGCAGATACCATATCAGCTACCAGAACGATACCGTACGGTGGAGCCCAGCCGCCCATATTAAGGGTTTGTACGCCCGAGCTCGCGACCTGTGTAATTAAAACGGTTGATGCAGCAGCGGTCAATAGTGTCCCAATGACACTGACTATGCGTTGAATGCGGACTTTACGGAAAAACAGTATGGTAATAACACCTGTAATTAGCGGTAGAAGCAAAGGTAGAACCACAAGGTTATTCATATGGGCGCCCCCTTACTTCTTCCATATCGTCCGTTCTCAATTTTAGATAAGAGCGGTAGGACAGAACAAAGAAGAAAGCAGTTAGCCCGAAATTGATGACAATGGAAGTCAAAATCAGCGCCTGGGGCAGCGGATCGACATAGCTTTCTGCATTTTCTCCCAGCAAGGGAGGAGCACCTGTCTTAAGACGTGACATCGTAATCAGCAGCAGATGCACCCCATGCGTGAGGATGGACATGCCTAACACGATTCGGAGCAGGCTCCGTGACAAGATTAAAAAGACGGCGACGGCAAATAGTATGCCAACGGCAACGCACATCAATATTTCCATATCAGCGATCCTCCCCGATCTGTAGAATGATGGTCATGGTGACACCAAGGACAGCGATATACACGCCGAGATCGAACAGCATCGCGGTCGCAAGCTCCGTCTCTCCCAGCAAAGGAAGTTCGAAATAACCGAAGGTCTGACTGAGGAAGGGAACCCCGAATAAAAAGGAGCCGGCCCCCGTCAACAGGGCAATAGCTAATCCAACAGCCGTCAACGTACGAAAATCAATGGGCAGCGCCTTGCGTACCGTATCCGTACTGAATGCAAGAGCAATCAAGACCAGTGCAGCGGCTGTGACCAGTCCACCAATGAAACCGCCACCGGGGTTATGATGTCCCGCGAAGAACAAATGCAGCGCAAACGTCAAAATGATAAAGACGACTACTTTGGTTGTCGTTTGCAGCAGCACATCGTTACTCTGTAAGGGAACGGTATCCCAGGTGGAGGAGCTGCGTTCCTGATTGCCATATTTTTTCGTATTATCGGCTTCTTCATCCAGATTATCGTTATCTTTGGTTTCTTCTTTTTTGCGGAATTTCAATCGCGCTCCGAGATCCTTGGCTTCAAGATTCAGATTAATCATGGAGTAGATGGATAGTGAGGCTACCCCCAGCACCATGATTTCCAGAATCGTATCAAATCCGCGGAAGTCTACGAGCAGTACATTGACGACGTTTTTACCTCCTGCAAGGTCATAGCTCTCCTGAATGAAGAAATTGGAGATGCTCTCCAGCGAAGCTGTTCCGCTTGCAGCAAGAGCTACGAAGGTCATTACGATACCCACCGCAATAGCAACAATCATGTTTACGCTGAGATACCTGCGGCTGGACCGGCCACGTTGAAGCTCAGGCAGATGGTAGAAGCACAGCAGGAACAGCGCAACCGATACGGTCTCCACAATCATCTGGGTTAATGCCAGATCGGGTGCACGGAACAATACAAATAGCAGCGTAACCAGATACCCGACAGCACCCGTCATAATGACCGCAGAGAGCCTGTTTTTTGCAAACGGAATGGAGACTGCAGCAGCAATCAGGGCGACAAGCAGCACCGCTTCATAGAATGAGAAGGGAGCATGCCCCTTGAAATTCCAGGTAATATTCTCGCCTGAGCGGAAAAAGGCATAGCCAAGCAGTGCAACGGTGAACGAGAAGATGTACACCAGATAATTGCGGACAGATCCATTCATGTAAGCTTCCGTCCATTTGCGGGCATAATGCTGCACATTATCCAGAATGACGTGATACATATTGTTAATGGTCAGGCCTTGGGGGTAATGTTCATACACATTTCTCCAGCGAGGTAACAGTTTATACAGCATGATACCAAGAATAATGACACCGATGGTCATGATTAATTCCGGAGTTATTCCGTGCCATAAGGAGAAGTGAACGTCAAAATGCTCGTTTCCGTCCAGCAGTGCTGGAAGCACGGAGGCCATCGCCGGCTCGATAAGCGATCCAGCCAGCAGATCCGGGAAAAGTCCGAATGTAATGACAAGTACACCGAGCATTACCGGAGGAATCAGCATACCCACCGGAGCTTCATGCAGCTTCTCCGCCGGAAGCTCCGTTCGGCGGTTACCGAGGAACGTTTTGAACACGATGATCAGCGCATAGATTAAGGTAAATACGCTGGCGAGCCAAGCGAGTACAGGCAACAGGATGCTCCATGAACCAAGTCCGAAGATGCGCAGATGTGTCACTTCAACCATGGCTTGGAAGAACAGCTCTTTACTCAAGAAACCGTTGAAAGGCGGAATACCCGCCATGGCAAGTGCTCCCACAAGCGCTACAGTGAACGTGATTGGCATAAAGGAAGCAAGTCCTCCGAGCTTGCGAATATCGCGGGTCCCCGTTTCATGATCGACAATGCCAACGACCATAAACAGCGCTGCCTTGAAGGTCGCGTGATTGAAGAGATGAAGTAGGGCTGCTGTAATTGCAACCGTATAAACGGCAGAGGAATCGCCATATCCGAAGTAGAGTGCTGCGGAGCCGACGCCAAGCAGGGACATGATTAATCCAAGCTGTGAGATCGTGGAATATGCGAGAATGGCCTTCAGGTCGTTCTTCTTCACAGCAAGGAATGATCCATAACATAAGGTCAGAAGACCTACGCCAGTGACCAGCCAAAACCAGGTTCCCTCTCCCCCAAAGATGGGCGTGAAGCGGGCTATAACGTACAAGCCAGCCTTAACCATTGTGGCCGAATGCAGATATGCACTGACGGGGGTTGGAGCTTCCATCGCATCCGGCAGCCAGATGTGGAAGGGAAACTGCGCGGATTTGGTAAATGCCCCGATCAGTATCAGCACCAGTGCAGGCAAAAATAATGCACTATCCTGAATCTGTCCCCATTCCGTAATGGTTGCACGGATACTAAACGTTCCAGTCATCAAGTACATCATCATGAATCCCGCTAACATGGCGAACCCGCCAAACACGGTAATCAAAAACGACTTTTGAGCGCCTGAAGTTGAAGCCTTGCGTTTGTAATGAAACGCGATTAGCAAGAATGACGTGATACTTGTAAGTTCCCAGAATCCGTACAATACAATCATGTTATCGGACAGAACAACGCCCAGCATGGCCCCCATAAACATGAGCAAATACAGGTAGAAGCGGTTCAAATCCTCTTTTTTGTCCATGTAGTAGATGGAGTAAAACACCACCAGAACTCCGATCCCGGTAATAAGTAGTGTCAACAGCAGGCTTAAGCCATCCAGATATAGATTAAATCCAATGTCAAGTGACGGAATCCAAGGCACATAACCGGATATCATATTTCGCTGAGACACGGAAGGTATGAGGCTTGCAAAATAACCGAACAACAGTGCCGGAACAATAAGAACCGGCCACCCCATATGTATTCTACGGAAAAAGCGGTTCAGCATCGTAAGCAAAATCCCCATGGCAAAAGGGAAAATAACAGCAAGATGAAGCAGGCTCAATATTACACCCCCAATTTCTAGTTGAAGTTCTCTCTGTACGACAGACATGCTGAATCATCATCTCATCATTGGATGATATGCTTGCTCTCTATATTCATAACCCAAGTATGTATATACAGAATCGTGACTATTCTTTGAATGGAAGAAACACGGTTGTTTTGACGGAGCAAATGGAATCGAATAATGCAAAAGGCATGTATAATAAAACAGGTCATTAATTCCGATAAAGATGAAAACGAATAGGTGACATTCCGTGTGCCCTTTACAGCATATTTCGTGTTGAAAAAGCAAGATGGTTTCACCGATTACTGGAGGCCAACATGTCTTACAAACTCAGAACGATACTTACCGTGACCTTCGCCATATTGTCCTTGCTGGTGACATTAACGATCGGTTATATTTTTAGTCAAAAATCAGCGGTCGCTGTTGAAACGGAGATTGGTCACTCGCTGACCAGCACGGCTTCTCAGACAACAGACAAGCTGGATCGCTTCATGTGGGCGCGTTCCGGAGAACTGGAGCTTCTTGGCCAGATGGCTGCACTTGAAGATCGCTTCGAGCCTGCTGATATACAGATGCTGCTGAATCAGCTACAGAATAGCTTTCCCACATTCTCCTGGGTTGGATTCATGGATCCAAAAGGAAAAGTACTTGCCTCAACAGACGGCATATTGCGCGGTGAAGATTTATCTGAACGGCCTGTGTATCAGGAAGGAATCAAGGGTAAGTTTATTGGAGACGTACATAACGCAGTGCTTCTAGCCAAGTTGCTTCCGAACCCTACCGGAGAACCACTGCAATTTGTCGATATCAGTTTTCCCTTGAAATATAAAAATGGTGAGATTGCTGGCGTACTGGCTGCGCATTTAAGCTGGGAATGGGCTAAAGAAGTGGAGAAAGGCGTCCTCGAGCCTTTGAAATACCGGGAAAAGGACATTGAATTGTTTATTGTGAGCAAGAGAGAACATACGGTGCTGCTTGGTCCTGACGAATGGGTTGGCAAACCGTTAAAGTTGTCCGGAACGGAAACAGCGGAGATCAACAAGACGAGCTGGTCCATAGAGAAGTGGGCTGACGGTAAGGAATATGTTACCGGACTCGCATACAGCCAGGGTCATCTGGATTATCCCGGTCTCGGGTGGACTGTTGTCGTTCGCCAGCTCAAATCAACGGCTTTTGCTTCCGTATCCGATATGTTATGGTTCAACGTTTGGGCGGGGCTTGCCGTTACCGTATTATTTGCGCTCATTGGATGGTTGCTTTCTCGCCTGATCTCTTCGCCAATTACTCGATTAACTAAAGTGGCAGACCAACTTCGTGCAGGTAATGAGGTGCAGATTCCGGAGAACAGGGGGATTAAGGAGATCGAAGTGTTATGTCGCTCGCTCAGGGGCATGCTAACCGCACTTACCAATAAAGACTCGGAACTCGTTTTTATGCAGAATTTGGCCCATTACGACCAACTGACAGGTTTGCCAAACCGGACAGCACTCGAAGTTTATTTGGAGGAATCACTTGAGACGGAGAGTACGGATCACACATTGACTTTCCTCTATCTGGATTTGGATGGATTCAAAAGTGTGAATGATACCCTTGGACACCAAACCGGAGACGTCCTGCTTCAAAAAGTGGCCCAGCGTTTAATGGCCCTCAGCCACGACAAGGGAATTACGGTTCGTTTGGGCGGCGATGAATTTCTCATTGTACTCCGTTCCATTGGGGCTAATCCAAAAGAAGAGGCACAAGATTATGCGAATGAGATTATCCAGAGCTTGAATAAACCATTTATCATTGAGTATGAGCGGATCCATATTGGATGCAGTATCGGTGGTGCCGAGTATCCGACAAACAGCGGCAATCCGAGTGAAATTATCCGTTTGGCAGATGAAGCCTTGTATGAATCGAAGCGTTCGGGCAAGAATAAAATGACATTCTATGTGGATTTGAACAAGGATCAGGATGAGTAGGATACCCAAAACAAATAAGAATTGATGACGGACTGGAGGAATATCATGTCTGGAAATTATACATCGGTTCCGTACGGTTACGAACCGCCTGCAGCAAGCCGGAAAGGTACACTGATTTTCTACGATTCATTCGAGCATGTGACCGATGAACAACTTCAACATGCAGCAGTCACTTCAGATACGCGCGCATTTACACAGTTGGTCCTTTATCCGCTGCATGAGAACACGGTTAAGCGTATGAGCAAGGAGGGGGTACTGCCGTATTATAAGAGAGAGGACCGCTTGCATGAGTGGAAACGAGATCATACGGAGTTCCGTATTAAGGTGGAGGGACTGGAAGGCAAGAGGAAGAAATACACACCAATGGATTCGGCTCTGCGTCATCTGACTGCTGAATATCCGGCGCCTCATTTTCTGTACCTCACCTCTGAAATGGCGAATCTGTTTGCATCGTTCGACTCGTTCAAGGACTGGATTACGAAACTTCGTCTGCTTATTGATGGCCAGCCGGGTACACTTCATCCCAAGTTGGAGCAGTATGCCCATCGCTGGGAATGGGCCGAGTAAGACGAATATTCTAGATGTAAAAAAAGTTGCACTGCACAACCGAATTCGGTGTGCGGTACAACTTTTTTTGATGTCTCTTGTATTCACTAAACCTCAACAAGGTCAATGGAAGTCACGGTTTTGTTTTTACCCGTCCTTTTGGCAGCGTATAGACAGGCATCCACCTCTTCAAACAGCTTTTCTTTGGTCAGCCGGGCATTGAAACTTTTGAGTCCCACACTTACGGTGATGGAATTCCCTTCCAGTTCCAAATGGCCCATCAGGGCTATTTTTTGACGAATCTGTTCCACGAGAGCGTAAGCCTGATCGAAGGACTGTTCAAACATAAGCAATGCGAATTCCTCACCGCCATAACGGGCTGCAATATCACTTGAAGTGATGTTCTCCTGAATGACATGCGAAACTTTCTCCAGTATGATATCACCCACCCGATGTCCATAGGTGTCATTGATCGATTTGAAATCATCAATATCAATGAGAGCCAAATGAAGGCTCATACCGCTCTTGGCATACTCATATGCTTTATCGTAATAGTCTTTGAATGAGCTCTGGTTATACAGATTGGTAAGCCCATCGGTTTTGGACTGCTTGGTCATAATGGCATTTCGTACAATCAGTTCCTGCTTGGCTAACATGCTGTCCTTGAGATCATCCAATACCTCAACGCCACTTGTAACAATGACCTGAGCTACATATGTACCGACAATGAGAAAGGCTGGGATGGAGACCATGTCAAAGGAAGTCAGATAGGAACGATAGCCTGAATCAAACAGAACCAAAACATAACCCGTCGTTTGCATCAAACATGCGGTCCAGACCCGTTTTCTGCTAAAAAACAAAACCGACGTGAAGATGGGCAGCAGGCTGATCGCTTGGATAATTCGAATGTCATAATTGACATGAATGATCGTCCAGGCAACAACTGTGCTGGCTGCTGACATGGCATAGAACGAAAAGGGACTGAAGCGTCGGTCGATCCAACTGGCGATCATAATGGAAGCAATACTTGAGGCTGTGGGCCAGATTAGAACATGAATGATGAAATCCTCAGGAGTGCGATCATAGTCCAAGAACAGGAAACAGCCGATCTGAACGACGAAATGTGTAATTACAACAACCCAATATGCATGAAGCATTTTTTTGATCCATTTGGAATGCTTGAATTCATATTCTGTTGGAATATGGTTGCTATGTGTAGACAAACTCTTCATATATCACCGCTGACTGCATCATAATGGTACGACAGAATGACTCTCGTATTAGTTGATTATAAAACAGATTGTGCAAAACGCAAATGTTAATTAAATGGGTGAATACAAAGTGACATATACACAGAACCGAGCAGAAACTTTTCACAGGGACAAACAAATTTCGGAATGAACCTCATAGACTGAACCAAGGCTCCGTCTCATACGATGATTACAATCCTTGATGAAGGAGGTGATCTCTATTCCTCTTGTCGTTCGTTCAACCGTCAATGCTACAGGAGCAATTACATTTACAGGAAATACACTCGGTTTGAGTCGTTCCGAAACGGCAGGGGTGCCGGGAACACAAGACAGTATTGGGGCATTCACGACGACCAACACGGCCGTAAGTTTTGGGACATATCCAGCAGGTACGACAAGTTTGTATCAGAGCAACAGCTCAGCTGCGATACTCGTCCTTCCAGCAGGCAGTACAGTTCTATACGCAGAGTTGATCTGGGGCGGAAGTTATATTAATGGCAATGTGAACCTGAGTGCAGCCATCAACAATCCTGTCACGTTTATCACCCCTGCAGGGACATCCAGCGTTACTCCTGACCCGGCGACATACAATCAATTCGATCTGGGGAACGGCGCTGCCGGATATGTGCGTTCGGCCAATGTTACATCGCTGGTACAAAGTGGGGGAGCGGGTACATATATCACCGGAGCGGTCGTGGGAACGATCGTTATCAACAATGATGCCACGGCCAACCATGCAGGCTGGACACTAGGAGTCATTTATCAAAATCCGAATCTGCCATTCCGTAACATGTCACTGCGGGCTGGCGGAGTACTTGTCCAATCGACTTCAGCACCGGTGGTTACCACACTGACAGGATTTGCGACTCCGATCTCAGGCACGCTCGGAGGAAGAGCGCTGTTCAGTGCGCAGGAAGGTGACGCGAATCGCACCGGAGACCAGGCGTTATTTGGACCAACGTCGGCGACCTCGGTTGCTTTGTCAGGGCCTAACAACCTGGCAGCCAACTTTTTTGCATCCCAAATCAACGGAGACACCGGAGCACTTAACACGACAGGAACCTTTGGAACCCGGAACCAGATCAACGGTGCACCAGGCTCCAACATTTCTGGCGGACGACAGGGCTGGGACATCACCAATGTGGATGTGTCAGCCAGACTGATCAACAATCAATCTTCAGCCGTGTTGACGTTAACTACATCGGGAGATGCATATATCGTTAACGGCAATGCCATTCAGGTCGATATTAATGCACCAAGAATTACCGTATCGAAGGGATCAACGGCCACCGGTGCGGTAGCAGGGGACAGCATTCTCTATACGGTTACGGTTGCCAACGCAGGTACGGCCAGCGCCGCCAGTGTAGTGCTATCGGACTCGTTGCCTGCTGGACTAACTTTTATTCCTGGGAGCGTCACAGTTGCAGGTGTATCCCGTCCAACACTGGATATAACCGCAGGCATTCCGCTGGGTTCATTAGCCCTGTCCAGCAGTATTGTTGTAACCTACCGGGCGCTTATCGGACAGGATGCAAGCATCCTGCAGCTTGTGAATTCGGCCAATGCAGCTTTTACGTTTCAGAGTGTGGCAGGAGGTCCAACCATAACAGGTGTAATTCCATCCAACAACTCCACACTTCCTGTATATTCACCGAACCTGTCCATTGTGAAGTCGGGGAGTACCACCAATGCCACGGTGGGTGACACGGTAACGTACACGCTTCAGGTAAATAACGGAGGGAATGTTGCAGCGAACGTCACATTGACAGATAACATCCCAAGTGGCAGCTCGTATGTAGCAGGCAGCTTTCGCCTGAACGGAAATGTCATTGCAGGCGCCAATCCGGCGACGGGTGTGAATTTGGGCAGCCTTGCTGCAGGCAGCGCCAATACCGTCACCTTTCAAGTGCTTGTCACAAGCTTGCCAACACCGCCAACCCTTGTGGATCAGGCTGCTGCTTCATATTCGTTCAGCTCGCCTGACGGACGGACCATAACAGGAACAGTAGCATCGAACACCTTGACGATTCCGGTGACATTACCCAATGTCACCGCGGTTAAATCCGCTTCCGTCAGTGACGTAGCCGTAGGGGAGACGTTCACCTACACCGTGGTTACCACGAACGGTGGCATTCAGCCGATTAACAATGTAATTCTGACGGATGCTCTCCCTTCAGGAACCATATTTGTTCCGGGGAGTGTGACCGTAAGAGGCACTGTCGTTGCATCGGCTAATCCAAACAGTGGCATATCTGTTGGAACATTAACTGCAGGAAGTTCCGCGACGGTGACGTTTCAGGTTACGGTTCAATCCTTGCCTGCATCAGGCTCACTGCTTAATCGGGCTTCTGTGTCCTATAGTTCAGGTGCCTTTACGGGCATTTCCAACTCCAATTCGATTACTACACCTGTGTACCAGCCGATCATTGCGATCAACAAGTCGGCGAGTCAAACGAATGCAACGTTGGGAGATCAGCTTGCATATACACTGGTGGTAACAAACAGCGGAAACATAGCAGCTCAAGTTACGGTAACCGATACCATCCCTGCAGGACTGACGTTTGTTCCGAATTCGGTAACGGTGAATGGTACTGCGCGTCCGGGAACCAGCCCCTTAACCGGAATAACGCTGGGCAGTCTTGCGCCAGGAGCCACGGCAACGGTCGTGTTTCGCGCAACACTAAGTACACTTCCATCTCCGCCAACACTGGAGAATCAGGGTACTGCAACTTACACGTACCAACTACCGAGTGGGCGGAATCTTTCAGGCTCAAGTCAATCCAATATCGTTCGCATACCTGCATCGGCCCCGAATATCTCGATTAGCAAAACGGTAAACACACCTGATGCGACGGTAGGTGACATCCTTACCTATACCGTTATTGCGACCAATGCGGGAATTAGTGCGGTCCAAAATCTGGTGATCTCGGATACGCCGACCGGCTCGGAGTTTGTGCCGGGCAGTGTCACCATTAATGGAATAGCTTCCGGAAGTGCAAGTCCGGTCTCGGGCATTGCTATCGGAACCCTGAACAGCTCAAGCAGCGTCACCGTGACCTACCAGACCAGAGTGACGTCTGTTCCATCCACAGGATCAGTGACCAACCGTGCCAGCGCAGCGTTTACGTCGGGCAGTTTTAATGGTGTCTCTTCATCGGTTACAGTTAGTACACCCATATTTCAGCCCGTCATTCAAGTAGTGAAATCAGCAAGTACAACCAATCTGACGGTAGGCGATACCTTTAATTACAGCATTCAGATTAACAACACTGGTAACATCGCCGCTTCGGTTACTTTGACAGATCCGATTCCTGCGGGAGCTGTTTTCAGTACGAACAGTGTTATCATTAATGGTGTACCTACGCCAGGTGTAAGTCCGGCAACAGGTATTAGTTTGGGATCGATTGCAGCGAACTCAAGTACAACCGTTACTTTTGTCGCAACGGTCACAAGTTTGCCTGATTCAAGACAGTTGACTAACCAAGCGGTCGCTTCATTCTCCTACACACTTCCAAGTGGAAGGACGATTGCCGGATTCTCGTCATCCAACTCCATCACGATCCCTGTCTCTCTTCCCAATGTAACGATTGTTAACAGTGACAATGTAGAATACGGGGTAGTCGGCGATGTCATCAGGTACACATCTGTTATTCGCAACAACGGAACCGTAGCAGTTAACAATGTGGTATATGTCAACCCTCTTCCTCCGAATACCCCATTTGTACCCGGAAGCGTCATTGTGAACGGGACTTCATTCCCGCTCTCCAATCCGACCGCCGGCATTCCAATCGGTACTTTGGCTCCAGGAGCTGAGGTTACCGTAACTTTTGAGGTGACGATTACCATGCCGATCCCTTCGCAGATTAACAATCAGTCGACGGTCAGCTTCACATCCGGTTCATTTTCGGGGTCATCCTCGTCCAATACGACACAGACTCCGGTTATCCAACCGCAGATTTCACTTGTCAAAACGGCCAATACAGTCAATGCCACCGTAGGTGATACGGTTGTATACACGGTGACTGTAAGTAACACTGGCAATTTACAGGCCAATGTTACCGTCACAGATACGATTCCTGCTGCGACTTCTTTTGTAGCCAACAGTGTTGTGGTATCAGGTGTACCGCAGCCTGGAGCGACACCGGGAACGGGTATTCCGGTAGGCATTGTTGCCGCTGGAGCAACCGCGGTTGTCACGTTTGCTGTGGTTGTGGATACACTTCCATCTCCGCAGCAGCTTAGCAACTTTGCTACATCTTCCTTTACCTTCACACCTCCGGACGGACGTACGTTGACAGGAACAGCCACCTCAAATACGCTGACGTTTCCGGTCTCTTCTCCAAACGTTGCTGTCGTTAAAAGTACACCTTCAACTGCGGCTGCCGTAGGTGATACCATCACTTATTCCGTTCAGGTAACAAACAGTGGTATAGCTCCTGTAAACAATATTCAGTTTTCGGACCCGATTCCTGCCGGGGCCTCCTTTGTCACAGGCAGTCTGACCGTCAATGGAGTAGCGCAACCTGCAGCCAACCCGGCAGGGGGGATATCACTCGGCACACTTGCTCCAGGAGCGTCCGCAACTGTAACTTTTACCTTCCGTGTGGATGCGATACCGCCAAGCGGCCAGCTGAGTAATCGATCCACAGTCAGTTTTACATCAGGGACTTTCTCGAGCACAACGTTTTCCAATACGGTGGTCACACCGGTATTCCAGCCCATTCTCACTGCAACCAAGACGGCAAGCACACTGAACGCTACTGTAGGTGACACCGTTAGCTACACGGTCACTGTCTCCAACACGGGTAACTATGGGGCCCAGATTAACCTGACGGACAATATCCCGGCGGGAACCATTCTTGTTCCGAACAGTGTCATTGTGAATGGCCAGCCGCTGCCAGCCGCCAATCCAGCCACAGGCATTTCGGCAGGCACGGTCGCTGCCGGTGCGACAACAACCATTACTTTTTCTGTGGTTATCGATACTTTGCCGTCTCCACAGCAGCTGGTGAATCAGGCTTCGGTGGCTCTTTCCTTCACATTGCCGGACGGTCGGACAATTACAGGCTCTGTTCTGTCCAATGTACTTACCATCACCGTGTCGGCTCCGGATGTCGATGTGGTGAAATCGACGACATCAACGTCGGTATCGGTTGGCGATATTGTGACATACAGCGTAGCAGTCACAAATAACGGAATTGCGACGGTCAATAATGTAGTCTTCACAGACGCGGTACCGGCAAGCACCGTTCTTGCACCAACAGGCGTATTTGTGGATGGGGTTCTTCGCCCCGCTGCTAACCCTTCAACGGGAATTACCATTGGTTCCATCGCACCTGGTGCTACCGTGACCGTTGTTTTTAGTGTGCAGGTTACAGCTCTCCCTGCAAGTGCGGTTTTGAACAATCAATCCACGGTCAGCTTTACATCAGGGGCGTTCTCAGCCACCACGTTCTCCAATACGGTTACAACACCAGTGTTCCAGCCGATTCTGACGGCGGTCAAAACGGGAGATCAGGCGATAGCCACGGTAGGGGATACCGTTGTGTACAGCATCGCCATCTCCAATGCCGGGAACTACGGGGCCTCCGTTACGTTGACCGATACGATCCCTGCCGGAACCGAACTTGTACCCAATAGTGTTATCGTCAATGGTGCATCTGTACCGGGTGCCGATCCGGCTTCGGGCATTCCACTTGGCGTCGTGTCAACAACAACCATGGTTATGTTCTCCGTTGTCATCGTCACTCTTCCGTTGAGCCAATCGATAACGAATCAGGCTTCTGCAACCTTTACGTATACGCTGCCAGACGGAAGAACACTGGGAGGCAGTCTGACTTCTAATTCACTTAACATTCAGGTATCCGCTCCGGATGTTAGTGTAACGAAAACGACAGCGGCAGTTGATGCAGTAGTAGGCGATACCATTATATATGAGATGGTTATAACCAATAATGGAATTGATCCTGTAAACAATGTGGTAATAACCGATCCCATCGATCCAGCCACCACATTTGTCGCTGGAAGTGTTCTGGTAGACGGTGTTCCGCGTGCCTCGGCTAACCCTGCGCTGGGTATCGCTATTGGAACTTTGGCTCCAGGTGCATCTGCAGCAGTGTCCTATGCGGTACGAGTCAATACGCTGCCTACACCACCTGTTGTGAGCAGTCAGTCTGCCGTAAGTTTCACATCGGGTGTCTTCTCTGGTGCTTCATATTCAAATATCGTAGTAACCCCAATTTATCAACCGATCATAGCTGTAACGAAGACGGCCAATACATCCAATGCAACGATCGGCGACACCATCGTATACTCTTTCTCCATTAACAACAGCGGAAATCTGGCTGCCAATCTGACCTTAACGGATGACATTCCGGATGGGGCTGTGCTTCTTCCAAACAGTGTATTGATTGATGGTGTTCCGCAGCCAGGAGCCAATCCGGAAACAGGCATTGTTGTAGGCACCATACCGCCAGGGGGGTCCGTTAATGTGACCGTTACCCTTGAAGTTACCGTGGATTCGCTGCCGCAAGATCAGCGGTTGACTAACCAAGCCGTCGCCAATTATACATTTAGTCCGCCGGATGGCCGTCAGTTAACGGGTACGGTGTCTTCCAACGTCCTTGTCATTCCAGTATCTGCACCTAACGTGACGGTTGTCAAAAGCACAGACGCCATTGATGCTGTTGTCGGTGATGTAATCACTTATACGGTTGTTGTTACAAACGCTGGTATTGAAGTGGTCAATAATGTGGTCATGGTTGACCCTGTGCCGGTAGGAACGGTGTTTGTACCGGGAAGTGTAACGGTGGATGGAGTGGCAAGACCAACTGGCAATCCGAATACGGGAATAACGCTCGGATCGATCGCTGCGGGCGCTTCGGTTACGGTTACATTCAGAGTAGAGGTCGTGGTGATATGAGCCAGTCCTCCGGTCCGTTGTCCCACTGGCTACAGAATCAGTCCCTGGTTCGGTTCAGCTCGGGTACGACTGAACTGGAACAGGTGGCCTACTCTAATACCGTTGTTACACCATGGGTTGGACCCAGACTTGCAGTAAGAAAGGAAGCCAATGTCACTGTTGCTGCACTGGGACAGTCGCTCACTTACCAGATTGAGATTACGAATTCAGGTAATCGAACCGCCATCGTATACGTAGTAGATCCGCTCCCGGAAGATACGTCACTGCTTCCAAATAGTGTACTTCGTGATGGCGTTCCATTACCCGGTGCATCACCTCAGCTTGGGCTGCCTCCTGCAGAGGTTACGCCGGGAGCTACACTGCGCTACCACTTTCAAGTTGCCATCGTGCGATTACCTCCGACATTGAAGCTGCTCAATCAGGCACAGGTTAACTATGAATTTCTAACACCGGAAGGCAGGACGGTTACAGGCCGAGAACTATCCAATACGGTTGAGGTCACTCTGGCCTCATCCCGTCTGGAGGTTGCCCTTCAGTCGGACCATATCCCGACCTTTTCAGGGGATATTGTTTTGTACAGTGTCGTTGTGAGCAATCCTGGATTTCTGACAGCTGCAGGTGCCAAGGTGACCATCGCTTTGGCTCCTGGCCTTGTGTTTATTCCTGCAAGTGTTGTAATTAACGGAATGTTCGCTCCCCAGATGACCCCGGATTCTGGAATAGAGATCGGTGACATTGAGCCCGGAAGTAAGGTTACTATTCAATATCGGGTACAGGTTGTTTCGGTAAGAGATGCTGAAAGCATTCCAAGTCAGGCGGTGCTGGAGTATACTTCTGCAGGCAAGCAGGAGATCGTTTATTCCAACGAAGTTACACTTGAAGTCATCCAGCCTTTTATTTCGATCCAAAAGAGGGTACATCCAGTAGTTGCCTCAGTAGATGACACCATACGATATGACATTACCATAGCGAATGAAAGCAATTATGCGGTGGATGCCAAGGTGTCAGATTCATTGCCAGCCGGCATGACTTTTGTGGAGGGGAGCCTTAGCTGGAATGGAGTCAAGCGGCCCGGGGCCAATCCGGTCAAAGGCGTTAGCCTGGGAACATTGACTGCACGGTCTGTCATTAACATTCAATTTGAAGCCAAAATTATTGAACACGGGACCGGGGTGCCTGAATCATTCGAGCTGGTTAACCAGGCGCGTCTCTTGTATACGTATCGATTGCCTGATTCACGAACGGTGCAGCGCATGGCCGCTTCCAACGAAGCAACAGTCTACCTGAAGAGCCCAATGATTAAGGTCCACGTTGAAGTAAATCCCAATTTAGTCGAGCAGGGAGGATCCGTTATTTTTCAGGTCCGCGTCGAGAATACAGGCTCTCTGTCTGCTCGTGTACAGTTGACAGGTGTTCTTCCACCTGGAGCCAAATGGCGCGGTCAAGCGGAAGATCAAGTTCAATGGAACATACCCGAATACTCTTCGCCAAGGGTTCTGCATCTGGGAGAACTGGCCCCGGGTGCGGAGAAAAATATTTCTTACGTAGCGCAGCTATCGCCAGAGGAAACGGGAACGCTGAATGGTTTCCTGACTGCCCTGTACACCTATGAACTGAACGGACAGAGAAGAAGCGGGGAAGCTCGATCGAACGAGTACACGATTGTAATCGAGTACCGTGATGAATAACGTCAATCCACTTACAGTGATGAATTGGGAAATTTGCTCCAAATGACTTCCATGACATTACACGAACGCAAATGAATGGTATACTAATTGAATATGCCCTCGGCAAACAACCCGTGGAATCGGGACGTCGGATTAGCTGTAGAGGAGGCTCCACATTGGCAAAAGCAAAAGTTGCAAAAAGACCTACCCGGGATGAATTTGAGCTGGAAGAGCTGGGGAATCAATTGGTTGAAGCGTATCATGAGCGTTCGGAAGTGCTGTTGACGGTATGGGGGAAAGAAGAGCAGGTGCAAGGGGTTATTGTTAAGCTGGATTCCCGTACTCGGTTGGTACATGTAGAGTGCACTGAAGAGGAGTTCATGGCAAAAGTACCTTTTCTCGATATCATGCGGGTGGAATCTCCCCGTTATTAAAAACGTGCAATTTTAAATAATAGGGCATTCGCCCGGTCAAACCCGTTCTTCCTGCATAAGATATCCCATACCTGTTGCAGAGGAGGTACGGTCAATGAGCGAAGTATTAGGTGGAGAAACAAGAGGCTACGGATACGGAGGTTTCACTTCTGTAGGTGCCATTCTGGTTCTGTTCATCCTGTTGGTTATCATCTCCAAAGCGTTCTTGGTATAATTCATTTCTCCAAATGAAAGAAGAGAGCTCTGCCATTCCGGCAGAGCTTTCTTTTATTCTGATTCGCTGCACATCTCATATGAAGAACATAAATTCGTTCATTGGCCGATTAGGTAGATAATCCATGTCAGTCGAACGTTCATTATGATAGAATAGGAGCATTCCTAGAGAAAGCATGAGGTGTGTCGAACATGAGTAAAGAGCTAACACAAGCATTGAACCAACAGATGAACTTTGAATTTTATTCTGCCCATGTATACCTCGCGATGGCAGCATACTGTTCCAGTGAAAGTCTGGACGGCTTCGCGAATTTTTTCATTGTACAGGCTGAAGAAGAACGATTCCATGGCATGAAAATATACAAGTTCCTGAATGATCGCGGACAACGCGCGACACTGGAGGCTTTGCCGGAACCGAAAAATGAGTATACTTCCATGCTGGATGTGTTCGAGCACGGATACGCACATGAACAGCAAAACACGAAAAAATTCTACAATCTGGCTGACCTTGCCTTGAATGAACGCGAGCATGCCACAATGTATTTCCTGAAATGGTTCATTGATGAGCAGGTAGAGGAAGAAGCGTTGTTTGACAGCATCATTCAGAAGCTGCGCCGTATTGAAAAAGACAGCAATGCTTTCTACATGCTTGACGCTGAGTTCGGTAAACGTTCATTCACCGCTCCTGCGGAGTGATAGCGAGAGCAAATTAGTAATACGTATTCCATGTTCATGGAGTATACCGTTCTACATATGAAAAGTCTGCCTTTGTGCAGGCTTTTTTTGCTGTGTTTTTTAGATCTAATTGATCAAAGAAGGAACAACTTCTAACTTAAATCTATCAGATCATTCAAAATAGGTTAATGAAACATATGTCAAAAAAGATCTATCCTGACGGGTATGATTTTCACTACAAATCTATCAATTTCGTTTTATTTCCTTGGCTAATCTGACAAAAGTGTAACTCGAACGTAGCATTTGAAGCGAGAATGAGGCCTGTCCTTTTTGCTAGTATTAGGATTATCGCCAAGGGATGCAATGAGAGATTCGAAGACACCCGGGGAAATACGAGACACAAGGGAGATTTATATTTATGCTACATATTCGAAAGTCATTTATTGCTGCACTCGCCATCTTACTTATGATTCCACTCCTGC
Source organism: Paenibacillus sp. 7523-1 (assembly GCF_002276415.1). Taxonomy (NCBI): domain Bacteria; kingdom Bacillati; phylum Bacillota; class Bacilli; order Caryophanales; family Paenibacillaceae; genus Paenibacillus; species Paenibacillus sp. 7523-1. The sequence goes on along the minus strand of NZ_NPBR01000005.1, from coordinate 662,875 downwards.
TACCTCAATCGGTATCCGCGAAGCCAAGTGCTTCAAGCTCTACTGGAGCAAAAGCGAATGCGAAGATCATATATCTTACGTTTGATGATGGGCCTACAGCCCATACAGGACAACTGCTGGATATCTTGGATCAGTATCATGCCAAAGCGACATTCTTTATGCTCGGACCGGAAATGAAGCAATTTCAAAAAGCAACGAAACGTATAGTTGCGGATGGGCATGGCTTGGGACTTCATGGTATGACACACGTTCCTAGCAAGTTTTATCAATCGGCATATAGCGGCTTGAAGGAAATGCAGCAGGCGAATACGACGCTGAACCAAGTTGCCGGAGTGAAGACAAGTCTTGTCCGTACACCGTATGGCAGTAAGCCATATCTCAAATCGTCTTACCGTAAAGTATTACTTTCTCAGGGTGGATTCCACCTCTGGGATTGGAATGTGGACTCTGAAGATTGGAAATACAAGAAAGATCACCAAAAGGTCTACAACAGTGTAATGAAGCAGATCCACACGGTCCAAAAGAGTGGTACAACACCGGTTGTGCTCATGCATGATCAGGAAGCGACGTTAAAAGTGCTTCCGCAATTGCTAAAAACATTGAAAGCAGAAGGATACCAGTTCAAAGTACTGACCAAAAAAGTACAGCCGGTTAACTTCTGGAACGATAAACGTTAATCTAGTTACACTCTATGGAACTAATAATGAAACATAATTCACTGGAAATAAAGACATCGAGGAGGTTATCATCATGAAAAAGCAAAAACGTTGGGTCATCATTCCTGTTACCACAGCTGTGTTACTTGCGCTAGCAGGTTGTGGAGGACAGGATAACAATACGTCACAGGCAAGCAATACACCTACTTCGACTTCAGGAGAGCAAACACAATCCGGGAGCGGGGGGGCCGATTTTTCAAACACTTCAGAAGGAAGCAATGCGGCAGCAGGCACGGCCAATAATGAAAATAACTCAGAGGGTACCACCAGTACTTCCGGGGGCGAAACAACCGAAACACAAGGGCAATCCAGCATGAACGATGTCCTTCAGGAAATTCGCAGCCAGTTGAAGATGAAGGATGCTGTTCTGCCGACATCATTCGCCCTGGATAAAGGTAAGCATCTTGCAGCAGCCATTCCAGTCAATTCGTCAGATGCTTTCAAAGTGAATTTCTATTCCGTAGATCAGACCATTCCGGTCAATGATGCTTCGTTGTCGTCTTCCAAAAACGCACCAGATGTGCTCGCTTCCTATGAAGTGAAAACCTATAAGGACCCGGATAGTACAGGGATTTTCCCGGATACGGATCTGGACAACATTCCCGATGAAATGTCAGTTGATCTTGGACATGGAATCAAAGGCATGGCCGAAGGTGCCGCAGGGAGCCAGTATCTAACCTGGAAGGAAGGCAGATGGACACTGCAGATCCGATCGGTTTCCGAAGATAAGATGAACAATCCGGGAATTGCCAAGAAAATGGTCGAGTACCTGGAATCACATACACTGCCTGCTCCTAAGGATAAAGGCTTCGTAAACGTGGAATATCCGAGTGGTGGGGAAACGGTAAATGTCACGATTTCATGGCAGGAAGGCAAGCAGATTCATCAGCTGCAAACAAACCAGGTGCCGAATAACGCATTGGGTATGGTAGCATCAGTCAAATAAATATACGTTAATGAAATAGCTTGGCTGGGAGTGGAAGCTCCTGACCAAGCTATTATTTGTGTCGTAATGGGTTGAAGCGGTACTTTCATTTGAACCAGCCCTTTTCCTTGGAACGGGTGATGGCTTCAATCCGATTGCTTGCATTTAATTTGTTCAAAATGATGGAGATATAGTTGCGGACGGTGCCGGTTGTAATAAAGAGGTGTTTGGCAATTTCCTTCGTGTTCTTGCCATCAGCCATGAGGCCGAGAACGGCATTCTCTCGCTCCGTAAGCGGATTTTCCTCTACATAGGCTTCGTCCACCAGATCAGGAGCGAAGATCCGGCGTCCGTTCATGACCTGGCGAATGGCTTCAGCCAATTCCTCGATCGGACTATCCTTTAACAGGTAACCTCTAACTCCGCCTTTTAGTGCACGTTCGAAATACCCTGTCCGAGCAAAGGTCGTTAAGATAATAACCTTGCAGTTCATGCCTTTCAATTCCTCAGCAGCTTCCAGCCCACTTTTGATAGGCATTTCAATGTCCATTAGGCATATATCCGGTGTATGCTGCTGGACGAGTTCAAGCGCCTCCTGCCCGTTGCTTGCTCGCCCAACCACTTCCATGTCTTCTTCCAGGTTAAGCAGGGAGGAGAGGGCACCCAGCATCATGCGTTGGTCTTCGGCGATGACGATTCTGATCATGTTTATTCCTCCTTGATTGGTTTGCGAACCAGCTTCGGTACCTGAATAATAAGCTGCGTTCCGTCTATATTTGTTCCCGAGCGAATATCCAGACAACCATTAACAAATTCCAAGCGTTCTTTCATGCCAAGAATTCCTGTACCGCGGCGTTCTTTGTTATTACTGTGTTCCAATCCAATTCCGTTGTCATGAATAGTCAATATGTTATCGGAAGGTGTATCTTTCAGGCTGATGGTACACATTGTTGCCTGGCTATGCTTGACCACATTCGTAACGGCCTCTTTCAGACACATCCCCATCACATTTTCGTTAAGCTGAGAGGTGTCCTGCAGCTTGGGGTTGCCATCGAGCTTGAACTCGATCGCAGCAGCTTTCAGGATCTGCTCGGCACGGTGCAATTCATCAACCAGCTGTGTTCCGCGCATGGTAGTAACCATTTCCCTAACTTCCTTGAGTGCTGTGCTTGCCGTCTGACGCAAGTCGTTTAGCTCCACCTCGGCCTGCTCGGGATTGACACGAAGCAGGCGTTTCGCCAGATCGGTTTTCAAGCCGATCAAGGAGAGTTTCTGTCCGAGGGTATCGTGCAGATCACGAGCGATTCGCTGGCGTTCTTCCATTTTGACCAGATCATCCAGTCGTTTGTTTGCATTCTCCAGCTGCCCCTCCAACTGCTCCCGTTTGTTTTTATTATAGGTACTTACCGGAAGAAGAATGGATGCCATCAGACTGATGAATACAAATGGAAATTGACTAAGCAGCCGGGAGCTCTGAATGATAAATCCGTAATTTATGGTCAGAAAACTGGCTGCCAAATTGACCGAATAGAGGGTAATGAAGCCAGCTTTATTTTTAATATTCCCAATGAAAAAAGCAAGAAACAATGAGAAATACGCATAATCATAGGCTATCGTCATTGTAATCGAAATGGCAATAAGAAGGCCGATCCACATATATACTTGCCAGCCCTTGGTGATGAAGGCGAGTAAATAACAGACAAAGAAGACAAGAATGATCACAATTCCTGTCACCAGAGTCCACAGTTTCGAGTATTGCGAAATATAATAGAAGGGCAGGATGAAAAAGACGAGCCACACGTACGGATTCAATCCTGTATTTTTATAAAAGAGCTGCATCCACTTTTGAATGAAAATTCTCCTCCTTACACGACTTTGCGCGGTATTCCAACTTTAGCCTGACTGTAGCATGACTTCAGCCTGAATACAAGAAAACGAATCCGACAGAGTTTAAGGCTTCTCTGTCAGACCCGCTTGATTGGTTACGCGTATAGGTGGCTGAGCATAAGGTTTGCGGTATAACGATTTGATCTCCTTGAAGCTGATAAATCGTTTGGATTCCTCATCCCACAGACGGAAGCGAAGGGCTGCCAGACTGGAACGAAGGGTAATTGTCGTTGCCTTTTGCAGAGGTGGTGTCGCATTATGTGCCTCTTCCAGGTAATAGTTCGGTACACGCGGACTCAGGTGATGCACATGGTGAAATCCGATATTACCGCTGATCCATTGCAGCAGCTTCGGCAGCTTGTAGTAAGAACTGCCTTCAACAGCAGCCTTGACGTAACTCCATTCATCCTCATGCTCGAAGTAGGTGTCTTCAAACTGATGCTGAACGTAGAACAACCAGATGCCGAAGAAACCGGAGAAGAAAAACACGGGTGCCTGCACCATAACAAAGGCCTGCCATCCAACCAACCAAGACATGAATGCATAAAGTGCAACGATCAGTACCGTAGTCAGATGTGTGTTGATGCGTTCTTTGCGACGAGCAGCCTTGCGGTTAAAACGGTAAGCGAGTAGAAATACATAGATTGGACCAATGCCAAACATTACGACTGGATTACGATAGATGCGGTAGAAAAGCCGTCCCCATGGTGATGCTGCTTTGTACTCTTCAACCGTCATGACCCAGATATCGCCTACACCACGTTTGTCTAAATTACTGCTGGTGGCATGATGGATGGAATGTTCGGCTTTCCATTGCTGGTAGGGAGTAAGGGTTAAGACGCCCGTAATAGTCCCTAGAATGTCGTTCGCACGTTTGTTTTTGAAAAAGGAACCGTGACAGCAGTCATGGAAAATGATAAACGTTCGAAGTACAAATCCTGATGCCACCAAGGCAATCGGAAATGTCAGCCAATACGAAACGGACAGGCTATAGTAGGCTGCGGCCCACAATAAAAAGAGTGGAAGGATCGTATTTATAATTTGTCGGATACTTAATCGTAGATCATTTTTCTCGTAAGGGGTAACTTCTTTTTTCAGTGCCATTTCTTTTGCTCTGCTCATGAATGGTAGTCCTCCTTCAGTCGTTATAACCAAGCACGGCTATAACCTGGCGTTTCCCTGATCAATCCTGAATGGGAAGCGTTTTTATTATTGTAAAAGAATTCGTTTCATCCGGTAAGTCATAAACGTCAGCCATGTGTAATGATGAATATCAAGGATGACACATGACATTTGTCATGTGTGGAAAAGGTGTGGCTATTTTTTTGTTTACCCATTCAAAAATGATCCCAATCTAGAATCCTTTGCACATTTCGTGCAACAATTTGTATTATGTATACAAATTTTGCTGGCGACATGGTAGAATCTATCATTGTGAGTGCATATGACAACTTATGAGCCTGATGGATAGGTTGATTTCTGAAGGATTGGAAGGAATACTTGATGAAGAAACGAATAACGGATATTTTATTTATTATGGCGGGTGCATTTTTATTTGCCTTGGCGGTGAATCTGTTCGTCATTCCAAATGATCTTGCTGAGGGTGGCGTAACGGGGATCACCATTATTTTGTATTATCTGTTCGAATGGTCACCAGGTTTAATGAATTTGATTCTGAACGGGATTTTGTTAATTGTGGGTTACCGGTTTCTGGACAAGACCACAACGGTATACACCATTATTGCAGTGGTATTCAATTCCTTGTTCCTGCATCTGACCGAGAGCTGGACAATTGATTCGCATGAGCTGTGGATTAATACGATTTTTGGGGGATTGTTTGCCGGTCTGGGAATTGGTTTGATTGTGAGAGTTGGCGGCACAACCGCGGGAACCGTCATCTTGGCGAGACTCGCCAATAAGTATCTGGATTGGAACATCAGCTATGGACTTCTGTTTTTTGATCTGATCGTGGCGTTCTCCTCTTTCTTCATAATCGGGGCACAGGGACTCATGTGTACGATTGTCATGCTGTTTGTTGGAACCAAAACGATGGAGTTTATTATAGAAGGGTTGAATCCGAAAAAGGCGGTTACCATCATCTCGACAAAGCAGGATGCGATTGCGAAGCAGGTCATCGAGAAAATGGATCGCGGTGTAACGGTTCTGTCGGGCCATGGTTACTATACGAAAACACCGAAAGAAATTCTCTATATTGTCATTAGCAAACAGGAAGTTCCCATGTTGAAGAAGATTGTACGTGCTGAGGATGAGATCGCGTTTATCACGATTCACGATGTTCGTGACGTGTTCGGTGAAGGATTTATCGAACTATCCAAAACCTAATATATAAGGAAGTAAAACCGGAGGCACGATGCCCCCGGTTTTTTTGGTACTAAGAAAGCCCTTCTCCATCGAGAAGGGCTGAAGATTATTATTAATGATGATTTCTTTTTCTGATTACACCATATTTAACAGTAACATGACAGTGCTTTTTAACCTTGGTGGGAACATATTTGATTTTAGTTACACAAGTTTTGGTAATCTTTTTGTAATAGCATTTCGTTACGGGTGGATGACATCTATGCTTCTTTCTATTCATTTCGACCCCTCCTGACTAGTGATAGTTCATTCTATGTAAGGGTCAACATTTCGGAAACAGATAAACGTCTAAAAGAGTATAAAAAAGGTTAAGAGAATGTACGGCTCTATTTACCCGTACATGTGTCTCTCAACTTCGGATAGAGCCACATTCACATCTTCCTCTGAATTATCGATATAAACGACGGACGAAGCAGGCAGTGGCCAGGCCACTTGCTTGCGGGCAAGGGAAGCGGTGAAGGTATCCCAGTTAGCCAGCTTATATTCATCAAGAGGAGATTGTCTTGCCATGATCCGCTTGTGATACAATTCTTCGTTTGCCAAATAAATGTACGCTACGCGAACATCCGTATCTTCCAGTGAACGTCCGATTCGGCTGAGCTCTTGCTCAATCCAATTCGTTGTTTCGGTTTCTTTGGTAAACGGTCCGACGACCACGGTATCGATTCCTAATTGAACGTTATCCAGTGCCGCATCCATTGTAATGCGATATCCCAGATCACGACATAGACGTTTGTATTCAGGTGAATCCCGGTCAGATGGATCAAGTCCCTGAAGCGTCATGATTGCCTCGGCTGCCAGGCGGAGCAGGATATCCATATCGAAGAAGGCTGCCTTATATTTGCGGGAAAGGGCTTTGGCCAGTGTTGTTTTGCCGCTGCCTGCACCGCCGAGAAAGAAAATCAGTTTACTCATGAGAGTCACCCTCCTTAATAGGGTTATTTTATCACAAAGCAGATCGAAACGATGGATAGACAGAAAAGGAAGAATAAGGTAGTATGATACCTAGATTAACAATGCATAGGTTTCCGATGTAACTACTTGAATGACAGGAAGGAGGAGAATTCATATGAATGTAAACAAACAAATGATTAAAGGAAGTACAGAAACTCTAATTTTGACTTTATTGCACAATCAGCCACTTTACGGTTATGAATTGATCAAGGAACTTCACCGTCAATCGGAAGGTGTATTTAATTTGAAAGAAGGCACATTATACCCTATCCTCCATGCCATGGAGATTGAAGGTTGGGTCGAATCCTATTGGATGGAGGTAGACGGCCGAAAACGTAAATACTATTCCATTCGCGACAAGGGCGTGGAGGCCTTACAGCACAAAAAAAACGAGTGGTTTTTATTTCGACGTGCTGTGGATCGTGTACTTGGAGAAGGAGGCTTAACATGACGGATCAACATGATAAGATTAAACGTTATCTAGACGAGATGTGCAGTCAAGTCAAAGCTCGTGAAGTACATACCGATCTGCGCGATGAATTGGGAAACCACATAAGAGAAATGATGCTGGACAAGGAAGAGGAGGGTTTAACTCAGGAAGAGGCTGCCGAGTATGCCATAGAGCAAATGGGTGATCCCACAGCAGTAGGCAAAAGCATGCATAAGCTGCATCGTCATCGGATGCATTGGGGGCTGATAATCGGATTGATTAGTTTAGCCATCGTCAGTCTGTTTCTGATGTGGATTTTTACAACCAATGTCACAAATACAATGTACCAATCCATGTATTACAATCATGTGGTTTACACCGTCATGGGGATATTGTTCATGTCCTTCTTTATATTTTTTGATTATCGTAAATGGAAAAGATCCGCTTGGTGGATTTACATTCTGCTTAATCTCATGTTGTGGATCAATCCAATGATATCCCCAAGGGTCAATGGGACAAACAGATACATGACCGGATATGGATTTGTATTAGATCTGACTACTGCTGCAATGTGGGTATTACCACTTGCCATTGGTGCTATTTTGATGGATAAGCTTCGTTCCCATTTTGGTGTGCAAACCATATTATCCTATATAGCGATGGTGGCGTTACCGGCAGTGCTGTTGTTTCAAATATCGGACTGGGTACGCCTTGTGATGTTCGGGATCATTTCACTAGTCTTATTTGGTTGGATCACGCGTAAATGGCTCTATACAGCCGTAGCTACAGTAATAACTGCAAGTATCGGGTTATTGTTGTTGGTTACAACGGATTCATTCCATCGTTTGGAAAGATTCTCGGTTGTGTTTAATCTTGAGGATGCCCCATTGGGAGATGGCTATATCTATAACTCCATCATGGGCATTCTTCAATCAGCCGGATGGTGGGGAAACGGGCTTGACACAGCATTTGACCAATTTAAAACGAGTTATTTTGACTACCCAGGTGTGCTGCTCATCGATGTATTTGGCTGGGCAGCCGGTATAGGGCTATTGGTGGCTATCATCTGGTTTGTAGCAAGTATGGTGAAGACGCTCCCTCGCATTCGGGATGACTTTGGTCGGATGATTATCGTCATTATTACGTCCATGTTTGCACTGCAAATGGTTTATTCGCTGGCAATGACCACTGGTAGAGTTCCGATTTTAAGTGTGGTCTTTCCTTTTATAGGATACGGCAACCATCTCATCTTTGATTATGCCATGATCGGATTGCTTCTTGGGGTGTATCGCCGCAAAGACACCGTTTCGCTAAGGAATGAGAAGAGCCACCAGACAGCAACACCAATACAATGAGCAGTCTATTATCGTTCACACATTAACTGAATGTAACTTGTCTTTCAATCTTCTAACACTTTACTTCCAGATGGAAACCAGATATGGCGCAAGTTGACCCAGCCTTGACTATTAAACGAAAGCCCGCGCACGGAAGGCAGATAGGCGGTTTCCACAGGTTTCTCAGATAAATGAAACATCAAATGATGATCCAGCAAAAACTGTTCAATCCGCTCAAGGCCTGCAATTCGATCTGTCATTAATGGTGACTCGATAACGGTTTTCAGCATCATCTGCACACGCAATTGTATGGATTCATCCAGATGCTCCGACAGGGTAAGATAGAGGTCTGTCCTCCGCAATTCTTCATCCTGGTCCCGGATCAGGGAGAATAATATGAGATCGGACTCCAGCCGCAGTTGACCTTTGAATTGTTCCATCGTTGCCGTATGAATCTTGCAAGCATATCCGCATTGTTCCAGTTTGGCTGCGATGAGAGCAGCATCCTTGCGATATTGTGGAATGGTAGCCAGCTGTAAGGGAATCGACTGATCCTTGACCAAGGGATTATCAGAGGATTGGATCACGCCAGTAATGCATTCGTATAGATGAGTTCGTATAGCCGGATCGCTGAGCGGTCCGGTTTTTTGCGTGTTACAAGTGAGCAGCTTATTCACCATGACACCCGCACTAATTTGTGTCCAGTCAGCACCCTTAGCGGCAGCCGGATTCGGAACAAGGTGGAAGAAAGGCGTTTCCGCTTCGGCATGTTCTCCCCATTCGGTCTCGGCACTCCAAGGAATCTGCAGAATATCCACCCGGTCCAGATGGGCTCTTCCTTGAAAATAGGCCGGGAATGCTTCCAGTCTGCACAGGTGTTCATCCCATAACGTCACCTTGAAGGGGCCTGTTCCTACAGGCTTTTGCAAGGACGTGGATTCAACTGACTTGTCATCGCTAGGCTTCGTGATGCTGTCCGAAGGGACTATGGCTGCACGGCTTGTGGCTAGAAAGGACAGAAATAATTCATGCGGTGCTTTAAGACGGAAAACTACGGTGAGCGAATTCAGGGCTTCCACAGATAGAATCTGTCTGCTCACATCCCGATACAATGTACGTCGCTCTGTAGACTGCAGCCTGGCAAATGTATGCACCACATCTTCTGCAGTCAATCGTCCTCCATTGTGAAACAGGACACCTTTGCGCAAATGAAAAAGCCAGGTTTTCCGATCTGGGCTAACATCCCAGGTGTGGGCAAGACATGGAATGATATCTCCTTGCTCATTACGCTGAACCAGCCCATCAAACACATGACTGGTGACAAAGGACTCGGCAAGTAGATTAATATACAGCGGATCAAGGGCATGAAGCTGCTGCTGCAGTGGCAGTCTCAACGTATCAATTCGCTCGTCATGCTCCCCTGCTTCTGTATGATGGCCCGAGTAACCGAGCAGCCAGTGGTTTAAATGCTCTCGCATCATGGTCGAGGTGGAGAAGGCGCGCACCTGTTCAGAGGCCTGATGCAATTCACGGCGATTGAGGGCTTGCATCATATATTCTGCTGCGATCTGTTCGGCTGGTACGAGCAGCGTGAGTGTTGACCTGCGACCTCGACCACGCTGGGAGATCCAGCGAATCCAATCGCAGGCCGCCATTTTTTTGACAATGGTAAGCGTATTTCGATGTGTGCAATCCAGCAGTTCTGCGAGCTCGGAGAGCGTAGCTTCATGCTCGGACATATCACCAAAGCGGTTATGAAGCAGCAAATATTGTTGATGCAGTTTCACGATTTCAAGCCTCCTTGGGAAAAGAGCTGTTGTTGCAACCGGACTAAAATAAGAAATTTTATCTATTATAATTTCTCTTTATCTTCTTATTTTATCATCTAGAATAAAGTCTAGAAAGATAATGGAGGTTTTTCCCATGATTGAGAAAATACTGGCTTCACCGAATCGTGCTTTGATTACGCTGTTATCTGCCTTGCTCCTGGCGGTTATTCATCAGTATTTGTTTTATGGAAGAGAGCCAGGCGTATCGTATCTGCTCTTTGTGCTTCTCTTTTATGCATTTATGTATGTGTTTGCGAGGGATCGAATCCGTACATTAACCCTGATTGACGCATGGATGGCTGCAGTCGTACTCATGCTCGCGCTAACCTTTTTACTTTTTGACAATGAACTGCTGCGTGTTCTCAATTTTCTGCTTGTCCCCGGTTTGATTATTTTACATATGACTTATTTGGCTGGACGTAAGCGGAAGCAGTGGTGGGATCTCCGAATCATCGGTACCTCCTTGGATCATTTGCTGCCACAATCGATTCGCCACTGGGGGACCATCGGGGGCATTGTGGTAAAAGCCGGGGGACGTGGGATGGAGAAGTCCCAGAAAGCAGTTCTGGTCAAAGTTCTCATTGGACTGGCCGCATCCTTCCCGATCCTGATTGTGGTGGTTGCATTGCTGACTTCCGCAGATGGCGTATTCAATCAATATTTGTCCGGTTTTCCGGAATGGTTGAACCATCTGACCCTAACACCTGGATTTCCGAGAATCCTCTGGATTTTCATAGGAGGCATTTTGCTGTTTAGTTATGTATGGGGATTCGTTCAACCTATGGAGTACGAAGCTGAGAAGAGGGAGAACGCCCATTGGAAAAATGCAAACTTGTTATCGCCTGCGGCAGTACATGTCTCCGATCATGACCATGCAGGCCAGAAGAATACGGAAACCGAATCGAGCAAGACGGTTGAACCCAAAACCCATACTCATTCCATCCCTACCGGCAGGGAGACGTTGAAGCTGGATCCCATCATCGTGGGCACTATGCTGTTCGTTATTAACTGTGTGTATGTACTGTTTGTATTTGTACAGTTTTCCTACCTGTTTGGTGCAGGGAGTGGGCATCTTCCCTCTGACCTGTCTTACGCAGAATATGCCCGCAGTGGCTTTGCCGAACTTGTGCTGGTCACCAGTATTAACTTTCTCATTTTGATTGTTGCACTCCAATGTACAAGACCGAGTGGGAGAACAGCTTCGATTATTCATCAGGTGCTTCTGCTTATTCTTGTGGGCTGCACAGCCATCATGCTGTATTCTGCGTTTATGCGTCTCCATCTGTACGAACAGGCATACGGGTACACGTATATTCGATTCTTGGTACATGCCTTTATGATTTTTCTGGCATTGCTGCTTCTCATCGCCGGTTTACGCATCCGATATACCTCCATTCCACTGCTTCGCTGGTACATTGTACTGTCACTTACAGCTTATGCAGCCGTCAATTATGTGGGTATGGATAACCGGATCGCCGAGCTGAACGTGGAACGTTACCATAAGACAGGTAACATTGATGCAGCTTATCTGGCGAATTTGTCAGCGGATGCAATTCCGCAGTTAAGAAAGTTTGCGCAAGAGGAATTTCCGGCACTGAAGGATCATCTATTGGAGCGTGAAGCTTACATGAATGAGAGAGAAAACAGCAGTTCCTGGCCTTCTTATAACGTGGCAAGACATAGGGCTGCGAAGGAATTGTCCAAATTGAGAACGGAATAGCGATTGATTGTAACATCTGAGCCTTGAATTTATGCAAAACGGATATGTAAGTGTTATAATATAAAAATGAACCTATAAAGGGGGTGAATCCCTTGTTTGAACTTCAGGAGTTATTACCTTATTTATTCTCAATAGGGCTTATTTTCACCGTGAGCTATGCCTACATTGCCCATCTGCACTGTGGATTGACAGAGTACTGGATGGAAGGCGGAGGCGGAGACGGCGTTGAACCCGGACTCCCTACACTGACGCTCGATGGAAAGCATAGACCTGAAGATTTAACCAGGATGATCAGACGTAGAGAAGCACCGGATGAAGATGAGCCAGATTGTATATCCTCGTTGGATACATTGAAACCTAATCAACGAGGAGGATATATATGGAACATAAGACAAGCAAGGGATTCACTTTTACATCTGGCAAGGGACGGATCTATGGGCTGATTGCCATTTTATTTGCAGTCATGCTTTTGGCCGGATGCAGTAACAATGTTTCGGAGATTAACGCTTCAACACCTGGATTCTTCAATCACTATATTGTATTTCCGCTGTCGTATCTGATTCAGCACATTGCAACCATCTTTGGTGGCAGTTACGGCGTCTCCATTATCGTGATTACTTTGGTCATTCGGCTTGCGCTGCTGCCTTTGATGATGCGGCAGGCCAAATCCCAGCAGGGAACCCGAGTGATCATGAATGCCATGAAGCCAGAGATGGATGCACTCAAGAAAAAATACGAGGGCAAGAATGACGCAGCAGATCGTCAGAAGCTTTCCCAAGAGACGATGGAGCTGTACAAAAAGCATAATTTTAATCCACTGAATATCGGCTGCTTGCCGCTGCTGATTCAGCTGCCAATCCTTTCGGGGATATATACGGCAATTCGGCTAACGCCAGAGCTGTCTTCACATTCTTTTTTGTGGTTCAAACTCGGGGCACCCGATTATGTGCTTGCTGTTGTGGTTGCAGTTATCTACCTGATTCAGGCAAAAGTTTCACAGGCCAATATGGCACCTGAGCAGCGAAAACAGTTTGCAATCATGGGGTACATTTCACCGCTGATGATGGCCTTTTTCTCTCTGACAGCACCTGCAGCCATGCCGCTCTATTGGACGGTTGGCGGTTCATTCCTTGTCCTTCAGACGTTATTGTTCCGTAAACTGTATCCGGTGGAACATCCTCAGGAAACAGTAATCCTGCAGGAGAAGAAGATCAAACCAGCCAAAGGAACCAAACCCGCAAAATCATAGTTGTGACTTATCAACAAAAAACGCTATGAGAAGCGCAAGCTGGTTAGGTGTACTCAAGCGAATAGAACAAAAGAAGCGTAATCCTTAGATGGATTACGCTTCTTTTTTGTTCTCCGTCCTTCTTAAACGGCACGATCATCTTTAAGTTGGAAACGGGATACAAAATACCAAATGAGCTCCCGGCGTGAGTATACGCTTGTCTTGGCGAAAATGGATTTTAAATGATCCTGAACTGTATACGCGGATATATTCATCGCTGCAGCGATTTCATTGGAAGAGTAGCTCCGGAGCACATAGCCCAGCAATTCCCGTTCACGCACAGATAAACCGTGACTCTCCGCAAGCAGGGGTAGCAAATCCTGCGGCATAGCCTGTTCAAGTCTGACGGCGATCTGATCCGGACCAGTCATCTGCTGCATGCGACTTGCGTGTAGCACAAGATATCGACCATCCAGTAGCTGTATGCAGACTTTGGAAGGTGACTTTGCGGACAACTCCGAAGATACAGCCGATGACAGCGTCTGGCTCAACAAATGAGAACTAACTGCGCGTACCGGACGAGGCAGAATGTCCGGGCCTACTAACTCAAGCCGCTGCAATTGGGTTAGCCAATATTGTGCTGAGTCATTGGATGACAATAACTGAAAGGTATCGGTTATCATTATAAGCCCCGGATCGGCTGGACTTCCTTGTTTGATCTCATCCATAAGTGACAGACTGGTCCTTTTCAACATCCTGGCTATGGAAGTGGTCCATTCTTCAATCCATTGCCCTTCCTCTTCCGAGAAGAAAGGCTGATCTGCCTTTCGATAGAGGGTGAGGTAACCCCAACACGTCTCGTCACAGATCAGGACTGCTCGAAGCTCATCCCTGAAACCAGCAGGCTGCAAGATCGAACGATATCGCAAACTTCGTTCGGGCATAGCATGGATGGATGCCTGTAGAAGGGCAATAGGCTTGTTGCTGCGAATCAAGTCTGCATATTTATGTACATCGTCTTCCGTATATTCGTTAATGAACAGCCGATCATGTATCGCTTCAATGCCGTCTTCTGTCACAGCACCGGTTGATAACAGGGTCTGTGGGTCCACTGTCGTAAAACAGTATGCATCATAGGGAACAACGGCGTGGATTGCTTTTAGTACGGCTTCCCTATAGGTACGGGAGGTCCAGGATCCTTTTTCGAGAGACGTTATGGATGTTCTGCCTTGCTCTAATGCTGACTTCATATCAGGTGTCTCCTCTCCCGCGGGGGTATCCCATTGTTCTGGGATTGTAGGCTCATCGTACTCTTTTATAATGAAATTAGATGAATCAGGAGTCAAGTTTAACATCAACACAGAAGGAGTGTTGCACCATGAACGCGGATCACTCATCCCTGATGAGCTGGAAGACAGCAGATGAAAATCGTTATGAACAATCCATTTCCCTGAAGATTCCGGGATATTCCCATATGCATGATCTGATGGAGAGGCTGCTAGCTGCATCATTAACGGATAACAACGAATCTAAGATACTCATTGCAGGTGCCGGAGGAGGGAAAGAGATTACATTGCTCGCTGATAGACACCCAGGGTGGACGTTCACCGGCGTTGATCCTTCCGGACCCATGCTTCAGTTAGCGAAGCGAAGGGTTGCTGAAGCAGGATTAGGTCCAAGAGTGAAACTGGAAGGCATAACGGTGGAAGAACTGCCACTGGATGAGTTATACGAAGGGGCAACAAGCATGCTGATGCTGCATTTCCTTCAGGGTATGGAGGCGAAGAGGAAATTTATGACCAGTCTCGCTGCGAGGCTTAAATCCGGAGCACCGCTGCTTCTTGCCGCCGTCAACGCTGATCTGAGTTCACCTGCCCATAAGGTCATGATGAACGCATGGAGGGACCACATGTTAAGTGCGGGAATAACACGGGAAGAATGGGATCGGTTTGCGGCATCCCTGGGAAAGGAGTCTGATCCGATCTCGTCTGAGCAGACCGTGGCGCTGCTCTCTGAATGTGGTTTTACTCATATTACACGCTATTTTGGAGCATTTTGGGTGGAGGGTTATTATGCAATTCGAATCTAATGTTAAGGCAAATAAAGACCAAATCTGGGTCGTAGGCGGCTATGGTCAAGTAGGACAAATGATATGCACCCAGCTAGGGCAGTTGTTCCCGGGTAAAGTGCGGGCAGCGGGAACTCGGATGAATCGAGCGGAGGAATTCAGTCGCACTACAGGAGGGACTGTGAAGCCGCTGCAGCTGGATGTGAGACAAGCTATCGATCCAGTCATGCTGGAATCAGTTAAGCTGGTCATCATGTGTGTCGATCAATCGGATACGAGGTTTGTGGAGGCATGCGCACAATCAGGAACGGATTATATGGATATCTCGGCCAAGGTGGATTTTCTTGCTCAAGTGGAAACATTACATAAGAAAATGCAGCATCACAAGGCAACAGCCATGCTGAGTGTGGGCCTGTCACCTGGCGTGACGAATCTGCTTGTACGTGAAGCTGCTGCTCAACTGAATCAGGTGGATGAGGCAGAAATTACCATCATGCTGGGACTGGGGGAGAAGCACGGAAAGGCAGCGGTGGAGTGGACTGTTGATCAGATGAATGCGACTTATACTGTGATGAAGGATGGTAAGCCAACCGAGGTAAGGAGTTTCCAGGATGGCAAATGGATTGATTTTGGACCAAAGCTGGGACGCAGAAAGGCATATCGGTTTAACTTCTCGGATCAACATGCGGTTGCCCGCACGCTTAATATTCCAACCGTGTCTACTCGCCTATGCCTGGATTCCCGTTGGATTACAAGATCCATGGCGATTACAAAGAGAGCAGGGGTGTTCAGCTTGCTGCGTTACCCTTCCATTCGAAGCGGAACGGTCAAGGCATTCGCTCTCATTCCCGGCGGAGAAGAGATGTTTGCAGTCAAGGTGGATGCAGTTGGATGGAAGCAAGGCAAACCGGTTCGAATAGAGCACCTGCTGGTGGGTGAGCGCGAAGCCGATGCGACGGCAGCAGTGGCTGCAGCGGTTGCGGAACGAATGTACCGGACTGAGTTGGCCCACGGCGTCTTCCATATTGAACAATGTCTCACCCTGCAAGATGTTCAAAATGCGCTCCCATCTCCGCTGAATGTCGTGACCGTTATCAAGTGAGCATTTTGGATAAACCCCATAAGTGCGCTCCAATCTTCAATTTTATAGATCGTAATTCAAGTTGATTATTTTGGCTCACCTCTCCAATCTGCTATGATGGAACCAGAATCATGACAAGAGCGGAGGGGGATCATGACCTGTATTGCAGTGCTGCCATACTATAAAGTACAGAGGGAAGTGACAGGTCTCGCCCAAGAGATCAAGTCGAACGAACGATCCATGATCCTGTACTCGGACAAAATAGTAACGAAATATCGCGAGTTTCATATCAAGGATGTATTCGACATGTCCTTCCGAAGAATGGGAGATGAGGGGGGATTTTTCTACCTCCATACAAGTACCGGGGTGTATCCCTATATGGTGAAAATGGACCCCAAACCTTTCATCCAAAGTTATCGAAAGATAACGATGCCGAAATATTCATGACTTGACCTTTCCGTTACGTGAAGGCTTATCCTTTGGATCTGAGCTATTTATTTGAATCCAGAGGAGCTGTGAAACGAATGGGCATATTGATTCAGCAAGCGATGATTCTATCTATGAAAGACGGAGAGGCCCCCTTCCTGGGGGATATTCGTATTGAAGGAGACCGGATTGCCGAGATCTCGCATCACCTTGCCGCCAATCCGGGTGACGACATCATGAACGGAAAAAACATGCTTGCCATGCCGGGTCTGATTAATGCACATCAGCATTCCCCAATGAGTTTGCTTCGCGCGTTTTCGGATGATCTGAGGTTAATGGATTGGCTGGACCGCAAAATGCTGCCTGCTGAAGCACAAATGACGCCTGAAGACATCTATTGGGGAGCCCAATTGTCCATGGCCGAGATGATTCGATCGGGTACCACAGCCTATGCAGATATGTATATCCACATGAATGAGATCGCTGAAGCCGTATCCAAAACGGGCATGCGTGCATCTCTCACGCGCGGAATGGTATTCATGGAGGATGACGGAGGCCGTAGGATGCAGGAAGCCATTGATCTCGTTCAACGCTGGTCAGGCAAGGCGGATGGAAGAATTACAACGATGTATGGGCCACACTCGCCATACACCTGTCCCATGGAACCGCTAATGGAGGTTATTGCCCTGGCTGAACAGGATGATATACCTCTTCATATCCATCTGGCCGAAACGAAGGAAGAAGTTGCGAAGATTCGCGAACGTTACGGTATGACCCCAACGCAATACCTTGAGGAAGCAGGTATGTTCGAGAACGCACATGTGCTGCTTGCCCATGGAGTGCACCTCAATCGCAGAGATATCGGCAGGCTAAAAGGCATGCGTGGAGGCATAGCCCACAATCCGGTCAGCAATCTGAAGCTGGGTTGCGGCATTGCTCCAATCACGGACATGATTGCACAGGAGATCCAAGTCGGACTCGGAACAGATGGAGCTGGTAGTGCGACGACTCTAGATATGTTCGAAGAGATCAAAGCTGCAACATGGCTGCAAAAGCTCGATTACGGAGATCCGACTCGCTTGCCGGCAAAACAAGTGCTGCAGATGGCGACTCGGGGCAGCGCGGGTCTGCTTAAGCTTGAAGAGGAAGTAGGCATGCTGGAGGCAGGGCGCAAGGCGGATCTGATTCTGATCGATCTGGAGAAGCCCCATCTTCAGCCTGTACATGAGGTGGAGTCTCTCCTTGCATACAGCGTAAATGGTGCGGACGTCGATACGACGATTGTAAACGGACAGGTTCTGATGAGAGGCAGGAGGCTCTTAACGATCGATGAAGATGAACTTTATCGTGAGGTGAAAGTTAGAGCGAAGCGGATTGTTGAGGGAATTTAATATTCTCTTTCGTATGAGGGATAAGGAGGCCAGCTTGGAACCGAGGTTCTTAGCTGGCGTAATTGCATATACACGGAAGTGTAATGTTCGGGAGCCCCATCTTTAACCTTAGTCAGTGAGGTTAATATATATTTTTTGTTTACTAGCAGATCATTTGATAAAATAGAAGAGACGTGAAGAGTGAGTCTTTTAGAATGAAGTAGATTAGGACGTGGACTCAGGCGGTTGGTTTAAAATTTTTGTTTGCGCGTCCATGTGAATATATGAACATAAATATATATTATATCAAAAGAATGGAGCCATCCCATGAAATATCGCAATATGGAAGACTGCATCAACGATCTGGAGCAGCATGGACATCTGATCCGGATTAAGGAAGAAGTAGACCCGAATCTGGAAATGGCCGCAATACATATGAAAGTGCACGAGGCGAAAGGCCCGGCGCTGTTGTTTGAAAATGTAAAAGGCTCGAAGTTCCAGGCGGTATCCAATCTGTTTGGCACGCTCGAACGCTGCAAATTCATGTTCCGTAACACGCTCGAAGGCGTACAACGGGTCATGGCCGTACGGGACGATCCGATGAAGGCGCTCAAGACGCCATTGCAGCACATCAGCACAGGTCTAGCAGCGTGGCAGGCGCTGCCCAAACAGAAGTCGATCAGTCTGCCCGTGTCGGCTCAGGAAATTCAAATCTCGGATCTGCCGCTGATCAAGCATTGGCCTATGGATGGGGGGGCCTTTGTAACGTTGCCTCAGGTATATTCGGAGGACCCGGATAAACCGGGGATCATGAACTCCAATCTGGGTATGTATCGTGTCCAGCTGAGCGGCAATGATTATGCAATGAACAAGGAAATTGGGCTCCACTATCAGATTCATCGCGGGATCGGTATACACCAGGCGAAGGCTGTCAAAAAGGGAGAGCCGCTGAAAGTCAGTATTTTTATCGGTGGTCCTCCAGCTCATACCCTGTCTGCGGTGATGCCTTTGCCTGAAGGTCTCAGTGAACTGACCTTCGCCGGTCTGCTCGCTGGACGTCGTTTCCGTTATAGCTACAAGGATGGATACTGTATTAGCAATGACGCTGATTTTGTCATTACCGGAGATATTTATCCAGGTGAAACGAAACCGGAAGGACCGTTTGGTGATCATCTGGGCTATTACAGTTTGACGCATGAGTTCCCGCTGATGAAAGTGCACAAAGTGTATGCGAAGCCTAATGCAATCTGGCCATTTACGGTAGTCGGTCGTCCTCCGCAGGAGGATACGGCATTTGGTGATCTAATCCATGAAATTACGGGCGATGCGATCAAACAGGAGATTCCGGGTGTCAAAGAAGTACATGCTGTAGACGCTGCCGGGGTGCACCCTCTTTTATTTGCAATCGGAAGTGAGCGTTACACGCCATATCAGACGGTGAAGCAGCCGACAGAATTGTTGACCATTGCAAACCGTATTCTGGGTACGGGGCAGCTTAGTCTGGCCAAGTATCTGTTTATTACAGCTGAGGATCAGCAGCCGCTGGATACCCACCGCGAAGTGGAATTCCTGACCTATATTCTGGAGCGCATGAATTTGCAGCGGGATATCCATTTTCATACCAATACAACCATCGATACACTGGATTACTCAGGAACCGGGTTAAATACCGGTAGTAAGGTCGTTTTTGCAGCCTACGGCGAGAAGATTCGGGAGCTGTGCACAGAAGTGCCGGATACCTTGAAAAATATTCGTGGTTATACAAATGCACAGCTGATTATGCCGGGGATCGTATCGATTCAGACGTCAGCTTTTACGAGTTATGAAGAGACGGCGCGGGAAATGCAGCAATTTACGGATATGCTGAAGGAACAAGGAGGACTTGATTCCTGTCCATTGATCATTCTGTGCGATGACAGCTCTTTCCTGAGTGCAAGCCTCAGCAACTTCTTATGGGCTACATTTACGCGCAGCAATCCATCACACGACATGTATGGGGTAAACAGCAGCTATACGCATAAGCACTGGGGCTGCGATCAGATAATTATTGATGCCCGGGTGAAGCCGCATCAGGCACCACCGCTTATACCTGATCCTGCGGTTGAGAAAAGCATCGAACGTTTATTCGTCAGTGGAGCCAGTCTGGCATCAGTCAAAATTTAGCTCAATAGGGAAGGGCCCAAACAGAAGTTTGGGCTCTTTATATTTCTCCCTTCCAAAGAAAGGTAACATTCCATGTTCCTTATTTGGCAAAACCGGGATTATTTTAGAAGTATGAATGAGAAGAAAGTCTTACTCGTTCGTATTTCCTTTTGCGATTAAGGTCGTTTGAACTATGCAGAAAATCAAGAAAATGAACGATATAAAGAAGTATAGGTATTTTGGGGACCCAATCCATCGGGTACTGTTACTATAATGAATTGTTCAGGGGGAATACCGATTGAGAATCCATATTATGAACCTGCAAGACGGAGACCGTCTGACTGCGGATACATTTAGCGATGCGGGGTTGCACATTCTCGGGAAAGGGACTGTAATCAAAAGTGAGGATATTTCCTTGCTCATGCAGCACCGTGTGGACTATGTAGATATTGAATCACGTGAAGAAGAAATAACAGAAGCTGAGTTTTTTGCCGCTGCAGCCAAATTTGCAGCCGGTTCGAGTATGGCAGCTGGTTCGAGTATTAAGGAAGAACCGCCTGAAGAAGAAATGAAATCCCAATTTACACAGACTGTACATAATTACCAAAATGCATTTCTTGAAGCACTTACTGTGGGTAAATTCAATGCTACCATGGTGGACGATGCACTGCAGCCAATGGTGGATGGACTTGACGAGCAAAAGGATGTCGTACATCTCCTGATGATGCTGGAACGTGATGATGTAAACAACTACACACACTCCATTCAGGTTGGATTGCTGTCCTTCTATATTGCCAGCTGGATGGGTTATTCTCAGAAGGAAAGCTATCAGATCAGCCGCGGCGGCTATCTGCATGATATAGGCAAATGCAGAGTGTCCCATCGGATTCGTAACAAAGTGGAACCATTGACGGCGGATGAACAGCTTGAATTGCAGCGTCATACCATTTATGGTCATGATATCATCAAAAGTTCCATGACAGATGAGGCTACTGCGCTTGTAGCTCTTCAGCACCATGAACGTGAAGATGGCTCGGGGTATCCGATGCAAATAGATAAAAATGAAATCCATCCATACACGCAGATCGTGTCAGTGGCAGACGTATACATCGGCATGAGATCCGGTATTCACGGTGGAAGCAATCCGAACCTGATCAACAATCTGCGTGACATCTATTCGATGGGATTTGGCAAGCTGAATGAAAAGCCGGTTCAGGCCCTGATGCAGCACCTTCTTCCGAACTTTATCGGCAAGCAAGTTCTTCTGAGCAATGGTGAAAAAGGGGTAATCATCATGAATAATACGTCGGACATCTTCAATCCGCTGGTCAAGGTCGAGTCCGAGCAGTATCGTGACTTGTCCAAAGAACGCAGCATTGCTATTAAAGAACTGATTATTTAAGGTTATAAAAGTTTAGAGTAAAAACAGGTCTCCTGCATAATGACAGGGGACCTGTTTTTGTGTAACGGCCTTTGGTGCATTGTTCTCGAAGGAGAGCAAGCGTATACTGGGTACAAAATCCATTGTACCTGAGGAGCGATAAACCTTGATCGAAGTGGTCACCGAAATGACAATACGTGCTCCAATTGAAAAATGTTTTGATTATGCCCGGGATATTGATGTTCATACACAGACGGTATGGAGACATACACGGGAACGAGCTGTTTCGGGCGTGACCTCTGGCAGAATAGGTGCCGGCGACACGGTGACGTTTCAAGCAACTCATTTTGGCATAAGACAGAAACTGACTTCCCGTATCGTGCAATATGAACGTCCGCATGTGTTTGTCGATCAGATGGTAAAAGGGGCATTCCGGAGTATGCGTCACGAACATCATTTCAGCAGGATCGATGACCAAACCACTTGCATGAGGGACATGCTGAAATTTGAAGCACCACTCGGTGTGTTGGGAAGACTGGCCGAGCGGCTCGTCTTGAAGAATTATATGCATGCATTTATCCAAAGCCGCAACACGAAGCTGAAAGCCATGCTGGAACAGTTGAATGAATAGGTATGACAACAATTACTTATTAAGGAGTGATGAGTGATGGATAACGAATATTTTGTTGGTTGGGGCACCCTTGCGTTAATTAATGCCGGACTTGCTCAAGGAAAAAACAGAAGTGGGCTTAACTGGTTTCTGATTTCCCTCTTGTGTGGTCCGCTAGCCACGCTGTTCATTGTTGTATGGAATAAGTTAGAAAAATAATTCAGTTTCCTTTATGTGTTGGAGCACATGAGGAATGGATCACATTCCGTTGTAAGTAACAGTCAACAGCCCAGAACAGAAATCCTGCTGCACTTACACCTGCTCCCAACCAGCACACGCCCGTCCATCCTGCCCAGGCATACATCATAGTCGAAGCAATAGATCCGGCTGCACTGCCCACCGAGTAAAATATCATGTATGCAGCAGTAAGACGGCTCTGTGCTTCAGGGCGAACCTGATAGATTAGACTCTGGTTGGTGACGTGGATGGCCTGTACAGCGAGGTCGAGAACGATGACGCCAACGATCAGAAACCATAACGATTGGTGAACGAAGCTGATCAGCAGCCAGGACAGGAGGAGAAGCAGAAGAGCGAATCCAGTTGTGTGCTGTCCAAGACCCCGATCAGCGAGTTTGCCGGCGCGAGCAGCAGCCAGTGCACCTGCGGCACCTGCCAAACCAAAAGCACCGATGGCTGTATGGGACAACGAGAATGGAGGTGCGCTGAGCGGAAGGACTATGGCAGTCCATAAAATGCTGAAAGCAGTAAAAATCAGCATGCCCAGCACGCCACGAATTCGGAGTATAGGCAGCTCCCGATACAGTTTTATTACCGAAATAAGCAATTGAGGATAATTTAATTTTGTTCGCTGAGGCTCATGCTTCGGCAGGAGAAGGAGCAGGGCAACTACTCCGAGCAATGTTAGCGATGCGGAGAACAGGTAAACCGATCTCCAGCCGATCCAATCATTCAGGGTGCCCGCAACCGTTCGAGCGAGCAATATGCCAATCACGATTCCGCTAGTCACGAGTCCTACAATCCGTCCGCGTTCCGAAGGGGCAGCGAGTGCTGCGGCATAGGCAACGAGCGCTTGAGTATTAACAGCCAGTAATCCGACGAGTGCTATAGCTGTGAAAAAGATGGAACTAGATGGTGTGGTACCAACGACAAGCAGAGCCGCGACGGAGAAGAGCATCTGCACAATGATCAGTTTTCGTCTGTTAATCAGATCACCGAGAGGCACAAGAAAAAAGAGTCCAAGGGCATAACAGACTTGGGTCACTGTAATGATTACGCCGATATGTGAGTGGGAGATCCGGAAATCTCTGGCCATGGCATCCAAAAGGGGCTGAGCATAATAAATGCTGGCTACGGAAAGTCCGCTGCACAGAGCAAAGAGGAGCGCAACAAGTCGGGACATGCCAGCATGAGCTTTTGAAGATGGGTGTACCTGTTGAATCGGAGTATTCATGAGAGTCACCTTTCAAGAGTGGATTTTTGAATTTGTTTTATACTGATCAGTACATAATGATTCTGAATTAACATACTGTATATATCATTCAAATGTCAATTTTATATTTTAAAGTATTCGTGTGTTATTTATTCAATGATTTAGTGAAGGGTTAGAATTGACATCATGATGGATGATAGCTACGATATAGTATATCGATTGGTACATAAAAAGGAGAAAGAAAATGGTGAGACAACGGGAGTTTGATACCGATAAAGTGCTTGATGCAGCCATGCACATATTTTGGGATAAAGGATTTGAAGCCACGTCATTGACTGACCTGACATCCGCCATGGGTATTCAACGTCCCAGTTTGTATGCTGCCTTCGGGGACAAAAAAGAGTTATTTGAGACGGCGCTGCGCAGATATACCACCCTGCATGCTGCGCAAATTAGATCGAGGCTTCAGCATGAAGGGTCTGTAAAACAGGCATTTCGTGCGCTATTTGAGCACATTGGGGCGGAGGGGGATGTATCCAAGCCGAGCCACGGTTGTTTTTGTATTAATACGATGGTTGAACTGGCCCCGCACGATTCGAAATTCGCCGTTTTAACCCGGGAGCATCAGATGTATCTGGCAGTGATTTTTCAGGAGACGATCGAACGGGGGCAGCGGTCCGGAGAATTGTCCGGTGATCTGAATGCGAGTGCAGCTGCAAAATCTTTGGTTATTTCAATGATTGGACTTACTGTGTTAATGAAATCGGGGCCAGAGCGCTCGTTTGTAGAGCAAAGTATTGAGGCGGCGTTATTGATTATTGGAGGGGACTCGATATGATACAGCCCACCGAAACTTTGCTGGAATGGTTTCATTCGGGTCGTCCTCTGGATCTGGGTGTGCTTCAGTCCTATTGCCGAGTTATTGCGAGGTATGGGGACCGGGAGGACGCAGCGGTCTTGCTCCAGTTATATTTGGAGCATCCGGAGGATTATCGATATGTACTGCTGCTGGAGGTCGTCATGCGTTGCGGTGATTTGGAGCTTGCCCGGCAGCTTCATCAATGTAGTTTTGTGAATGGAAAGCTAAAAGAGGAGGTTCCCGGAGACATTCTGCATGTCCTGGCTTACATGGGATATCAACTCAGCACCGAATATCTGGTGGATTGTGTAATGACAGATGATTGGTATTTGTCCAAAGATGCCTGTTTGGCCTTGCTGCACATGCCTTGTGAGGATCAACATCAGCGATTGAAAGATAAATTTGAGCAAGTTTACGGAAATGCTATTTTCCCGGAGATCCTCCCTGCATTATGTGCAAAATGGGCTCCTGCTGATAAGATGGTGCCGAGACTTCTGGCATGGGGAGAACAGGCGTCAGTGGACTGCAATGGCGGGCTGGTGTGGGGTATTGCGATGTATGGAACATCCCAGAAGGAACAACTTCGAAATGTGTTATGGAACCCGAATTGGGAACTGTGCGCTAATGGAACAGGCAGTCATTGGTGGGCCTACATGGCCATGCCCATGGTCGGATTAACATTCTCGGATTTGATCAGAGATCTGATGGACGAAGAAGGCTTAGCTGCATTTACAGATAAAGCGAGTAGTGTGCAGACTTCCCAAGCAGGCTTAACAAGAAGTGTGGCTGCGGAGCATCGGTTTCACGTATTCCACGACTTGCTCCAGTTGAAACTCGAATCCGTCTCACACCCGCTTAGATATGTTAAGGAGAGCCAAGAATCAATGTTGAACCTGTATCATCAGCTGTTTAGCTGGAGTACACCACATGTGGATGATTCCATATTAGGTGTGATTGCGCGAGCACTCGGAATGGATCATGTGTTGGTCGAACGGTATAATCAATTGAGATCCAGGATGGAGCTATATGTCAGTCATGAAATTGAACTGGATGCGCTGTGTTAAGAGTGGGGTGCACGTCAAACCCCAGTATCGTAAATTGATAGGAAAATAATGATTTATATGAGACGATATGTAAAGTGAAACGTAAATATAGTAACATCCAATTCCGAGGAGGAATTTCATGGTACTTACTACATATTGGCGATTGTATCTTACTATTTTTTATGTCATAGGTGTATCGATAACGACTCTTGGTGGAGTAGGCATCATAACATTCAGTCTCCTCATGTTTGGAGTATTGGCTCTGGCCGCGATAGAAGCATCCCTCTTTACCAATGATCAGGGAAAATTAGATCGGTTTGTATTCAAAGTTCGGGGGTTGTCAAAGATCACGATTGCGATTATAATAACGGCGCTAATTTTTAAAATGTTAATATGAATTGAAGAGGCGGAACTGACTTCCGGCTCTTTTTTATGTCTAAGGACATTGGGCAGACCGGTGTCGAATTGATACAATACGGGTAGGTGTAGGATACAACGCATTTTGAAGGAGGGGTACATCTTGCAAACGAAATTACGTTGCGCCCTATTGGACGATTACCAGAACGTCGCCCTGTCATTGGCTGATTGGAATTCAGTCCAGGATCGGGTTGAGGTTCAGACCTTTAATCATTACATGGGCTCGGAAGAAAAGGTCATCCAGGAGCTGCAGGATGTGGATATCGTCATTCTGATGCGTGAGCGTACGCCGTTTCCTGAATCGGTTATATCCAGGCTTCCCAAGCTGAAGCTGCTGATTACAACTGGGATGCGAAATGCCTCAATTGATCTTAAGGCTGCGGAACGCCATGGAGTGACGGTGTGTGGGACAGAGGGCAGCTCCAATCCACCGACGGAACTAACCTGGGCACTTATCTTGGGACTGTCCAGGCAGTTGGTTACCGAAAATAATGCGCTGAAATCCAATCGCAACTGGCAGAGTACGGTCGGCATGGATTTGTACGGAAAGACGCTCGGGCTGCTCGGATTGGGCAAGATAGGTTCCCGGATGGCCGCGATTGCGAAGGCTTTTGGCATGAACGTCATGGCCTGGAGTCAGCATCTGACACCTGGACAAGCCGGAGAACAAGGCGTAATCTGGTGCGAAACAAAGGAAGAACTGCTGGAGCAAAGTGATATCGTGTCGATTCATCTGGTGCTAAGTGAACGTACTCGTCATCTGATTGGACAGGCTGAATTCCAGCGGATGAAAAAGACAGCATTGCTGATCAATACATCCCGTGCGGGAATTGTGGATCAGGGGGCTATGGTTGAGGCATTGCAAAATGGTCTGATCGCCGGGGCAGGACTTGATGTCTTTGAACAGGAGCCTTTGCCTGTTAATCATATCATGCGAACCTTACCTAACGTGCTGGCAACACCGCATTTGGGTTATGTGACCCGAGGGAATTATGAAATCTATTACAATCATGCGGTAGAAAACATCGAGATGTTTCTAAAAGGGAGCCCGATTAGACAGTTGATCGTGAAGTAATAACAAACCATGCCAGAGTGCTCGTCCGTTTTTATTAAATCGATACAGAACACAAAAAGGTGACCCTCAGGCCGTGATTGATGGCTGCGGGACACCTTTTTTGCTTGTAATTTTCATCATTTCATCCATCTATTGTGAGCCATTAGGAACGTGATGAAGAGGGACGAATCATCGCTACACTTGATTCACGTACGATAAGTCTGGGTTCAAACTGGATATGCTCATAGTCGGTAGTGCTCATCTCGCGGATTCGTTTGAGCAGTAATTCTGTCGCCAGCCTGGCAACCTCTTCGCCCATAATGGAAACCGAGCTGATCTGCGGGGACGAGACCGTAGTCCATTGATTATTATCGACCCCAACTACGGCGACATCTTCGGGTACACGTACGCCCAATTCTTTGAACCGGTTAACCAATCCGATGGCTACCATGTCATTGATGGCGTAGACTGCGTCTGGCATATGGGTCAGTCCATGGAAGTAATCCGCAGCGTTGGCACCCGTGTTAAGGGAGAAATCTTCCCCGAAATAGACAAGCGAAATATCGACATGAGGCAGAGCTTGTTCATAAGCACGGTAACGCTCCTCAATGATGTCCTTTGGGGCACCCGCATAGGCAATTCGGGTACGTCCAATTTTAATCAGATGTTCCATCACAAGTTTTCCCTCGGGCTGAGATAGAGAGACGATATCTGCCTTCATGCCGGGTTCAAGCCTTTTGCCATAGTTAATCATGGAGATGGGAAGAGGAGCCTTATCGATCAAGCCTGGCAGCGTTTTGGGATAAGCGAGCGGCATAAATATGAGACCGTCCACATGCAGCTTTTTAATATTTCGAATGGTTTCCAGTTCTGTACGGGCATTCCCCGCCGTATTAATCTGTACCACGTGGTAGCCATGCTGTTTAGCTGTTTGTTCCACAGACCAGGAGATCTCTGGAATGATGGCATTTCGTATATCCGGAACAACCAGGGCAATTTGGTGGGTCTGGCGTATTTTAAGACTCTGAGCAGATGTGTTGGGAACAAAACCGAGCTCTTCAATGGCCTGCATGACCTTATCTCTGGTTTTGCTGCTGATACCCTCAGAATTATTAATGGCTCTAGAAACGGTAGCAATTCCAACTCCCGCTAACTCCGCCACATCCTTGATGGTGACTTTTTGTTCTTTGCTCACGTTTGGGTAACCTCACTTCAACGGAAACGATTCCGAATCCATAGTAATTTCATGTTGAATTCATGTGTATACTCTGATTATAACACTTTTTGTAAGTCAATAGACTTTCCATGACCTATAACCGTAAGCAGGTTGTTAACTTATTCCAAACGTTCTTGAGCATATAATCTGTAAAACCTTTGGATACAGGCAATCACATCGGGTTTTATCATGCTGCATGTAAAGGCATAAAATTCATGAATTCGACTTATTTATGGGAAAATGTGTTTGACAGACTATCTAAACTGTGACATATTTAACTACGGAAACGTTTCCGGTTATATTCAAACCTATGATCTGGGAGATGAAATGAATGAAAGCATTACGTTGGCATGGAGTTAAAGATTTGCGTCTCGAACATATCGATGAACCTAGCCCGGCACAGGGGAAAGTTAAAATAAAAGTAGAGTGGTGTGGAATTTGCGGCAGTGACCTGCATGAATACACCGCAGGACCGATTTTCATTCCTGCTCAAGCGCCGCATCCGCTAACAGGCGAACAAGCACCTGTTGTGATGGGGCACGAGTTCTCGGGACAAGTCGTTGAAGTGGGTGAAGGGGTTACCCGTTATAAAGCTGGAGACCGTGTTGTCGTTGAACCTATCTATGCATGCGGACATTGTGAAGCCTGCAAACAGGGAAGATACAATCTGTGCGACCAGATGGGATTCCTCGGTCTCGCCGGAGGAGGCGGAGGTTTCTCCGAATACGTAACAGCTGAAGAGTATATGGTACACGCCCTCCCTGACTCCATTTCCTACGAACAGGGAGCATTGGTGGAGCCGTCTGCGGTTGCGCTGCATGCTGTGCGTCAAAGCAAGCTGAAAGTAGGCGATACTGCAGCTGTATTTGGTGCGGGTCCAATCGGTCTGCTCGTTATTGAAGCATTGAAAGCTTCCGGCGCCTCCGACATTTATGTGGTCGAGCTGTCCGAGGAACGCAAAGCGAAAGCCGAAGAGCTTGGCGCCATCGTTATTGATCCAACCCAGTACAATGTCGTGGAAGAGATTCATAGACGTACACACGGCGGCGTGAACGTTGCTTATGAAGTGACAGGTGTTCCACCTGTGCTGCAGCAGGCGATCGACTCGACACGTATTGGCGGAGAGCTGATGATCGTCAGCATTTTTGAGCAAGCGGCTCCGATTCTGCCTAACTCTATCGTCATGAAAGAACGTACAGTGAATGGTATTATTGGTTATCGTGATGTTTTCCCGGCCGTGATTAGTCTGATGGATAAAGGTTTCTTCCCGGCAGACAAGCTGGTGACCAAGCGTATTTCGCTGGATGAAGTGGTGGATCAAGGATTCGAAGCTCTACTGAAAGAGAAAAATCAGGTGAAAATCCTGGTCAAAGCCGAGTAGCAGCAACTCAGAAATCTTTTCTTTTAATAAAACGAAGTCATTTTGACGAAATAGAGTACCTGCGTAGGCAGCTCATCTTCGGATGCAGCTGTCTATTTTTGTTGAAAAGGGCGGAATGTATTGCATGCTTGTTCTGTTTTACATAATATAAAAAGATACAATTTGTATCGTTTATATGAAAAGGCATTCAATATCAAAACGAAGGAGGAAGCGGGCATGCATAACAACACGAAATGGGCAGCTCTAATTTTGACGATCGTTGCAAGCGTGGGCTGGATGCTTACAGGGAGTGCCAAGCCCAAAAGCAGTGACAAGGCCGAGCGCAAGCCGACGGTTGAACGGGCTATGGCGAAGGTATCCAATGTACCCATCAATTCTGCGGATGTGACAAGCAAGGTTGAGCTCCTTGGACGACCTTTTGCCAAAACGCCTTATGCCAATAATGTGTGGGATATGCAGTTGTACAGAGACAAGATATATTTGGGCCATGGCAACAGCAGCAATATGGGGGTAGCGCCGAACTCGGGGCCCATCCCGGTCATTTATTTCGATACAACAACCTCATCCTTTAATAGGCAGGCAGTCAGCAACAGCAATCCAGGAATTGTTCCATCGACCAAAATGGTTGTGGATGAAGAGCAGATTGATATTTATAAGGTGCTGGACGACAAGCTCTATATTCCGGGAAATGATTCTGACGGAGAGCAATGGAGTTTCGGAAACTTTTATCGGCTGGATGGGGACGTATGGACGAAATACCGCAACCTTCCGCTCGGGGTACACGTTTATGACCTTGCCTTGTATCAAGGCAAAATGTTTGCCGCCCTCGGAACAGAAGATAAGCCAACGATTCTGATTTCACATGATATGGGCGTAAGCTGGCAGAAGTTCGCAAACATTAATACGTTTGGACTGAGAGCGTATACGCTGTTTGAGCTCGGGGGCAAGCTGTATGCATCCGGCATGATGTATCCTGCCAATAAAATCTGGAATGACAAGACCAATTTCCTTGAGATTAACGCGAATCTGGAGAAGAAAGACGTCGTAATCTACGGTAACAAAATCCTGCCGGGACTGACCTATCAACAGGGCACGGTTCCGTATAACAAGATTGGGAAAAATGTTAACTTTGATAACAAGTTAGTCTATATCGCTGGTGGTGTATTCAATGACGGTCAATTGCTTCCTAAATCTTTGAATGTCATGACGGCCATTAACCAGGCTAGACGCGTGATTTTACCAGATGCCAAAGCCCTGCCAACAGACTTGCTTCTGCGCGACGGTAAAGTATATGTACTCACCTACACGTTGCAAAACAAAAACCTGTATATTAACCGGGTATACCAAACCACGGATCTGATCAATTGGCATGAAATCCTCCGGTTCAACCAGGATACGTATGCAAAGTCATTTGAAGAGCATGAAGGGGATTTCTACTTCGGTTTGGGCACGGATCCGGACGTCGTCTCACCTTCATCAGGCAAAATCCTCAGAGTTCATCGCAATGACATTCCTGTGAATTCGGATTAAGGGGAACGCACAGAAAGAGTAGGGAGTATATACTATGATTCATATCTATTTTTGGTTATCATTTAAAATGAAAAAGACGTAAACACAGAGCGTACACGTGCAGCAGCGTAATTGTTTTCCACTTGCTGCGGGGATGCTCTATTTTTTTATGTTACATAATAGATCACTTCATGAGCGAGTTTGAAAATAAAACTCACAAACTATAAAATGGAAAGGTAATTGGGTTCTGACATTCCACAAGATAAAGGAGCTATAAACAAATGAATATACCTTCAGCGTTGTTTACACCCTTCACTTCAGACAAGCTTACATTGTCCAATCGGATCGTCATGGCACCCATGACTCGCGGTTTCTCTCCAGAGGGTGTACCCGGGCCGGAAGTTGCTGAATATTACAGACGCAGAGCAGCTGGCGGTGTAGGGCTCATTATTACGGAGGGAACAGGGATTAACCATCCTTCCTCTGTAAGCGGTGCGAGTATCCCGTTATTTCATGGAGATGAATCCCTTCAGGGCTGGTCGAATGTGGTTCAAGCCGTCCATGAGGCGGGCGGTAAAATCATGCCTCAATTGTGGCATGTGGGCACAGCAAGGCGTACAGGTGATCTGCCTCATGCAGAAGCGGAGCCTGTTAGCCCCTCTGGCATCAGCATGGCAGGGGAAGAGAACAGGGAACCTTTAACCGAAGAAGAGATCCAAGGCCTCGTACAAGCGTTCGCACAAGCGGCTGCAGATGCGAAGCGGATCGGTTTCGATGGCATAGAATTGCATGGCGCTCACGGATACCTGATTGATCAGTTTTTCTGGGAACATACCAATCGTCGTACAGACAAGTATGGCGGTGACTTGGTCAGACGAACACAATTCGCAGTCGAGGTCATTGAAGCGTGCCGCAAGGCGGTTGGACCGAATTTTCCGATCGTGCTTCGTTTCTCGCAATGGAAAATGGGCAATTATGATGCTCGCCTGGTGGATACCCCGGAACAGCTGGAGCAATTTCTTGCGCCGCTGGCTGCGGCAGGCGTAGATATCTTTCATTGCTCGACTCGTCGCTTCTGGCTGCCGGAATTCGAAGGATCCGAATTAAACCTTGCCGGGTGGACACAAAAATTAAGCGGGAAACCTGCGATATCCGTTGGGTCCGTTGGTCTTGAAGCCGAATTCGTGGACCGATCAACCGAGAATCAGGGGACTGGCGATGCTCACTTGGACCAATTGAATACGATGTTAGAGAACAAGGAGTTTGAACTTATCGCTCTGGGACGTGTACTGCTTAGTGATCCGGAGTGGCCTGCAAAAGTACGTGAAGGACGCCAGTCCGAGATCATTCCATTTACAACTGAAGTGTTGAAAACATTGAATTAGTGAATAGTAGCTAATTATCAGCATTCTTCTGCATATTCACCAACAAGGAAGACAAAAACGAGCAATCCACAACAACCTTATGCCGCCGAAAGGCGGCTTTTTCAACCTGCTATAATAATAATTTCAATATATGAAAAATTCACAACAAATTACCATTTCTCGCCCGCAATTACGTTCCCCGTTGATCCATACAACACCCACGCCCTTCGTTGAAAAAATCATTGGAAACCATACTACGACTTTCAAATGCAAACATTTTATTGGCTAATCAGACTCATATCTCACTCCTTTATTTAAAGCACGTGATTTTGAAAAAAGAGTTGCTTATGTTAATGTTATGCCTGAACATTACGGTACACATTCCAACATGAATTAGGAGGATGACTTTCCTTGTATGTACATAACAATTCTATAAAAAGAAAACGAAGACACTCGGTGCAAATGTTATTTCTGATTATTGCAGTCCTTATGCTCATTACTGCATGCGGAGAAACGCAAAAGCCCGGCTCCACAGCGAATTCCTCTGCAGGCTCTACTACGGAACAACAAGCTGCACCGGAAGGCAGTGCTGATTCCGATGCGGAGGAAGCTGAGGAGAACAATGAGCAGAACAATGCTTCCCCTCAGGAAGAGGCAGATCCGGTTCAGGAGCAGCTGAACCAGCTCTCGCTGGATGAAAAGATTGGACAGATGATTTTGGCCGGTGTACAGGGGACTACTTTGGATGACCAGGCCAAACAAATGATTGCGGACCAAAAGGTAGGAGGCATCATTTTCTATGGTAATAACGTGACGACTTTGCAGGGAACAGCGGATTTTGTGAAGTCCATCAAAGAAGCAAACCGTTCCAATCCGGTGCCAATCTTCATAAGTGTGGATCAGGAGGGCGGCAAAGTCAGCCGAATGCCGGATGAAGTGGAGAGTATTCCTTCCAATGGTAAAGTCGGAGCGACGAAAGACGCCGAGCTGGCTGAAACCATGGGAAGGTTGCTGGCAAGACAAATCCAACTTGCAGGTTTTAATGTGGATTTTGCTCCGGTATTGGACGTCAACAGCAATCCGAACAATCCGGTGATTGGTGACCGTTCCTTTGGCAGCTCGGCTGAACTCGTGTCTCGTCTCGGCGTCGCTGAGATGAAAGGTCTGCGCAGCGAGGGAATGATTCCGGTCGTGAAGCATTTTCCCGGTCATGGGGATACGTCGGTGGACTCCCATCTGGATCTTCCCGTGGTGAACAAAACAGAGGAGCAGCTTGCTGAGCTGGAGTGGATTCCGTTTCAGGCCGCGGTGAAAGAGCATGTGGAAGCTGTAATGGTGGCTCACATTTTATTCCCTAAGCTGGATCCCGATCATCCTGCTTCGTTATCGGATGTCATTATTGGTGAACATCTGCGGGGCAAATTCAATTATGACGGCGTCGTCATTACAGATGATCTCAGCATGGGTGCAATCGCCAAAAACTATAAACTGAATGAAGCTGCAATCGCGACCGTTCAGGCAGGCAGTGATATTTTGCTCGTGGCTCACAGTTATGAAAGTGCCAAAACGATATTTGATACATTGAAAAATGCGGTGAAGAATGGCAAAATCACCGAATCTCGAATTGATGAAAGCGTGTATCGTATTCTGGCACTGAAGCAGTCGTACAAGCTGTCTGATGAGCAGCAACCATCTGATGACCTCAAGCAATTGAACGCAGACATTGTGCAGTGGCGCAAACAGGTTCATGCCGAATAATCCATCCTGTGTTATGATTTTGGAATGAGAGAGAACATATTACATTTCATTATTACAGGTTAGGGGTGCGGCCCATTTATGTATACCATAATGATCGTTGAAGATGATCCCAAAATTGCAGGACTGCTGAAATCCCATATTGAACGTTACGGGGACAGAGCCGTTCTGGTAGAGGATTTTGAGCGGGTGATACAGCAATTTGAGCAGATCCAGCCACATGTTGTTCTCCTGGATATCAACTTGCCCAGCTATGACGGATTCTACTGGTGTCGTCAGATCCGTACGATGTCAACGTGTCCGATTTTGTTTATTTCCGCCCGGAGCGGCAAGATGGACCAGGTGATGGCGCTGGAGAACGGAGCAGATGATTATATAACGAAGCCGTTTGAACATGAGATCGTGATGGCCAAAATCAAAAGTCAGCTGCGACGTGTATATGGAGATTACGCAGCCCGTGACGAAGAACGCAAGGTCGAGCTTGAAGGGTTGACAGTATACCTGGAAAGACTGGAGATTCAGCTCGGTGATCGCAAAGTGCAGCTGACGAAGAAGGAAACGATACTGCTGGAAACGCTCCTTCGTCGTAGTCCGAAGCTCGTGAGCAGGGAGACGATTCTGGAGAAACTGTGGGATGACTCCTTTGTAGACGACAATACGCTCAGTGTCAATGTAACCCGTGTACGCAAGCGATTGGCCGAAATAGGCATAACAGACGCTTTGGAAACGGTGAGAGGTTCCGGTTATCGATTAAACGCAAACTGGAATACGGCTTCACCATCATGAAGCTGTTTATGAGAGAACACCTTGCTTTGACTTGCTGGGTGGTCGTCATCTTGCTTACTGTCGTCGGCGTATGTTGGTATGACGGTTACGACCATGTGCTGACGGCAGTTTATGCCGTATCGCTGGGGTTATTTTTATATGCAGGTTACCTGACTTACCGTTATATGTCTCACAGGGCGTTCTATACCCGAATGACACAGCCCATGAATTCGCTTAATGAATTTGTTCCGCTCGAAGAGATGGTTCCCTTATCGGTAGCGCTGGAGAAGCTGCTGGATTCACAATATGGTCATTATCATGCCCATCTCCACCGTCTGGAGCAGCGCCAGCAGGAATATCTCACATTTATGAATCAGTGGGTACACCAGATGAAGACACCTTTATCCGTGATTGAATTGACCGTGCAGGATCAGGAGGACGATGACCCACGTCTCAGGAGTATTCGTGAGGAAGCAGATCAGATGAGACGGGGATTGGAAACGGTGCTGTACGTAGCGCGTTTGGACACATTTGAACAGGACTTCAGTGTTGAACCGGTTACACTTAAGGCAGCAGGCGAAGAGGCCATTCATGAGCTGAAGCGTTTCTTCATTCGCAATCATGTCTATCCGGAGATTCAGATGGATGCTTCGCTAATTGTGCAATCGGACGCCAAATGGATTCGTTTTGTCATCGTCCAACTGCTTTCCAATGCCATCAAATACTCCTCTGGAAACGGACAGAAGATATATCTGCGTGCATATAAAGCAGAACGGTCCATTATTCTTGAAGTTCAAGATCAGGGTGCCGGTATTCCTAAGTCGGATCTGAACAGGGTGTTCCAGCCTTTCTTTACGGGAGAGAATGGTCGTCATTTCAAGGAGTCAACGGGTATGGGGCTGTACATCGTGAAAGAGGTCCTAACCCGAATGAATCACCGGATCAATCTGGAATCGGTATATGGTGAAGGGACGACGGTCCGGATTACATTTAGTGTCTAGTGAGTGTAAGGTGATTTTCTACATTGTTTTTCAAGAGGATGGTTCAAGAGAATCGACGTCTGTTACCCCGGGGTAATGACGTCTTTTTTGTTTTATATAGAAGAACCTTACAACTTTGTCATGCAGGTGAAAGGTTAAGCCATAGGAGATTAGCCGAAACTTCGGTAAACTGAAGTCAGAAGTCAGGGGCATCAAGAGTGCCAATGAATAACCAATGAATAAATAGACGCGAGTTGGTCATGGTTGACTCATGTCCAACGTAAAAAAGG
Organism: Paenibacillus sp. 7523-1; assembly: GCF_002276415.1. Classification (NCBI taxonomy): domain Bacteria; kingdom Bacillati; phylum Bacillota; class Bacilli; order Caryophanales; family Paenibacillaceae; genus Paenibacillus; species Paenibacillus sp. 7523-1. Next base: position 626,312 of record NZ_NPBR01000005.1, on the reverse strand, counting down.
AGTGGTACATATGGAAATATGCTCGGTAAAACAGATCAGCAAAATCTATAAAGGGATCGTCTCCTATGAAGCCTTATCGGGGATTGACCTCAGCATACAGGAAGGCGAATTTGTAGGAATCATGGGTCCATCCGGCAGCGGCAAAACGACACTGCTCAACATGATTTCCACGATCGACCATCCGACATCGGGAGAACTGCGCATTGCCGGGAAAAATCCGTTTGAGCTGAACCAGGATGAGCTTGCGCTGTTCCGGCGCAAAGAGCTGGGATTTGTCTTTCAGTCATTCAATCTGCTCAATACCCTTACGGTGAAGGAGAACATTGTGCTTCCGCTTACGCTCGATGGAACGCCGCTGGGGGAGATGAACGCTCGTGTGGACCGGCTCGCAAGCAAGCTGGGAATTGAGGGGATTCTGGACAAGCGGACCTATGAGATTTCAGGTGGACAGGCACAGAGAACAGCCATTGCCAGAGCGCTAATCCATTCCCCCAAGCTAATATTGGCGGATGAGCCAACAGGCAACCTGGACTCGAAGGCGGCACGTGATGTCATGGAGATGCTGGAGCTCCGCAATCAGGAGGATCAGGCGACGATGCTTCTGGTTACACACGATGCAGTTGCAGCGAGCTACTGCAGCCGGGTCGTCTTCATCAAGGACGGCAAACTCTATAATGAGATTCACTACGGCGATAACCGGGCAGCTTTTTATCAAAAGATTATTAATGTGTTATCCCTAATGGGAGGGTCAGGACATGAATTTTCGCCAGTTCGCCATTAACAATGTAGTTCGCAACAAACGGATTTATTTGGCTCATTTTCTGAGCAGCACATTTTCCGTTATGATATTTTTCACATATGCACTGCTTCTGTTTCACCCGGATTTGAAGGATGGTTTAAAAGGTTCGAGTGAAACCGTAACGATGCTTGCGAACCAAGGTTTTATGATCGCAGAAATCATAATTTTCATCTTTTCATTCCTGTTCTTGCTGTACTCGGTAGGTTCTTTTCTGAAAACACGCAAGAAGGAATTTGGTATCTTCCTGATCATTGGGATGACACGCAAGCAGATGAATCGGCTTCTGTTTATGGAGAACATGTGTATCGGGATCGCCGCCATTGCAGCGGGTGTTGGACTGGGGATGATCTTCGGAAAACTGATACTGCTCATCTGCGGTTCCCTGCTGGCTGTGGAGAACAGTCTACGATTTTATTTTCCATTAAAAGCAATTGCTCTGACAGCTGTCGCATTCCTTATTCTGTTTGCTGTCATTGCACTGTCTTCTTCTCTGCTTATCCGCAAGGGAACGCTGATTGATTTGGTGAAATCGGAGGAAAAGCCGAAACCGGAGCCGAAGGCATCACGTTTGCTCGCGTTTCTATCCGTGTTGTTGATTGGCGGTGGCTATGCAGGGGTGTTCACTTTTGTGTGGGTGACGTACTCATTCCCGCTGCTCCTGGGGAGTGTCATTATGGTTATCGCAGGTACATACCTGCTGTTCACGCAGCTCAGTGTGTATGTCATTCGGGCGCTAAAACGAAATCAACGTTTGTTTTTCCGTAAAACCAATGTACTGTTTCTATCCGAGCTTACGTATCGCATGAAAGACAATGCTGTCATGTTTTTCATGGTAAGTGTCATCTCAGCCTCGGCATTTACCGGCATTGGCACCATGCTGGCGATCGCTGATCCAGGGTTGTCGTCGATGACGAACCCGTATGCATTCACTTACACGAATTCATGGGATACACCTGAGGCAGAGGGGGATATCAGACAGATTGAGGAAACGCTTGTTGACCATGAGGTCCCCTATGTAAAAGGCAGCTACACCCAGCTGTATGAGAATAACACTGGCAGCAATATCATCAAATTGAGTGAATACAACCATCTGGCCAAGGCCCTTGGTTACGAAGAACGCACGTTGGATACGGAAAATGGGGCCTTTATGACTCCATCGAATCTGACAGCACGCAAAGAGCTGCGTAAACAAGTGGAGCAGGGGTTCTCACCAACACAGGTCGATCTTGAAGTTGAAAATTATCATCAACAGGTTCAGCTGTCTCCTCCAGCTACCGAAATCGTTATTCCTGTTGATTTCAAAGTGGACATCTACGTCATTTCCGATGAATTGTTTGAAAAGATGAAGCGAGCGTACAATGAATTCCTAGACTTGAGTGAAGATTACTATTCCAATAAAATGACTCAATTTGTGGTGGAAGACTGGATGGGCACGCGGGCCTTCGCCCCTGAACTGGTTAATTCGATTCAGGATCAGCCGCGTACGAAAGGCTACTTCATGTTCAGTGCTCTCGTTGTGGACTGGCTGAATTCGAAACAAACCAATGGGATCATTTTGATCCTGAGCGGTCTGATCGGTATTGTCTTCTTTACCTTTGCGGCAAGCTTTACCTATTTTAGACTCTACGCGGATCTGGAAAGGGATGAATCACAGTATCGCATGATTGGCAAGATGGGACTCAGTCGTCCTGAACTTCGTAAAATTGTAACTCAGCAGCTGCTGCTTATGTTTTTCCTACCATTACTCATAGCTTTGATTCATAGTTCGGTAGCGTTTGTGGCGCTGCAGCAGTTGGTCGATTTTTCGGTTATGGGATACAGCCTGCGTATCTTCTTCGTTTTTGCCACCATGCAGATCCTGTTCTTTGCGCTTGTGCGCTGGCGGTATTTACGCCATATGTACTCCAAATTAATCTAAACTGGCATGACCTAGGCAAACATCGGACACTTCGTTCGGTGTTTGTTGACTTTTCTATCCTGGGCACAGTACTATTTCATTAGATACAAATTGTATCACAGTGTGTATCATACATAACTTCAGCATATGACAGTTGTACTTTGAGATTGATAGCCATAACAGGCTTTTTGCCTGAGAGGGAGGACTTATCATGAGCATCACGATGTCTCGCGGACAAGCTTACATACACCGATTGAATGATGAGCGAAACGTATGGCTGGATGGCAAGCGTGTCCGGGTAACCGAACATCCCGCCTTTCAGGGAACACTGCAGACCATTGAGAACTTGTTCGATTTGGTGGATGATCCGGATACACGAGATACGGTAGCATACTGGGATGAACAGACAGGGAGTTATGTGCATCAGGCTTTTCGGGTGCCTCACGCTTCTCAAGATGTCAGCAGTAGAGCGGCAGCATTTCGGCTCTGGTCGGATCGAACCTATGGAGTCATGAGCAGACTGTCGGATTATGCCCGCTCGCGTCTTGTCGGATGGTATGCCACACGTCAAGATATGGCACGACACGATCCCATGTATGCAGATAAGATAGCAGCCTACTATCAGGAGGCCAAACGAAAAGATGCATTTCTGACGATTGTCCAGCGTGACCCGCAGATCAACCGTTCTCTGCCTGTTGGGGAGGATGAAGATGCCATGCTGCGGATTGTGAAAACCAACTCGGAAGGGATTATTGTACGGGGTGCCAAGATGGTGGCGACCGCAGCTCCTTATGCAGATGATATCATTGCGTATCCGATTCAGCGGATTCCGGGACATCTGCCGGAACTGGCACATATGGTGATTGTTCCTGTGGGAAGTCCGGGTTTACATCTGATTTGTCGTGAATCTTTTGCCGCTCCGCAGTTGGATGCTGCTCATCCTCTCAGTGCCCGTTATGATGAGATGGACGCTGTACTATTTTTTGATGATGTATTGGTTCCATGGGAGCGTGTGCTGCTGCACAACAATCCGGAAGCCGTGTGGCAGGTTCGCTGTAACGCAGCCTCTTCGAGTCTGGCCTACCATCAGAGCATCATTCGGCTGCACTCCAAGCTGGAATTCATCACCGCCATCACAGCAGCCATTGCGCAGGAGATTGGTGTGGATTCATACCTGAATGTACAGGAACAAATCGGAGAGATGATCAGCCAGATGCAGACCATTGAGGGCTTGATCGTTGCTTCTGAGGCCCAGGCACAGCCAGATGCACATGGTAACTGGCTCCCGTCATTCAAATACATTGAGACAGCTCGTAATCTGGGCAGCCGATATTACCCGAGAGCAGTTGAAATTCTGAAAACCATTGCAGCTGGTGGACTTATTCAGATCCCTTCGGGCAGATTCGATCTGGATGAAACGGTAGGACCATTGATGGCCAAATATCTTGGTGGAGTGACACTGCAAGCGCCAGAGAAAATTCGTCTGTTTCAGCTGGCTTGGGATCTGACCGGAAGTGCACTTGGGGCGAGGCATGATCTCTATGAACGTTACTACGCAGGTGATCCGGTTCGCAACCGTGCAGGCCAGTATATACAATATGATAAGGAAAGTTTGAATAAAAAGGTTGAGCCTTGGCTCCATATGAAGTAGTCATTGAAGCTTCAGCAGCATTGAGTTGAATGGATAGAATTACGAGCCCCGGCACATGCCAGGGCTTTTATTTAGGTTATCTTTAGATTTGATTTAGGTGGATTTAAGGGACGTGGTATATAGTAGTAAGATACATGTAAAAGAATACAATACCGATGATTGAGGAATGAAGAAATGAGAGGAATAACATGAGATACACCGTATTGATTGCAGATGATGAACCAGAGATCGTAGAACTGCTTCAACTGTACCTTGAAAAGGACTATGACATCAGGACTGCCGCGAATGGAGCGGAGGCGCTGGAATGCATTCGTTCTGTACCGGTCAATCTTGTCATTTTGGATATTATGATGCCTGTAATGGATGGACTTCAGTTAATCAAGCAAATTAGGGCAACCCATCATATGCCCGTCCTGTTTCTATCTGCCAAAAGCCAGGACCATGACAAGATTCTCGGACTTGGACTCGGTGCGGATGATTATATTTCAAAGCCGTTTAATCCGCTTGAGATTGTTGCTCGTGTAGAAGCTTTGTTAAGACGTGTGAATCAATTTGACGCCCCTGAATCCGCAGCACCCCAGGAGACCAATCTTGTTCTCGGTGAACTTATGCTGGATCGCTCCAAATGTGTGCTTTTTCGATCAGGCAAACCTGTAACCCTAACCTCCACGGAATACAAAATTGTGGATCTGCTGCTGGAGCAGCCTGGCCGGGTATTTACACGCAAGAAAATCTACGAGGCGGTGTGGGGGGACTATTACGCGCATGAAGACAGCACCATTATGGTGCACATCAGCAACATTCGCGAGAAGATCGAGCGCGACTCCAGACAACCGGAATATTTAAAAACGATAAGGGGACTCGGATACAAAATTGAAGCGCCAACGGAAAGCTAGAGAAAAGCGACTTTTGCAAACGTCCCTGACACTGGACTTCCTGCTGTTCAACTTCTTTTTGCTGCTGCTCGTCTTGATTGTCTATCTCATGGTTTCGCTGGATGTCGTGGATTTCCGCATTTCGGATCAGGTGGTTGATCCTGATCTGAACGTCGAGGCGCATGTCTATGCAGCCGAATTGAACAAGCGGCTTGAGGATGACTCTTCAAGCATGGAAATTCAGCGTCTGATGGATAGCGGAGGGTGGATCGAAATTCTGGATGCAGATCGTTCGGTCATTCGCCAGATCGGTGTCAAGCAGGATGCAGTTACATATTACAGTGAGTCGGAGTTGTATGCCGGACTGGAGAATCGAAGCGATAGTACATATTATTATTCTATTTCTCCATACGCAGCAGAGAGAGATGCGAAGTATGTACTGCTGAAAATACCGCGTGATCTGGTGAGTATTCGTATGAATGAAAATCTGCTGATTACCAATCTGAAGCACCCTTTGTCATTTTACATCATGATCGGAGTTGGCTTCGTTCTGCTCCTGATATTCGTATACAGCTATTGGGTCGCACGCCGTATCAAAAAACCACTGAGTATTTTATCACTGGGGCTTACCCAGATGATTCAGGGAAATTACAGTACACGCTTGTCCATCTCGGCAGAGAAGGAATTTGTCCAGATCGGCGAGACGTTTAATTATATGGCAGATGTCATCGAGAATACCTCGGCTGAAAAGCGGTATGCGGAAGAGAGCAAACAGCGGCTGATCGTGGACCTGTCGCATGATCTGAAAACACCAATCACCTCCATTCAGGGATACGCTCAGGCTCTTGTCGAAGGGCGGGGAGAGAACAAGGAACGACAGCAGCGTTATCTGGGATATATCTATAACAAGTCCGTTCAGGTGGCACGAATGATACAGAATATGCTCGAACTACTCAAGGTGGACTCACCCGATTATCACATGCAGATCCAGAAGAGAGAGATCGGGGAATTCGTGCGTGAAGTCATGGCGGATACCTATGGTGAGATTGAGCAGAAACAATTTGTGCTTCATGTGCTGGTACCTGATCAGGAGATATACGCCAGATACGATCCTGAATTACTGTCACGGGTTATTCAAAACCTCATTACCAATGCGCTGTCCTACAATCCGAAGGGAACGGAGCTGCGGGTGGAATTGATTCCGCTTGATACGCATGTAGTCATTGAGGTTGCAGACACGGGGGTCGGTATTCCCCAGGAACTGTGGAGCACCATTTTTGATCCATTTGTACGAGGAGATGAAGCACGCACCGGTACCGGCGGAACCGGACTTGGACTCGCGATTGCCCGGCGAAATACAGAGAAGATGGGCGGAAGACTGATCCTGTCCCAGCGAGGCAAGGAGACTACTGTGTTTACCATTCAAATTCCAAACTGATAAGTTGAATGTACATTTAAACGGGTAACGAAGAGGGCAGAAAAAACCTGTAGAAAAATCCTGAAAAAAGAAAAGGTTATGTGGAGGGGAACATTTTGTTTAAAGCAAGTTCGTTTGTCCGTTTCAGCATTGCGCTGGCTCTGGTGCTCGTCAATATCTACCTGTTATCACGCGTCAGCTTTATCTTTCAGCCGCTGGTGACCATGATTACAGTTATCACAGTGCCGATGATGCTGTCCGTATTCTTTTATTATCTGCTAAGGCCGCTCGTGAATTACATGGAACGGAAGAAGCTGAACCGAACACTCAGCATATTGCTGATCTATCTGGTCTTCGGTGTGCTGCTCGTCCTGTTCATTGTGGGGTTATGGCCGTCCTTGCGTGAGCAGCTGATCAATCTGGTTGACAATGCACCGAATTTGATTAATTCACTCAGTGTACAGTTGAGAGAACTGGAGCAGAACGGAGCGATCACGGCATTATTCCCAGAGGGCTCCACGCCGTTTTCTCAGCTTACGGATTATATTAATAAAGGATTTACCTTCGTGACCAACTATGTGAGTGGATTGTTCTCGCTCATTTCCAGTTTTGCGATCATTCTGTTTACATTCCCGATCATCTTGTTCTACATGCTGAAACAGGGAGAGAAATTCGGCCGCAAACTGGTGCATATCGCACCTAAACGGTTCCAAAAAGACAGCCGTGAGGTTGTTCTTGAGATCGATCAGGCACTTAGTGGCTTTATTGTCGGAAGAGTACTGGTTAATCTCGCACTCGGTGTACTGATGTATATTGGTTTCCTGATCATTGGTCTGCCGTATGCACTGCTGCTTACCGTCGTTGCCGTAATTATGAACTTTGTTCCATTTATCGGCGCTATCGTGTCGTCCATCCCCATTGTCATTATCGGTCTGATTCAGTCGCCATCGGTGGCGATCTGGTCGCTAATTATTATTCTGGTGGCCCAGCAAATTCAGGACAATCTGGTCGCTCCGTATGTGTTTGGCAAAAAGCTCGACATTCATCCGCTGACCACCATTATATTGGTGCTAGGTGCAGGGGATCTCGGCGGCATCATTGCCATCTTGATCATCATCCCTGTCTACATGATCGTTAAAATTATTCTGGTCAGAGTCTACCAGCTGTTCTTCAAGGAAAAATGGCAGAATGCATGATTATAGGATTTAAAACGAATGGGCTGTTACACTCAGTCACTCCGATTGCAGTACCATCTTCCGATCGCTGTTATCCCCGAGTTTCTTTGATTCCCCTTATAAGGGAGAAACTCTGGTGATAAAGGCGAGCGCTTCGCTTCTCCAGATCGGTACTGCACTCTCCATTAACGTGTAAAAATTTCATTTGCATTTTATAGCTTAATCATTCAATTAACCATAAAAGGAGTGGGAACCATGTCTGAAATCATCCCTAAAGAATATATTGAACCCGAATACATCGAACCTCAAGCCGTCCGAATGGGTGCCATTCACATCTCTAATGATGTCGTATCCAAGATTGTGGGTATAGCAGCTCAGGCCACCTCCGGCATCTCTTCCATGTCGGTTGGCTTGACCGAAGGCATTGCGAAGAGCATCAGCGGCAAGAGTCTGCAGAAAGGCATTGACGTTGATGTAAAAGATGACCAGGCCTCCATTCAGCTGCGTATTAATGTGCAGTACGGGTTCAAGATGCACCAAGTGTGCAAGGAGCTCCAGCACAATGTACAACAGGCCGTGGAACAGATGACAGGCATTCTGGTCAATGAGATTAAAGTGCATGTCGTCGGTGTATCCATGCAGGAGCAAGTGTAGCTGAGATGGTCTCTTGCGGAAAAGGAATGAAGATTATCGATGGACAGGTTATGCTGTCTGAGCTTATGTGTAAGTAAAAGAACAGCACCCTCCCGTTAACTGCTTAACCGGGAAGGTGCTGCTTTGTGTTTACGGTAATGGGTGGGGGCTTCGCCCATCACCTTTTTGAACATTTTGGAGAAGAGAAGCTGATCGGAATATCCGACAGAGCGGGAGATATCTCCAATGGTCAACCCGGTATCCAGAGTCAGTTCGGCAGCCTTGCGCATCCGGTAGTTGACCAAATAGGATTGAATGCTGGTGCCCATCCGGTCTTTGAACAGGGAGCACAGATAGCTGCGCTGCAAGCCGATATGAGAAGCAATGGATTGCACCGTGATAGGATTCGCATAGTTCATCTCAACAAAGTCCATGACCTGGGTGACATATGTTTCTTTGGAGAACTCTTGCTCGGGTGGAAGGATGTCTTCGTTTGCATGATCGATCAGAATGGAGAAAAATTGGTATAACCATCCGGTCATGCTAATCTCCCATCCTTTGTGTGTATTCCGGGAACGGATCATGCGATGCAGACAGGAACGCATTTCATCGTCATTTTCCAGTTCGAAGATCGGATGCTGCTCCGACAGACAGGCCTGCTGTAATAGTGAATGGGAGGCATTTCCTTGAAAAGCAACCCAGCTGTATTCCCATGGATCTTCCAGATCAGCCTTATAGTGCACGACGGAATTCGGGACGATGAGGAAGCCTTGGCCCTTATGCAGTTCATAGGTTTTGCCTCCGACTTCGAAAGTACCCTTGCCATCCAAAACATAATGGATTTTGTAATGATCCCGCATGGCTGGGCCGAAGTGGTGACCCGGTGTGCAGGGTTCGGTTCCATAATGAAGGAGCTGCAGATCCTGGAACGGATTGTTTTTGAACATATATGTAATCAAGGCATTCACTCCTGTGTAGTTCATTTCATCTTGCATTTTAACATGTTTTTAGTATGAGGATATGAATTATAGATGTGATTCTATGGATAGACAACAAGTATTATTCCATATGGTTATAGCGATATGCCATATCGTTTTGGACCGAAACTGACTAAGATGAAAGGGTATTCACCCACTTTAACAAGAAATGAGAGAAAATGATATGCCTTATACTGCTAATGAACAGCGTTACGATGAGATGAAGTATGCACGTTCCGGCAAATCCGGAATCAGACTGCCGCAAATTGCACTTGGCCTGTGGCAGAACTTTGGCGGAAACCGCACGCTGGATATTCAGGAAGAGATGATTCTGCGTTCATTTGATCTCGGAATTAACCATTTTGATCTGGCGAACAACTACGGACCACCCCCAGGATCTGCCGAGGAGAACTTTGGTGTCTTGTTCAAAAAACATCTGCGCCCATACCGGGATGAACTGCTTATCTCGACGAAAGCCGGATATTATATGTGGAAAGGTCCCTATGGTGAGTGGGGTTCCCGCAAAAACCTGATTGCCAGCCTGGATCAAAGCCTTGGACGGATGGGGCTTGAGTATGTGGATATTTTCTATCATCACCGTCCGGATCCGAATACACCGCTGGAGGAAACGATGGCTGCGCTGGATCATATCGTAAGACAGGGCAAAGCGCTGTATGTCGGATTATCCAACTATGATGCGGAGCAGACAAAAGAGGCGGTCGCCATTTTGCGTAATCTGGGAACGCCTTGCCTCGTCCACCAACCGAACTATTCCATGCTTAACCGCTGGATCGAAGACGGATTACAGGATGTACTGGATGAGCAGGGCGTAGGCTCCATTGCATTTTGTCCTCTGGGGCGAGGTCAACTGACGAACAAATACGTGGACAAGATCAAGGAAGAACGTGCGAACCCGACAGGCAATATGAGAACAGAAGCCTATACAGACGAACGGATTGCCAAGTTTGAAGCTCTTCAGGCCGTTGCTGAGCGCAGGGAGCAAACCATTTCCCAACTGGCGCTGAATTGGATTCTCCGTGACAACCGCGTAACCTCTGCATTGATTGGCGCAAGCCGTGTTTCACAGATCGAAGAGAATGTTGCCGCATTGAAAGCACCTAGCCTGACAACCGAAGAATTGAATGAAATTGAAGGCATTCTGAACGGGATTGGAAATTACGCCTGGTAAAATAAATGGAACGAAAAACGTTCAGAAATCACGAATAAAATCGTGAGAATAACACAAGTCAGTTGTAATGAGAGTTCATTATAATTGACCTGTGTTTATTTTTTTTCAAAAAGGTGTTCATATCATAGCACCTGGTCCTAGGATTTAGGGTATAATATATAGATGCTATACATTTGAAATATGAAGGAGAGGCTCCATTTGAATTTTGAACAGTGGATTTCGCCTGAAACCTATAACCTGACATCCGAGATGGAGAACCACCCGTCAGATCGGATTGCACTTAGATGGCTCAGCGATCAAAAAGAATTAGAAGAGATTACGTACGGAGAGTTGTTTAAGCAGGCTAACCGTCTTGCCGGAGGCTTGCGTGATTTGGGCTTGGAAAAGGGTGATCGGGTGCTGGTCATGGTACCACGCCGCATCATTGCCTATGTCATTTATATCGCTTGTCTGAAACTAGGGATTGCCGTGATTCCTTCGTCCGAAATGCTGCGTGCCAAGGACTTGGAGTACCGCCTGCGGCATTCAGAGGCGCGTGCGGTCATTGTATGGTCCGAGACAACGGCTGAAGTGGAGAAAATGGATGCAGACCTGCCTGCACTGGCTCACCGCATCGTGGCATCACCATCTGGCGACAGCAGCGTTCCCGCTGAGGGCTGGGTTAACGTACATCAGCTGATGGAAGGTCAGTCGGATGAGATGAATGCCGTAGAGACACACCGTGATGATATCGCCATTCTGGCCTACACTTCCGGCACAACCGGAAATCCAAAAGGAGTTGTACATAGCCACGGCTGGGGATATGCCCACCTGCGTATCGCTTCCACGTTATGGCTGGATATTCAGCCATCAGATATCGTATGGGCCACAGCCGCGCCGGGATGGCAAAAATGGATCTGGAGCCCGTTCCTTTCCGTACTCGGAAGAGGAGCAACAGGTCTGGTCTATAACGGATCATTCCAGCCAAAGCGCTATTTGGAGCTAATGCAGGAGCATGGCATTAACGTACTATGCTGCACACCAACGGAATATCGTCTGATGGCAAAAGCCGATGACCTCGGTCACTATGATCTGTCCAAACTCCGCAGTGCAGTATCAGCTGGTGAACCCTTGAATCAGGAAGTGATTGAGATCTTCCAGCGTCACTTCGACCTGACCATTCGTGATGGATACGGCCAGACCGAAAGTACATTGCTGATCGGCAGTCTGAAAGATGCGCCAGTACGGATCGGGTCCATGGGACAATCGATTACGCCGGGCCTCATTGAGATTGTTAACGAGGAAGGACAACCTCAACCCGCAGAGGTAGTGGGTGATATCGCCGTTCATCAGGATATGCCTGCCTTGTTCCGGACGTATTATAAGGATGCAGGACGGAAAGAAGCAAATCAGCGCGGGGAATATTTCGTAACAGGTGACCGCGCACGCAGGGACGAAGAAGGATACTTCTGGTTCGAAGGCCGCAGCGACGATATTATCATCAGCTCCGGATATACAATAGGACCGTTTGAAGTGGAAGAGGCGCTGATGAAACACGCCAGTGTGAAGGAGTGTGCCGTCGTTGCCAGTCCGGATGAAATTCGGGGCAATGTGGTCAAAGCCTTTGTTGTGCTCAGAGACGAGTCCCTTGCTTCACCAGAACTGGTGCGTGAGCTGCAGCATCACGTCAAGGAATGGACCGCACCATACAAGTATCCGCGCAAAATTGAATTTGTGACGGATCTGCCGAAGACGAATTCTGGCAAGATCCGCCGGATTGAACTGCGCGAGCAGGAAAAGAAAAATGCGTAAAACATGAATTAATTCTATATGAATCAGGAGTGAATGAATCTATGAGTAATTTCGAGCAAACGTTTGAGCAATCGTTGGAACAATATGCAGAACTGGTGGTCAAAGTAGGCGTGAACATTCAAAAAGGACAGGATCTGCTTGTTACAGCTCCTATCGAAACGCTTGAGTTTACTCGCCTGATCGTTGCAAAGGCATATGCTGCCGGGGCCAAGTATGTACAGGTGGATTTTGAAGACGATCAAATTACACGCAGTCGTTTCCAGCAAGGTTCTGACGACAGCTTCGATTACTATCCGGCATGGAAAGGCGACATGATGGAGAGATTTGCAGAGGCTGGCGGCGCTACCTTAACGATCAAAGTACCGGACCCGGAACTGTATAACGGAATTGATTCCGACAAGGTTTCTCGTGCTACCAAGGCGGCTGCCCAGGCACGCCGCGGTTATTCGAAATATACGCGCAACCATGAAATCAGCTGGTGCCTGATCAAGGCGCCGACCAAGGCATGGGCGAATAAGGTGTTTGCCGACATACCTGAGGAAGAACGCATCAATGTGATGTGGGACACCATCTTCAAAATGAATCGTGTGGATGGCGGTGATGCCATCCAGAACTGGAGACAGCATCTGGACACACTTAACACGAAGAGTGATCAGCTGAATCAGAAAAATTATAAGAGCCTGCACTACCGCGCACCAGGAACGGACTTGAAAATTGAGTTGGTAGACAATCACATCTGGGGTGGCGGCGGAAGTGAGAATAAAGCAGGTGTGTATACCGTTGCGAACATGCCAACCGAAGAAGTATTTACTATGCCGAAACGCAGCGGTGTTAATGGATATGTCAGCAGTACGATGCCTCTGAACTTGAACGGACAGCTGGTAGATCAGATGAGAATAACGTTTAAGGACGGCCAGGTTGTAGCTTTCACAGCGGCTTCCGGTGAAGAGCATCTGAAGAACCTGTTCGCTACGGATGAAGGAGCGCGTTATCTGGGTGAGGTGGCACTTGTACCGCATGATTCACCTATCTCGAACCTGAATCGTATTTTCTATAATACCGGTATTGATGAGAATGCATCCTGCCATCTGGCTGTAGGCAGCGCATATCCGTTTAATATGAAGGATGGCACAACGATGTCCAACGAGGAATTGCTTAAACATGAGTGCAATGTGAGTTTGACTCACGTCGACTTCATGATTGGATCGGCTGAACTGGACATTGACGGCGAGCTGCAGGATGGCACAATTGAACCAGTATTCCGCAAAGGCAACTGGGCATTTTAATATTTTTACAGAGTAGACTAGTGAAAAAGTGACTTCAATGATGAAGTCACTTTTTTGTGCTGTCCAACGGATTAGTTTAGACCTGTTTCACAGGGACACATATTTCGCACTCATGTTGTTCGAGGAGATCCCAACGATATCGCTCCAGAACCGGTTGGTGATCCATGATATAACGGTTGTTTTGCAAATAAGGGATTATTTCATTCCATGCTTGCTGAATACCTTCTGGCGTGTGTCTAACCTTGCAGATGAGATAGTTCCCGCCCTGGAGCTCTCCAATCTCTATCGAGTCATCTTCAGGGAGTTCAAGTTCATGGAGCACGATTGCGGCATCGTATCTGCAGTGGTGCGGTGGTGTCGTTGATGGGTTATCCTGTGGTATGCCATATAATACGGCAGCTTCTGTGAGTAATCGTTTCTCGTTTGCCCACTGTTTTAACTGGTTCATAGCTTGGACGTTTGCAGAACCATAAGGACCAACCTGCCTTACATAAGCGATTCGACATGCCGCCAGATGTTCCATAGACATTTCCATTTTTTTTACCTTCCCTTCCCAAAGGAATTCTCTTACTTGATGGATGTTAACATGGTATAAAAAAATTTGCATAACTCTTTTCGTATAAGGAGAGACGCAGGAGGGGACTTCGTTTAACGGTGGGTTCTAGGTCTTGTATGTAAGCTTCCTGATTGATTCCTGAACCGGTTCACCATAGAATAGGGATGATATGCTTGGTGGACGTTTCGTTATGAAATGAGGAAGGGAGATTCCGGATATGGATATTACACATGCCTTTACGGATGAACGTTTCAGACAGTATGTATTAGACCACTTTTGTAATCAACGGGATTCTATTCAGGAGAGTGACATCCAAGAGGTAACTTCATTGCAAATCATAAGACAAGATGTGAGAAGTCTGAGCGGGATTGAATATTTCAGAGACCTCGAAGAACTGGACTGTAGCTATAATCAAATAACGTATGTGGATCTTGGGCGCAATAATAAGCTCAGAATTTTACACTGCAAGGAAAATCAAATTCTCTCGCTTGACCTTAGCTCGAATACCGAATTGGAACGATTGGATTGCAGCTTCAATCGACTGCGGCAATTGGATGTAAGTCATAATCCCAAACTTATTCATCTGGAATGCCATTGGAACATGCTGTCCCAATTGGATCTGGACAAGCAGGTAGAGCTTGAAGAACTGGGTTGCAGCTATAATGCTCTTTTTTCACTTGAGCTTCATCATAATACACTGCTTAAGCAGCTTAACTGCGCCAGTAATTACCTTACGAGTGTGGATCTAACGAACTGTAGAGCATTAATTGAACTTCGATGCCATGATAACCATATCAAAGAGTTGGATTTACGTTCTAACCCGAAGCTTGAAAGTGTACGATGCTTCAACAACCATATCAGCAAACTGGATATTCAACATAATACACAGCTCAGAGAACTCTATTGTTCAGAGAACAAACTCACGGAGCTGGACCGCAGTCATAATTCCAAGCTGGAGAAACTGCATACTGTCGATAATCTGATGACGGAATCTGCTCATGCAGTTCAGGGAATGGGTGTGTTTCAATACAATGGCTCATTCTCCAACTATCAACTGAATTTGCCGATCCAAGGGGGAGGTGAGCTCGTCGTTACCGCACAGGTTTCGACTAAGGCAGAGATGGAAGAGCTGACTCCGTATATGGAAGAAGCGTGGAGGCGATGGCAGTCGCTTACTGAACAAGCACTGGTGTTCATCGCCGAAGCGCATCCGGATGAGGATGTATCAGAATTGGTTTTGGCAGATGTGGAATTTCAGGACTGTGAGGTTTTCAGGCTCGGGTATGACGCGGGTGATACACCAGCAGGCCGAATGTACATCTATGCGGAGTTCGATGAGAACCTACAATTGTCGGAGCAGCTGATCTATGAAATGTATTAAAGCCACGGAACCGTGGCTTTTTTGGTATATCTATTTGGATGGATTTACTCTGCATGCATTTTATTAAAGCTGACGTACTCGTTAGTGGGTTTACGATAGCCGCGTGGGCGTTGTTTGGCTTCTGACTTTTTACCAATCGTAATCATCATGACAGGAACGTAATGTTCGGGAACATTCAGACTGCTCTGCAGTTCATCGGCGTCAAAACCAATCATGGGACACGTATCCCATCCCATATCCTGTGCAATCAGCATCAGCTGCATCGCCGACAGGCTGGCATTACGGATGGCGTCTTCACGCTGAAACACACTGCCACGGGCTTCGTAGAAATCAAAAACACTTTGGGACTCCTGTTCATATTCAAACGGATTGAGCACACCCAAATGCAGTAAACCTTCGTTAATCGTGCGGATGTGGTGGTGAGCCTTGATATCACCCAGAACAACGATGACAGCCGAGGCGGTTTTTACTTTGTATTGCTGTGAAGCTTCGTATGCTTTTTCTTTTTGGGCCGGGTCGGTCAAGACCAGGTAGTGGGTATGCTGAAGGTTAAAGGCTGATGGGGCAAATTTGTTTAATGCAAACATCTGCTGCAAATCGGCTTCCGGGATTTCGATACCTTCTTCAAAAATAACGGCGGATCTACGGTTTTTGACCAAGTTTTCCAGTGCACTCATGGTGGTTTACCTCGCTTATGTATAAAGTATAAATTGACTATAACACGCTTGGTTACTTTTGGTAAGTATTATTTTCGAATAAGACAAGACCAAAGGGCCATAACCTTTAATAAAAACAGTAGAGGTGAAACATGAGGACGTTCATCACCAGATTCAGGAGGGAGAGCTCCTATCACGAATTCAAGGTATATGTCATTCAATCCTCCACATTGAAGCGATTTTTCGTCATGGAAATCATCGTTGGCACGCTTGCCTACCATGCTGCATTTTATTTGTGTCACAATGCACTCCTGGCAGGAGCAGGTTCCTGGGCGGGAACCGAAGGTTTGAAACGACTGCCTCTAGCGGTCAAAAGAATGGTCAGTTTTTAATCATAAAAATGTTGCTGCAGAAACCTATGATGTCTTAACCCAAAGCATCATGTAGTTATCGTGTAGTATGCAGGAGCAGAATGCCCCCTTCCGGGCTCCGGCTCCTGGTTCAATTTTTTCCTTAGTGTACAGCAACCTCTTCGTTATTTGGCGCGCTCCAGATATTGTTCCAGAGTAAGTTTCTGACTTGTAATTTCCCCAGCGATATAGACCCCAACGTAACGCACATGCCAGGGTTCATAAGAGTAACCGGTCAACTTCTCCTGATCCTTGCCATATCGAATGATAAATCCATACTTGTGGGCATTGGCCTTCAGCCATTTGCCCTCTTTGGTGTTGCCGAAGCTCTGCTGCAGATCGTAGCCTACGGATGCACTGGAAATATCCATTGCAAGTCCGGTTTGATGTTCACTTTGACCTGGGCGAGCACTTGTCTTGTTGGCTACAGCTTCACCTTTGATACTTGCATTTCGTTCGAAGATGGATTTCTGTGTCGAATAGGAACGGTAACCAGATACGGCTTTGATGTCAATGCCGTCTTTTTTGGCTGCTGCAAACAGCTTTTCGATCGCGGTAGCAGCGACCTTACGCATTTGTTTCTTCGGACTGGAGCCGGAGAAGCTGAATGGAATATTCGGTACAACCAAATCTTTGGGTGCATAGGTTGAAGGCAGATTTCTTTTTTTGTTCACGAGTACCACGGTGCTGGCTAGATTCGTTACCGTTGCGAGACCGCTGCTGCTTGTTTTAATGGTGCGGCTTGGCGCGTTATCATGCAAAAATTGAGTGAAACTAGAGCTTGCAGCCGATGCGACTGGCGTCATGGATGGTACAAAGGGAAAGGCAGTGAAGGCAGCTCCTGCTACGACAGAGCCTATGAGTAGAGTGGATATGATAGATTTGCGTGTGAATGATTTCATGATGTTCCTCCTCGGGTTAATGAATCTCTGGCATGCTGCATCTGATCGATACCAGGCATGCGTTTCTATATACCGAGTATACTAGAGGATTATATCCATAGGTTCTCCAATTGTTTCCGAGTTGTAAACAAATCATGCGAGATTCATAGTTTCGGTCATTTGGCCAAAAGGAACACAAAAAAAGACTCTGCATTCAGTGCAGAGTCTTTGCTTATCTGATAATTAATGTTCAACGATTGTTTGAGATCATGAAAGTTATTGTTTACAGCATGCATGCATCAGGTGCACTGGATTTTCCCGCACTTACAGCTCGCGTATCCCTAACCCGAACGTTGCTGCTAAGTACACCGGAATCACTGCTCAACGTGAAGGAAGGATAGTTTTCCTCCGTATCCAGCTTCATATGCTGTTCGAGATTTAATTGTTGCTTCGGATCAACATAGAATGGAACCAGGTTGGTCTCGATCTGCTCATCCAGTGCAGCAGGTTCATCTACAATCAAGAGGACCAGAATTCCGTTGCAGCCACAGCCTTCAGTGTCATAAAACACTTTGAAGTAGCCAGGTTTGTCATTCAAGCTCTCGGTTAATCTCGCTGCAGCCAGATCTGTAATTTGAATATGCATCGCGCTCACTCCTTATATGTTGAAAATAATCCTGAAATGTAAATGAAGTAGTTGACTCTCCTTTCATTATACCACCTTGCTTCCAAATCAACGCAAATAATTTATACATGTCTGGTCGGATCGGAAGAAGATCTCCGTGCATGTGATGATTATTGGGGTGTTCTTTTGGGGAAATAGATGAGATATGAAAGGTTAATTAAAGGAGAGACATGTACGGATGATTGAATTCAAAAATGTATCCAAGCAATACCCTGATGGGACACAGGCTCTTCATCAGGTTAATCTCAAAATCAATAAAGGTGAACTAATGGTCATGATTGGGCCTAGCGGTTGCGGCAAAACGACGATGCTCAAAATGATAAATCGCCTGATTGAACGAACGGATGGAACGATTCGTATCCAGGAGCGGCCAATCGATGAATTTAACATTCACGAATTACGCTGGAATATCGGGTATGTACTGCAGCAGATCGCCTTGTTTCCGCACATGACGATTGCCGAAAATATCGCTGTTGTTCCTGAATTGAAAAAATGGAAGCCTGCCCAGATTAATGAACGGGTACATAACTTGCTAGATATGGTGGGATTAAACGGAGAGACCTACAGTGATCGCAAACCAGCAGAACTGTCGGGTGGACAGCAGCAAAGAATCGGCGTATTGCGGGCACTGGCGGCAGATCCCGAGATTGTGCTTATGGATGAACCATTCAGTGCACTCGACCCAATGAGCAGGGAGAAATTGCAGGACGATATTCTGGAGATTCAGCGTCAGATGAAGAAAACGATTGTGTTTGTTACGCATGACATACAAGAAGCCATGAAGCTGGGTGATCGCATATGTATTTTGAAGGATGGACAAGTACTGCAGGTGGGAAAACCTGAAGAGCTGTTACAGAACCCCGCGGATGAATTTGTGCGTCATTTTGTCGGAAGTCCTGGCACAGACGTGAATCAAGATCATAGCGTGAACTTGTCTTCTCATACTCAGACAAATTTCAATCTTGAATCGATTATGACGCCTATTGCACCAGGCCATGTTCCGAAGTCTGCCAAGACAGCAGTCCCGATTTCTATGACATTGACGGAGTTATTGGATGTCTTGGATGCATACGATACCTTGCTGGTCGAGAAGAATCATCAGATTGTAGGACAAGTGAGCAGGGCGGATGTGCTGAGGTACTGGTCTGGTCAGCTGCAAGAGCGGGGTGAGACCCATGAGTAAATTCTCAGAGGTATTTAATGAGCGCAAAGGGCAGCTGTTAACAGCTCTTCTGGAGCATGTACAGATTTCATTTATCGCCCTGTTTCTCGCCGTTCTCATTGCAATTCCACTCGGCATTTATCTAACCCGAAAACCCAAAGTTGCTGAACCGATCATCGGTGTTACGGCTATCTTGCAGACCATTCCATCACTTGCTCTTCTTGGGTTGCTCATTCCGCTGTTTGGTATCGGTACAGTACCAGCGATTATTGCACTAGTGGTGTATGCCCTGCTTCCGATACTCCGCAATACTTATACAGGGATAACCGAAGTGGACCCTTCCATGATTGAAGCCGCCAATGCGATGGGCATGAATAGTCGACAGCGTTTGAGCAAAGTGGAGCTGCCGCTTGCAATGCCTGTCATTATGGCAGGGATTCGTACGGCAATGGTTCTTATCGTGGGTACCGCAACTCTAGCAGCTTTAATAGGCGCAGGTGGCCTGGGTGATCTGATTCTGCTTGGGATCGATCGTAATGATACAGCACTTATTATTTTAGGGGCGATACCGGCAGCATTATTGGCGATTTTGTTCGATGTCCTGCTTCGGCAGTTCCAACGGCTGTCTTTTCGAAAAACGGTTGGTACACTTGGTACACTGGCCTTGATCGCTGTACTTGTGATTACCATTCCGTTACTATTCCGCAGTGAACAGAAGGATCTGGTCATTGCGGGGAAGCTGGGTGCAGAGCCTGAGATTCTCATTAACATGTACAAGCTGCTGATTGAGGAGCACACCGATCTTTCGGTTGAATTGAAACCTGGTTTGGGGAAGACTCCCTTTTTGTTCAATGCTCTACGATCCGGCGACATTGATATCTACCCTGAATTTACTGGGACAGCAATATCAGAATTCTTGAAGGAAACGGCTATTAATACGGATCGCACACAAGTTTATGAACAGGCAAGAGACGGAATGCTTAGCCGTTTTGGTATGGTTCTTTTGAACCCGATGATTTACAACAACACGTACACGTTGGCAGTCCCGGAGAAGGTTGCCGACCAATATGACCTGAAAACCATATCAGACCTCAAGTCTGCTCAGCAGCAGATTAAGGCTGGGTTCACACTTGAATTCTCGGACCGTGAAGACGGTTATCTGGGGATACAGAAGAAATATGGCATTCAGTTTCCTGACGTCGCCACAATGGAACCCAAACTTCGATATGCTGCTCTTCAGCGAGGTGATATTAATCTGGTTGATGCCTATTCCACGGATAGTGAGCTCAGGCAGTATAATCTCGTGGTGCTTGAAGATGATCAGGAGCTATTCCCGCCATATCAGGGAGCACCGCTGCTGCGCAAGGAGACCGCAGATGCCTATCCGCAGCTGATCGAGATACTGAATCAGCTGGCGGGACGCATTACAGATGATGAGATGCGTCAGATGAATTATGAGGTGAATGTGAATGGAGCCCGTCCGGAGCAGGTTGCGTCCGACTATTTACAGAAGGCGGGTTTACTATAAATTTCAATGGGGAAAAGGGAAGAGGAGGAACAATTCATGACACAAGTATACGATCTAATTGCAATAGGAACTGGTAGTGCAGCGAATTCAGTTGTATCTCGCTGTGCTGAAGCCGGGTGGAAAATAGCCGTGATTGATGAGCGTGAATTTGGCGGAACTTGCGCCCTGCGAGGCTGCGATCCGAAGAAAGTACTAGCAGGAGCTGCTGAACTGATCGACTGGAATGAACGGATGCTGGGGAAGGGGGCTCAGGGAAGGACGACCATAAACTGGCCGGAACTTATGGCCTTCAAACGAACATTTACGGCGAGCATTCCGAGAGCCAGCGAGGATAAATTCAAACAGGCCGGCATGGATACCTTCCATGGCAAGGCTTCTTTTGTAGATGAAGATCACATTCGTGTGGGAGATGAAGTGCTGCATGGAAAACATATTCTGATTGCAACTGGCGCGCAGCCTGCACCGCTTCCAATAGATGGCTCAGAGTATCTACTTTACAGCGATGATTTTCTGGAACTGGATCAGCTTCCGGATCAACTGATTTTGGTGGGCGGAGGTTACATTGCGTTTGAATTTGCCCACATCGCTGCAAGAGCAGGAAGCGAGGTGCACATTATCCACCGGGGAGAGCGGCCGCTGGAGCAGTTTGATCCGGAGCTTGTTGACTTGCTGGTTCAAAAATCGGAAGAGATCGGCATTCACGTTCATCTGAACGCGGAAGTGAAGTCTATTCGGAAACAGGGGGAGACCTTCGTGGTCAGTGGTACCCGGAACGGAGCCGATCATCAGTGGCATGGTGGACGGGTGGTGCATGGAGCGGGACGTATCCCTAATATGGATAGTTTGGAACTGGAAAAGGGAAAGGTCAGCTATAGTGAGAATGGCATCACCGTGAATGAGTATTTACAAAGCACCAGCAATCCCCAAGTATACGCAGCCGGTGACGTTGCTGCAACGAAGGGGCTTCCCCTAACGCCTCTGGCAGGCCAAGAGTCACGGGCTGTAGCCTTCAATTTGCTGAAGGGCAACCATACGGTGCCGAACTACAACGTTATGCCGTCCATCGTGTTTACCGTACCATCGCTGGGCTCTGTTGGTCTTAGTGTGGATCAAGCGCAGGAGGAAGGCTACGAGGTGAAGGTAAATGACATGTCGCAATGGTATACTTATAAACGGACAAATGAGAAGTATGCCATGGCCAAAGTCGTGATCGACAACGACTCAGGACGTATCCTGGGAGCCCATGTACTGGGCAGCGAGACCGAAGAGCTGATTAACCTGTTTGCCATGGCCATTCAGTTCGAACTGACAGCCGATCAGTTAAGCACCATGAATTTTGCATATCCTACCGCTGCATCGGATTTGGGCTCTCTGATTTGACGTTTTGATTAGGGGAGGGTGTTGAAAACATGTCTGCAGCACAATTTCTGGGCACATCAGATTCCAAATGGACCACTGAACCGGTTGCAACCCGTACAGAGGGAGAGCGTTTCATCGTGGAGGCACAGGAAGGCAGTGATTTTTGGGAGAACACGTTCTATGGATTCAGTCACCAAAATGGACATGCCCTTCTGACGCCTTGGGACGGTTATGAAGCCGTCGAAATTACGTTTGATCTAAGTTCTTTTACTGAACTTTATGATCAGGCAGGTTTAATGCTCTGGCACAGCCGTGAACAATGGATCAAGGCTGGCGTGGAAGTAAACGATGGGATCGTTCATATCGGCGCTGTGGTAACGGATCACTTCTCGGACTGGTCGCTATCGCCTGTTCCGGAATGGGGAGGACGTAAGGTTACCATTCGAGCTTCCTACCACAACGAAGCGGTAGTCATTCGGGCGCGTACGGACAAACATCCTTGGCGAACCATTCGGGTTGCGCGTTTTGCTTATCCGGCGAACAAGCAGGCAGGTCCATTCCTGTGTTCACCCAAGCGAGCGGGATTTGAAGTGGCATTCACGAAGTGGAGAACAACGGCACCTGATGAGGATTTGCACACCGATCCGCCCATACTGGATTGAGAACGGAAGCAACCGTTGAACGGTTCTTTCCATGCCAAACAAGCAAGTCCTTCCTGTATGGAAGGCTTGCTTGTTTACGTTCTGGGGAGGGGAGTAGACAGAATCCTCAGCAGGAATTCCGCGAGATGTGACGCTGCGATTATTCTGTCTAGTCTCTGGATTACTCATTTTTACATCAAATTACTTCGTTTCATTGTTCTCACCATTATCATTCTCTTCGTTACGTTCCTCAGCTTCGTTCAGCTCACGCATCCGTTCTTCATAATCGTCCAGGAACCATAACGGGTCCATGTTGTCTTCTTCGCCATTGTAATTGATCAGGATCTCTTCGCCCGCTTTGATATCTGTATAAGCATAGAAGTCAAATGTATGGTTTTCAAAGTTGATATCATAGGTTGCGTTGGGTTCGTACGAATGATTGATCAAGCTGCCGTATCCCAGCAAAATGGCGGTGTGGTTGGCACCGTACTCAAATACATAATCCTCCAGGATCGTTTTTTCGACATGTTCGTGGTCTTCGTTGGGATAAGGGACAACCGGGGCCTGATGAATCAATTGACCTTTGGGAATATCCACTGTGGCAAAAACCCCTCGATTAAATTCGCCATCACCCAATTTGGATTGTTTTACTTCAATCATAATGTTCACCTGATGCTCGCCTGAGAGAGCTCCGTTCTATAGTAGTTTAAGGCCAAATTTTAACCGATTCATGCATATAAGGCAAATATGGCGTTGAGTTGTGCAGGTTATAACGATTATAATATACAGGAATGAAGTCTATATAGAAAAGGTGTCATGAATGAGCATATTAAATGTGGAAAAATTAAGTCACGGTTTTGGTGACCGTGCTATCTTTAACGACGTATCTTTCCGCCTGTTGAAAGGCGAGCACATTGGACTGATCGGGGCCAATGGTGAAGGTAAATCCACCTTCATGAACATTATTACTGGCAAGCTCCAGCCCGATGAGGGCAAAGTCGAGTGGTCCAAGCGCATGCGCGTGGGATATCTCGATCAGCATGCCGTGCTGAACAAGGGACAATCCATTCGTGATATCCTGCGCAGTGCGTTCCAATACCTGTTCGACATGGAGCAGGAAATGAACGAGATGTATGGCAAGATGGGAGACGTTACTCCCGAGGAACTCGAACAGCTGCTTGAGGATGTCGGAACCATCCAGGATACCCTGACCAACCAGGACTTTTATATGATTGATGCAAAAGTGGACGAGACTGCACGCGGTCTGGGTCTGACGGATATCGGTCTTGATAAGGACGTTAATGATCTGAGCGGTGGTCAACGGACCAAAGTGCTGCTTGCCAAGCTGTTGCTAGAAAAGCCGGATATTCTGCTCCTCGACGAGCCGACGAACTATCTGGATGAACAGCATATCGAATGGCTGAAGCGTTATTTGCAAGAGTATGAGAATGCATTTATTCTGATCTCGCATGATATTCCATTCCTGAACAGTGTCATTAACTTGATCTACCACATGGAAAATCAGGACCTGACCCGTTACGTGGGGGATTATGATCACTTCCAGGAAGTTTATGAAATGAAAAAGCAGCAGCTCGAATCGGCCTACAAGCGTCAGCAGCAGGAAATTGCCGATCTGAAGGATTTTGTTGCACGTAATAAGGCCAGTGTGGCGACACGCAACATGGCGATGTCCAGACAGAAGAAGCTCGACAAAATGGATGTGATTGAACTCGCCAAGGAGAAGCCGAAGCCACAGTTCAACTTCCGTGATGCCAGAACATCCGGCAAGCTAATTTTTGAAACCAAAGGACTGGTGATCGGGTACAACGAGCCATTGTCCAGACCGCTGGATCTGCGTATGGAGCGTGGTCAGAAGATTGCACTCGTGGGTGCAAACGGAATCGGTAAAACGACCCTGATGCGCAGCATTTTGGGTGAAATTCCGGCCCTGGAAGGAACAGTTCAGCGCGGGGAGCATCTGGAGATCGGGTACTTCCAGCAGGAAATGAAGGATGCGAACTACAATACCTGTATCGAAGAGATCTGGCAGGAGTTCCCGTCTTATACACAATTCGAGGTTCGTGCTGCCCTTGCGAAATGTGGACTGACCACGAAACACATTGAGAGTAAGGTTGCTGTGCTGAGTGGTGGAGAAAAGGCTAAAGTGCGTCTCTGCAAACTGATCAACAACGAAACCAATCTGCTTGTACTCGATGAGCCTACGAACCATCTGGACGTGGATGCCAAGGATGAGCTGAAACGCGCGCTCAAAGCCTACAAAGGCAGCATTCTGTTGATTTCGCACGAACCGGAATTCTATCGTGATGTTGTGACGGAAACATGGAACTGCGAATCGTGGACAACGAAAGTATTCTAAATTGATGTCGAAAAGAAAAGGTGAGACTTTTCGCAATCTGAAAATACATCCGTCTTGGCCCCGATCGAATGGTGCCAAATGAGCACAATTGCGAATAAACTCGAACCAAAAAAAGAACACGTATTTTGCTTGCGGAAGCGGCAGAATGCGTGTTTTTTTGCGTGGTTCTGCGAAAAATGTTCGAGCTGTGATGTGGTTGACAGTGTCAATAAGACGATAATATAATGCGAGAAAGCACTTACATTCACATGACATAAGCAACCTGTTTCACTCCTTAGGGCAAAGAAGACACGGTAATCCGTATTGGGATCATTGCACTTAGCAGGGGAGACAGGTCTTTTTTTGCCCTCTAATGAAACCGATTTCATTAGCCGAAGGAGGTGAAACGCCTTACCGCGCGCTGGATACACAGGTAACGCCGAATAACAGCACCGTGTTATCAGGACCATGCTTTCATTTTCCAAGGCAAAGGAGAGAATGGATATTGGATAAACTCAGAAAGCCGCTCATATTCATGTTGTCTGCTACGCTCGTGTTATCTTCCGGACCTTTGATGCTGCCAGGCAAGACATATGCTGATGCTTACAGCATGGCTGGTACGCTGCTGCAGGACGATTTTTCTGATGGGGATTACTCGGCATCACCCGCATGGAACGTAAGTTCAGGTCTATGGGAGGTAAGCTCAGATCCTACAGACGAATCGAACCAGACGCTTTTTCAGAGCGATACCGGGGAAGGCATCATCTCCACCGGTGACATCATGTCCGATATGACGGTGTCCATGCGCTTTTACACGGGAGATGGTCAGGGATATCCGGGAATGCTGCCGCGGTTTCAGGATAAGAGCAATTTTTATTATTTTCAAATGCAGGTTCCAGCCAATAAACTCGTCTTCTCCAAGCGGGTGAATGGAGCGGATACCACCTTAAAGTCAGTGGATTATTCTTTTGCCAAACATACATGGTATACCCTGAAAATAGTGCTGTCAGGACCTTCCATTCGCGGGTACATCGTCGAAAACGGAGCAAATCGGTTGGTGTTCGATCTGATCGATACTACATACGGTGCGGGCAGCCTCGGCATACGAAATCGCTGGCAGTCGGTTCATGCAGATGACGTGATCATCACCGAGCCGCCGCCAGGAAACGATGCTGTGCTCTCAGTCGATGGGCAGACGTCATCCTCGGTCTCGCTGCAGTGGACCGAGACAGCAGGTGCGACCAGCTATCGCGTGTATCGTTCCACCTCGCCTGAAGCGGGATATTCCCTGGTGGCGGATACCGAATCACTTGGTTATGTAGACGATGGTTTAATCACCGATACGGTCTATTATTACAAGCTCGCCTATGAATACGGGGGAATGACGGAATCGTTATGGTCGGCACCACTTGAGGTTCGGACAGCAGCAACCGCACCGCAGGCTCCAGGAGAATTGAAGGCTCTGGCCCTGGATACATCCAGTGTGAAATTGTCTTGGCCAGCTGTGGATAACGCAACCGGATACCGTATCGTCCGTTCTGAGGCGGGCAGTGAGCAATATGAGCAGGTGTACGAAGGCCAGGCACTCACTTACACGGATCAAGGTCTTGCATCCGGCCAAGGCTACGGCTATCGTGTAACGGCGTATAATGCCGCCGGAGAGTCCGAATATGCAGCTGCAGAGGTGACAACGTACCTGACGGACTCCCCCGCCGAATTTACCGTTTCGGACGTAACCGATACGTCGATTAGCCTCGGATGGAAAGCGCTGCCGGGTTCCGAAGTGACGTATTCCGTATCCAGGGCCACCAGTGCAGGCGGTACGTATCAGGAGGTCTATAGCGGTGACGGTAACACATTTAACGATGGCAGCCTGACGATGGGCACAGGATATTATTATATTCTTCAGGCAACTGTGGATGGGGTTCCTTCTCCTGCATCTGCACCACTGAGTGCTGCCACAATTCGCACGAGCTTTACACCGGGCCAGTTATGGCCGGATCTGAATGGCAAGCCCATCGATGCACATGGGGCTGGCTTTTTCTACGATGAGCAGACAGAAAAGTACTACTGGTATGGGGAATATCATACGGGAGGATGGCCTGCCGTTGGTATTCGCGTGTATTCATCGACGGATCTGCTGAACTGGACGGATGAAGGCATGGCACTCACCATGATTCAATCCATGGATGATTTCGAGAAGGATCCGCTGATTTCCAAATTGTATGCTGGACGTGATGATAAGGTGGACATTTGGGCCGATATCCGTAGAGGGCGAATTATTGAACGTCCGAAGGTGATTTATAACGACAAAACGAAAAAGTACGTCATGTGGGCTCACATGGATGGAGACAAGGATCCCTACAACGATAGTGCCAATTACGGAAAAGCACAGGCTGGTTATGCCATTAGCGATTCGCCAACGGGGCCGTTCGTTTACCAAAAGAGCTACCGGATGGACAGAGCTCCGGAAGGGGAAAAAGATTACTTCCCAAGCGATCGGGGCATGGCACGTGACATGACTTTATTCAAGGACGATGACGGTACGGCATACCTGATCTATTCCAGTGAGGAAAATCTGACCCTGTATATTTCCAAACTGAACGAAGATTACAGCGATGTGACAGGTTGGCATAAGCAAGGTCTCACGGATGAGAAAGGCAATCCGGTGCGAGATGCTGCGTATCAGGCGGAATACGGCGTTGATTACGTCAGAGTATTCCCGGGTGGACAACGCGAAGCACCCGCCATGTTCAAATATCAGGACAAATATTACATTTTGACCTCCGGTGCATCTGGGTGGTCTCCAAACGAAAATAAGGTAACTGTGGCGGATAACATTTTTGGCCCATGGACCACAATGACGAATCCATTCATTCGTACCCTGCCGAGCGATCCTGATCCAGGCAAGGCATTCGGCACGCAGACTACATCGGTCATTCCTGTTGACCCTGAAAAAGGAAAATTCATATACGTGGGAGATACGTGGAACGGCGGGAATTTCTCCAATGATGGGGCTAAATACGTATTCTTGCCGATTGAGTTTGGCATGGGCTCCGACATTGCAATTCGATGGTACGACAGCTGGACACCTGATTTGCTGAATTCAATGGGCAAGGTGGACATCGCCGATCCGCTGCCTGAGGCCGTGCCTCTGGGGAAAGTACCCTCTCTACCAACAACGGTTAACGTGCGGGATGGAGAGTCGATTGTGCCAACACCAGCAGTATGGACGGTAGATAATCGAGCGATGACGGCAGGGGATTTTGCCAAACCGGGACCGATTACGCTGCAGGTCACAACACCGGAGTACGGCAAAAAGAAACAGGCGGTCCGTGTATATGTCGTACCGGAGAATGCAATCTATTTCGTGAACAGCGGAGGCTATGAAACGGCTGATTACAAACTAATGGGTGAATATATGAAAGGTTCGCTTGCCAATACGGGAACGGCTGACCAGCTGTATGCACCGGCGGAAGGACGTAATTGGGGTTATGTTAGTGCAGATGCATTGCCATCCGGTTCAGCTGGCGGGGATATCTACTCGACCGTACGCTATTTGAACGGCGGTAATGTGAGCAATTCGCCAAAGGGCAGCGATCTCACCTACACCTTTGAAGTTCCGAATGGAACTTATGATGTATACGCGGGTTTCAACGATCCGTGGACCAATACGTCCCGCAGAGCAAATTTCCTGATCAACGGCAATAACACGGGTCCGGTGACGTATACGCCTGCTAATGTCAGAGCTCATACAGGTATTGCCGTTACAGAGAATAAGCTTGAACTGACGGTGCGCAATACGGCATCACAGGACCCGCTGATTAGCTGGATCGTGATCGCCAAGCCGGGTGCAGTTCCACCGATGGACAACACGGCCGGACTGGATGCCGAAATAGCGGATGCAGCGAGTGCTACGCTTCGCTGGGATGCTCAGCTAGGTGCAGCAAGCTACAAGCTCTACCGTTCGAACAAGGAGCAGGGGGAGTATAATGTCGTTTACAGCGGTAGTCTTCGGGAATACACCGACGGTGGGCTGCGTCTTGGCACCGAATACTATTACAAAGTGGAGGCCTTTGATGCCTCAGGGCGTACCATTCGTGGTTTATCTTCTGCTTATCTAGTGCGTACCGCTGAAGAGGCCGCTGCTGATGTGGCTGCACGCATTACAACCTTGGAGCAGCCTTCTGCAGGTGCCAAGCAGTTAAAACTTCCGGTCGTACCGCAAGGTTTTACAGTAAAGATCGCTGCAAGCTCGTTACCATCCGTCATTCAAACCGATGGAACAATCGTGCCTCCACCCAAGGAAACTGCGGTGACATTGGAACTGGAGGTTACTCGAACCTCGGATGACAGCAAAGCCATGACCCAGCCGTTAACGGTGTACGTACCTGGGTATACGCCTTCCCCGGGCGGATCCGGCTCCGATGGTTCAGGTGGAAATTCTAATGGAGGCTCGAGCAATTCCGGAGGACAACCGGGGGCTGGTAATCCAACACCAGGGAATTCTTCGCCAAAACCTGAACTACAAAAGGATCGTTCCATTCTTGAGTTACAAGGGGTGGCAGATAAGAATGGGGTTGTGCAGACGAGTGTGGATGCTTCTGTAATCAAAGAAGCCCTCCAAGCTGCACCTCCTACAGGTAAGGGTATTCGTCAGGTTGAACTTCGGCAGAAACCAGTCTCAGGGGCGAGCACGTATGAAGTGTCCCTGCCAGCCTCGGCGTTGGCGGATCAAGGCGAATCGCACGTGTTCCAGATCGTTACGGAACTGGGAACAATAGAACTTCCTGCGACACTATCAACAGAAGACTTGGCAGGCCACGAACTGGCTAAAGTGCGATTCATCCGCACGGACCTGCCAAAAACAGTCGCCGATCAACTCGGAACACAGCATGGAGTACGCCTTGAACTCGTTTTGGATGGCGATGCTTGGCCAGAAACACATGAGCTGAAGCTTCACCTGCCTTACCGATCGTTGCAAGGTGCAGAGCGAGATAGAATCGTAGCGTTCGCGTTGAATGCGAACCATGTGGCAACCCCGCTGCCGCAAAGCCGTTACGATCAAGAAAAGAGGGAAGTAGCATTCTCCGTGGTGTCGGCAGCAGGAAATTATGCAGCCGTATTTGTGCAGCAGGAATTCACAGATATCACCGATGTGCCATGGGCCAAGAATGCATTGGAGGCACTGGCTGTCCGCGGCGTCTTGGATGCAGCTGAAAACGGCAGCGAACGTCAATTACATCCGAAACAAGAGATGACGCGTGGTCATTACGTGCAGTGGCTGATTACGGCACTCGGCTTGAATGGTGCGCCTGGTATTCCGTTCTCGGATGTAAGTACTGACGCTTCGTACTACGAAGCAGTTAATGCCGCTCGCTCGCTTGGCATTACTGGCGGCACGGGAGATGGGCGCTTTAAGCCTGAAGCCACCATCACCCGTCAGGAAATGATCACGCTAACGGTAAGAGCATTGCAGGTGGCAGGATTAGTCAAACCCGAATCGGCTTCCACGGATAGCCTTGCTCGCTTCCGCGACGCTTCTGCAATCCGCTCATATGCCCGGGACAGTGTGGCCACTCTAGTGGATCTTGGTATCGTTAGCGGGTACAACGGCGAGGTCAAGCCGCTTGCCGAGGCGACCCGTGCTGAATCGGCTGCACTTGTGTACGCAATGATGGACAAATTGGTGTGGCCTAACTAACGAAAACAATATAATGAAGTAGAAGAAGAAAAGGCTTACTGAGGCCTGGATTGAAGGTCTCAGTAAGCCTTTTTTGCATGACCATAAATGGAGTGGGTTCGTACATATTGTTCCTTTATCAGCGAAACTGATAAATGTTATAAAATGATTGAAATTGACCCCTAACACCCGGTGTGTTAGGTTCTAGAGAGTAGAAATAAATTTGATCATTTTAGTAGGAATTAAAATTGAAGCAATGCGCGAGGTGGCAAATGGTGGAACTTCAAGTGACAAACAGCCCTTTTAATCAGGAACAGGTTGAGCTGCTCAACCGTCTTATTCCTACATTGAACGATGCACAAAAGACTTGGCTTAGCGGATATTTAACAGCTATTCAGGGGATCGCAGCAGCAGCGGCCGGAACAGGTGCAGCATCAAATGTACAAGCGGAAGCGGTATCGGCTGTCAGTGTACCCCCGGCTTCCCGGGAAGTAACGGTACTCTACGGATCCCAAACAGGGAATTCCAGCGGATTATCCAAGAAGCTGGCTAAGAAATTGGAAGAGCAAGGTCTTCAGGTGACGTTATCATCAATGGGAGATTTCAAACCGAACGGACTGAAAAAAATTGAGAATCTGCTCATTGTTGTCAGTACTCACGGTGAAGGCGAACCGCCGGATAATGCGATTCCGCTTCATGAGTTCCTGAACAGCAAACGTGCTCCGAAGCTTGATGGATTAAAGTATTCCGTGCTGGCGCTGGGAGATACGTCGTATGAGTTCTTCTGCCAAACTGGCAAGGATTTCGACCAGCGTCTGCAGGAGCTTGGAGGTACGCCAATTGTTCCTCGTGTAGACTGTGATGTTGATTTTGACGAAGCGGCAGCGGAATGGATGAATGACGTTCTTGCCTCCCTTAGCAGTACGCCAGCAGCTGCGGGTACCGTATCCAGCGAAGCTGTCGTCGCTGCGGTGAGTGGCGGGGAATCCGAGTACAATCGGACCAATCCATTCAAGGCAGAAGTGCTGGAGAATCTTAATCTGAACGGCAGGGGATCAGACCGGGAGACTCGTCATATCGAATTGTCTCTGGAAGGTTCCAATCTGGACTACGAGCCGGGAGACAGCCTGGGTGTATTCCCGGAAAATCATCCTCGTCTGGTAGATGAGCTGATTGCAGCCATGGGATGGAATGCCGATGAACGTGTAACGGTGAACAAATCAGGAGAGCAGGTATCGGTGTATGAAGCGTTGCTGCGCTATTTCGAAATTACTGCTGTGACCAAACCTGTAGTCCAGGAGCTTGCAAAACTAAGTCCTGACAGTGGACTTGCCGATTTGCTCGCAAATGACGCCGAGTTCCGCAATGTTATGAACAGCTGCGATCTGCTGGATCTGGTGCAGGATTATCATCTGAAGGGCATACCGGCGGGAGAGTTTGTTGCCGTTCTTCGTAAAATCCCTGCACGTTTATATTCCATCGCCAGCAGTTCGAAGTCATTCCCGGATGAAGTACATCTTACAGTGCGTACGGTGCGCTACGAAGCGCGCGGAAGAGAGCGTTATGGAGTTTGTTCAGTTCATCTGGCAGAGCGGATTGAGGCAGGAGACAGCCTGCCCGTATACATCCAGCATAACCCGAACTTCAAATTGCCGGAGAACCCGGATGCCCCAATCATCATGATTGGTCCTGGAACGGGAGTAGCCCCATTCAGATCGTTCCTGGGTGAGCGTGAAGAAACGGGAGCACAGGGCAAAACGTGGTTGTTTTACGGGGATCAACATTTCCTCACGGATTTCCTATATCAAACGGAATGGCAGCGCTGGCTCAAAGACGGCGTGCTCACCAAGATGGATGTGGCCTTCTCTCGGGATACGGAGCATAAGGTATATGTTCAGCACCGGATGCTGGAGAATAGCAAAGAGCTGTATCAATGGCTTCAGGAAGGTGCAGTCATCTATGTGTGCGGTGATGAGAAGAAAATGGCGCATGATGTTCATGGCGCACTTGCTACCATTCTTGAACAAGAGGGCGGTTTGACTTCTGAGCAGGCCTCGGAGTATCTGACTAGGTTGCAACAGGAAAAACGTTATCAGCGGGACGTGTATTAATTCGGAAATACCGGATGAAGGCACCCGCAGAGACGAGAGGAGAAAGCAGCATGGTTTATAATAACTTACTGAATCCGCAGCGCGCTAACAGTGATGTGGAAGATATAAAGATCAAAAGTGATTACTTGCGCGGCAGTCTCACCGAAACACTGGCGGACCGTATTAGTGGTTCGATTCCGGAGGATGACAACCGGCTGATGAAGCATCACGGAAGCTATATGCAGGATGACCGTGATCTGCGCAACGAACGAAACAAGTCGAAGCTTGAGCCTGCTTACCAGTTCATGCTGCGTGTACGAGCTTCGGGCGGAATTGTAACTCCTGAGCAATGGCTCATGATGGACCGAGTCGCCCATAAATATGCGAACGGAACCATTCGCTTGACTACACGTCAGTCTTTCCAGCTTCATGGTGTATTGAAATGGGATCTCAAAAATACGATTCGTGAAGTGAAC
Source organism: Paenibacillus sp. 7523-1 (assembly GCF_002276415.1). NCBI lineage: Bacteria > Bacillati > Bacillota > Bacilli > Caryophanales > Paenibacillaceae > Paenibacillus > Paenibacillus sp. 7523-1. Next base: position 592,758 of record NZ_NPBR01000005.1, on the reverse strand, counting down.
GACTCCCTGCTGAGCACACTTGCGGCATGTGGAGACGTGAACCGGAACGTGATGTGTAATCCGAACCCGAATCAGTCCGATGTGCATGCAGAAGTATATGAGTGGGCTTGCCAAGTGAGCAACCACCTGGATCCGCGTACTCGGGCATACCATGAGTTGTGGCTGGACGGGGAGAAAGTGATCGATACCGGAGCGAGTGACGAGGAAGTGGAACCAATCTACGGCAAAGTATATTTGCCGCGGAAGTTCAAGATCGGGATTGCTGTTCCTCCATCGAATGATGTCGATGTATTTTCACAGGATCTTGGGTTTATCGCCATCGTAGAGAACGGCAAACTGCAGGGATTCAACGTGTCGGTAGGCGGCGGAATGGGGATGTCGCATGGTGATCCGAAGACATATCCACAAGTGTCCAAAGTCATCGGCTTCTGCACACCGGAGCAAATGATTGATGTTGCGGAGAAAACGGTCACGATTCAGCGGGACTATGGAGATCGTGCAGTACGGAAGCATGCACGATTCAAATATACCATCGATGACCGCGGGCTCGGCTGGTTCGTGGAGGAATTGACGAACCGCCTGGGCTGGAGCTTGGAAGCAGCACGCGCTTACCATTTTGATCATAACGGAGATCGGTACGGCTGGGTCAAAGGCAGTAATGGCAGATGGCATTATACGTTGTTTATCCAAAATGGACGGGTAAAAGATATCGACGGCTATCCGCTTATGACGGGATTGCGCGAAATTGCGAAGATTCATAGTGGCGATTTCCGACTGACAGCCAACCAAAACCTGATTATCGGGGACATCAGCAGTCAGAAGAAGAAAAAAATCGAAGCGCTGATTCAGCAGTATAATCTTACGGATGGGGCTCATTATTCGGCTCTGCGCCGAAATTCCATGGCGTGTGTGGCACTTCCTACCTGCGGTCTTGCCATGGCGGAGTCCGAACGGTATCTGCCGTCCCTGATCGACAAGCTGGAACCTGTTCTGGATGAAGCAGGGCTGAGAGACGAAGAGATCGTCATTCGTATGACTGGATGCCCGAATGGTTGTGCGCGACCAATGCTCGCCGAGGTTTCATTTATTGGGAAGGCTCCCGGCAAATACAATATGTATCTGGGTGGCAGCTTCACGGGGCATCGTCTAAACAAGCTCTATAAAGAAAACATTGGTGAAGCAGAGATCCTGAATACGTTGACTCCGATGGTGCATCAGTATGCGAGAGAACGTCATGAAGGGGAACATTTCGGTGATTTTGTTATTCGTGCCGGTTATGTGCCTGAAGTGCTGGATGGACAGCAGTTTCATGCCTGATTGAATCGGATTGTTAGAAGAGCATTCCTGCGGGAATGCTCTTTGTGCTAGATTTATTGATTGATCTGGTATTCGGCGAAGCTCCTCATACATTAGGAAATCAAAGTATATTTAGGAGGGAGCCGAAAGGTTAATGAAAGGTCAAATGACGTTTCAGGCTGCATCTGACGACCGTTTGCTATGAAACATTACCATTATTTCGTCATACTGAACTTGTTGAAGCAGTCTCAACAAGATATAATAACTAGGTAGAATGCAGATTACATGTTGAAAGTGAGCGGAAACGATATGGGTCGTAAGTGGAATAATATTAAGGAAAAAAAAGCTTCAAAAGATGCAAATACAAGCCGGGTTTATGCTAAGTTCGGCGTTGAGATTTATGTAGCTGCCAAGAAGGGTGAACCAGACCCGGAGGCAAACCGTGCGCTGAAAGTCGTGCTGGAACGTGCGAAAACGTATAATGTACCAAAAGCGATTATCGATCGCGCGATGGAAAAGGCTAAAGGCAGCGGGGATGAGAACTATGAAGAGCTGCGTTATGAAGGCTTCGGACCGAATGGTGCGATGGTCATCGTGGATGCACTCACCAACAATGTGAACCGGACAGCGCCTGAAGTTCGTTCCGCGTTTAACAAAAACGGCGGAAACATGGGCGTCAGCGGTTCGGTTGCTTACATGTTCGATCCAACTGCGGTCATCGGTGTAGAAGGCAAAAACTCCGAAGAAGTGCTGGAAATCCTGCTTGAAGCAGACGTGGATGTGCGGGATATCGTGGATGAGGATGAATCCGTGATCGTATATGCGGAGCCAGACCAATTCCATGCCGTTCAGGAAGCTTTCAAAGCTGCTGGTGTTACTGAGTTCACCGTAGCCGAGCTGACGATGCTGGCGCAAAACCATATCGAACTTCCCGAGGATGCACAGGCTCAATTCGAAAAATTGATTGATGCTCTGGAAGACCTGGAAGATGTTCAGCAAGTGTACCACAACGTAGAGTTTGTATAAGATATCATGCATATGCTTGTGTCTATAAGAAAAAGAGTGTCCAATCCATCTTGCTGATGGTCAGACACTCTTTTTTTGCATGTGTAATTAAGAATTGGACCGCAGAGCACGACGAGGTTTCTCTGCTGTATTGCTTTTACTGCCGACAAATTTGAATAGTACAATTCCCCCCACGATTACAAGCACGCCGAGCAGCTGATTCCAGGAGAAGGGGATCTTTTCCAGCCCAAGCCAACCCATCGAATCAAACAAGAGAGCAAAACTCAGCTGGGAGGTCAGGACAATGGATATGGCAAAGGTAGGCCCGAGCAGCTTCATTCCCTGAACGAGACAGAATACGACGCCTACCCCGATAGCACCGCTTACCCAGTACCATGGCTGCATATGCTGGAAGCTGAACGTGTTTTTGCCTTCCACCAGCAGCGAAATCAGGAAAGAGGCAAGGAATCCGGTGAAAAGAACCATCGTCGTCGTGGACCATGACCCAGTCTTTTCATTGACTTTACTATTAAAAACGGTTTGCAGACTGACGAGTGCACCTGCAAGTAATGCGAGCAAAATACCCGTAACAATCATTAGCTGTAATCTCCTTATTCATAGATGTTGTGACCTGCAATTTGACGCAAACCGGCTCGATCCTTGACCTGAATAAAACCTTGGTTGCGTTCAATGAACCCGTCCGTACATAGCTTTTGGATGACCCGATTTAGATGCCGGTAGCTTGTGCCGATCAGATTGGCAATGTCCGTCAGATTGAACGAATCCAGTCCCTCATGTACGACGGCACCTGCCTCCTCGGTGGAGATGGACAGCAGGTAACTGGCTAACCGCACCTCAACTGGGTACATCAGGTTGAAACTTGAGAAGTTTGAATCGATGTAGAACTTATGAGAAATGATCTTTAGCAAAAATTTAAGCAAAGGGGCATAGTCGCCGGCAAGTTCGGCCAGGTGTCGGTAGTGGATACGCAGCATGACGACAGGTGTGACAGCCTGCACGGTATTAATGATATGACTTTCCCGGACATACTCCACGTCCCCAACAACTTCAAGTGGGGTTTTGAAGCAGAGCACGAGTGTTTTATCCTGGGCAGACGTCGTAAAAATCTTGATTTTGCCTTCTACCAGTACATATAAGTATTCAGATGCTTCACCTTGGCGGCAGATCAATTCACATTTTTCAAAATGACATACGTTCATCAATGGATGCAGGGGTTCGGGAAATACGGTTTCGAGCTGGTACTGCTTCAAGTAGTATAACAATTGATTTTCATCATGGATTTCTTCCATAAAGTACTTCTCCCCCGACCTGTTCTTTTGAAAACTAAAAAGAAACTACAGTTTCATAATAATAACACCCGTAATCATGAGTGCTATGCCTAGAAATTGCGGCAGCTTCATCTTCTGCTTCACGACTCCAAACCACCCGTTGCTGTCGACCAGAAAAGTCAGGAACAGCTGTGCAATCAGCAGGGCAGAGATCGTGAAGGTTACCCCAATTTGTTGAATGGCAGACACTTCACTAAAAATAATAACCGCACCGAAAGCTCCTCCGGCGAGATATAACGGTTTGATTTGTTTTAATCCCTGAAGATTGACATCACGGACAAACATCAGAATGATGGCTGCCAAGATAAAGCCGGTAAACTGTGTAATGGTGGCGGCTTGCCATGTACCCATGTCCGTACTAATCCGGGTGTTGGCTACACCTTGCAGCGTAATGCAGGCACCGCCGAGTAATGCAAAAATAATTCCTTTCATGCTGTACGCTCCTTATCACTGTGTTACTTCGACTTCTATTAAATGATAGAAGTGCCCCGATCGCCAAGGACAAATGTCCTGAACTCTAAAACCATAGCAATCAGCGTACAACATTGGAGCATAAAAATCCACATGTGAGCGAAGTGGAGGTCGTACAATCTAAGCTTAATCAGTCAGACAGCAACTAAGGATGTTTTGGAGGAAATAAAAGAAACCCTCTTCGCAGAGGGCGGCGATCAAGTCAAAATCAATTAAAGCACGTTATATACAGGCTGTTCTCCAACAAAGGTCACAGGTAATTCAGGATAGGCTTGATCCAGCTTCATTGCTAGGAGTTTCATCCCGGAAGACTCACTTTCGGCATGACCGATCATGATAAGAGCCTGCTGCCTGCCTTGCTGTACAGCATCACGTATGTATTCTGGTGTTTCCCATTCGAAGCCTTCGCCTGCAATAATCAGGTTCAATCGTTCGTTATGCAGTAGGGGGATCGTTAGATTCCCATTACCGCGAAAACCAACCAATACGGCTGCACGCTGGCAAGTCATCTCCAAGTTACCGGCAACGCGCACATATTCAATCTGAAGTGTATGTTTGATATGTTCTGCAATTTGCTGAACCGTCATACCTGGATCAAAAGAAAGAATATCTGCTTCTGGCTTCCTTTGCTCACGGAAGGATGTCCATCCCAATGCTTGAACTAAACCTTCGGTGATGCCGTCGGGTTGAACTTGGTGAATGGAATCATGACAGCGATAAATGGCAATTCCGGCTTCATCAATGAGGTTCCGCTTCGTCTGATAGACAGTATCTTCGGTTAACCAATCCGTATGACTATGGTGGTTATAGAAGGGGGGCTCATGGGCGATGATCAGGTTGGCTCCCTGTTGTATTGCACGTTCAATGACCTGGTGAGTGGGCATGAATGCAACAACAACACCAGTGACGAGTTGATCCATCGATCCGCTAATTAACTGATCCACGGTGCTATCCTGCAATTCAACATGAGCAGTCATATGATCGATAATTTCTTGAACACGTACCTCCATGAATACGATACCTCCAATGACAGAATATATCCTCAGTGTATCATTTTGATCATATTCCAGCATTAACCATTGTAGATTTACTGCTAAACATCGGGTTGTGTTTTTCACTGCTAGATTGACCAAGGTTAATAATAGATTTAAATTACTGGTGGCTCCCGGCAAACATGATGGTAGGGGCATTTTACCTCGCATTACAACGAGAATGGACTACATATATGAGGGAGAACGTATTTTAACAACTGTATAAAACGTTTCAAAGGTAACGGGACGGGGTACAAGTAGTTTTCTTCTGTGAGAAAAAGTATACTTACATAGAATCTTTATCTGGATTAGTGGGCACCTATTGTAACCTGCACTGAACATCATGTTGTTTTTGTTTGTTTTAATTTTTGATAAAGGAAGTAGAGAAAGGTGATGATTACATGACAGCCAGTACCATTATGGAACGTCTGAAGAGTGAGACAGCTCATTATCACAGACAAGTGGAACAGAACGACTATGCGAAGGCTATTATGAATCAAACCGTGAGCTTAGAAGAGTATAAGGAATATTTAGCGAAATTTTATGGCTTCTTAAAACCATTGGAAGAACATGCACTAGAGCAGCCGTTTTGGAAGAGCACCGGACTGGACTACGAGATTCGGGGGAAAGCTGCATTACTTGAAAACGACCTGCGTAATTTAGGTTCCAGTGATGACGAGATCAAGCAGCTGCCAAGATGTGAGGAACTGCCGGATATATCTTCACCTGCACGATTGTTCGGGTATCTGTACGTCATTGAAGGTTCCACCAACGGAGGTCAGATCATAACCAAACGTCTTTCACAGTTTTTGCCGATTGATGCGGGTCGCGGACTTGAATACTTCAACGCTTATGGTTCCGAGACCAGAACAAGATGGGCTGAATTCATGGAGCAGCTGGTCCAATTCGCTCACAGCGAGGAAGAACAAAATGAAATGGTTCATACGGCTTCGGAAACTTTCCGGCTGCTTGACCAATGGATTAATACCAAATGAGATATATAAATAAGTAATAAGCAAATCTATGTAATGAAGGAATCCTTTTAATTTATATATGGGGGATATCATGAGAGGGGTATTTTCAGGCCATGGCCGAATCGAAGTCCAGGAAAGATAATAATCTACTTAACCGTACGCTGCTTCATCAAGGTACGTACACCAATGATCCTATAGATCTTAACAATTGTGATAAAGAACCGATTCATATTCCCGGCTTCATTCAGCCTCATGGTGTACTACTGGCTGTTAATACCCAGCATGTCCCTACCATTGTACAATGCAGTCAGAATACAGAAGAGCTTCTCGGCCTTGAAGCCGATAAAGTGCTCGGTCTGCCTCTCGAAAATCTGATTGGCAGAGAGAGTCTTCACCAGATCCTTGCACGCAGCTTCAGTGCTTCTGTAACCTCAGATCTGCAATATATGGATCTCACAATCAACATCGCCGGACATGATCAGGTGTTCACGTCGGTGATCCATGAGAGCGAAGGTTTGCTCATACTAGAGATGGAGCCTTCCAATGAGAGCAGAACGATGGAAGGTAATGATTTTGAGTGGATCTCACGCTTTTTTGGACGGATCAAGAGCACGGACAGCCGAATTGAGGCCAGTCAGATTGCAGCGGAGCAAGTGAAGGAAATGCTCGGTTATGACCGGGTCATGATTTACGAATTTGACGAGCAATGGAATGGTAAGGTCATTGCCGAAGCGCGTGAGGAACAGCTAGAACCGTTTCTCGGACATCATTATCCGGCTTCGGATATTCCTAAACAGGCGCGTGAATTATATTTGCGGAACTGGCTGCGTACCATCGTTAATGTCAACTACAAACCTGTAGAGATCATCCCTACACTGCAGCCTTTGACGGGTAAACCACTCAATCTGAGTCTTTCGGTCCTGCGCAGTGTATCGCCACTGCATATTGAATATTTACAGAACATGGGCGTTGGGGCGACAGTAACGATTTCTCTGATTCATGACAATCAGCTGTGGGGATTGATTACATGCCATCATTACTCGGCCAGATATGTACCTCATCGTGTACGAAACTTATGCAACTTCCTGGGTGCGTTTTTCTCCAGTGAATTGTTCCAGCGACAACAGCTGGATGAATATCAGGCAGAGATCAGGTCGCGGGAAGCTGCTTCCCGGGTTTCCAGCATATTTATCGGGAATACCAGCCTTGCCCGAATTCTGGAAGAGCTTCAGAGTGAAGAGCAAACGTTACTTGGTCTCATGAGTGCCTCCGGGGCTGCCATTTGCTATCAGGACAAATTAATGTTGTATGGCGATACACCGACACGAGAACAAGTGCGTGAGCTTGCCGCTTGGCTTGCGGGTAAATCAGAGGACTATAGTTACCATACATCCAAGCTGAGTTTGGAGTACAGTCCTGCGTTAGCCTACAAGGAGAAAGTGTCGGGTGTAATCTATGTTGCAATTTCACCCGGGCAGCATCATTATATGATCTGGTTCCGGCCTGAGGTGATTCAACTTGTGGATTGGGCGGGGGATCCGGCCAAAGCAGTTATAAAGAACGATGACGGTGTGCGTCTCTCTCCGCGAAAATCATTTGAGAAATGGCGAGAGGTTGTACAATCCACCTCCTATCCATGGACAACAAAAGAGCTGAATGTGCTGCCTTTGCTCAAAAGCATTGTGCGCCGCCAAACGGAAAATCAACTGGTTCAGGCCGAAGAACAGGCGCTGCAAAATGCACGTGTTTTGCGGCAAAATGAACAACGCTATTTGCAGCTCATGGAGTTCTCACCTGTAGCCTTCTTTACGTTGACGGATGGCAAAATTATATACTGCAATAACAGGGCGGTAGAACTGCTGGGGTATGAAAACTCCAAGCTTCTGAACGGCATGGACTTCAGCCAATTCGTACCTGATAATGCAAGAGCCGTCTTGCAGCAGCATCTGGAAGAGTTGAAACTGGATGATACACGTTTGTACACAAATCAGTCCTATTTCACAACAGCTGCAGGAGCTTCCCTGCTCCTGGAAGTTACACTTGCTTCGGTTATGCACGCAGGCAAACCTTCGGTTATGGTCGTTCTGAACAGTGGAGTATCCAACCACGAGCAGGAACGTTATACGGAGACAACCAATCAGCTGCAAAACTATCTTAATACAGACCCGTTAACGGAGATGCCAATTCAATCCATATTTAAATCTCAGCTTCAGGAAGATTGGGATGAGTGTTTGCAGGGAAAATGCAGTCTGGGACTGCTGATTATTGATATCGACGATTTCCGATCCTACAATGCTACCTACGGTCTCCAGGGCGGAGATCTCTGCCTGCAATGGATAGGCGAAGTGCTGGCTGTCGTTAGTGAGCAGAATGAAGCGCTGATCTCCCGCCTGCGCGGAGGAACGTTCATACTGAAACTCAAGGGCACAACGTCAGAACAGGCTGACCAGCTTGCAGAAGAGATCAGGCAACATGTACTTGCTCTTCAAATTCAGCGGGACCCGTCCAGCCCGGATGAAGTCGTTACCGTCAGTGTGGGCGGTGCTGTCATGGTGCCAGAAGAGAGTCTGGCCGTGTCTGATTTAATTGAAAAGGGAACGCAGGCATTGCTTCAATCGAAGAATGAAGGGAAAAATCGGATCACTATGGTCTGATATCCTTCACGGATCACAAATTCATTTTAGCAAGGCTGTTGATCAATTATAGGGTGGCGTTTGAACTGGAGGCCAGTTTGAACGCCATTCTTTCTTTTTTTGAAAAATGCATTCTCATCGCCATTGTCACAGGACAAGTGCTATAATGATGCATATGGATACACTTGTTCGTATTATGAAGGATGGAGGATGGTGAAACAGTTTCAATGAAAGATCATTCAAGACAGTTGGAATTTATGGAGATCGATCTGACCGAAGAGCCAGAAGCCTCGGCTATTCCGGTGCCTGAACGTTCAACCATTCCCCACAGGCAATTTCATTCAAGCCGTGCTGGCGGCAGCATATTGTCTTCGGAGAAGCGATTCGTGGAAGAGGCACGGCAGCTTGAAGAAGTGGAGGGAGAACCTGCTCCGTTTGTTCCTTTTATGAGCTACTGGCCGACTTATGGTGTCATGAACGAGTCCCAGCGCGAGTGGTACTTGTACTGGAGGTCGGAAGTGAGGCAAAGACGTTTCCCGGATACAGATCTGTCCTACGTATTCGTTCATACGTATGAATTGATTAACGGCGTAGGGTGGAGAGATCCTCAAGCGGGTTTCGATCAACTGAAACAGTTATGGATACATTACCGTGTCCGGAATCCGCAGCTGGACATGTATATGCAGGAATGGCTTGTGGATTACACGCTGGTTCATCAACTGGATATGCCGTTGTCCGAGATTCTCGACATTTCAAGCGGATATCTTCCCGCTGAGATACAGGATATGGAGATGCAGCGGATTTTGCAGAATCGAATCTCCGACGTTTCGTTGAATCTGCTGCGTCGATATTATGACTATGACATCACGCTCAGCAAATTTTATAGGGATGGCGGCCAGGAAGTGCTGGAAGAGGTTATCCCCAAGGTTATGGTGCTCGTCGATTCCTATCTGCTGCGAACACGTCAGGAAGGGATCGCGAACCAGTTTATACAGGGTAAGCCGAGAACAACGGAGCGGGTGCTCTTTCGCAAAGCGGTATATGACGATACCCTTTATGGGAAAACGGTTCCCTTATCCTATGTTCCGGTTGGAGAGAATTCGGATTTTGTTCAGTTGGTTACACGCATCTTTCGCTGTACCGAAAACAAATGCCGGGAACTGCTCGGATTCAGAGGCCGATTGCGTGGAAAGACTCTGGAACCTGAACTCGCAGGCTTGATCGAACGTTATTTGGACAAGGTATATGCTGCTAAACAAGCAGAAGCCGCCGAGAAACCAATGATTCGAATTGATCCGGAGAAACTGACGTCATTACAGCAGGAGAGCGAATATGTCCGCCAGGCTTTAACGATTGAGGAAGATGTGGACAGGGGACATGAACCGCCTCCCTTCGAACATCAGGCTGCGGTGGAGAGAGAAGCGAACGATACCGTGAAATACATGACCGAACAGGATAAGGATCACTCTCTCGAACCAGAGGCTGATGAGGGGTTAGCTGAACGTTCCGAGCCCGTCGCACCGAACGATAAGCCAGTCCGTTTGCAGTGGGAGGAAGCGATTGCCGGGGATTTGGATGAAGAATGGCTCCACTTGGCGGACCAGCTTGCTCCTCAGCATGTGCTGGCCATTCATGCTCTGCTCGGCGAGCACCCAGATACTGAACTGAACCTTGTGGCTGAGCAATATGGAACAATGCCTGCACTTCTGCTTGATGAAATTAACGATCTGGCCATGGAAACGATTGGTGACCTACTGATTGACAGTGACCGGATTGTTTCTGAATATATGAATGTATTTGAACATGTGACGAGGTGAGAGGACAGTGACAGAACTAAAAATACCGAAACGGCTGACCACTGCGCTGGTGAATTCATTGACAGCGGGTGTTGTACCGCGAATTGGATTGGAGCAGATTGCCGTCGGCCGCAAGCCCGAAGTGGACGCGATATTGCGTGATCTGGATAACATTGCCGAAGGCGGAGCAGCATTTAAACTGATTACAGGAAGGTACGGCAGCGGGAAAAGCTTTCTTTTACAAATGATTCGGAACTATGCGATGGACCGGGAGTTCGTTGTAGCAGATGCAGACCTGTCCCCAGAGCGAAGATTGGTAGGTACCAAAGGTCAAGGACTCGCAACGTACCGAGAACTGATGACCCGTCTGTCCACGCGCACACGTCCGGATGGTGGAGCACTTGAACCGATTCTGCAAAAGTGGATTGCTGCCCTGCAACAGCAAACGATGCAGAACCAGGGTTTGCGACCTGATGATCCTGCCCTGCCGTTAGAGGTAGAGAAGCAGATATACGCGGTCACGAACGAAATGCAGAACCTGGTGCATGGCTTTGATTTTGCCAAAGTTCTTGCTTCGTACTGGAACGGATACAAGCTGGGAGATGATGATCGCAAACAGGCTGCGCTTCGCTGGCTAAGAGGGGAGTATGCCACCAAGACGGAAGCCAAAAAGGAACTTGCTGTCGGCGTGATCATCGATGATGACAACTGGTATGATTATTTCAAATTATGGTCGGAGTTTACGGCACGTATAGGTTATAAAGGATTACTGCTCTTTATTGATGAAGCGGTGAATCTGTACAAGATCACAAATAGCATCTCTCGGCAAAGCAATTATGAGAAATTGCTGACCATGTTTAATGACACGATGCAGGGCAAGGCGGAGCACCTCGGCATCTTTGTTGGCGGTACGCCGCAATTTGTAGAGGATGAGAGGCGCGGATTGTTTAGTTATGAGGCGCTTCGTTCCAGACTGATCGATGGTCGTTATGCAGCGAGAGAATATGCGAATTACACAGGGCCTATTCTAAAGCTTGCGATGTTATCTCATGAAGAGATTCTCATCCTGCTGCAGAAGCTGCGTCAGATTCATGCCCTTCATTTTGGTTACCGGGCCAGCTTGACGGATGAAGATCTGGTTGATTTCATGCAAACGGCGGTGAACCGTCTCGGGGCGGATGAGCTGTTAACAACCCGTGAAGTAGTGCGAGATTTTATGGATGTACTGCATACGCTCCACCAGAATCCGGAAGTGACCTATGCCCAATTGCTTGGTGAGCGGGCAGCCGGGCCACAGGATGGCGGAAAAGGAAATGCATCATCTTCTGCTCCGGATGAGATGGACGATTTTCTGGCGGAATTTGAATTATGAGGGACAATCCTTTTTACAGACTGGCGCCTTTTGTCCAGGAATTTATATATAAAAAAAGATGGGATTCGCTTCGCCCTGCACAGATTGAGGCTTGTCATATCTGCTTCGATACCCCGCATCATATGCTGATCGCGGCAGGAACGGCATCAGGCAAGACGGAAGCAGCCTTTTTTCCAGCACTGACCGAGTTGTATGAACGTCCTTCCAAATCAGTGGGCATTCTGTACATCGGACCACTTAAGGCACTGATCAATGATCAATTCGAGCGCCTGAAGGATCTGCTATCTGAGGGCAACATACCGGTGTGGCACTGGCACGGGGATGTGCCTCAAGCGGAAAAAACACGATTGGTGCGAAATCCGTCCGGCGTGCTCCAGATTACACCGGAATCGCTCGAGGGATTGCTCATGAACCGTCCCAATGCCATACCAGCGCTGTTTCATGATTTGCGGTACGTTATTATTGATGAGGTCCATGCATTTATGGGAGCAGATCGGGGAATTCAGGTATTAAGTGAACTGGCCCGGATTGAGCGGATGGCTGGCTGCAGACCCCGCAGAGTTGGATTATCTGCGACACTGAGTGATTATGAGGCAGCAACTTCATGGCTGGCAGCAGGAACGCAGGAAGGGGTAGATGTCGTGTCTTCTCCAGGTGGCCGCAAGCTGCGCTTGCGGGTGGAGCATTTCTCTTTTCCGGATGCCCGGGATGAGGAGCAGGCTGAACATCTGCACAACGCACGCAAGGCCTTTTACGATTTCATCTATGAGAGTACCCATCGTAAAAAGGCGCTAATCTTCACCAACAGCCGAACGGATGCCGAAGTGACCATCCTTGAAATGAGAAGAGTCGCTGCACGCCGGGAAGAAAGGGATGTATTTCATGTGCATCATGGGAGCATATCATCCATGCTTCGCGAAGAGACGGAGGCGGCCCTGCGGACCGGGGTAGGTCCGGCAGTAGCTGCGGCTACGGTAACATTGGAACTGGGGATTGACCTCGGTGAATTGGAACGGGTTGTGCAGCTCGGTGCCCCTTACAGTGCTTCGAGTTTTGTCCAGCGTCTGGGAAGGTCAGGAAGACGGGATGACATGGCTTCGGAAATGTTATTCGTTTGTCCGGAAGAAGAGGATGAAGAAGCGCAGCTTCCAGCTCGCATGCCATGGACGCTGCTGCGTGCGATTGCTGTCATAGAACTGTATGTGAAGACCAAATGGGTCGAACCGCTTGAGGCTCGCAAAATGCCAATGGGTGTTCTCTACCATCAGACGATGAGCATGCTGAAAAGTATGGGGGAGGCAGAGCCTCGCGAACTCGCGTATGCCGTGCTGTCACTTGCGCCGTTCAGTCAGATCCAGCCCGATCAGTACCAAACATTCTTAAATTATCTGATTGAAACTGATCATCTGCAGTGGACCGAGGAACAGACATTAATCATTGGGCTCACTGGCGAGAAAACGGTGAATAATTATCGCTTTTACGCGGTTTTCAAAGATGATGAGGAACACAAGGTGCTGAATGGTTCAGAGGAAATCGGTTCGATAACGACAGTTCCACCGCCAGGCTATTGCTTTTCCCTTGCAGGAAAGCTTTGGAAAGTCGAAGAAGTGGATCATAAACACAAAGCCGTATATGTGAAGGCGGCCAAAGGCAAAGTGGACACCCTATGGCTAGGAGCGGGGGGTGACATTCATACGCTGGTCATTCAGAAAATGCGTGAGGTTCTGTCGGATTCAGTGATCTATCCTTATCTGTCTCCACAAGCAGTGAATCGCTTGGAGCGTGCACGCCGGTTGGCTCGGGAAAGCGGATTGCTGAAGCAGGTGGTTATTCCGGCTGGTGGTGATTCCCTGTATGTTCTCCCTTGGGTGGGAAGCAAATCGTTTCGTACACTGGAACGACTGATGAAGCATAATCTGTCCGATCGATTTGCGCTGCGGTCTGTCGTGCCCATGGAGCCTTATTATTTTGTCGTCTCTGGTAAAGTGGATGCACGAACACTACTGGCAGAGATTATGAGCGAATGCCGAACCGTTGAGGATGCTTCAGGACTGCTGGCGGAAGACGAGGCCCCGTATCTAGGCAAATACGATGAATTTGTGGCCCCGGCACTGATCCGGGAAGCTTTTGCCGTGGATGGCTTGGATCTGCAAGGTTTACAGGAGGGTTTGGAACAAACGCTGGCTTGGGAATCTCCTGAATGAGATAACGCCGTGGATGATATTCTTCGATACCCCTAGCTGTCCAATTTCATTTTCGATTGAATGATGGGGTTGACACCATCTCACCTGCCATGTAATATATGAAAAGTCGTCACATACGTAACATCACAAAAGCATACTTCATTTCGTATAACCTCGCAGGCCAAAAGTGTACACAGGGCGAGGGTCTCTACGGGAAGCCTATACTTCCTAACTACGATGCCAGGAATTTCATTTATTCCTTGCACGAAGTTAGGATTTTTTGCGTTTGGATGGCAGGTTGTGACTTTGGCATGGATTAGACATGCGGACGTATTATCGATCATCAGGAGGTTTATTCATAATGAAATACTATTTGTCCGTTCTCGCTGGAGCGATGAGCTATGGCATCTTATCAACTATAGTTGTGCTGGCATACGGTGAAGGATATCAACTCGGAGAGGTTGTCGGTTCACAGCTGGTCACGGGGTTCATCCTGTCCTGGTTGCTGGCATTATACACGAAATTTAAAACAAAACGCAGATCACAAACTAGCAAAACAGCAGCAGCGACCCGTGTGTTTACGCGACTTACGTGGAAGCAGCGTCTACTGTTAATGGCTGCAGGTACGCCAACAGTAATTACAGGTTTGGTATATTATCAGTCATTACGTTACATTCCCGCATCCCTCGCCATTATTCTCTTGTTTCAGTTTACTTGGATTAGCGTGTTGATTCAGGCGATAAGTAAACGGCAACGTCCAGACAAAGTAACCTTCCTAACACTCATTATTCTGTTCGGAGGTACTCTCCTTGCTGCAGGATTCCTGGAGCAGGGACTGAGCGAGTTTAACGGTCTGGGAATTGCACTCGGACTGATGGCTGCTGTGAGTTATTCACTGTTTGTGCTGTTTAGCGGCAAAGCTGTCCCGTCAGCTCATCCTGCTTTTCGCAGCGCGTGGATGGTTACTGGCGGATTGATTCTGCTCTGCATTCTGTTCCCGCCGACATTCCTGTTTAACGGACTGATCTGGAGCCAGCTGCTTGTGTTCGGATTACTGCTCGGTTTCTTCGGTGCTTTCATTCCGCCAGTGTTGTTCGCCATTGGGGTTCCTCATATTGGGGGCGATATGGCAGGCATTCTGGGTGCAGTAGAGCTTCCGGTTGCGGTGTTGTTATCTTCCATCGTGCTTCATGAGCATGTTAGTGGACTGCAGTGGTTTGGCGTCATTATCGTTCTGATCGGCGTTGCACTGCCAGAGTTATATAAGCTAAGGCTGAAACGGAGTCGAAGTGCTCCGCAGTATTCCTCTTAACTAACCCAGTAAGCCGGGGATGCGCTAGAGTTATCATGGATATAAATATAAAACAGTAGAGAAGCCTGAGTAATCAGGCTTTTTCTAATGAAACGAAGTTTTCAGTTGGATATACAGCCCTCACTTGCTAAGTATGATCAGACATGGCCCATAGGAGCCATTTTCTTCTGCAGCGGGTTAAGGTATGATATAGGCTGTACATTTATTTCAGGAAAAGAGGCATGCTGATATGAATAGCTCGATTAAGAAAATGTGGCCGTGGCTCACGCTGGGCCTTGCTGTTATTGTATTACTCGGATCATTTTTGGTTTATTTCATGGGCAAGGACATGTCTCCAGGGGCAGGAAGTTCGGTAACGGCGCAAGCGAAGACGTCTGAAGAATTGGAAGGATATGAAGTTATTGATGTGAATGTGAGTAATGACGGATTTGAGCCTGGGGTGATTGAAGTTAAAGCCGGAGTTCCCACTAAAATTAATTTTATTCTTACCCGGTCAGTCACCCATGTGAAATCGGTTGGTTCACAGGATCTGGGAATGGATTTGTACATGCAAAAAGGAGACAACTACTACACGGTTGATGAAAATTTGCAGCCTGGAGAATATGAAATTCACTGCGGCATGTATATGATATACGGAACAATTAAGGTCGTTTAAACGAGAGGAGCAGAGTCGGTGCCAAGCTGGCTTTGCTCCTCTTTTGCATGCGTGCTATCATGTACTTGTGAGACATTCCATCTGGAGGTGGCCTAATATGAAAGCGCTATTTATTGGAGGAACGGGTACAATCAGTACAGCAATTACGCATCAGCTCGCGAGTCAGGGTTGTGAGCTTTACTTGATCAATCGGGGCAATCGTAATGATGATCTGCCCGCGGAAGTCAATGTGCTGCAGGCCGACATCAACGATGAAGAACGGGTGGCAGAACTCATTGCGGATCTTGAATTTGATGTCGTTGCAGACTTTATAGCTTTTGTCCCGTCACAGCTCGAAAGAGATTATCGTTTATTCAAAGACAAAACCAAACAGTTCATATTCATAAGCTCGGCATCAGCCTATCAGACACCACTTGCCGACTATCGCATTACGGAAGGTACACCATTATCCAATCCCTACTGGGAGTATTCACGCAATAAGATCGCCTGCGAAGATTATCTGATGAAGCAGTACCGGGAGCATGGCTTTCCGGTGACGATTGTACGTCCAAGCCATACGTATGGTGACCTGTCTGTGCCTCTGGGCGTGCATGGTGCCAAAGGAAGCTGGCAGGTTCTCAAGCGAATTCGTGAAGGCAAACCCGTAATCATTCACGGTGACGGCACATCACTATGGACGATTACGCATAATAGTGATTTTGCCAAAGGTTTTATCGGTCTTATGGGTAATATCCATGCCATTGGTGAGTCTGTACATATTACCTCGGACGAGTCCGTGACGTGGAACCAAATCTATGAAATTATCGCTGGAGTACTTGGTGTCAAGCTGAATGCGGTTCATGTCCCATCGGAATTCCTGGCTGCATGCAGTGATCAGGACCTTCGCGGCGGTTTGCTTGGAGATAAGGCCAATACGGTTGTATTCGACAATAGCAAACTCAAGAGGCTTGTACCTGAATTTGTAGCAACAACGAGAGCGGATCAGGGAATACGGAAAACGATACAGTATATGCTTGATCATCCAGAGCTGCAAACCGAAGATCCTGAATTTGATGTTTGGTGTGACAAGGTGGTTGGAGCTCTGGACGAAGCGTTGAAGAAGATTAGAGAATAGAAGTGAGGGGACAGTCATGACCCAGACGGGGCATCGAATCGTCAAGGAAATAACCAAAACGTTGACATTGGACTACTTGCTGCACATTCCAGATACGGAAGACCAACCAGCGGATAAGAAGTGGCCTGTTATTCTGTTTCTTCACGGATCAGGCGAACGTGGCAGTGATTTGAATAAGGTGAAAGCGAACGGACTTCCGAACATTGTAGATCAGGACAAGAGCTTTCCGTTTATCGTCATATCACCTCAATGTCCGGAGGATGAATTCTGGGCAATGGAAAAGGAAGCTCTGCATGCCATTGTTGAACATGTGCTGGAGAACTATCCTGCAGATCCGAAGAGAGTATATCTTACCGGATTAAGCATGGGCGGTTACGGGGCATGGCATCTACCCATCGACTATCCCCATGTATTTGCTGCCGTAGCCCCCGTGTGCGGGGGAATCGATCCTTCCAAAGCAGAAGCCTTGCGTGATGTGCCGATCTGGGCATTTCACGGTGCCAAGGACGATGTCGTTCCTCTCTCGGAATCACAAGGAATTGTGGATGCCCTTGAAGCGATAGAGGCAAACGTGAAGCTGACTGTCTATCCGGAAGGGAACCATAATGCTTGGGATGAGACATACAGCAATCCGGACCTGTACAAGTGGTTTCTGAGTCACTCCTTGTAAACTTTTATGTATCATCCTTGCTGGTAGAGCCACCAAGTGCATTAACCCTGCCAATAATGCTATAATAGGTTGCTAATA
This sequence comes from Paenibacillus sp. 7523-1, assembly GCF_002276415.1. Classification (NCBI taxonomy): domain Bacteria; kingdom Bacillati; phylum Bacillota; class Bacilli; order Caryophanales; family Paenibacillaceae; genus Paenibacillus; species Paenibacillus sp. 7523-1. The sequence continues at coordinate 574,819 of NZ_NPBR01000005.1, read as the reverse complement.
TGATAAAAAGGGTAATGAACTATGGTGATGAATGATGAATAACAAGTTTATCCGAATCTACGAAGATATCGCAGCTCATATTCGGACTGGAGAGATCGAGGCTGGTTCGCTTCTGCCATCGGAGCTTGATTTGTCCGAAAGCTATCAGACGTCCAGAGAGACGATACGCAAAGCGCTGAAAATGCTGTATGAAGAAGGTTACATTCAGAAAATTCAGGGTAAGGGATCCATTGTATTGGATATCCGCAAGATTGATTTTCCCATTTCGGGACTGGTCAGCTTCAAGGAACTGGCCAAGAAAATGGGACAGCGGGCAAGAACGCATGTTGAGGAACTAGAGGAACTGAAGGTAGATCAGGCTTTGTTTAAAACCATTCATTTTGGGATGGGCGAACAAGTGTGGAAAATCGTGCGTGTAAGAAATGTGGATGGAGAACGTGTCATTCTGGACAAAGACTATGTCAGTCAACGGCTTGTTCCGGGATTAACCAAAGAGATATGTAATGATTCCATATACGAGTACATTGAGGATCAGCTCGGATTGTCCATTTCTTTTGCCAAGAAAGAGATCTTGGTGGAAGAGCCTACCGAAGAAGATCGAAGACTGATGGATCTGGAAGGTTTCCACAATGTGGTCGTTGTACGCAGTCAGGTCTACCTGGAGGATGCGAGTCCTTTTCAGTTCACGGAATCCCGGCACCGTCCGGACAAGTTCAGGTTTGTTGATTTTGCAAGACGTAAATAATTGTATTGGATTAAAAAGAAATGCCTGTCCACTTCTTCATCTTTGGACGGGTATTTCTTTTTTTTCATAAAGAGTTAAGAATGAGTTGACTGGTAAGCGTTTTCATTTTATTATAATCTCATAACTTAAACGATAAAGTAAATTATAAACAAAAAAATTTAAAATTATTTGTTTTTATAACTTTATTAATCAGCTGATAAATTTGATTTTAGTTAACCTGTTGCCTTATGTAGGGTTAATTGAAATATAAAAAACTCAGGAGGTTATATGCCATGGCCAAGTTGCAAAAGGGTACAATCTTAACAGTCATTGCAGCACTGATGTTTGTCATTTTGGGGAGCGCGGCGCCCAAAGCCGCAGCAGCTACAGGTTTTTACGTGAATGGAGGCAAATTGTACGATTCTACGGGTAAACCATTTTACATGAGGGGTATCAATCATGGGCACTCCTGGTTTAAAAATGATTTGAACACGGCTATCCCTGCGATCGCAAAAACGGGTGCCAATACGGTACGAATTGTTTTATCAAACGGTACACAATACACCAAGGATGATCTGAATTCCGTAAAAAACATCATTAATGTCGTAAATGCAAACAAGATGATTGCTGTGCTGGAAGTACACGATGCCACTGGGAAAGATGACTACAATTCGTTGGATGCAGCGGTCAACTACTGGATAAGCATCAAGGAAGCGCTGATCGGGAAGGAAGATCGGGTTATTGTAAACATTGCAAATGAGTGGTACGGAACATGGAACGGAAGCGCGTGGGCTGACGGGTACAAAAAAGCTATTCCGAAATTAAGAGATGCGGGTATTAAAAATACCTTGATTGTAGATGCAGCAGGCTGGGGTCAGTACCCTCAATCGATCGTCGATTACGGACAAAGTGTATTCGCCGCGGATTCACAGAAAAATACGGTGTTTTCCATTCACATGTATGAGTATGCAGGCAAGGATGCGGCCACCGTCAAATCCAATATGGAAAATGTGCTGAATAAGGGGCTGGCCTTAATCATTGGTGAGTTCGGAGGATATCACACCAATGGAGATGTCGATGAATATGCAATCATGAAATATGGTCAGGAAAAAGGGGTAGGATGGCTTGCATGGTCTTGGTACGGTAATAGCTCTGGATTAAACTATCTTGATTTGGCAACAGGACCTAACGGCAGTTTGACGAGCTATGGTAATACGGTTGTCAATGATACTTACGGAATTAAAAACACGTCCCAAAAAGCGGGAATCTTTTAAAGCTATACCTATTTCAATCGATATTGTTCGGTAAGCATGATTGAATTTTAAACGGCATGTTAAAACTCTACTGGTTTTCACTGCATTCTTGACACTCTGACGGCAGCGTCAGGGTGTCTTTTAATTAAACGAATTAGCAGGGAGATCGATCTTTTGAATATTTCCGTTTATATTTAAAATCTTTTGTTTTCAAAACAAAACAAAGATGTTAAACTCTGATTAGGAATAAAACAAACATTATCGGAGGGAAATGAATGGTACAGAGTTTATGGAATTCTTCACAGGCTTCTGAGCAAACAACGGGACTTGAGCAGCTGGTTTACCGATCCAATCTGATTGGCGCAGACCGCAGTGTATGCAACATTTATGGTGGAAATACGTCTACCAAAACAACAGTGAAGGATTTTCGTGGACGTGATGTAGAAGTCATGTACGTGAAAGGAAGTGGCTCCGACCTGGGCTCAATGCAAGCGAAGCATTTTACAGGCCTGGCTCTGGAAGACATTCGTCCCCTGATTGAACGTGAATCAATGACGGATGAAGAGATGGTTGAATATTTGGGTCATTGCATGATCGATTCCAAGCACCCTCGTGCTTCGATCGAGACCTTGCTGCATGCATTTCTTCCATATAACCATGTGGACCACACACATCCGGATGCAATTATCAGTCTGTGCTGTGCAGATAACGGGAAAGAGTTGGCGAGAGAGATTTATGGAGATCGGTTTGTATGGGTCCCATATGTTCGCCCAGGTTTTACATTATCCAAGATGATTGCTGAAAGCGTATTCGCGAATCCGAATGCGGAACTGGTTCTAATGGAGAAGCACGGACTCGTCACTTGGGGAGAGACGTCCGAGGAATGTTACGCACAGACCATCAAGATTATCAATGAGGCGGAAGCGTTCATTGAAGCTCGTGTGGATGAAGGAAGTTTGTTTGGTGGCGTTAAACATCCGGCGCTTGCTGCTGAAGTGCGGCGTGAGATTGTAGCCAAAATCATGCCAACGCTCCGCGGTGCAGTATCGGATAGCAAAAAAATGATTCTGTCCTATGACGATCAGGACGATGTACTTGCTTTTGTCGGTGGAGCCAATTCACCAGAGCTGTCACAGGTGGGGGCGGCATGCCCGGATCATCTGGTACATACCAAAGTCGTTCCGTTGTTCATCGACTGGACGCCGGATGCCGAGGATATCGATGGTCTGAAAGCCAAGCTGACCGAAGGCGTAGCTCAATACAAAGAGCAGTACAAACAGTATTTTGAAAGCAACAAAAACGACGGCGATGTCATGTTTGAAGCAGCCCCTCGCGTTATTCTCATCCCGGGTGTGGGCATGATCAACACAGGCAAGAGCTGGGCGCTATCCCAAGTAAGCGGAGCACTGTATCACCGTGCGATTGCCGTAATGCGGGGCGCGACGAGCCTGGGTAAATTCGTATCCCTTAGTGCAAATGAGTCTTACAATGTAGAATACTGGCCGCTTGAATTGTATAAATTGTCCCTTGCACCGGCCGAGACGGAATTCTCCCGGAAAGTAGCGTTTATTACAGGTGGCGCCGGTGGGATCGGCAGTGAGACTGCACGCAGGCTGGTATCCGAGGGGGCTCACGTCGTTCTGGCTGACCTGAACCTGGAAGGGGCTCAAAAAGTAGCCCAGGAAATCAATGACCAATATGGTGCTAATCGCGCATATGCGCTAAAAATGGATGTAACGGATGAGGCAGCTGTGCAATCGGCATACGCTGAAGTAGCTGTACAATATGGTGGAGTGGACATTATCGTTAACAATGCGGGTCTTGCCACATCGAGTCCATTTGACGAAACATCCCTGAAGGAATGGAACCTCAACATGAATGTGCTGGGTACCGGATACTTCCTCGTTGCCCGTGAAGCGTTCAAGCTGATGAAACAGCAGGGAATAGGCGGCAGTATGGTCTTCATCGGGTCGAAAAACTCGGTCTATGCTGGTAAAAGTGCATCGGCATACAGCTCGGCGAAAGCCCTTGAAGCTCACCTTGCACGTTGTATTGCAGCTGAAGGCGGCGAATATGGCATTCGTGTCAACACGATACTTCCTGACGCGATTCTGCAAGGGTCTGCGATCTGGAATGGTTCCTGGAGAAACGAACGTGCGGCAGCGTATGGTATTGAGCCCGATCAACTGGAGGAGTACTACCGTAAGCGTACGACATTGCTCGTAAATATTTATCCGAAAGATATTGCGGAAGGAATTGCCTTCTTTGCTTCTTCCAAATCCGAGAAAACAACCGGATGCATGATGACCATTGATGGCGGTGTACCGGCAGCATTTACACGTTAAGAGGAGGGTTTCTGCGAATGGATAACCAAGTCAAGCAAGCGTATGAAGCAGCCAAATTGTTATATGCCCAGCATGGAATTGATACGGATGAAGTATTGGAGAAGCTTGCAGAGATCAAGGTATCTGTGCATTGCTGGCAAGGTGATGATGTGAAAGGCTTTTTGAACCAGGATGGAGAGTTGACGGGAGGCATTTCCGTTACAGGTCAATATCCGGGTGCAGCAACCACTCCTGCTGAACTTCGGGCGGATCTGGAACAGGCCTTTTCGCTGATACCAGGCAAGCATAAGGTCAATCTGCATGCGATCTATACCGATACGGACGAAAAAGTGGAGCTGGATCAGATTGAACCCAAGCATTATGAGAAATGGGTGCAATGGGCGAAGGAGCAGGGACTGGGGCTTGATTTCAACCCGACGTGTTTTTCTCACGAGAAATCGAGCGACGGGTTTACACTGAGTCATCCTGATCCGGAGATCCGCAAGTTCTGGATTGATCACTGCAAGGCGTCTCGGCGCATCGGCGCTTATTTCGGCGAGCAATTAGGCCAGACGTGCGTAACCAACGTTTGGGTTCCTGATGGCTTCAAGGATAATCCGGTTGATCGCATGACACCACGCAAACGCCTTAAGGATTCGTTGGATCAAGTATTTGCAGAGAAGCTTGATCCGAAGCATAATCTGGACGCGGTTGAGAGTAAACTGTTCGGCCTTGGTTCGGAAGCTTACGTGGTTGGGTCACACGAGTTTTATATGGGATATGGATTGCAAAATGATACCTTGATCTGCTTGGATGCAGGCCATTTCCATCCCACAGAGGTCATCTCCAACAAGCTGTCCTCCCTTGCACTCTTTACAAGTGGCATTCTGCTGCATGTGAGCCGTCCAATGCGTTGGGATAGTGACCATGTCGTCATTATGGACGATGAACTGTTGGAAATTGCACGCGAACTTGTTCGTCACGACCTGTTGCCAACGACGCATGTGGGTCTTGATTTCTTTGATGCCAGTATCAATCGGGTAGCGGCTTGGGTTGTTGGAACGCGTAACACGATCAAAGCTCTGCTGCGTGCCATGCTGGAACCGGTGGATGCACTAAAAGCCGCTGAACTGCAAGGTGATTATACGGTTCGGCTTGCACTGACTGAAGAATTCAAATCCTATCCATTTGGTGCCATCTGGGATTATTATTGTGCCCAGCAGGGAGTGCCTGTTCGCGAGAAATGGATCTCCGAGATCAAAACCTATGAAGAAGATGTTTTGCTGCAGCGTGGTAAATCGCTCGTTTAACTTAATCTTGTAAAGCAATTTTGTATTACTTCATCCTAAACTGATAAAAGTCCGCATTGGAGCCTGCGTTCGATTGCGGGCTTTTTGGCGTTGCAATCATTCACGATGCATAAGTAAACCGAGAAATAACATACTACAAATACATAAACAGACTTATAGAATAGCCCAGCTACTGCAGCAAAGCGAAAAGGAGGATGCTTCAAATTGAATCTAGCCCACAATAAGTTGTATGTCGCTGCACTTGGCGGCGTAAACGAAATTGGTAAGAACATGTACATTATTCAGTACAACAAGGATATTATCGTCATCGATTGTGGTTCCAAATTTCCGGATGAGACCTTGCCGGGCATCGATCTGATTATTCCGGACGTCTCCTACTTGCTGGAGAATCTGGACCAAGTGAGAGCACTTGTGGTTACTCATGGACACGAAGATCACATTGGGGGCATACCCTATTTTCTGAAACAAATGAATATCCCTGTATATGCATCCAGGCTTACCCGAGGGTTGATTGAACTGAAGCTGAAAGAGCATAACATGCTGCGAACGGCAGATCTTCATACAATCGATGCTCACTCCACTGTAAAGCTGGGGGATATCGACGTTTCCTTTTTTGCAACGAGCCACAGCATCCCGGACTGCCTGGGTGTCTTCTTCCGTACACCTGGTGGAAATGTGGTACATACCGGCGATTTCAAGTTCGACATGTCACCCGTGAATGGGCCTTATCCTGACCTGTATCGAATGGCTGAGATTGGTAAACAGGGCGTTCATCTATTGCTGTCCGAGAGTACGAATGCTGAACGGCCTGGATTTACACCCTCGGAGCGAGTTGTAGGTGATCGTATTCTGGATGCATTTATTCGAGCCAGGCAAAAAATATTTATCTCCACCTTCGCTTCTAATGTCAGCCGGGTCCAGCAAATTGTGAATGCCACCTTTGAGACTGGGCGCAAACTGGCCTTGCTGGGCAGAAGCATGGTTAACGTCGTGTCGGTTGCCAGTGAACTGGGATACCTTGATGTTCCTGATGGTCTGCTGATTGAAGCGATCGATGTGGATCAGTTTCCTCCCGAACAAGTGGTCATTCTCTGTACGGGAAGCCAAGGTGAACCTATGGCTGCACTGTCTCGGCTCGCAACAGGTAAGCACCCTCATGTGAGAGTGGCAGCAGGTGACACCGTCATTATTGCAGCAGGAGCAATTCCGGGCAACGAACGCAATTTAGCCCACGTTATTGATAACCTGTATGTACTGGGAGCAAGAGTACTATATGGTTCGAGCGGGTCGGGGGGAATGCATGTATCGGGGCATGGCAGTCAGGAAGAGCTAAAGCTGATGCTTACACTCATGAAGCCGGATTATCTGGTTCCTATCCACGGCGAATTCCGCATGCTGTACCAGCACCGATTGCTGGCTGAAGCGGTTGGCATAGACCCGGATCACGTATTTATCGTAAATAATGGTGACATGATTCAGTACAAGGACGGCGAGGCATCACCGGGTCCCAAAATCGCTTCAGGCAACAGTCTGGTTGACGGCTTGATTATGGGGGATGTAGGTAATATTGTGCTTCGGGATCGCAGACAGTTATCGTCAGACGGTATGCTAGTCATTGTGACGACACTTAGCAAAACGGAGAAGCAAATGGTCACATCTCCAGAGATCATTTCCAGAGGATTCGTGTTTGTGAAAGACTCGGAGGAATTTATGCAGGAGATTCATGCCCTGGTACTGTCCAGAATGGAAGAATTGACCGGAGCCGGAGTGAACCAGTGGAATGTCATCAAAAGAAAGCTTAAGGACGAGATCGGACATTACATTTATGCCCAGACGAAACGAAGACCGATGATCCTGCCTATTATCATAGAGGTATGAAAAATGGTTAGAATAAGAAAAAGCCTGAGGAATGCTCATTCATATTTAATGAATAGGCAACTCCTTCAGGCTTTTTGTTTATTGTTTGATTAAAAAATTCTGTTCACTATCTTCTGCGACTATTAATCCTTCAATAAACCGGATTGTCTCACAGAGGAGAAGAACTGATGGAATTGTTCGATGTTCAACTGCTGCGCACTATCGGATAGCGCGACCGCTGGATTGGGATGCACTTCCACCATAACGCCGTCGGCACCAGCCGCCAGAGCAGCTTTGGCGCATGGAGCCAGAATATCTTTGCGTCCGGTAGAGTGGGTTACATCCACCAAAACGGGAAGATGGGTTTCCTGTTTTAGAATAGGAACGGCAGAGATATCAAGGGTATTGCGTGTGGCTTTTTCATAAGTGCGAATCCCTCGTTCGATCAGCATGACTTGTTTATTCCCACGGGACACGACATACTCCGCAGCATGCACGAATTCATCAATGGTTGCTGCCAACCCTCGTTTTAGCAAAATCGGAATACGAGCGTCGCCTGCTGCTTTGAGCAACTCGAAGTTTTGCATGTTTCGGGCACCGATCTGGATCACATCGATGTAATCCGCTGCCAGCTCGATATGGCCTGGATGCACAATCTCACTGATCGTTTTGAGACCGAACTCGTCAGCCACTTCCTTGAGAATTTTCAGTCCTTCAATCCCTAGGCCCTGAAAATCATATGGAGAGGTACGTGGTTTAAACGCTCCGCCGCGCATAACCGAGATCCCGGCTTCTTTCAAAGCTTTGGCAACCTCCCGGACTTGCTCGTAACTCTCGACGGAACAAGGTCCGGCAATCATTATTGGTTTGCCCGCCCCAACCTGAATGTCACCAATGGAAACGATCGTATCCTCCTGCTGGTTTTTACGGCTAACGAGAAGCTGTTTCTTGTGATCGTCGACCTGCAAATGCAGCGAAGCCTGAAAGATCTGCTTGAACAGCAGCTTGATGGCATCATCATGGAAAGGCCCAGGATTGGCTGCCGTCAATTCTTCGAGCATTTCTTTCTCACGAACGGGGTCAAACTTGGGAACGCCCTGTTTTTCCTTGATCTGTCCAATTTCCTGTGTGATTTGCGCCCGCTCTGATAGTAAGTGAAGCAGATCATGGTTAATCTCATTCAATCGGCTTCGTAATTGTTCCAAGGATTTGTTCTCGTCCATTTACAACCACTCCTCCATTACGTTGGATATGAATTCATTTTATTGAAAAACAAAAAAGCCCTTCATCCGCAAGGGACGAAGAAGCCGTGGTACCACCCTAATTAGAAACGGTTCAGCCTGATTGCAGGCATGCCGAATCTCACTTTGACCTTTTAACGCAAGGAACGGATTGTCCTAGAAGCTGACTCTTGAAGAAGCCGCTTTTCAGCAATCGGCTCGGGAGTGAACTTCGGCGGATGGTTGCCTCGGGTGCTCTCAGTCTTTGGCACCACGTCCCTGTAATCAACGCCAGATTCCGCTTACTCTTTCCGTCATAGCCTGTAAACTGTTTATTGATATGTTAGTATTCCATCGTGCACGATATGAATTGAAGTTATACTAGCATGTACACCATATACATGCAATGAATTGAAGTGATGCCGCACATCAATAACGCTGTACTGCAGCACAATGCTATTCGCCACATTGACGTCAACCAAGTATAATAAGAAGGGTGCTTTATCCATTTTCATTTTTAAGCTGTACACAAGAGGAGTAACTATGAACAAAACCATTTCTGATATCGCTCAACTGGCCGGCGTGGCCAAAAGCACCGTTTCCCGTTTTCTGAATGGCGGTTCGGTCAGTGAAGATACACGTCAGAAGATTGAGCGCATTATCAAACAATATAATTACGTACCGAACACCTTTGCACAGAGCCTCAAAGCGAAGAAAACCAGTATTATCGGAACAGTCGTCCCGCGGCTGGACTCATTTGCAACTTCACAGACGCTTATCGGCATAGATGAGGAATTAAGAACCAATCAGTACCAGATGTTGATTGCCAATACAAGCCAGGATATGCACCGCGAGATCGACGCCATTTATGATTTTGCAAGGCAGAAGGTATCCGGCATTATTCTGCTTGCCGCAGAAGTGACTGAAGCACATCTGAAGGCAGTCGAAGAGATTGGCATTCCGGTGTTATTGGTGGGACAACAGCATGAACGTCTGCATAGTCTGGTTCACAACGATGACCAGGCCGGATACGATATGGGCAAATATGTGGTGGAGAAGGGGCATCGCCAGATTGTTTATATTGGAGTAACGGAGAGGGACCAGGCCGTCGGCATACATCGCAGACAGGGATTTCAGCGTGCCATCGCCGAAAATGGCGGGGATCTGTGTAATGTTACCTACTATGAGACAAGCTTCAAAATGTCCGAAGCGATCGTTACAGCAGAAGCCATTCTTCGGGACAATAAACCGAGCATCATTGTAGGTGCCACGGATAACATCGCACTTGGTGTTATGAAGACTGCTTTCTCTAACAAGATTCGAATACCTCATGAATTGTCAGTAGCTGGATTTGGCGGATACGATATCACGGAAATGATTCATCCGGCGCTGACAACAGTGAAATTTCATTATTTGCAGGCCGGTAAACTGGCTGCGAGCCATATGATTCGTCAGGTTACAGGTGAGCCGGTAGGGAAGCAAACTATACTTGATGTGGAATTGATTCCCCGAGAAAGCGTTGACAACGTATAAACGTATCCTTTATGATAATTCCATCGAACCGGTTCCATTCGTTTGAGATACTCGAATTGGAATAGTGGTTTTGGCTGTATGCCGTGGAATTATTTTTTTATTTGCGTTGGAACCGGTTCCTCTTCAATGTAATGATTTTAGGCAAGGTTAGGAGATATGTTATGAAAATGACCAGAGAGCAGCGCTACCGATTCATTGAGCAGGCGGAAGAAGGAGAGATTGATAAGCTGAAAGCGTTGATTTCCGCTTGCTCGTGGAGACAATCCTATCATATTCAACCTGTTACGGGTTTACTCAATGATCCTAACGGATTCTCATACTACCAAGGACACTATCATCTCTTCTATCAATGGTTTCCTCTGGGAACAGAGCACGGAATGAAATATTGGTATCATGTTCGCTCGACAGATCTTGTGAACTGGGAGCAGGTGGGCATCGGCATCCGTCCCGGTGATAAGTTCGATTCGCACGGGGCTTACTCAGGAAGTGCCATTGTCAAGGATGACAAGCTGCATTTGCTCTATACAGGCAATACCAGGGATGAAGCATGGATCAGACATCCGTTTCAATGCTTGGCGATAATGGATGAAAGCGGTTCAGTTGTGAAAGCCGAGCAGCCTGTTATATCGTCAGTACCGTCCGGATACACAGAACATTTCAGGGACCCGAAGGTTTGGCAGGATGGGGATACCTATTATTGTGTAATTGGAGCACAGCGGACAGACATGACAGGATGCGCGGTGTTGTATCAATCATCCGACCTCACCACGTGGGAGTTTCTGGGTGAGATCCAGACGCATCTCTCCCAATTCGGCTATATGTGGGAGTGTCCGGATTACTTTGAGATGAATGGCAGGGGCGTGCTTCTTTTTTCACCGCAGGGTATCGAAGGTGACGGGGATTTGTACAACAACATTTTTCAGTCAGGTTACCTGATTGGTGAGCCATTGAATCTACAGACAATAGAGTTTGATCATGATCGTTTTCAGGAATTGGATCGCGGGTTCGATTTTTATGCGCCACAATCGATGGAAGCGCCGGACGGAAGACGCATATTGATTGGATGGATGGGACTTCCGGAAGTGGAGTATCCAACTGATGCGAGTGGGTGGGCACATTGCCTTACGATCCCGCGCCAGTTGTCCTTGAAAGACAGCAAACTCATTCAGCAGCCTGTAGATGAGATGAAGAAATTGCGTCAACAATCCGAGGGGCACCGTTATCAAACGACACTTGAGAACAGATCTGAAAGTGTTGCTGCATTCAGAGGCACTGCCTATGAGCTGGAGTGTGAAATCAATCATTTTGATGCTGAACGATTCGGGATTGAATTTCGAACAGGCGGTGAAGAAAAGACCGTTTTGCAATACGACCGTCTCCAGCAAAAGTTGATACTGGACCGAACCTTATCAGGTGCTCCAATGGGGGGCATGAATGGCACGGTACGCCAGTGCAAACTGAACGGAGATCGGATCAAGTTACAACTGTTTGTAGATACGTCATCGGTTGAAATCTTTGTCAATGATGGGGAAGAGGTATTCACAAGCCGAATTTTCCCAAGCCCCGAAAGTACGGGAATTCGCTTTTTTGCGAGTGGAGGCAAGGCTGAGTTCAAAGCGACCAAATGGGATTACTAGATATCAGGTGAGGGGAATGAATTACCATGTCGGATAACCAACAAATAGCCAAGGAAGTCATTCAAGCCATTGGGGGCAAAGATAACATCGCATCATTTGCCCATTGCGCGACACGTCTTCGCATTATGGTGAATGACAAAGAGAAAATCGATCAGAAGCAGGTCGAGAATATAGACAAGGTCAAGGGTGCCTTCTTCAATTCCGGACAGTATCAGATTATTTTTGGGACGGGTACCGTGAACCGAATCTTTGAAGAGGTCGAGAAGTTTGGAATCGAAGGTACCTCCAAGGAAGATGTGAAGAATCAGGGGAAAAAGGAAGGCAATACATTTCAACGAGCAATCCGCACGTTCGGAGATGTGTTCGTACCTATTATTCCTGTACTGGTGGCTACAGGGTTGTTCATGGGGCTGCGCGGACTGCTTACCCAGAATGAGATTTTGTCCTTGTTCGGTGCAACCCCTGAGGACATTTCGCCCAATTTCCTGTTGTTTACCCAAGTTCTGACGGACACTGCATTCGCATTCCTGCCTGCACTGGTGGCCTGGTCTGCATTCCGCGTATTTGGCGGCAGCCCTGTGCTCGGGATTGTGCTCGGACTGATGCTTGTCAATCCGGCACTGCCGAATGCTTATGCTGTGGCAGATGGATCGGCTCAAGCATTGCACATGTTCGGATTTATACCCGTTGTAGGCTATCAGGGGTCCGTTTTACCTGCATTTTTTGTGGGACTTATTGGAGCGAAGTTCGAAAAGGTTTTGAGAAGACGCGTGCCGGAGGCACTGGACCTGATCCTCACGCCTTTTATCACACTAACGGTTATGATCACATTGGGACTCTTTGCCATCGGTCCTGTCTTTCATTCGCTTGAAGAGTGGGTGCTGCATGGGACGACAGCTGTCCTGGACCTTCCATTCGGTATTGCCGGATTAATTATTGGTTTCTTCAATCAGATTATTGTCGTTACCGGTGTGCATCATATCTTTAATTTTTTGGAAATCCAGCTGCTGGAGAAAACCGGTTATAATCCGTTCAACGCCATCGTAACTTCTGCAATGGCTGCACAAGGAGCCGCTTGTTTAGCGGTAGGATTAAAAACAAAGAATACGAAACTCAAGGCACTTGCCCTGCCATCGTCCTTATCCGCTTTTCTCGGGATTAGTGAACCTGCCATTTTTGGGGTAAACTTGCGCTTCATGAAACCGTTCATTATGGGATTGATTGGTGGCGGAGTCGGTGGTTTTCTCGCATCCTTGTTCCATCTGAAGGGTACAGGCATGGCCGTAACGGTGATTCCGGGTACATTGCTGTATCTGAACAGTCAGCTGCCTCTGTACATTCTTGTGAATGTGGTTGCTGTGGGTGTAGCCTTTGCGTTAACCTGGTTCTTCGGTTACAAGGATCAGCCACTTGCTGTAGAAGAGACAACGAAGAGTGGCAGTGAGAGTGATCCTTCGGCTGTCCAAACCGCAGGTATGGATGATCGTATCAATCAAACAGCTGTACATCGGCCTCAGGTGGATATGTTAGAAATTGCTTCGCCGATGACCGGTACAGCGGTGGCTTTGGCCAACGTGCCTGATCCTGCATTTTCAGAGAAGCATATGGGAGAGGGGATTGCCATTGAGCCTACGGAGGGTAGAGTGTTCGCACCTTTTGATGGCGTCGTAGCCCATGTGATGAACAAGAGTAAGCACGCTGTCATTCTGGAGCATGAGACTGGCCTGCAGATGTTTGTTCACGTTGGAATCAATACCGTAGGTCTAAAGGGAGAGGGCTTTACCGCTCATGTCCAAAGCGGAGAGGTAGTCACCGCTGGACAGTTATTGATTGAGTTCGACATGAACGCAATCCAGGCTGCGGGGCTGCCACTCATCACTCCCGTTCTGATCCCGAACGGAAATGAAATGATAGAAGAAGTGCAGACGGCCAAGATTGGCAGCGTACAGGCGAATGGGGACAACATCCTTGTCGTGAAGTTTAAACAATAATGACCAAAGCAGGCAGAGAGAGCTGATGAATTTGACCAGACTCATTGCCTGCTTTTTTTGCTATTCCTTCATGTAACAAGTGTATTAAAACGAATAATAGGTGAATGCATATTCCATCAAAAAGGCACGCACCTGTTCCTGGCTCATAGGCAAATTCCCGCAGTTATCCAGATTGAAGATCAGATTGTCCAGGCATTTTAGAAGAAAATGAGTACGAACCTCTCCCCACAGACATTGGTGCTCGGTGATGTAGTGGATAGCTTGCTTCGGTTCCAGCCCTTTTAACCCTCCGAATACCGTAGCCCATTTGACCAGATCGGCGGGCTCTGAACCTCTCGGTAAATTAAATTCTGCAAATCCGTGAATGCCTCCACATGAAATTTTGAACAATCTACAGTAGCTGTCTGAATGTTTGTGAGGGAGTAAGGGCAGCTTTCGCATATCGTACCGAATGATTTCCATGGAAGTAATCTTCATTTCATGGTTTATTGTTATTTGATTTATGAGTTCACAACTCGGAAACACGCCACCAACCTCCATCAAATGTATGCGACTTTAAGTTCTTCAACCATTGATTTATGTTACGGCTGAGTGACGATGAAGTAAAGTGTCGGGGGTCTTTTATTTACCGCATTTAAGTGCTTCCGGGTGGACATTTCCGTGATGTAAGCGATTAAATCGGGATCGGTCTGCTATTTTTGCTGATTACATCCGTTTATTTCATTGGCTTATTTCCTCCACGGTAAATTGAAGCTAGATGAAGCCAGGAGTAGATTATGGTTAAAATGAACTTGAGTTTCGCCAGAATTGGTTGATTTACGCAGTAAATCGTTCCCTTACTGCCTTGCAGACCTGCGAGTACAGGACTATGATTCGCTCATACCGTGTCAGAGGATATTTATTCTTGCTGGCTTGGAGACGAAGGTGAGGGAGTACGATGGTGGAAGACGCTGTAATGTTAGTTTCAACGGGACAGAGCTCAGCAGGTATGGAGTTTGTTCGTTTATTGCTGAAGAGGGGAATGGATGTAATCGTGCTTGTCCACAATGCAGAAGAGGAACGGCAGCTGACTAATTTGATCGGTAAAATCTCTGTGTATCGCCTCTATCCCTCTGGTTCGGCAGACAAGACGCCCGTTGCTATAGATTGGGCGGTGAAACATGCCTTTGTATTTGAAAGAAATCTGCCAGAGTGCTGTCAGGACATTCAATTATGCCATAGCTGGTGCCCGCAGCGGCTTTATGTAGTTACAAGCAGCCTGAATCCGGTTCAGCTGGTTTACCGCGGGTTGGGAGCCTCATATGTCATACACAGCCGAAGTGGTGATATATCGTTTGTATTGTGATAGGTCGGTCATGCAAAAATAACAAGCGGTGATCTCGAATAATGAGATGACCGCTTGACATATGTTCGGCTCTACAAACCTGCTTGCCGCTTCAGCCGTTCTGCAATCTGTAACAGATCTTCCGCAGAGACGCCAGGGGCGAATTCTTCCGGCAGGTCCGGCAGATCGGGAATAGCGCCACTGTGTCCGGGCAGCCCTGCGAATGCCTCCAGTTTTCCGCCATCTGTCGGATGTGTGCCTTTCCAGATCTGGGCGATGTTCTGGTAGTCCTTGTCACTAAAGGTGTAAAGCCTACGATGTTCACCCATGGCTTCCCATTTCCGGGTCGTATCAAACACCTTATTGTCCAGGCGGGGAATAGGGAACATCTTGGTCACATCAACGCCAGTTGCAATCTGCAGCGCTTTGGCATAAGCGAGAATATGTACGCCACCACGGACGAGCAGATAACCGGTCATCTCCCGGGCAGTTGGATGATCCGTCATCTCGTATACTCTCATCTTGTGGGTACGTGCACCACATTCGAGGAAAAAATTATGCAGCAGGTCGAAGATCAGATTGCCGCTGTTCACGACATAGGAACCGTTCCAGGGTCTGCCCATGGAATCAAACGGGAGCGCAGTCTGAGCCGATTCAATGAAATGTGAAGTGATTCGAGCATCCTTACCTGCACGAAGCGGGGTGGTATCAGGGTCTCCTGGAGCAGTAGTACCAACCAGCATCAGATTAATGGTATTGGCGACAAGCTCCACATGACCGAATTCTTCAGCCGTAATACTTGCCACAATGTCATAAAAGGCACGCAGCTTTTTTTTGCCCCGGAAGTTGAAGGACTGAAACATATAGTTGTTTAACGTGGACATCTCGCCAAACTTTCCACCAAGCAGTTCCTGGACTGCGCTTGCTCCATTGGGGTCAGGGTTATTGGAGATCGGCAGTTCAATTGCAAGGCGGTCTACCCGTTTAAACATATATTGCCTCCTCAAGCCAAATTACTGTAAAGGTATGAGGCATGACTTGTACGTTATTCGGACTTTGGTCAAAACAAAAACGTTCTGTCAGAGCCTTGCTCTGAACAGAACGTTCGCATTTGTGACTAGGACGTTTTACCAACAACACTTGTGCCGTCCTTCGTTATTTTGTAGGTGAGTACTTCTCCACTCCAGAAGTGGAATTTGAGAATAACCTCACCATCATTGGTTTCGTTGAAGAAGTTTGGTTTGAGTTCAATGATATTGCGGCTATAATCCGGGCTAAAGGTGTAAGAGAACTCCTTGAAGGATGTCCAGTTTTGCGGCCCGGCGTTACCACCTGTGGCATAAGTCGCTTCCATCGTGGCCAGCTGGTTTCCGTTAAATGTGGTTGGAATTGCAAAAGAATCGGTAGTTCCTGTAACATCGCCCAGCACAGGCGTATCATACGTAATGATATTCAGGTTCCAGTCGGCGCCTTTGTTGAATTTCGCTGTAAGCTTCGCATTGACACCAAGATTGCCGGAAGCGGTCAGTTTGGTTAACAGACTGGATTTAAGGGTCAGCACGTTATCCTTAATCGTGTAATCCTTGCCTTTAGACAGTTTTTTGTTACCGTTAGCCAGGGATTTGAAGGTGTTTCCATTTAGATTCAATCGGATCGTTTGATCTTGAACGGCTGCTCCTTTTTTGAGGTGCACCAGATCGGATTCGGCTGTGGACGAACGACCTTTCCAGCTCGCTTTCATCGTATTATAGAGATCAGGGTCAGACCAAGTATAGTTTGTACGACTGAAATGCTGCCCGTTATCCCACAGCATAGTGGTCATCTTCTTTTGACGCAGATACTGTCCAACGAATTCGAAGAATTTCAGTTTCTCACCTTGTTCGATGACACCCGTATGCTGATCAAAGCCCAGCAAGCCATATTCACCTACAATAACTGGAATGCCTTTGGCTACAAAAGCGTTGTATACGCGATCGAATGTATCCGTGATGTCTTTTTGTACTTCTTCATTAAACTTGGTAAAACCAGCGATGTTCACACTAAATGGCCAGAAGCCATAATAGTGAACTGTTGCAATAATGTTAGGATCATTTAATTTCGTGATCGTCTCATTTAATGCATCCAGATCGGCTTGTGCGGATGAGGTGTGCATTGTCGGGAGTACGAGTGCACGTGTCTTGTTGTTTCCGCCAGAAGACCTTACAATTTGATGGAAAGACGTATTAAGCTCATCGAGCATACGGTACCCGACTGCGGCATCCGTTGTTCCACCTTCTGTGAAACGGGGCTCGTTAATACTTTCGAACATTAGCTTGGAAGGAGCATTTTTAAATTGGTTCGCAATCTGCGTCCATACGGAATTATAGCGTGCTAGCACAGGGTCATGATCCTGCTCCATGTAACTGACCCATCGCCAGGAATCATGGTGGATATTAAGCATGACATAGAGATTGGCATCGAGTGCCCAATCCACAACTTCCTGTACACGTTTCATGTAGGCGGGATCAATGGTGTAGTCGGGTGCGTCGCCGATGTGGGCTTCCCAGGTCACAGGAATGCGAATGCTCTTATAACCTTGCTTCGCAATCTGCTTGATCAGTTCCTTGGTAATCCGCGGGTTACCCCAGGCCGTCTCATCTTCGCCCACAGCGTCGAGCGAATTACCCAAATTCCAGCCTGGTTCCATGGCGCTGACGTAGGACTGGATTTTGGTTGGGGCAGCAGGTTTACTTGGCTTGCCTTTGTGATCAGGAGCTGCAGAGGCCATGGCAGAAGAGAACAGAGACAGAATCAGTGCTGTGATCAGTGTGAGGGATAGAACATTTTTACGATTTTTCTTCATTAACAGTATCTCCTTCATTCTTGGAATAGTTGAACTGATAAATTATGCTTGCTCAGATGGAGAAAAAGCTCAGTTATAAAACAGTCCAGACAGGGTGTACGAAGGAAGGATCACCTCCAGAATATGTATTGAAAGCGTTTTCGTAGATGTTAATATAACATAGAATAAAAGAAGCGAATACCATCACAATTGGAACAGAAATCAGTTGTAAATTAGTGATCCATTTCACGATAATAGGATGAATAAACTTTTCGTATATGAAAGCATAAGTTTTCGAAGAGAAGCGGGCTTTAATGTGTAGATATGTTCTATGCAATGAGAAATATGTTTCTATGACTGGAGTGCAGCCTTCTTTAAAATGAAGATATCGTTAGCAAAATCAGCCGTCCAGCTGCATGAACAGGGTGATATAATAAGTTCACCAGAGGGCAGCCAAAGGAGTCGGTTCATATGCGGAAGTGGCTGGGATGGATGATCCCCCACAAGCTCAAATACCGTTTGTTTGCAGGATTCGCGCTTGTCATTCTGCTTCCATTCAGCATTCTCAATCTGTACAACTACGAAAAAATTGAATCGCTTGTGCAGCAGAAGATCAGTGAACAGAGTCATGAACAGCTGGATAATCTCCACCAGTCGCTGGAAGATCAGCTCAGTATCGCTTTCAAAACATTGATCTTCCTGGAACAGGATTCCGAGGTTCGCCGAATTCTGCAAAACCCTGGCGAGCGCAACATCCTGGATAACAAGGAGCGTATGGAGGACAAATTCAAAGGATTGAATAACAGTTTTTTTCTCTACAATCCATCTGTTTATTTTACGCTGCTCGATGAAGACGGGCATATCTACACCTCATATCAGCCCAAGGTCCCGCTAGATTATGAAACTGTTGCCTCGGATCGTTCATTTTTGGCTCTTCAGGACAGCGGAACCTCATATGTGTGGACATCGAATGATGAGAATTACGTATCTCGTGATGTGACCAGGAGCCCAACCCTGTTATCCTTGTACGCCAAACTGCGTGACCGGAATAACAATACATACGGACTGGCAAGAATCAGTATTGATTTCTCCTACTGGTTTCAGTCTGTATTGCAGAAGTCCGAGAGTGACCAGCTCTACTTTATCATGACCCGCCAGGGTGAAGTGATTGCTCGTTCCAACTCCGAATCTAAGCTGCCTGTTGAAGTTGTTCGGGAGGTTTCCCGCGAGCCGAGTAATGGATACTGGACTGACAAATCGAGTGAATCACTCATTAACTATAGTTATCTGCCTTCACTGGATTGGTATATGATAAACCGGATTCCCTTACAATTGTTGTTTGGTGAGATTGAAAGCCTGAAGAAGCATTATTTTGCAACTTTTTATGCCATCACGGCCCTTTTTATTGCTATTGCTTTCATGATTGCTTATACATTTACAAGGCCGTTGTCCCGTCTACAGGTCAAGATGAAAGAAGCGGTTGGCAAGGATCTCCGCATACGGCTGCCAGAGGAGAATCACCGGGGAGAGGTGCTGGATCTTACACGGACCTTCAATACGATGATGGTAGACATGAACCGACTGGTTCAACAGCTTCGTGCCGAAGAAAGGCAGAAGGATGCCGTCCATTTTCAGATGCTTCTGGCTCAGATGAATCCACATTTTCTGCTCAATACGCTCAATACATTGAAATGGATCGGCCTGCGGAACGGGAATGAAGAAACGGTGGAAATATGTCTTTCACTCGGTAAATTGCTGGAAACCAGCCTCAATTCAGATGTGGATCTCATTCTCTTACGTGATGAAATGGATCTGACGCGAGCTTTTCTGTATATCCAACAAGTCAGATATGGAAATGTGTTTGCTATAGAGTTCAGTTATGACGAAGAGTTGCTGTATGCCCTGGTTCCCAAGCTCAGTCTGCAGCCTTTGATTGACAATGCGATTCGCCACGGAATTGGCAATATGGCTGAGGGAGGCCGGATCCAGATCCGGATGTTTAGAAATGCAGCTGTGCCTGATCGTTTGACGCTGGAGGTCGAGGATAACGGGGTAGGAATGGATCATTCGAAGAATAACAGGGAGCAGGGTCGTCAGAGACCGAGTATTGGGCTGCAGAATATAAGGGAGCGACTAAGACTTCTATTCAAGGACAAAGGCGAGCTTGAGGTGATCTCGTTGGAACAGGGCACACTGTGCCGGATTCATCTGCCTGTTTTGTTGTCCGAACCATATGCGAACCAAAACCTGGGCAACAAGAATGACGAGGATTAACGGAATGGAGGGACTACGATGTGGAAAGTATTACTGGTAGAAGATGAGACATTCGTCCGGGAGTCCGTGAAGGAGATCATTCGTTGGGAGGACATGGGGTTCACGCTAGCAGGAGAAGCAAGCAATGGATTGGAAGCGTTACCAATGATTAAGCAGGATCCTCCGGATCTTGTTCTGTGTGACATTGTCATGCCGCAGATGGACGGATTAATGTTACTTCAGGAAACAAGGAAGGCTGGCATCCAATCCAAATTTGTCATGCTGACATGTATGGGCGATTTTGAATCCATGCGGCAGGCGATGGAATACGGAGCTTCCAATTACATTCTGAAGTTGTCGATGAGTGTGAAGGATTTGCGGGAAACCCTTGTTAAGGTAAGCAAGGAATTATCGAATAACGGAGTGCCACAAGAGCGGGCCATTCGTCCCGCGTCCACAGCGCCCAAGGAGAAAATTACACATCCGGAAGTGAATAAGATCATCCAATACATTGAGCAGCATTATGATCAGGATATTACACTGAAGTTCCTCGCACGTTACGTCATGATGGGGGAAAACTACGTGAGTGCCCTGTTTAAAAAGAAGACCGGGGAGACGCTGATTCATTATTTGCATCGAACACGAATAAACAAAGCGATCGAGTATCTGACGGATACCGATTGGCCTGTGAACCAGATTGGCCACCAGGTCGGATTTATGAACGATAATTATTTTATCAAAATCTTCAAACGAATGACGGGTACAACCCCGAGTCAGTATCGTCATCAGAAATAGAACAAAATGACTTGACTGAAGGATGATAACGGTTTCAAATGTGTATTTCTGTTCCATGGCAATCATGATTCTGTTACTTACGACCATTCTCACTCATTTGCTATCCTTAAGTTGCAAACTTCAATCCAGAATTTACGAGGGGGTCGTCTCTTGGTGAGAAAAAAAGGCTTGGTAGCACGAATGGTATCACTTGTCCTTGTTGTGGGCATGATCGCAGGTTGTTCCAATGATTCAGGTTCCAATGCTCAGACCGGTGCGTCTGACAATGCGGGTGAAACAGTCAAATTGAAAATGTGGGGAGGCGTACCGCCTGAAGCGGGGCCGCAGGCAGTCATCGATGTGTGGAACAAGGAGCATCCCGAAACACAGATTGAATATGTGCGTTATGTGAATGATGACGAAGGCAATCTTAAATTGGATACCGCCATCATGACAGGTCAGGATGTGGATTTATTTGTGAACTATACGATTTCCCATACGGCCAAGAGGGTAGCATCCGGTGCTGCGGCTGACCTGAGTTCCTTCACCGACTACAACATCGACGAGAAAATGGGTCCTGATGCGGAGGGCTGGAAAATTGATGGGAAGTATTATGGTGTCCCTACCACGAAGAGCACTTATTTCGTAGCACTGAACAAGGAAGCACTCGATGCGGCCAATCTGCCTGTCCCGAAGGACTGGACCTGGGATGAGATGAGAGAATATGCGAAAAAGCTAAAAAAGGATAGTGGATATGGGTTCATTCAAAACACAGAACCGTTCGTTGATTCGATGGATTCCGTCCTGTCACAGGAAGGGTATACCAAAGCAGACGGAACGTCTAACCTGGATCATCCCATGGTGAGAAAATGGTTGGAAACCCTGAATGCCATGATGGCTGAGGATAAAACGACACCGCCGCTCGGAGAGCAGCTGACGTCGAAAATGCCTGTGGAGCAGATGTTTCTGAGCGGGGAAGTACCTATGCTTAACATTGGCGCATGGCTTCTACGCAGCTCGAACAATTTTACCGATTACCCGCGGGATTTCACCATCGCCTTCGCACCGGTACCGCGTTTGTCTGAAGATAAGGAAGGCTATGTTATGCGAGGTGGACTGGGAGATTACATCTCCATTAATGCCAAATCGAAACATCAGGAAGCAGCCTGGGAATTTCTGAAGTGGTATGCGGATGGCGGCATGGCCCCAATGGCTGAGGGAGGACGATTCCCAGCTTCCAAGGATGCAGATCAGGATAAGGCGATGGAGAGCATGCTTGGGGACAAGAAAGATACGTATGATCTGGAGTCACTCATGTATGTCATGTTTGATTATCAAACCCCAACCTATGTCCGGACTGTGCCTCAGGAAGTGATGGATTTGCGAGCGCAGGAGTACGAAAAGTATTTTCTGGGCGTACAGGATCTGGACACAACGATCTCCGCAATGGTCTCCAGACATAATGATTATCTCAAGACGGCCAAATAAAAAGAGCAACATTATTCGTGTACTCCAAAAGGTTGAAATATCGAGACTGCTCCATATTTATGGTGGCAGTCTCTTTGTTTTGACAGCAGAGGGATAGGCATTTGCAGAATAGAACAAATTGATGTTTCTCTATGATCGGACCGCCTGTGGCAAAGCATTTTTTGCATCATTCTGTTTTATGAACAAGGTGGATTTGTTACTTATGGGAACATTGCCGGGTTGGTAGACTTGGGTTATCCCTGGAAGAAACGAGGCGAAGAACAATGCACAACAACTGGATGAGAAGACAGCGCATGCTGGGATATATTTTTGTCGGTCCAAACATGCTGGGCGTTTTGCTTTTTTTCCTGATCCCGGCCATCTACTCTTTTGGTCTCATGTTCACGGATTACAAATTTATGAACCCGGATATGACGTTTATAGGTTTGGACAATATCAAGCGACTGATGAAAGACCCGCTGTTCTTTCTATCCTTGCGTAATACCCTGATATTTTTGCTCGCCGTACCTGTCTCAATTGTGCTTGGTTTTATTGTAGCCGTGATCCTGAATCAAAAGATTTATCTGAAAAAGCTGCTGCGCGGGTTGTACTTTATGCCTTATATCACGAGCGGAGTGGCCGTGGCATTTGTCTGGATGCTGCTGTTTCAGCCGAATCAGGGTCCGATCAACGGTTTCTTGCGCAGTATTGGCGTAGATAACCCGCCGGGATGGCTTTCCACGACAACCTCTTCCATGTACGCCATCGATATCATCTGGATCTGGTTTATGCTGGGCTACAACATGATTATTTACCTTGCTGCCTTACAGGAAGTGTCATCCGAACTGCTGGAAGCAGCCAAGATCGATGGAGCGAGACCGCTTCAGATTTTGCGCAGAATCATATGGCCTCTGGTTAGTCCAACCACATTTCTGCTGCTAATTACCGGACTGATCATGGCTATCAAAACGTTCGGAATCATCCAGGCCACGACACAGGGGGGACCTGGTAATAGTACAACCATCCTGTCTTTGTATGTATACCAGAATGCGTTCCGTTATTACGACATGGGGTACGCCGCTACGGTCTCCTGGGCACTGTTCGCCATTATTCTGCTGATTACCGTTCTTCAGTGGGTAGGGCAAAAACGCTGGGTCCATTATTAAATGATGAGGGGAGACCGAAGAAATGGAATTCAAAAAACGCCTATCCATCCTGCAGCCAAGCAGTTTGTTCATCACCATCATCATGTTGGCTCTGGCCGTGGTCATGATTATTCCTTTTCTATGGATGATCAGCACCTCGCTGAAGACACCTGCTGAAGTTTTTAAGTATCCGATTGAATGGATTCCATCCAATCTGACCTGGGAGCATCATCAAAAAGTATGGTCAGGCGCTAAAAGCTTCGCCACGTATTATTTGAATTCACTCAAGATATCCATCATTGGCATGGTAGGCGCGACATTTCTTTCCGCTTTTGCCGCATACGGATTCGCCCGAATTGAATTCAAGGGTCGGAATACGCTGTTTCTGCTCTATCTGTCGATGATGATGATTCCGCCGCAAGTGCTTTTCGTTCCGAAGTTTATCATGTTTGAGTGGGCGGGAATCTATAATACACATCTGGCATTGATTCTGCCTGGTTTGTTCACCATTTTCGGGGTGTTCATGCTTCGTCAATTCTTCCTGTCCATTCCGAATGAAATATCGGAGTCAGCCTTTATTGATGGTGCGGGACATTTCCGCATATTCTTTCGCCTGATTCTTCCACTTGCCAAGCCGGCGCTTGCCACACTGGCCATTATTGATTTTTCCTGGCAGTGGAACGACTATGAGAATGCACTTGTATTTCTGATCGACGAGAATCTGTATACGGTACCTCTGGGACTGCAAAATTTCATATTGGAAAATACGGTGGATTATAATGGCATGATGGCTGCTGCTTCAGCGGGGATTATCCCCATGATCATTGTATTTGCTATAGGGCAGCGTTACATCATTCAGGGGTTGACCAATTCTGCCGTGAAAGGGTGATGAACATGAGAACTGAACAGATTAACAGTGATATTACGATTGTCGGGGCGGGGCTCTCGGGCATCTGTGCTGCCATCGCAGCGGCGAGATTGGGAAGTACCGTGTCATTAATTAATAACCGGCCTGTGCTTGGCGGTAATTCAAGCAGTGAAGTGAGAGTGTGGGTTTGCGGAGCAACAGCACATGGAACGAACCGGTATGCCCGGGAGACGGGCATCATGGGGGAGCTGTTTCTGGAGAACCAGTACCGCAATCCGGAAGGCAATCCCTATTTGTGGGATCTGGTTCTAATGGAAGCCGTTCGAGCGGAAGAGCGGATCAGCCTGTTTTTGAATACGGATGTACACGAGGTGGAAGCAGAAGGAACAGAGGAAGACCGCCATATTCGATCGGTGACGGGGTGGATGATGGGATCGGAACGGCGCATTCGCTTTGAAAGTCCGGTGTTTCTGGATTGTTCAGGAGACGGCTTAGTCGGATTTCTGGCAGGAGCTCGCTATCGTCTGGGCCGGGAGGCGGCGCATGAATATGGAGAAGAGTGGGCGCCTGAGACGGCGGATCAAATAACGCTGGGAAGTACGCTGCTATTTTACACACAGGATGTAGGTAGACCTGTTCGTTTCGTGCCGCCGTCCTTTGCCAAAAACATTGAGGAAACGCCCATTCCAATCAAACGTGTCATTCGCAGCGGTGATTCAGGCTGTCACTATTGGTGGATTGAATGGGGAGGGGAGCTGGACACGGTTCACGAGAATGAACGGATCCGGGATGAGCTTTGGTCGGTCATTTACGGCATTTGGGATTATATTAAAAATTCAGGGCAGTTTGATGCAGAAACGATGACACTGGAGTGGGTGGGTTCCATTCCGGGGAAACGAGAATACAGACGTTTTGTGGGAGATTATGTACTTAACCAAAATGATATTCTTGCTCAGGAGCCTTTTGCCGACCGGATTGCTTTTGGCGGGTGGTCCATTGATCTGCATCCACCGCAGGGCATGTACGCCGAAGCCAGCGGTTCCAAGCATATGCATGCCGACGGCATCTATCATATTCCTTATCGCTCACTGTACTCAGTGAATGTGTCGAACCTGCTCTTTGCGGGAAGAAATGTAAGTGCTTCACATGTGGCCTTCGGTACGACGAGAGTTATGGCTACCTGTGCGGTGATGGGTGAAGCTGCCGGGACGGCTGCTGCGCTATGCGCAGCCAAAGGGGTATCGCCACAATTGATTCATAGCCAGCATCTGGAGGAATTGCAGCAGACCCTGCTGCGGCAGGATGCATCGGTCATCGGTTTGAGAAATGAAGACAGGCAGGACCTGGCTCCTAAGGCTGTAGTAACTGCTTCAACCTCGTGTATGACCATTGCAATTGATCAACCGGCAGCGTCCTATGGATTGGAGAGAGATATCGGAATTCTATTCCCTGTTGATCCTTCGCTTCAGGGGATGGAGTTACTGATATCGGCAGAGGAAGATACAGAACTCCAAGTAGAACTCTGGGATACAGGGCGTGAAGAGAACTACGTTCCAGCAAAACAGATTACCGAAAAGACCATTCGTGTAGCTCAGGGTGAAGAGCAATGGGTTCATGTTAACATCCAATGGGAGCCTGTCCAGTCGCAGAATGCATTTGTTGTTATCAGGCAGAATGACAGAATTAGACTCTATCAATCTAGTCAGCAAGTAACTGGTGTGTTGGCCTTTGAGAAGGGTGCTGCCCCGCACGCGGTCGCTTCCCTTGAGGATCACGATGAGTCTCAGCCCGTTGTTGCTTGGAGCATGAAGGCGCTGAACCGCAAACCATTTTGTTTTAAAATTACAGGAAAGACGGATGCCTATCTGCCGGAAAAAGTAATCGATGGCTATAAGCGCCCTTATGGCGGCCCTCATTCTTGGATGTCCCTTCCTCTGAATGAGAACGAAAACGGGGAAGCCTGGGTGGAGTTGGAATGGGAGCATGCGGTGTCCATCCGTGAGATTCTTCTGACGTGGAATGATGATGTGAATGAAGATCTCATTAATCTGCATCATCACCGGACTCCGTTCGAGATTATTCCGGAGCTCGTAAAAGCGTACCGGATCGAGGCAGAGGTGGAAAGCAAACGGGTTTTGGTTGAATCCGTAAAGGACAATCGTAAACGAACAAACCGAATGGGTTTGAAGGATAGTCTATCAACTAAAACGTTACGTATCGTAATTGAGGAGACCAACGGCGCTCCTTGTGCCGAGCTAATTGAAGTCCGTGTATATTCCTAAAAAAGGCAGCGCCGACGGCGCTGCCCTTTCATTTTAAATTTGTCTCGAATGGAATGGGTTAAAGCGATCAAGGGATTACTTTTTTACATGGAAAACTGCTGTGGATAGCAGCATTAATTCTACAATTTGAGTACTCATATACTCAGGAGTGGTGGGGAAGTCCTCTTCAATCCAGCGAATCAACAGTCCAGCAACGCCATGCGCCCGGTAGATAAACAGCCACTTCGGATCAATCCGTGATCCTTCCTCCAGTTCATATTCATATTCAGCGACAAACAGGTCTTCGATCGTCTTCGCCAGTTGGTAGCGAAAATCAACCTGGATATGGTCACTAAGCAGCAGCTTATATATAGAAGCATGTTCTTTCAAATACAGAAACAATGTGATGTCTTCGGTGTGCATTTCTTTCAGGTTAACTCTCGTTATGTACCGATAGGGATGCTTGATTTGATTAACAAATTCTTCGAGAACATCCTGAATAATTTCACCTAGCAGGTCCTCTTTAGTTGCAAAATTGGCATAGAATGTTCCCCGATTATAGCTCGCTTCCCTTACAATCTCCGAAATGGAGATCTGTTGAAAAGGTTTATCCTGAAGTAAACGCAAAAATGTATGTTTAATATCAGATTTGGAGCGCAGAATGCGCTTGTCCAGCTGCATGGTCATCATATAATCACCTCTATTACAGTATGGTTGAATTGTCATAATGACGCAACTTAATGAACAGAACGTCATGTTTTGTACAGTAACATACAGATAAGGACATATTACGGATTGAATAAGGGTAATGATATGGATATATTGAGGATTGTTTAGAATTCATATTAAATTGGAGGTATTCATAATGACATTTCCCGTTTTGGAAGGAAAAGTAGCAATCGTAACAGGTGCAGCCATGGGCATGGGCGAAGCAACAGCTAAACTGTTTGCCGCAGCCAAAGCCAAAGTCGTGGTAGCGGATTTTAACGAAGAAAAGGGACAAGCTGTTGTGGAAGCAATCCGTGCGGAAGGCGGTGAATCCGCTTTCGTGAAAGTGGATATTTCCAAATCCGAAGAAGTACAGTCTATGGTTAAATTTGCAGTGGATACGTACGGACAACTGGATGTGGC
Source organism: Paenibacillus sp. 7523-1 (assembly GCF_002276415.1). Classification (NCBI taxonomy): domain Bacteria; kingdom Bacillati; phylum Bacillota; class Bacilli; order Caryophanales; family Paenibacillaceae; genus Paenibacillus; species Paenibacillus sp. 7523-1. The sequence continues at coordinate 546,926 of NZ_NPBR01000005.1, read as the reverse complement.
TGTGAACAATGCCGCCCTTACTCCGGATGATAAACCAGCAGCGGAATTCGACGAAGCCTACTGGCACCGCCTAATGTCCGTTGACCTGACAGGTACTGCGCTCTGCATGAAATATGAGCTTCAGCAGATGCTGAAACAAGGCAAGGGCGGATCCATTATTAACATCTCGTCCGTGAGCGGGTTCCGTCCTCAACCAAACAACATCGCTTATGTTGCTGCCAAACACGGTGTTGTCGGCATGACCAAAGTTGCCGCTATGGAAAACGGACCGCACAATATCCGTGTCAACACGGTTGCTCCAGGCGCGATCGACACGCCGATGCTGCGTGGTGCACTGGATCAATTCGGCTTCACGGCAGAAGAGTATGCACCACAGCTCAGTTTGCTGAATCGTTTTGGACAACCTGACGAGATTGCTCAAGCAAGTCTGTGGCTCGCATCCGATGCATCTTCATATGTGACTGGCACGACAATTCATGCCGATGCAGGATACACTTCACGATAAAATAGTTTCGGTTCGCTAACTGGTCGTTAGAGCTGGGGGCAAGGATCGCCTTCATGCTTCAATTCACTAGCTAAGTTCCTGATTGTATTTAAAAAGTCGTTTCCAGCGTGAATGTAAGTACCTTATCACGCGGAAACGACTTTTTTGCTTGAGAATTTTTATACGATGTGTTCCTTAGGAATCTGCCTTCACAATGGTCGAATTCAGATTACCTGTCAGTCGCTGCGGTGGGAATACCATACGAACTGGGGCGATAATGATCGCAGCAAAGATTGCTTTGATCAGATCTCCGATAATGTAAGGATAGAAACCTTGAATCATGGCTTCCGGAAGAGACATTTTATAGGCATAAGCCAGCCAAGGTACGCCCGAAACATAGATCAGCAGCGATCCGAACAGTTCAAACACGACAAATGCCAGTACATAACCGCCGATCCCTTTCAGCTTGATTCGTGCCAGCAATAATCCAATGAGCAGGGCTGCGAAAGGCCACATCATGACGTATCCGCCTGTTGGACCCAGGAGTACGGCGAGGCCGCCGGCCCCGTGCAGAAGTGGGAACCCTAGAGCAGTCAAAATAACGACAAGAGCAATACTCAGAAAACCGTATAACGGGCCCAGTAATCCTCCCGCCAGCATGACGGCAAGTGTCTGCAGCGTAATAGGGACGGGTGAGAAACCGATGGGAATACTTATGTAACCAAAAAGAACTAGTATAGCTGCCATGAGTGCACTAAATACAATACCCCGCAAAGATAATTTCATGATTGAACAATCCTTTCGATTTTGGTAATCTTATTGTTAACCAAAACAGGAAACGGTGGTTAACGATTTGGATCGTACCACAAAAGAAGCAAAAGGGAAAGGACCAAATTTCGATGCAGGACGTTATACCTTTAATTACACTGGAACAAGCGCGAGTTCATTATGCTGCCGAATCCGGCCAGGTTCGCAAGGCAGTCGATGGGGTTTCCCTGAACGTATATCCCGGAGAATGGATCAGCATTGTGGGAGCCAATGGCAGCGGGAAAAGTACCCTGGCCGCAGTGCTGATCGGCTTCACACAACTATCAGGCGGAACAAGACAGGCCGCTCCTGAGCTTGCCGTTCGCGGAGTGCTTCAGCAGCCTGATGCGCAGGTGCTTGGAGATACGATTGAGGAAGAGTTTCATTTCAGTCTATCGCCGTTCGTTGATTCCGTAGAGGAACAATTACGGCGTAGAGAAGACGCTTTACATATGGTTGGCCTTCAATATTCCCCGGACACATCCATATCTCGTTTGTCTGGCGGTCAAAAGCAGCTGCTCAATATTGCGGTAGCCCTGGCCTCGAAGCCGGATGTTCTTGTCCTGGATGAACCTACAGCCATGCTGGATCCGGGAGCGAGAGAGCGGATAGAATCCATTGTGGAATCTGTCGTCCGGCAAGGAACCGCAGTTGTCTGGATAACGCATCACCTGGAAGAAGCAACTCTAAGTAATCGGATTATGGCTATGGAACAAGGACAATGTGTATATGATGGGATACCATCGTCATTTTTCTATGGAAGTACGGTCGAGACTCCCCCGGCAACCATGGCTGAGGAACGTACACCCTGTGAGCGACTGAGACTGGACCCACCCTTTACAGTAAAAACAGCTCTCCTTCTCAAACAGCAAGGTTTTTTGAATCAAGCCGCCACACCACTCCGGCCAGAACAACTGGTGGAGGAGGCTGCCCGATGACTATTGAACTGGATCACCTAACCCTAGAAGCGCCTGACTCCGGAACACGAGCGCTTTTGCAGGACCTTTCCATCCAGTTTAACAGCGGTGAAATAACCCTGTTATTAGGCTGCACAGGATCCGGTAAAACCACTTTATTGCAGACCATAGCAGGTCTCAAACCACCAAGTGCTGGTCACATTGCATTGAACGGTGAACCATTCTGGCAAAATGGCAAGGTACCGCGGTCTATTTTGCTGCAGATGGGATTGGTGTTCCAGTTTCCCGAGCAGCAGCTATTTGCCCGAAGCATTCAGCGGGAATTCTCGTACTCGCTTCGCCCGTACCCACTATCGGATGAACAAAAGAAATGCCAGATGACCGAGTCGCTTGTACAATGGGATCCGCCAACGGATCCAGATGAGATGAAACAGCGCTTCAATCCGGATAGATCTCCTTTTGCGCTGAGCGGTGGTGAACGAAGAAGGCTCGGCCTCGCACTCGGGACGGCAACGAAGCCTGAGTGGCTTCTGCTTGATGAACCCAGCGCTGGATTGGAAGCGCAGAGCGTTTTGCTTCTGCTTGACGTGCTTAAACGGCACCGGAATGTAGGTAAGGGAGCCATTGTGGCCACGCACGACCTGGATACATTTTTGCCGATTGCGGATCGTGTTCTTTTGCTGCGAGAAGGACGGTTGATTGCGGATCTTACACCGAGAGAACTTCATATGCATCCCGAACTGCTGGAAGAGGCGGAGATCGGGTTGCCGCCTTCCATGCGACTTGCCCAGCAGTTGAGAGCGGCTGGTATGGACTTGCCCACTGCAATGACACCTGAAGAGATGGCTGCAAGTATAGCTCAGACTTCTTTCCAGGCTTCGAATGAGCTTCGTCAGCAGGGAGAACAGTCCAGGAGTGTGCCAGGGACAAGTGAAGCGAGCCAGCAAGAGTTAGCAAAAATGGAGCATTCCATTGAAGCTCAAGAGGCAACTCCACCCAATGGCCTTTACCGTAACATGGACCCGCGTCTTAAATGGCTGCTGTATATTCTGCTCGTAACGGCAGCGATGCTGCAGCACCGCTGGATTGGGTTATCCCTCACACTGGTACCAGTCGTTTTGGCGCTTAGTATATTGCCCCGTCAGACTCTGGCAGGCTGCGTGAAGTTAATGAAGCCCTTATTGCTGTTCTTCATTATATCTACAGCGTTATCTGGAACCACGCTTGCTACAGAGGGAGGGAGTCTACGCTTCGGTTTTTCCTTGCTGCAGGCGGAGGCAACACTCCTGAATGTATTTCGTCTGTTTATCGTTACTTTGGCGAGTCTCTGGTTTTCGCTAACCACGCCTTATGGCCGAATGGTAGAAGGGTTAAACTGGGTGCTGGGCATAGGTAAAAAAATTAGGCTGCCTGTTGCTTCGTTTGCACTTGCCGTTTCATTGATCTTCCGGTTTATCCCGATGATCTGGAGCGAGTGGCAGCGCTTCTCGCTTATCGTTCGATCACGCGGTAAAGCTGTCCTGAAACCCAATACGGTTCGGGTCCGGGACATCGGACCGATGGTTATCCCCTTATTAATGTCGTTATTGCAGCGAGCTGAAGATATGACGATTGCCATGGAGATGCGGAAAGTGCGGGAAAATCCGATGCTTGGCGTACGTTCTACCCTGTTGGTATGGTCCAAAAGGGATACGATCATCTGTTGTATTGGACTTATTGTATTTGTTTTGTTTATATCGATACGTAAGTGATGACGAGAGAGCAATGCTCAGATTCATTCTATGAATCAAAATATGAAACGCAGTGTTTTCCAGGGATGATGCATAAATGGTATGGTTTTCGCTCAAAATAGACGTGCTTTGGATACCTCAAGGCGGATATGGAGGGACGAACGATGAAGGACAAATTTTTGTACGAAGAACGGCGCGAATATACCGATCTGTCCACGGTGGAGTCGCAGCGGAATGATCTCGCACTGGAAGAGTTTCCGGAAGGGCCTTACGGCTCATCGTTACTGTCAGAATCACTTGGAAAGAGTTCGCCGTGGCGAATGGATCAGCGATCCGCACATCGGTTTGACTATGAGAACCACGAGCTTCATGAAGGGGAAGTACGGGATTATCCGGGTCAGGATGTCTTCGACGAATCGGTTCCTGATCGCGTAACTAAGCCTCAATATTCGGAATAATTGGAGCAGTTCATCGTATACAAAAATAAATCACAGTCTCCTGGCAGAATGTTTTGCTTGGGGGCTGTTTGGCGTGCACTCATGGAAAAATATCTACCACATATTTCACAATTTGGGTTATCATAGCTTTAGTTCAACAGATGGTGAGTACAAGAACGGACGGGAAATGGGGATGAAGAAATGAGAGAGATTGACTATAGCCATTACTTTTGGCAGGATGAGCAGATCAGGCTGCGTGCTCTGCGCGAGGAAGATTGGGAAGCTCATTATTATAATCGGTTTGATACACCTGCCCGTCGTCTGCTCGAATGTGCAGTGGAACTGCCGCCGACGTCTGCCGAGGCCAAACATTTTACAGAGAGATTCTCCAATTTCTCCAGTACACATGGACGCATCATGTTCTCGATTGAGGATTGGCATGGAGAGTACGTTGGGGGCGCTAACATAAACAGTATAGATGAGAGGAACGGCACATTTAGCATTGGAATCCAGATCGATCGTGATCATCGGGGCAAAGGGATTGGAACGCGAGCCATTCGAATTATGCTGAAGTATGCCTTCTTCGAGAGAAGACTGAACAAATTTAACGATAGCGTCCTCGAAGGGAACGAACCCTCAGCAGCCATGATGAGAAAGCTGGGTTGCGTTCAGGAAGGTGTTCGACGCAAGGTCATATATACGAACGGCAGGTACCATGACATGATCCTTTTCGGATTAACCAAGGACGAGTTTATGGAGAAGGAGGGAATGGTATGAGCCCGATATTAAATCAGATCGGTACAGTGTTTATACCCGTCCGTGACATTGAGCGTGCAAAAGATTGGTATTGTGACCTCTTGGGCTTGCCTGCGGATGGCGAGATCCTGTTTGGTCATTTATACATCCTTCCAATGAACGGAACACGGATTGTGCTGGACAGCAAAATTTATGCCGAAGCGCATACGTTCAAAACGCCTGCATTCCATTTTGATACGGAAAATATTGAGGAAGCCTATGCGTTTATGCAATCCAAGGATGTTCACATAACGACACCCATTGAGCATGATCACTGGTTTAACTTTCAGGATCTGGATGGAAACCTGTTAATGGTGTGCAAGTGTTAGCTCGTAAAATGAATAAAAGGTGAAGTGTAGTAAGGGGGAGCATGAAGAAAATAATTTGGATAAGCACCATCCTGCTTGTGCTGTTGATTGTAGGTCTCAACCTTTTCTGGAATCGGATCTTCGGATATCCAACATTGGACCAGGCTGTCCAATCCAATTGGAAGACACCGGTGAAGATTGTGAATGTTGATCAGGAGAATCAGTTGGTCCTTTATCTGGACGAAACACAGTATGTATTTGCAGCCTATGAACAGAAGCGTGGGAGATTTCATGTAAATGCGGACACCGAGTCGGGTTGGACGGCCAGTTCAGATCTGGGTCCTGCGTTCCTCGTTGTCGCGGAGCCCAAAAACAATAACGGAAATTTCATGTGGGGTGCCTTATATTCTGACATCTCCATTGCCAAATTCCAAATTGAATATATTAATGGAGAGACTCATGCTGTAGAAGCAATAAATAATACGTTTATCGTGAGAATGCCAGTAGCCTTTCAAAACGAATCGCAGCTTAGTCTCATGGAGACGTTCGACAATATCCATGCCATCGATGCCAATCATCAGGTGATCCAGTCATGGAAACCGGAGAGTTAGTATGAGTTGGGGATATGGTGAGGAAACATTTACTCGAGAAAATCAATTTTAACAGAGGTGATGGAATGGAAGATAAACCTCAGCTTGTTTTGGATATAGCCGGAGTTCTGATTACGAATCTTTCCTCTTCATTTTGGCAGGAGCTTGCAGGTCATGCAGGCACGACCTTTCCTATATTCATTGAACAGCTGAGCGCTATTCGGATAGACCTATGGACAGGAAAATTGAAAGAGGAACAGTTCTGGATCTGGTTGCAATCCCAATACCCCAAGATTGACAAAACTTATGCTTATGAATTGCTGGAGCGTACGACACAATTATTACCTGCGATACATTATCTTGAACGATGGAGTCAGCACGCTGATATACATCTGCTAAGTAATCATTGCCATGAATGGGTTAAACCGATATTGCTAATGATTGAAAAGCACACCGAGAGCATTACCATTTCGAATCAGGTCGGGTTCTGCAAACCCTATAGAGAAATTTATGAAATCGTAGAATCTCATATGAATTCCAGAACTCGTATTATATTTGTGGATGATCAATTGAAAAACTTTAAGTCTGCTGTGGAGCTGGGATGGGAAACAATACTTGCAGATGAACAACATTATTGGATTGAAAAAATAGACCATATACTTACCGTAGGAGTTTAGAATTGAAAAAAATGAGTATTAAGCCAATAACCCTTTCACAGTCTATTAGGAGCTGGAAAGGGTTATTGGTCATGCTAATGATCGAAAGTTGCCTCAGATAAGTCAGACAAAGGCAGCAAAATGGTAAACGTTGTTCCGCTGCCTAACTTGCTGTTCACCGCAATACTTCCGCCATGCGCTTCCACAATGGAACGTGTAATGGCTAGGCCAAGGCCAGCGCCGCCTTCCTTTCTGGAACGGGAAGAGCTGGTTCGGTAGAAGCGTTCAAAAATATGGGGAAGATGTTCCGGTTCAATTCCGGTGCCGTTGTCTTTAACGGTCAATTCGGCCTTGTTATGAACAGCATATAGCGCCACTGTAATGGAACCGGATTCCGGATGCGTATGCTGCACCGCGTTGTGGAACAAATTGAGAACCACCTGCTTCAGCTTGTGCGGCTCAGCCATTATGGTTAAACCGGCAGTCAGGTCAAAGTGTACATGGCGCTCCCGTGCCATCATGTTCAGCTGGGGCTGCATCTCCATCAGCAAATGATCCAGCTGAACAATCTCCTGTTCTTGCTTCGGAGCTTGATCAAGCTTGGTTAGCATAAGCAAATCTTCAACCAGTTTGTTAATACGAACAGACTCCCCATACATGCTGTCCAGTGCCCTATACAGTTGTTCATGATTGGACGCTGCGCCCCGCTGGAGAACTTCAATGAATCCGTGGATGGACGTCAATGGAGTACGCAGTTCATGGGAAGCATCGGACAGGAAACGCTGCATCTGTTCCTTGGATTCACGTTCCGCTTCAAATGATTGCTCGAGTCTTTCGAGCATGCCGTTGAACGACTGCGCGAGCTGATCCACTTCCTGCTGACCCTGGGTGGCGGGAAGACGTTCTGCCAAGCTGCCTGCATCGATCCGCTGGACGGTATCGACCATACTGGATAACGGAATCAGTGTACGGCGGAGCGTTTTGGTATAGAGAATGAGACCTGCCACCATCGCCAGAATGGATAACATGACGAAGATGAGCAGCTGTTTAACCATGAGATCTCTTATCGGTTTCGTGGGGGTACCCATCTGAACCATGGTGAAATCCCGATTGCGCGGACCGGGCGAGGCAAAAACGATTAACTGCTCACTGCCTGTACGATCCGTCAAAATCTGGTATGGAGCATGTCGTTTGTCCAATAATTGGTCCGTGATTGTTTTGTATTCGGCGGCAGTGAGTTGGGGTGCTGCCAGACCGTCTTCTTTACCGAATACATCCTCGAATGTACCATTTCGATCGAATAGGGCAAGTGAACGATCGGGAATGTAGAGCATCCTGTTACCCGACACGCGCGCATCCAAGCCTGCCTGTCCAGCAAATGGGTTGTTGAATGACTCATTCCGCGAAGATAAGCCGAGCCAGACAGGAGGCATGGACATGATCTGCTCTTCCATCGTTTTCGCCTGATTGCGATACAGAAAGCTCTCCATAATCCAGAACTGAAAAATGCCAATTAACAAGAATAAGGCAGCAAGAATAAACAGAGAACGTGCGAGCAGCTGAGAACGGAGCGAACGGGGCCAGATCAATCGCTGCAATTGTCCCAGAAGAGATTTGGTGGTTGGATTCGTCGAATGACTCATCAGAGATCCACTCGGTATCCAACACCTCGAAGAGTGCGAATGAGTTTGTGCTCTTTATCCCCAAGTTTGTCACGCAATGATCGTATATAGACCTCGACAATGTTTTCTTCACCACCAAAATCATACCCCCACACACGACTAAGAATTGTCGCCTTGCTTAGCACGATACCGTGGTTCAGCACAATGAACTTTAATAGTTCATATTCCGTAGGGGACAACTCAAGAATCTGATCATGATAGGTGATCTCCTTGCGCTGATCGTCGATTCGGAAAGGACCATGTGTCACGGCCCCAATGAGCAATGGAAACTGATTACGCAGCCTTGCCTGAATCCGGGCGAGCAGCTCATCGAAGGCAAAGGGCTTGATCATATAATCGTCAGCACCAAGCCATAGACCTTTAACCCGGTTCTCGACTTCGTCCTTGGCTGTGAGCATGATGACGCCAACCTGGGCTCCAGTCTTGCGCAGACGTTCAACCACCTCGAATCCATCCATTTCCGGCATCATGACGTCCAAAATGGCCATATGCGGACGGAACTCAAGTGCGAGTTCAAGCGCTGCAGCACCATCCGGAGCCGTGCGTACATCGAAGCCCTCATTACTCAATCCAAGCTCCAAAAATTGCAAAATATGTGGTTCATCATCCGCCAAAAGGACTTTAATCCCGGTACTTAACTTCATAAGCGGGCATGCCTCCCTGTTAAATCCATCTATTGAATGCCTCAAAAAGTTGAGGGCTTTATGTTGTATTATCGCTTGCCAAGCTGAAAATTAGCTGAAAGGTTTGGAACTTATCCTCAGTTAACATTCAGCGGGGACTCATCCCAATTTTATTTTGGCATGTCACAATACAATCATGAAGAACGAGAAGGAGTGATTGACATTGAAACATGCCAAACGAAGGATTGATCTTGTCCTTCTGCCGATTGTTATATTGGCGGCAATTCTGAACGGATACGGAATTTGGAACGATCATTATACCAATTCCTACTATACGACCGCCGTAGGGAGCATGCTGAGAAATTTCCACAATTTCTTCTACGCATCCCTTGATTCGGCTGGCTCCGTAACGGTAGATAAACCACCCGTCGTGTTTTGGATTCAGACGGCTTTTGCCTATGTTTTCGGATTGCATGGATGGAGTGTTATTTTGCCGCAAGTGTTAGCGGGAATCGGTTCGGTACTGATCATTTATTTCATGGTTAAACCAACCTTTGGACTTGCTGCGGCACGTATTGCTGCTCTGGCCATGGCTACGGTTCCCGTTGTGGCGGCAGTAAGCCGTACCAACAATATCGACAGCATGCTGGTGTTTACGCTATTGCTCGGTTCCTGGTTTTTGTTCAAAGGTACCAAGCAGGGCAGTCCGTGGCGGATCCTCGTAGCATTTGGCCTTATTGGACTGGCATTTAACATGAAAATGCTTCAGGCCTACATGATCCTTCCGGCATTTTATATCTTTTACCTGCTTGCATTCCAGGCGAAATGGAGAAAGAAGATCCTTCTGCTTATTGGTAGTACCGCAGTACTGGCAGTTGTTTCCTTATCCTGGGCAGTGACGGTCGATTCTATACCGGAAAGTCAGCGGCCTTACATAGGAAGCAGCGAGACGAATTCGGTGCTGGAGCTTGCTTTTGGCTATAACGGTCTGTCCCGTCTTACTGGTCAGCAGAACAGAACCGCTGGCGCAGGCATGCCTAACATGGCAGATGATAGAAACCGTGCTTCAGCCGCAGCCTCGGATTCTGATTCATCAGACAACTCCGTTGCTGCAGGCAACCCATCGAATGACGGTTCAACGGGTGAGATGGGGCAAATGAACGGAATGAATTTCCCGCAAGGCGGACAGATGCCGAACGGCGCTGATATGCCAAACGGAAGGAATTTCGGCGGCAATGGTGGCGGAATGGGTGGCATGTTCGGCACAGGGGAAAAAGGTGTGCTTCGATTGTTCCAGACTGAACTGTCGGGGCAGGCCAGCTGGCTTCTGCCAACGGTACTGCTGGGATGCATTGCTCTCTTTGCGGGGCTCAGACGGATAAATATTACGATGAAACATAAGGAAGCTGCGTTTTGGCTGATCTGGTTGCTTCCGGTTGCAGCATTCTTCAGTGTGGCTGGTTTCTTCCACCAATATTATCTGATCATGCTGGCCCCGCCAGTTGCAGCTTTGACTGGTGCCGGATTTGTAGCCATGTGGCAGGCCTATCGAGAACGTAACGGATGGCAAGCCTGGCTGCTTCCTCTTGCCGTTCTGCTTACGACGATCTTCGGCTGGTATATCATGCAGGTCTATGATGACACCATCGGTGCAGGCTGGTCGATCAGCGAACTCATTGCAGGTATTGTGATCACACTCATCCTAATTGTTATGCTCAATCGTCCACATCAATGGAAGCAAGGCATCATCGTGGCAGGGTTTATGGTTATGCTTATTGGTCCAGTCTATTGGGCATTTACGCCGATTACCTACGGCGGTAACAGCATGATTCCTGCGGCGGGTCCTACGGGTTCGAATGGAATGTTCGGCGGCATGGGCATGGCTATGGGAGGCAGACAAGGTGATCGAGATAGCGAGATGACTCCACCTAATGCTGCAAGTGATACGGATTCATCCTTCCCTGGTGCTTCTGGCAGCGGAGCTGCTGATGATAATTCGAGTACAGGAACACCTCCGGCATCTGGTGGAAACATGTTTGGCGGTGGTGGCATGGGAGCAGCTGGCGGACGAGGCGGAGCCGGAAACAGGAACGAAGAAGTAGATAAAACAACACTGAATTATCTCAGAGAAAATAACACAGGAGAGACTTATCTTTTCGCAACGACAGATTATAACCAGGCAGCTCCATACATCATTGATGAGAACGAGGCTGTCATTACACTCGGAGGCTTCTCCGGTTCTGATCCGGTGTATACGACCGAGGAACTGGAAGAGCTTGTGAAGAGCGGACAAGTGAAATACTTCATGGTTGGCGGCATGGGTGGTCGAGGAGGTAATTCGGATATCAGCATCTGGATCATGGAACATGGTACCGAAATTCCGACATCTGAGTGGATGACAGGTACGGATAGCGGAGCTGGCTTCGGCGGACAGAGCAACCTATACGAAGTGAAGTTATAGAGATGGTCAAGTGGAACGAACCGAAATTGAAAAGGGAGGGAATGAATATGGCCCAAAAGTGCCGTTACAGCATCATTATTCCGATGTACAACGAAGAGGCAGTCATTGAAGAAACCTATCGACGTGTGAAAAAGGTTATGGGCAGTACGGGAGAAACGTATGAACTGCTGTTTGTCAACGATGGCAGTGTCGATCGAAGTGCGCAGATGATCCGTGACTATGCACGTTGGGATGAAAGTGTAAAATTAATTGATTTTGCACGCAACTTCGGTCATCAGATCGCGATTACTGCAGGGATGGATTATGCAGCAGGTGATGCAGTAGTCATTATTGATGCAGACCTTCAGGACCCTCCCGAACTGATTCTGGACATGATTGCCAAATGGAAAGAGGGCTATGAGGTAGTCTATGCCCGCCGAACCAGACGAAGCGGGGAGACCCGATTCAAGAAATGGTCTGCAAGCATGTTTTACCGCGTACTCCGGGCTTCAACCGATACGGATATTCCAGTGGATACGGGAGATTTCCGCTTAATCGATCGCAAAGTGTGCGATGAAATGAAACGCCTTCCGGAAAAAAATCGATTTGTCCGTGGTTTGGTCAGTTGGGTTGGATTCAGACAAACAGCGATCGAATACGAACGGGATGAGCGTCTGGCAGGCGAGACGAAATATCCGTTGAAACGCATGCTGAAGCTGAGCCTGGATGGTATTACTTCCTTCTCGTATAAACCGCTCAAGCTTGCGGGTTACGTGGGTGCTATTCTGTCCGTAGGCGGATTTATCTACATGCTGAGTGTGATCATTTCTGCGATTTTTACCGATTCAACGATCAAAGGCTGGCCATCCATCGTCAGCATCATGCTGATATTTAATGGATTTATTCTCATTATGCTGGGCATTCTGGGGGAATACATTGGCCGCATCTATGATGAAACCAAGGCGAGGCCATTATACATTGTGCGAGACGTGTATCAATCGGAGAGTCAGTCCGGACAAGTGCGAATGACAGGCAGAGTTGCTCACCATGATTAATCGGTTGGCCACTCTGATCAAATTCGGGATCGTGGGTGTGATGAATACGGCGGTGGATGCATTGGTGTTTACCATGCTCGCCGCCCTGGGCAGACCCGCTCTGATTGCCCAGCTCATTTCCTATAGCTGCGGCGTATTGAACAGTTATTGGTGGAATAGACGCTGGACGTTCAGGGATGCCAGAAGACAAGGTCCAAATAATGAATTGCTGCGTTTTGTGATTACAAATCTGATCGTTCTCGTCATATCATCCCTAATCTTGTTTCTCTCGAACCACATACTTGGCTGGAATCTGGTCATAAGCAAAGCAGCAGCGACCCTCTTGGGGATGATTCTGAACTATATTGCCAGTCGATATTGGGTTTTCCGTGCTGTGTCTGCAACAGCGTCCTATCCGAATCCGAATACAGATACGAACGAAAGGAGTGTTTCATGATATGAGAATCAAAAAGGCAGTCATTCCGGCAGCCGGACTCGGAACACGCTTCCTGCCGGCAACCAAGGCTCAGCCGAAAGAAATGCTGCCCATTGTAGATAAACCCGCCATTCAATATATTGTTGAAGAAGCGGTTCAATCGGGCATTGAAAATATTATCATTGTGACCGGACGCAACAAAAAATCGATCGAGGATCATTTTGACAAATCGGTGGAACTGGAGCATTCCCTCTATGCCAAAGGCAAAAAGGATTTGCTCGAGCAAGTGCAGGCGATAAGTGATATGGCCAGCATTCATTTTATCCGTCAAAAAGAACCACTGGGACTAGGACATGCCATCGGATGCGCACGTCAGTTTGTGGGAGAGGATCCGTTCGCAGTGCTGCTGGGGGATGATATTATGGTATCCGATCCGCCGGCACTTGCACAGATGATTCATTTGTATGAAAAGACCAACAGTCAGGTCGTGGGTGTACGTCAAGTGCAGCCTGCAGATGTAAGCAAATATGGAATTATCGATTCAGCAGGTGCAGAGGATCGGGTCCACCGAATTACGAATCTGGTGGAGAAGCCCTCAATGGAGGAGGCACCATCAAGAACTGCGGTAATGGGACGTTATATTCTGAAACCATCGATATTTCCCATATTGGATCGGATCGAGAGAGGCGCAGGAGGAGAATATCAATTAACCGATGCGTTAAAAGAAGTGAGTCAGTTGGAAGAGCTGCTCGCTCTTGAGCTTGAGGGCCGCCGCTATGATATTGGCAATCAGTTCGGTTACATCCAGGCTATTTTGGAAATCGGACTTATGCGCAAGGAGCTGCAGCCGGTACTGTCACCATACCTCAAACAGCTCGCAACGCAGTGGGGCTGATTGTATAATGTTTAGCTGCATTAGGTAATGAGGTAGGATATGGTAATCTGAGCATAATGCAGCTTGTCCTTCTGGTAACGAATGCTTTTGTCACTAAAACGTAGTAAATAAATATCCAATTGCAGCAAATTATAAAAAATATGTTTACTTCGCAATGGTAACTTTGATATTATAATCGCAATATCAAATGCGACGAAGAGACGAGTAAATAAAAGTATTCTTTCTCAGAGAGCCCCGGCAGCTGAAAAGGGGTAAAGAATTTTTATTGAATAAAGACTCAGAGCAGCACATCGGAACTTGGCATATAAGGGATGGTGTGACAGGAGCTCCTGTTACAGAGCTGGAGTATAGGCTGTTACAACGGATTAACGGTTGTATCCTTAACTCTTAGAGGCTGATATGGCGACATATGGGCGAATCTGGGTGGTACCACGAGTGTTCAATCTCGTCCCTGAGACTTTTGTCTTGGGGGTGGGATTTTTTTGGTTTTTCCGGGGTGCTCGCAACACGCTTTGGAATCACCTGAATAGTGTTTACTAAGGGAAGAATCATGAAGTCCCATCAACCGATGCAGGAATGAAAATAGCGATTATTGAACTCACACCGAAAGGAAATGATGATTATATGACAGCAAAATTGAAAGTCGGTATTGTCGGAGGAACAGGAATGGTAGGCCAGCGTTTTGTGGACCTGCTGGATGGCCATCCATGGTTTGAAGTAACAGCTATTTCGGCAAGTGCCAACTCGGCAGGCAAAACATACGAAGAATCCGTTCAAGGCAGATGGAAACTCGCAGTTCCCATCCCGGAAGATGTGAAACAAATCGTTGTGCAGGATGCCTCCCAGGTTGAAGCGTTTGCCAGCCAGGTTGATTTTATCTTCTGTGCAGTAGATATGAAAAAGAATGAGATCCAAGCGCTTGAAGAAGCTTATGCCAAAACCGGCACACCGGTTGTCTCCAACAACTCGGCTCATCGCTGGACTGCCGATGTACCTATGGTTATTCCAGAGATCAACCCAGGACACTTGGAAGTGATTGAAGCACAGCGCAAACGTCTGGGCACCAAAACCGGATTCATCGCAGTTAAACCAAACTGCTCCATTCAGAGCTATGTACCTGCACTGCATGCGCTTCGTGAGTTCAACCCGACTCAAGTGGTTGCTTCCACGTATCAAGCCATTTCGGGAGCAGGCAAAAACTTCACGGATTGGCCTGAAATGCTGGATAACGTCATTCCATACATTGGTGGCGAAGAAGAGAAGAGCGAGCAAGAGCCGCTTCGCATCTGGGGAAGCGTGCAAAACAACGAGATTGTGAAAGCTTCGTCTCCACTCATCACGACGCAATGTATCCGTGTTCCGGTAACGGATGGGCATCTGGCTACGGTATTTGTCAACTTTGAGAAAAAACCTTCCAAAGATGAAATTCTGGAGCGTTGGTTGCAATTCAAAGGGCGTCCGCAAGAGTTGGAATTGCCAAGTGCACCGAAACAATTTATTACGTACTTTGAAGAAGAGAACAGACCACAAACGAAGCTTGATCGTGATATTGAACGCGGAATGGGTGTATCCACAGGAAGACTGCGTGAGGACTCCCTGTATGATTACAAATTTGTGGGATTGTCCCACAACACGCTCCGCGGAGCAGCAGGCGGTGCAGTTCTGATCGCGGAATTGCTTAAAGCTGAAGGATATATTCAACCGAAATAAAAAATGATCATTTGAAATACCAAAAAACGCCAACCGTTGTTGGCGTTTTTTTTTGGTTTTTACGTCCCTAGGCTGCCGACGTTTTGTCTGCATTTTGCAGCAGTTGAGAGCGCCGTCCTAGCAGATAACCTGTCAGGGAAGCCAGCATTTGCTGAAATACCATTCCGAGAACAACCGGCACAGCAACGGGAGGTGGGAAATAGGATACGGCAAGCACTGCTCCTGCGCTGATATTGCGCATGCCTCCATTGAAAACGAGAGCCACCTGGTCAGCCTCATTCCAGCCCAGCAATCTTGCAATGAAATAACTGAGTGCATAGCCTAAGGAAGCCAGGAAAATGATGATTGCCGCCAGACCTGCCAGTTTCCAGTTGAAATCGGCCAGATAAGGAGCAACGACCGATCCGTTGATAGCCACTACCACCGCCATAAACAACTTGGAAAATGGATTCAGTCTTGGGCCCCATACCGGTACAATGGCTCCCTTGGTCCATTCATTCAGCAGCATACCCACCAATGATGGCACAACGATCATCCAAAACAGACTGCTCATGATCGCTCCCATATCCAGCGTAACGCTGGTGCCGATCAGGAGTGAAAGAACACCCGGAACGACGAATGGGGCCAGCATGGTGTCAATCAGGATAATGGATAGCGTCAGTGCAATATTGCCACGGTAAATGCTAACCCAGATGAAGCTGCTTACACCAGTCGGAATTACGGCTGCCAGAACAAGTCCGGTTATCGTATAAGCGTCCATCGGAAAAACCAGATGCCCCATACCCAGTGCGATCAAAGGCATCGCCAAATGTAATATGAACAGACAAACAAACAGGGGAAAAGGCTTTTTCAAAACATTCAGAAAATCCCTGAACCCTAGACTGATGCTTCCTGCAAACGTCATAAATGCAAAAAGCCAAGGTGACAAAAAGGTGTACGAAGAAAGAAAGCTTCCGCAAAGTACGCCAATGATAATGCTGGTTGGAGTAATCAGTGGCATGATGCGGTTCAAGCGCTGATTCAAAGCCTGAAGCATATTCATGACATCCCTTTACCGTGTGATTCTTCCATTATACATGTTCAATCCTATGAGTGCAGACCGATTTGCATTCAGGTATCCGGAACAGCTATCATTCAATTAGGTAAATGACTTCTGAAACAAGGAAGGGAAGATGCTCATGATTTTACGTAAACGAAGGCAAACACTGATCATGACAGGCTTTATTGCTGCAAGTATTTTTGTCATCTCGGCTTGTTCTGTTGTGGAGCAGGCAAACGAAAGTTTAAACTACGTTAGCGGAGCAACGGACTATATCGAGCAAATATCCAGTGCTGGTGCGGAGCTCCAGCAGCTCGCATCGGATGCCGTCAACAATCCCCAAATCACCGATCAAATTCAAACGAAAATTGATCAGATTCAAGCGGAAGCAAGTGAATTCTCACAGCTTACGGCTCCGGCCATCGGTGAGAGTATCCATGAAAATTTGGTCAGTTATAACAATCAGTTAACCGAAGTTGTGGATCAATTCGAGACCACCATAGCAGAGCAAGGCTTCACTGCAGAAAACTGGGAAAAGACCGGAATCCCGGATCTGATCAATAATATCAACAGTCTAAAAGATCCGTTGAGCGGATTAGGGAATGAATAAGCTAAATATTCAAATATGAAGTAAAAAAGGTGCGAAACGATGTAATTCGTTTGGCACCTTTTTTTATATTTCTACATGTTGGAGTATTCGATTTCAATTGTTCTCAGGGCTTACCGCTTATCGAGCCAGCGGAGACGTGGTACAATGAGCAGGAATGTTTTTTATCATTTTGTGGTGTCATACACAATGCGTACACCGAGAGAGCCGTAGCTTTCTTCCTTATAATTGCACTGGCTGCAGGTCTTGGTGGCGCAGAGCGGATCACTGGACACATGCAGTTTTTCGTTGCAGTGAGGGCATTTATTTTCAAAAAGAGTCTTGAACAGATTAAGCATGCTTAATCACTCATTTCTGATTAATTTACTTGGTTTTTATTATAGCCGATAAATTTCGCCGCGTATACAGTTTTTTGACAAGGTTTTTCAAGCGCAAGAAAGGAAGAATTACCGATGGATGTTCTGCTTTTTATCATCATGTTTATACTGGGTCTGGTCGGTTCCTTCTTTTCCGGTTTACTGGGTATTGGTGGAGCTATTATTAACTACCCCCTGCTGCTGTACGTTCCCTCTCTTATGGGTATTGAGCCTTTTACTACACATGAGGTTTCCTCCATTAGTATGTTCCAGGTATTCTTTTCTTCGTTGGCAGGTGTAATCGCATTTCAGAGAAAGAAGAGGAAGGCCGGGGACGGGCATGCTTTGGTGAATAGGACGCTCGTGGTATACATGGGCTTCAGTATTCTCATCGGCAGCTTAATCGGAGGCATCATATCCGGCCATCTGGATGGAGATGTCATTAACCTGATTTACGGCATATTGGCGGTCATCGCCATTGTCCTCATGTTGATCCCTGGAAGAGGTACAGAAGCTTCTTCTGATGTGGTGGAATTTAACCGATGGATTGCGGCAGGTTCGGCTCTGGCAGTGGGCGTTGTCTCGGGAATTGTTGGCGCTGGCGGTGCGTTTATTTTGATTCCGATCATGCTGACGGTGCTTCGTATTCCTACGAGAACGACGATCGCCTCGTCCCTGGCCATCGTGTTAATATCCGCGATTGGTGGAGTCATCGGGAAAGTCAGTGGTGGAAGCATTCCGATTGAGCCGATCATCTACACCGTTATAGGGAGTCTGATAGGAGCATCACTTGGCTCGAGAGTCAGTTCAATGATGAATGTAAGTGTGCTTCGCTATGGTCTAATTGTTCTTATTGCTGTTACTGCCGTTAAAGTGTGGGCTTCTATCTTATAAAACAAGGATCAGTGGAGGGACCTTGACGATTACGTAACCAAACGCTTCAAGCGCCGTATAAAGGTTATGAACATGAGCTGGCGAATTTGATACAGCATGAATTCACAACAGTTTTCGTCCATGGAGCACCCTCAATCTCCTCTCATGGATACATGTTTAACATTAATAGAAGTTGAGGTATCCATCCTATGAATAACGCACTTATAGATCATGCCGAAGCAGGATATCAGTTAGCCGAGCATAAGGCAGCCCAGTACTTTGCTTCCCTTCATAACCAGCTAATGAATAACACATATACGACGGTTCTAATGCAGGATTTTCATCAATGGCAAAAGAAACATATTCATCGATTCTCATGGTTACCCTGGATATCACGAACCGCAAGAAAACCCGATTCCCGGGATGTATATAGATATATCCACTGGTTGAACGTAACCGGCAAACTGGACGAGTACCTCGATCGCAGCATCTCCTATATTTATATGAGAGATCTGGGCAAGGCGCTGGATACCCCTGAGACGCAGGCTCGTATTCAGCGGGTTGTGCAGGATACGAAGAAATACTTCATGCGTAAGGATGGAGCGAAACGACAGGGCCAGCCCGATTTTATCAGCCTGGCTGCATTGTATCGCTGGGCTCAGAAGGAAAACGTGGAGACTGCCGTAATCTGGCTGATTCAGAAACTCGAAAACGTCGCTTCAAATATCCCGAAGGAGCTCGACGCAGAGCAGGCACAACGCAAGCTGATTAAGATCATTCTTGGCGTTGTTCTGCATGTGAATGATGAATTGGATGAGACGACGCCAATTCCGGAACGTTCGAAGAGATTTGATGCAGCCATCAGATTGGGATATTCATACGGGTTAACCTATCCATTTATAGACGATCTATTGGATTCACAGGCCCTGACTTCCCAGGAGAAAGAACAGTATTCCCTCCTGATTCGAAAGGCGCTGCTTACAGGAATTGTACCTGACATTGGTGAGTGGAATGGAGACAATGAGGAAGTCATCCGCTATGTTCACTCGGAGCTGCGGGAGGCATTTGAATACATCAAGAATTACCAGCGACCTGAGATGCAGCGAACTTTTTTTGAGCAATCTTATGTTTTTTTTCAATCCCAAGAGCTGGACCGGGCGAAGAAACTTACCAATGCGAACTATACCAATGAAGAGCTCTATATCCCGATTATTATCAAGTCATCTTCATCCAGGCTGATTGTTCGTTCCGTTCTTAGCGCTTCGGAGGATGAAGGCTTTGATGTCCGCACGTTCTATTATGGAATTTACAATCAACTGGCAGATGATTTTGCAGATATGTTTGATGATTTGGAAGAGGGGGCAGTGACTCCGTACACGTATTATTTGAAGTACCGGGATCTGCGTCCTGACTTAATTAATCCATATGAGCTCTATTGGACAGTGATCTCTCACTTGATCCATAATGTGTATGACTCGGATGCCAAAACACGTGAGGTCATATTGGATCGTGCGATCAATGGCCTCAAACGCAGCAGAGAACGCCTGGGACCGGCGAAATATAATGAAATTATGGACATCTTTGCTTCGGGTCAGCCTGAATTTAACGATCTCATTCAACGAATGGTTCGAAAAGCGGATGACGTGGACTTTCTCGATAAATTGCTCAGGGATCAGGTTGTTGTCCATCTGAAGAATGACAAAAAGGAAAAAGAGGATTTTATTCAAACGGTTCGAAACGTTCGTGAACGGATTAACATGGAAGTTCAAATATCCAAACCGAATGCAATTCCGGAAATGAAAGAAACGCTGATTGATGCAGCCAATTACAGCCTGCAGGGCAGCGGCAAACGGCTGAGGCCGATCTTGACCTGGGTTATGGGTGTGCGAGAGTATGGGCTGTCAGAAGCATCGATCGTTCCGCTATTAAGGTCACTGGAGTATATGCATACCGCTTCGCTCATTTTTGATGATCTGCCAACGCAGGATAATGCTTCAACCAGGCGGGGCCGTTCAACCTTGCATCAGGTGCATAACAGCGCCACAGCTGAATTAACAGGCCTCTTTCTGATCCAGAAAGCCATTGGAGAACAATCCTCGCTAAGTCAATTCGATGCTGCAACGGTGCTAACCTTGATCCGATATTCGGCTGAAAAAGCAGAAGACATGTGTATGGGGCAGGCGATGGACCTGAACGCCAAAGGTAAAGCGCTAACGTTGGATCAGCTGAACATGATCTGCTTCTACAAAACAGGCATTGCCTTTGAAGCGGCGCTTGTCATGCCTGCTATTCTGGCACAGGTCAAGGATTCTGAAATTTCCGCCTTGAAGACATTTGCCTACCATGCGGGTATCGCTTTTCAAATCAAGGATGATCTGCTGGATCTGGACGGGAATGACATGGTGCTTGGTAAACCAGCCGGGCAGGATGTCCGCAACAACAATTCTACCTTCGTTTCCATCCTTGGGGAGGATGGAGCAAAGAAAGCAATGTGGGAACATTATGGTCTCGCAACGGATGCACTTGCCGAAATGCCGAAGCATATCCCTTTTTTGAAACATCTGTTGGATTACATTGTTGGGCGTGAGCGCTGACAGATTTTACTCGCGATTTCGTGCACCATTTGACTTATAATTAACTTTAGCGACAAAGGTCGGGAATTCCATGTCTATGGGATCCAGGCCTTGTTTCCGTTTGAAAGACACAAATCACTTGGAAAGAGATGTTTCAATCGCTATAATACGGGGTACTAAGCAGTTATTATGGTTCTAAAACCACTATTCCTTTCGGAACGGACAAGATAAAGAAAAATTTGAAATTTCGACAATCTATTGCATGAGTATATATATCAAAAAGGAGATCTTAAAATGCAGGTTCAAAAGGTTGACCATCACGAATTGTTCGAGCAGATTTATAACCAAGCACCTATTGGAATTGCACTTGTAGCTCCTTCAGGTCAATGGATGAAAGTAAACCCTGCATTTTGCTGCATGATGGGCTATACCAGTGAGGAACTCATGAATCTCAGCTACCAGGATATTACACATCCGAACGACTGCCCGCAGGATATAATCTATGCTGGCGATTTGTTTGAAGGCAGATCAAATGAGTATACGTACGAAAAGCGCTACATCAAAAAAAATGGTGACGTACTCTGGATTTCATTGCATATAGCCTTGGCTCGGGATGAAAGTACAGATGAGCCGCTTTATTTCATTTGTCATATTGTAGATATCACAGATCGTAAGTTGTCCGAACAAAAACTTCTGCACAGTGAAGAGATGTTCAAACTGATTTCGGATAACGCACAGGAGATCATCTACATCGCCAATTTTGAAGGAGTTTGCCGGTTCTGCTCACCTTCGGTTCAAGATCTGCTGGGTTACTCTCCAGAAGACATTATCGGTCAAAATAACAATGCCTATTTCCATCCGTTTGATTTGGAACAGATTTCACAGATGGACTTGACTACGGGGAATATTCTGAATATCAGAGTTCGCCATAAAGATGGACATTATCTATGGTTTGAGACCACATACAAGATTATTGGGGATGCCGAGCAAGAACGGCAGATACTTACCATTGGACGAGACATATCTGAGCGAAAGAAACATGAAGAGATCAGTGCAGAGGCCGAACGGATTGCGATGATTGGTAGTTGGGAATGGGATATGGTCAATGACCAAATCGCCACTTCAGATCAGGTACTTGAAATCTTCGAGCTCGAGCGCACACACAAACGCTACCGGGCAAGGGATGTTCTTCGGGTGATGAATCCCGCGGATGCAGCATCCTTGCAAGAAAAAATCAGAGGCACGAAGCAAGGAGAACCGCTTGATTTCGAATATAAACACATACGCTCTGATGGGAGTGAGAAATATCTTCATTTGCGCGGTCTGATTACGTTCGATGAACATCAACAGCCCGTACAATTGAACGGAACATTGCAGGACATCACCGAACGGAAACTTATTGAATTTAAACTTCAGGAATCCGTGGAACGTTACACTTCACTTAAGAAATATAATCATGACGCCATTATCTCGTTTAACATGGACGGCAACATCATGAATGCGAACCCGGTCGCAGTGAAGATGACAGGTTGTCCTGTGTCAGACATGATCGGCACGAGTATTAGCAGATTCATCGGAGCTGTCAATCTGGGAATGATCCTGCGCAGCAACTACGAATTGGCTGAGAAGGAAATTAACGCTGTTCGTCACACGGATGGCAGTGAGACAGAAGTGTTGGCTACACTTGCTCCGATCATCATCAACAAGACCAATGTTGGATTCTATCTGATTGCGAAGGATATTACGGAACAGAAGAAGCTGCTTGTGGCCAAAGAGACCGCCGAGAGAATGAACAAGGCCAAAAGTGAATTTTTGGCCATGATGAGCCATGAAATTCGCACACCGATGAACGGTGTTATCGGTATGACAGACCTGCTTCTGGATACGCCGGGACTTAGTGAGGAGCAAGAGGAATATATTCGTATTATTCAGAAGAGTGGAGATTCCTTGCTGGCCATCATTAATGATATTCTGGATTTCTCAAAAATTGAGTCAGGTAAAACGGATCTGGTAGATGATCCTTTTGATGTTGGGGAAATCGTGACAGAGACCGTGCAAATTGTGAAACCACTGGCTCGTGAAAAGAAGCTGGATATTCGTTTATGTCTGGATGAGGCCATACCGACTCCGCTCTATGGCGATGCTTACCGTTTGAAACAAGTACTTACCAACATTA
Source organism: Paenibacillus sp. 7523-1 (assembly GCF_002276415.1). Lineage (NCBI taxonomy): Bacteria > Bacillati > Bacillota > Bacilli > Caryophanales > Paenibacillaceae > Paenibacillus > Paenibacillus sp. 7523-1. Next base: position 523,758 of record NZ_NPBR01000005.1, on the reverse strand, counting down.
TCGGCAATGCGGTCAAATTTACGCCAGAAGGCAGTGTGGCAATTGAAGTCGGAGTTAATGAGCAGTGCAGCAATAACATCCTTCTGCAATTTAAGGTGAAGGATTCGGGCATAGGGATTCCTGCTGAGAAAAGACAACAATTGTTTGAGCCGTTCTACCAGTTAGAGAACTTTATGACCCGTAAACCTCAAGGGACTGGTCTGGGTTTAGCCATCAGTAAGAAGCTGGTAGAGCTCATGCAGGGAGATATCTGGATCGAGGAATCGGACGAACCAGGTACAACATTTATATTTACGGCTTCTTTCAAATTAAATAATGATGAAGGTAGCAACCAGTTTGATCAACAGCAGAAAAAGAACAGAAGTACACCTCTGCGCATTCTGATTGCGGAAGACAATGAGGTTAATCTGCTTGTTCTTAGCCGGATGGTTGAGAAAAAAGGGCATTTTGTAGATCATGTGGCAGATGGTGTGGAAGCAGTTGAGAAGGTCAAACGTAATGCATATGATATTGTTTTTATGGATGTGCATATGCCGCACCTTGACGGATTTGAAGCCACCAGAGCGATTAAGGAACTTTCGGACCCCGAAGCATGTCCATATATTGTTGCGGTTACGGCAAACGCCGTCCGAGGCGATAGGGATAAATGCTTGAAGGCAGGCATGGATGATTATGTAAGCAAACCTATTAAGAACGAGTCCATCATGCAAGTGATGGAGAGGTATTACCACAAGAAACAAATCCATCATTGACCTCGTAATAAAGGATCATTTCTGAACGAGTCAGCACTTGATGGGCATTGGAGCCGCTAGCTTATCCTAGATAAGTTAGCGGTTTTTTGGTCCGATTCCTAATCTGGGGTATGATCGTTAAGCTAACCTCATATGATGATCAACATGTAGGAAATAACAATTTAGACAAAATGTTCTTGACGTAATGTAGTGGAGCGAATACAATAAACAACAAATATGTGTAACGGGTGGGTAGATGAATATGTTCATGCTATTAAGGGATATACATTCAATAACTGAATAAGCATGAGCATAGATACGATCTTAGGATGAATGTCAGTGTGTAGACAGTCGTGCTTGTGCAGCCCCTGTCGTGGACACTATTCATTTTTGCGATGCAGAGGAGAAATCCGGAAACGATTTTTGATTTCATATGGTTCTCTTGTTGATACAAAGCTGTAGATGAACATCAGTTCATCTATGGCTTTTTTGCATGCATCCCGCCAATCGGTTCACATGGAAAGGAGATCTTGTAGGCTACCGGGCTTCAATTCATTTTATATCCTAAGGGAAGAAAGTTGGTAAAGGTATGAATAAACCTTCTCAAAGCTATACGATTTGGTTTTCTCAACGCACAGGCAGTACACTGCTTGGTGAAGCTTTAAGTTCAACAGGCGTTGCAGGTAAACCTGGTGAATGGCTGCATTTCCAGCACAAGCGTCCGGAGACATTGCAGCACGCAGATCTGGAGCAAATCTGGGAGATGGGTACAACACCTAATGGGGTATTCGGCATCAAAATCAATTTTGAACAGCGTTGGATCGATGCCATTCGCAAACTGTATCAGCTGCCATCCGAAACGCCGAGGGCGGAAGTATGGAGTACAGGTTTCCCCAACTGCACGAAGCATATTTACATGACACGCCGAAACAAAGTGAGGTTGGCTGTCTCCTGGTGGCGGGCTATTGTTTCAGGTGAGTGGCATCGTCAGTATGGTACTCAGGCTGAAGAGAAAGATATTGCAGATCAATACCATTTTGATGCCATTAAACATTTGCTTGTTGAGAGCAGTATGTGTGAAGCTGCCATCGAAGATTTCCTTTCGGAGTCGGGTATCGTACCTTTGACGATAGTATATGAGGATTTCGTACAAAATTACGAAGGGACCGTCCAGAAGGTGCTGGAGTACTTGGATGTTTCGTCTGCAGACGTTACCGTTGCGCCACCGGCTTTTGACCCTATCGCAGATGAGATATCCGAACAATGGGTACAAAAGTTCCGGGAAGATTGCCAGAAGGGTTGGGAGAATACAAGATGGTAAAACCACAAGTCAAATATGATGTTTGGGTGCAAGAGATGGTATTTCATGTTTTTCTGCATGATTCGTCTTAGACATTCGTCATAAAAGTCATTATGAGTTCATTGAAAAAGGAATTTAAATAGACGTAAAGGGGTGGGCAGCATGCCCAAACAAGAAAAAAGATCCATGACCTGGCTCTTCCGTTATCTGAAGCCTGTAAAAGGTCGACTCGCTCTGCTGCTGGTAATGCTGCTGACTTCTACCGGCTTGCAGCTGCTGAATCCGCAGATCATCCAGCGGTTTATTGATACAGCCGCTAGCGGTGGAATGCTCACAAATCTGATTCAGCTCGCGGGACTCTTTCTGGTCGTTGCTGTATGTAATCAGTTGATTACGGTGGCAGTCAGTTATTTTGGAAATGATGTGTCGTGGCGTGCAACTAATCAGCTGCGGGGAGATCTGCTTAAACATTGTCTGCAACTGGATATGCGTTTTCACAATGTAAAAACACCCGGGGAGATGATTGAACGTGTCGATGGAGATGTAACGAGCATTTCCAACTTTTTCGCCATGTTTATTGTTCAGGTCATCGGGAGTTTTGTATTGCTTGCCGGCATCCTCGGATTTATGTTCACGGTGAATGTACCTATTGCCATCGTTATGACCGTGTTTACGTTATTATCGATTTTATTTATGGTATTTATCCGTAATCTGGGCGTACAATCTTCCAAAAATGAGCGAGAAGCAAGTGCATCCCTGTTCGGCATGATCGAAGAACGGATTGCCGGAATTGAAGATGTACAGGCGAACGGGCACGTGCCGTATGTCATGAGCCGTTTCTACAAATTAATGCGGATGGTATTCCTGAAAGGCCGGAGAGCCTGGATGCTCCGTGTAATTCCGTGGAATACCACCGTGATTTTATTCGCCATTGCTGTTACAGTGGTTCTCTTGCTGGGTGTTCATTATTTTATGCAAGGGGCGATTAGCATCGGAACCTTGTTTCTGATCTATCAATATACCCAGATGCTAAATGATCCGATTGAGATGCTGGGAGATCAGGTGCAGGAGTTTCAAAAAGCGAAATCCGGTATGCTTCGTTCCAGGGAACTGCTTGCCCTGAGCAGTGAAATCAAAGACGGAGACCAGGAACAGCTGCCGCATGGAGCGCTTGGTCTTGAATTTGAACATGTACACTTCAGCTATAACATCGATAAGCCTGTTTTACAGGATATTCATTTTAAGATTGAGTCTGGTCAGAGGCTTGGAATTATTGGTCGCACAGGCAGCGGCAAGTCAAGCCTGAGCCGGGTGCTGCTTCGTTTATATAATCTGGACCGGGGTGTTATCCGCGTTGGCGGTACGGATATTTCCAAACTTAGCTTGAAGGCACTGTACAGACGGGTGGGTATGGTTACGCAGGATGTTCAGCTGTTCGATGGCACACTGCGGGATAACCTGACATTGTTCAATCAGGAGGTGTCGGATGACATGATCCTGGAAACGACGGATCGACTGGGTCTGCGTCAATGGATTGATACCCAGCCAAATGGGCTGGATACTCATTTGACGGCGGGTGGTTCATCCTTGTCCGCTGGGGAAGCGCAATTATTTGCTTTAACCCGGGTATTTCTGACCGAGCCGAGTCTGGTTATTCTGGATGAACCATCCTCACGTCTGGATGCGGCTACGGAACACTTGCTCCAGTCGGCTGTCAACCAGTTGATGCAGCAATGTACGGGAATTATTATTGCTCATCGTCTGGCTACGCTTGAACAGGTAGATCAGATTATGGTATTGGGGGATGGCCGGATATTGGAATTCGGTGCGAGGGAAGATCTGGCGAATAATCCGAATTCTCATTATGCACGGCTGCGAATGACAGGCAGAGAGGAGGAACTTGCGTGAATGTGGCAGGGTTTATTGGACGGCTGTTTCGATTTAGAACTGTATTATTCATCATTAACGGTTTGTTGTGGTGTTTGTTTCATTCCTTGCCATTAGCTATTGGTATTGGGATGCAGTGGTTTTTTGACCGGGTGACGATCGGATCCAGTGACTACTTATGGCTGGCAGTGCCGCTAGTATTCATTGCGCTAGTAAGATTAGCCAGAGTAGGCACGTTCTTTGCTGCTTTCTATGCGTGGATTACATATGTCTTTCACATTCAGGCCATTCTTCGTACCAATATGCTGGCTGGCATTATGCGTTGGCCTGGACGTAATCTTCCGGCTTCACCCGGAGAAGCGATGAGTCGCTTTCGTGATGATGTGGACGAAGTTGTCGAGTACGCTGAGTCCTGGGTAGACTTCTGGGGAAGGCTTGTGTTTGCAATTGTATCCATCGTCATTATGGCGAACATCAACTGGAAAATCACACTGGTTGCCGTCATGCCATTACTTGTAGTTACGCTGCTGAACAATCTGTCAGGTAATCGCGCACGTAAATACGCCCAGAAAAATCGGGAGGCTACAGGGCGGATTACGAGTTTTATAGCGGAAACGTTTGGTGCTGTGCAAGCGTTGAAACTGGGGCAGGCTGAGCAGCATGTTTCAGCCCGGTTCAATGAACTCAATGAGGATCGTCGTCAAGCAGCCTTAAGGGATAATCTGTTCAAACAGTGGATGAGATCCCTGAATCAGCATGTGCTCAGCATTTGTACAGGGTTAATCCTGCTGATGTGTGCAGCCGAAATGAGAACCGGACAATTCACTGTAGGTGACTTTGCCTTGTTTACATCGTATCTTGCTAATATAGGCTTTAGCATTTCCTTATTCGGGTACATGGTATTCCAGCATAAACGACTGAAGGTCTCATTTGACCGCATGCGCAAGCTGTTTCGTCCTGGTGAAGAGGATTGCATCATCGAATCAAGAGAGATCTATCTGTATGAGGATCCGCCGGAACCAGTTGAACTACAGAGAGAAAAGGACGATAAACTTAGGGAGCTGGAAGTCAGCAATCTGTCATACCATTATCCTAATTCTTCAAAAGGAATTCAGAATATTAACCTCCGACTGAAACGTGGACAATTTATTGTGATTACCGGACGAATCGGATCGGGAAAATCTACACTGGTGAGGACACTTCTTGGATTATTGCCGAAACAGGAGGGGCGTATTCGGTGGAACGGGGAAGAGGTAGATCCAGCAACATTCTTGATGCCGCCTCGTGCGGCTTACACGCCCCAGGTCCCTCGATTGTTCAGTGATACATTGAAGGAGAACATTGTGCAAGGCAAAAAGGGCAGAGTAGGCGAATCGCTCGCACGTGCCATTCGCCTGGCTGTTATGAAAAAGGATATTGAACACCTCGATCAGGGATTGGAAACCTCCGTTGGTCCAAGGGGTGTCATGCTATCAGGTGGACAGATTCAGCGTGCAGCCACGGCACGGATGCTAATGACTGAAGCGGATCTGTATATCTTCGATGATCTATCGAGTGCACTGGATGTGGAGACGGAAAAGCAGGTTTGGGAGGGTTTATCCAACGAGCAGCATGTAACATGTATTGCCGTTTCACACCGGCGGGCAGCACTCTCCAAGGCAGATCATATTATTGTATTAAAAGATGGCCGTATTGAAGCAGAAGGAAGCTTGAGCGAGCTGCTTGCGACCAGTGAAGAAATGCAATTGCTCTGGCAGGGAGAGCAAGCGCCTGTGAAAGTGGGATAAGATCAGATTCAACAACCACATAAAAAGCCGTACAGTTAACTCTTTGCAAGAGTTTGTCTGTACGGCTTGTTTGTATTCAACTTTGCTGCAATTCTTTATCTGAGCAGCTGTGCAATCAGGGAATAAGCGATGATCACCAGGAATACAATCGTAATGTGATTAATGGAGAAAATGAACATTTTATGTGACCATTTCTTGGTTTGGTTACGATCAAATGTTGCCACGCTAAGAATGAGCCATGCCAAGCTGACCAAGAAAGCAACAATTGCCACTAACGGGCTAAGCGGCCAGAATAAAAAGCTGGAGAGCAATAACAATACCAGATACACATTCGTTTGAATATACGTGCGTCTGATTCCTTTGACAACAGGAAGCATTGGGACACCAGCTGCCTTATATTCGTCAAATCGGCGGATGGCAATACCGTAAAAGTGTGGCATCTGCCACAAGAGCATGGTAACCACCAAAGCCCAGATTTCGAAATGTCCGAGTTCCGGTGAGATTGCAGCCCAACCAATCAGTGGTGGAACGGCACCGGACAAGCTGCCTACTTCCGTATTGTAAATTGTTGTGCGTTTGGTCCACATGGTATATGGGAAGACATAAAGCAACAATCCCAGGATACCAAATACTGCTGCGGAAGGCGAAGCAATATACAGTAGAATGCCCCCAATCACCGTAATGGTGATCCCCAGAATCAGTCCGGACTTGGTATCAACTTGACCGGTAACGGTCGGACGTGTTCTTGTACGTTCCATAATCGCGTCAATATCCCGGTCGTACAAGTTGTTGAACACACCAGCAGCCCCGATGATCAGAGAGGAGCCGATGACAGACAGTATGATCGGCACAATGTTGGCTATGAATGAGGCATCAAATACATACAATGCCAGACACAAACCGGCAAGCATGGCGATCAGATTGGACTTGATGATTCCGACTTTGATCGTATCAAAGAATACTTTCGGAATGGAGCTATACTCTAGTTCAATTTTGGGTTGAGACCCCTTATTCAATGTTTTCAAATGCTCACTTCCTATATCTATACTTATATATCTCGTGCCCTTATTATAGCATTTAGTTTACTATGTGAATTAAAACACGTTTTTGTTTAAAAATACTGTCAATTGATTGTGAACAATTTAAAAACAAGGTTTTTTTTAATTGTTAAAAATGAATTTCTGTGCTACAGAAGTCATGAAAAAAACGAAGATATATTAATAATTGAGAAAAATATACTTGCGTTTTTGAAAGTAAGGCTCTATTGTAGATATAAAGGATCTTTAATTGATTTTAAATTCATTCTCTTTATTATAGCCTATCTGGTTGTTATTGTCAGGGGAAGCTGTTTTAATCCATAGGTGATGAAGGAGAGAATCTTTTTTTGGGGTTAATTAGAGACTTTAAGTATCTGGAAAGGGTGTTTAAAATGAAGAAAACAGTAGATGTGATTATCATAGGCGGGGGACCATCCGGTCTGAATGCCGCATTGGTCTTAGGAAGAGCCAGAAAAGAGGTTGTAGTGATCGACGAAGGGCGCCCCCGTAATATGGTGACTCGTGAAACTCATGGTTTCTTGACAAGAGACGGGGCAACGCCTAGTGAATTCCGCCAAATTGCCAAAGAGCAGATCCGCGCCTATCCTTCTGTACATATCATGGAGGACACAGCCGCTGCCGTCTCAGGAAGGGAAGGTTCATTTGAAGTAACAACGGTAGAAGGAAAGATCGTAAGAGGCCGGAAGCTTCTTTTTGCAGTCGGTAAAAAAGACCAGCCTCTCGACATTCCCGGACTGTCCGCGGTATATGGCAAGAGTGCCTTTGTATGCCCATACTGTGATGGCTGGGAGTTAAGGGACCAACCACTTGGCATCATTGTGAGCGGGGATAAAGCCGTACACATGGCCAAAGTAATATCGGGTTGGACGAACCGATTCACCATACTAACGAACGGAACTGAAATGACGGAGCAACAGCGGGAGGAATTGAAGCAGCATCGGGTGCCTGTATTAGACGCACCGATCCAATCCATTGAATCGGAGGAAGGAATGGTTAGGCAGATTGTGCTGGAGGACGGAAATACCCTGGAGTGTACAGGCATTTTCTTCGCACCCAAGCTTGTCATCGGTTCGCACCTGGCTCAAACACTGGGGTGTGAAGTAACGGAGTCAGGGACAATTAAGGTTGATGAGTTGGCCAAAACGTCCGTACCGGGCGTCTTCAGTTCGGGAGATGCAGCATCGGAAATATATCAGGCGATAACTGCAGCTTCGTTGGGCGCGCTCGCGGCCGTTAGCATGAATAGTGAGCTGAACGCCGAGGCCTGGGATAATTCAGGAAAGTTATAAATGTCGATAGTTTAGTAGAGTAGGTCAGATTGGTTTTTAATGAAAACTTGTGGGCAGGTAAACGGAATGTTGATTTTTTCAGAGATCGAGTACGAGCAGACGTACTAGGATCAAGGCGGCGAAAAGCCGTCTTTTTATATTCTTAGCCGATAATACAATCTCTTCGCTGCTTTTTATATGAAGATAACAAACTGTTAGCGTTTCCATAACATTTCTTTGATAAAGTTGTTGACAGTACTTCTGGAAACGGGTTTAATTATGTAGACCGATTGTTATAATTCAGATTAAGGAAGTGGCTCCATTGAGTGAAAAGTCTAATGCTAAAGAACAAATTGTCAGCACAGCAGCCAGACTGTTTTTTTCACAAGGATATCATGCGACCGGTCTTAATCAGATTATTAAGGAGAGCAGTACGCCGAAAGGATCGTTATATCATTATTTTCCGCACGGCAAGGAAGAGCTCGCACACGAGTGCATCCAGAAAGCCAATGAACACATCATGCAGAAATTCGAGGATACCTTTGCAGCCCATGAGAGCACAGGGGACGCCATCCAGCGATTTATTCATGACATGGCTGATGAAACGGAAGCGGCTGGTTTCACGGGGTTTCTGCCATTCAGCTTTTGGGCAGCCGTGGAGACTTCCTGTATCAGTCATCAACTGCGTGTGGCATGCCAGGGTGTATTCGCCAATTGGCAGAACATCATTACGAAACATCTGATGATGGAGGGCGTTGGTGAGGAGAAAGCACGAGAAACGGGTCTTTTGGTCATCTCTTTAATGGAGGGAGCACTGATTATCAGTCTGACCAATCAGGATAAACAGCCTCTGCTGACGGCTGCTGATTATTTGTCAAGTGTGGCTAAGAATGCCAGAGGGATTCATTAAGTCTGCACAAAGAGAGAAACAGTTATAATGTTTGAGGAGGATGGATCGTGGAGGTTTCCATGAAGGCTGGTTCTGTACAGGACCAAGAAGAAACAAAGCAATATAAGGTACTGCCCATATTATTCGCGATGCTGTTGAGCGGATTCATTGGCCTGTTCGGTGAAACAGCGCTTAATGTGGCACTGACGCCGCTGATGACCCTGCTTGAAGTTGGACCCACAACGATTCAATGGTTGACGACAGGTTACCTGCTCGTACTGGGTATTTTGGTGCCGGTTTCCGGTATGTTATTACAATGGTTTACAACGAGACAGTTGTTTACAACCTCTCTGATATTTTCGATTGCGGGAACCATTGTTGCTGCACTCGCACCAAGTTTTGAACTGCTTTTGGTTGCAAGGGTACTGCAGGCTGTAGGAACAGCTCTATTGCTACCTTTGATGTTTAACACGATTTTGGTTATTTTCCCGATTGAAAAGCGTGGTGCTGCCATGGGACTAATCGGTCTCGTAATCATGTTTGCTCCAGCGAGCGGTCCGAGTATTTCCGGATTGATTTTGGCTAATCTGAGCTGGCACTGGATTTTCTGGATTTCATTGCCGTTCTTCATTATCTCACTGGTGTGCGGCTTGTTGTTCTTACCGAATATTTCGAAACTGACCAAGCCGAAAATTGATGTTATTTCTATTATATTGTCTACCCTCGGTTTTGGCGGAATTGTATATGGATTCAGCAGCGCGGGTGGACATGGGGATACAGGCGGAGGCTGGACCAGTCCGGTCGTGGTAATTACCCTGGTTGTCGGAGTAGTGTCCTTGCTGCTATTCAGCATCCGTCAGTTACGAATGAAACAGCCAATGATGGATCTGCGCGCATTCAAATATCCGATGTTTACGATCGGCTTGATCCTGATCTTCATCTGTATGATGATGATGTTGTCTTCAATGTTGATCCTTCCAATGTATCTGCAGCAAGGTATGGCTGTTACAGCACTGACTGCAGGACTGGTATTGCTGCCGGGCAGCTTGCTGAACGGATTCTTGTCTCCAGTTATGGGACGTTTGTTTGATAAATTTGGTCCAAAATGGCTCGTTATCATTGGCCTGGCGATCGTGGCTGTTGTTCTGTTCATGTACACTGGCATTACGCCGACAACGGCTTTGGGAACAATCATTACCATGCATGTGTTCATGATGATCGGGATTTCCATGATCATGATGCCTGCTCAAACGAACGGTTTGAACCAGCTGCCGCCAGAGTATTATCCTCACGGCACAGCGATCATGAATACATTACAGCAAGTATCCGGTGCGATCGGTACTGCGGTTGCCGTAAGTATTCTGAGCGCGGGTCAGACTCGCTTCTTGAGCAATGTAACTAACCCGGAGAGCCCGGAAAACCAGCTCGCTGGTTTCACGTCAGGGGTACAGAATGCATTTGTATTTGCACTGGTTCTTGCCGTGATTGGTCTGGTGATCTCTTTCTTTGTTAAACGGGTGAAGGTTGGATCACAACAAGGTCAACAAGGCCCTATGCATTAATTCAATATCACTCAACATTAAACGATGTTCTTCCAGCTGCGGCTGGGGGACATCGTTTTTTTATATTTTGTCACCTTGACATGGAACGGGTTTCATCCATTAAAGTGGAAAAAAGTCAGCTGCAGTACGTCAAAAGTCACATATATGAACATGAAATCAAATAGTTCATGTTCTGGCGAAATTGGATATGTTCAACTTCTAGTTTAGCGACAATAATAGTGAAGTAAGATTCATCACAAAGTGGAAAACGTTTTAGTTTTGATAATCTATCAAGGAGAACTCTTTTATGAAAATCATTCAACCATTACCACCACATCTGGAAGATATGCTATTGCGTTATGAACGGAATGGGCACCTGAACATGCAGGCTTCGCTGCTGGGAAAACAGTCTGTTGTCTATAAAGTACAGGAATACTGCCTCAAAGTGTACACCAAGCGTGGGAAGATCGGTGGAGAACTCGAGGGCGAAGCCATCATGTCCATGCAAAGCAACTGCCATGTCCCCAAACTGTATGCCTACTCTCCAGGATATTTTATCTTGACCGAATGGATTGATGGATATAATCTGAGACAGTATCGAGAGTACTTTGGGCATATTCCGTGCAACCTGATCTACGATATGTTATATTCCGAACTTGAGCAGATTCAGTCTGGCTATCGGGATTGGGATGTGATACGTTATGAAAATTTGCTCTGGACCCATGAGGGAAATGTGAAAAGAACTGATTTTTGGCTATGTGAGCCAGCAGGACCCGAGCGAGAAGGTATGGAAGAAGCGGTGATCCGTAAAATCAATGGAGTTCAGGCTGGTGATGAAGCAGAAGTAAGGAGAATACAGGAATATCTTTTTCGGCATGGTCTTACAGCTTCAGAAGTTCAGCACGCAATGGAGCAGTTCCAATCTCAGGTTAATGAATCCATTATTTCATAGTGAACCAGCCATTATGAAGAACAGAAGGTAATAAGATGACCAAATACGAAAATCAGATTCCAACATCGATGAATATGAGCTTGAAGGCCATGCTGAGCATGCTTCGGGATTCCCTTAGAAGTGGTCAGGACCGAAGACCTTTAAGTCATATACCGATAGTGAAAAGTGAGTTTAGCGAAAGGTTGAACGCTGATGATCATCCACAAGTAACATGGTTCGGACATTCAGCTTTTCTGCTTGAAATGGAAGGAACCAGAATGCTTTTTGATCCCATGTTGGGGAACCGTCCATCTCCGGTATCATGGGTGGGGACGAAGCGCTACAACGTCAATTTGCCAGTTCAGCCAGAAGATCTTCCGCCGCTGGATGCCATCATCTTATCTCATGATCATTATGATCATCTGGATTATTCCTCCATTCGGAGGCTGATGAATAAAACCGAACGGTTTATCGTACCTCTTGGCGTACGCCGGCGTTTGATTCAAATCGGTGTGCCTTCGGATAAAATTACCGAGCATGGCTGGTGGGACGAGCTTCAATTCAAGAGCCTGACACTGGCATGCACGCCTGCAAGGCACTTTTCGGGGAGAGGATTATTCGATCGTAACTCCACGCTATGGTGCTCATGGGTGATCTCGGGACATGAGACAAAGGTGTTTTTTAGTGGAGACAGCGGGTACGGACCTCACTTCAAGGAGATCGGTGACAAGTATGGGCCATTCGACTTGACGATGATGGAATGTGGACAATATGACGAACGGTGGGCCAACATACATATGATGCCGGAAGAAACCGTACAAGCCCATCTGGATGTAAAAGGAAAGCTTCTCATTCCTATTCATTGGGGAGCATTCACTCTTGCCTACCATGCTTGGACCGATCCGGTTGAACGAATTACCCAGGCAGCACAACGCGCGAATGTCGACATCGCGACTCCGAAAATTGGAGAAAAGGTGCAAATCCACAACGGAATTTATCCAATGGAACGTTGGTGGAAATCCGGCTTCTAGTAATATTACAGCGTCTACTCAGCACATGAGTGGACGTTTTTTATTTTAACATTGATAATGCACTATAAATTAAGAGGATGCCCATAGCCATATTGAATGGACGCTCATATCTCACGAGTACACTCTGAAATATCACTCCGCATAAGGCCCATGTCATATTGGCACTGATCCCTACAATCGTTAACAATACAGAGAATACCATCATGTGAGCATGTGACTGGGCAAGCGGCAAGACAAACACTGAGATTGCGGTTAAACCATACAAAATGACTTTGGGATTCATGAACTGTAGAGTGAAGCCAAACCAAAATGAATAGGGGTTGGTGCGATTGTCTACCTGTTGTGAAGACGTACTACGCATAATTTTGAACGCCAGATAGATGAGATAGACACATCCCAACACATTCAAAACGGGTCTGATTCTCGGAATAGACTGATGCAGAACAAGATTGAAATAACTGGATAGAAACATAATCAGCAGGCAGCCCGCGGCTACACCACCAACAAAAGGCAATGTCTTGGCAAATCCCCGAAGTCTAGCTTGAGTCATGGCGATAATGTTATTGGGACCCGGTGTAAATGATGCGACAATGGCATACGTCAATAAAGGAATAATCATGATTGTCCTCCTCAAAAAGTTCGTTGTGTGCTATAATTGCATAAAATGTACACTATAACGTTTGTGCGTTATTATTGTACGATATGGACTATATATTACACAACACCATTTTTAAAGAGGTGGTTACAGGTTGGAAAATATCAATGTTGTACTTGCTCAAAATCTGAAGCAGATCCGAGAGCAAAGAAAGCTTAGTTTGGATAAGGTTGCCGAAATGTCAGGGATCAGCAAGACCATGTTAGGTCAGATTGAACGGGGAGAATCGAACCCTTCCATCGCTACCGTCTGGAAAATTGCGAACGGCCTCAAAGTTTCGTTCACCGCATTAATTCATGAGCCGAAATCGGATGCGTCGATCGTGAAGGGTGATGATATTCACGTGTTAACGGAGGAAAACGGAAGAGTACGGATTTATCCTCATTTTCTCTTTGAAGAGGGGCGTCGGTTCGAAATGTATGTTCTGGAGATGGATGAGGCAGCTTCATGGAATGCAGAGCCGCACATTGATGGAACAGAGGAGTTTATTACCGTCTTTGAAGGGGAAATTACGATTCATGTCGGGGGAGAAGATTTTAAGGTGAAGCGGGGGGAGTCCATTCGCTTTCGAGCAGACAAGCCGCATCGTTATATAAACTCTGGAGTTTCGGAGAACCGACTTAGCATGGTTATTCATTATCCCGGTTAAATTGTTTTCGATTTTTTTGAGTTAAAAGGACTGTCTTTGTGGACGCTTCGGAGGCAGGCCGACATTTGCAATTAATCTGTAAAATGCTCGCGTTTTTTTGAAACATTACTAATTAATAAGTAAGAGATGTTAACTTGGAATAACAGGAATCATCTCTTACTTATATGGAACATAACCGCACTATACGATTAGTCAACTACCGGTTTGCTAACTCAATCCCAGTTCCATACCTCTACACGGCTCAATTGGAAATGATGGAATTCAGCTAACTTTGTGAGTTTCTCCAACTCTCGAACAGGACCTGTAACGACCGCACCATATACTTGAACTCCATTCTTCTCTAAATAAGCAAGGCGCTGTTTATCTTGTGCTGCTTCATTATATTCAATATGGTTGGTCATCCATTTTAGTTCAGTCATCATGGCGTCAATCTGTTCCTGCATCTGTCCAGCTTCTTCGGGAACGAAGTAGTTAAACCATCTTGCACCGTTCTCATTAAATTCATAAAGAGGTTTAAGGGTAAGATGTGGAATATTATAATCGAACATACCTGCCAGTGAATAGGAAGCACCAGGCTGGGTGAATTCGCCTGAATAAATCGGCATAGCAGTCACCGCAACATCGTAATCTGAAAGAAGCTTCATCAGTTGATCGGGAGATGCTAGGTTTTTCAAGGATAGTGACATTTCTGCGACATGCCCATCATCAATTTCAGCTAGCCGTTTGAGGCTACTATTTTCCTCAGAATCTTTATGACCAGATTTACCATCAACTAGTGAGTAAGGGAGATAGAAAGGCCCAGGGTTATTGCCATTCAAATACGCTCCTGTATTGGTAATAGAATAGGTAAATTTACCGGTTATACTGAGCGTAGCTTGAATCTCACCTGTGATTACCTCCCATGAACCCACGTGTCGATATATTTTCAGATTAGCTTTCTGAGTTAAAAACGGAGTTACTTCAAAAGGTTGAGCAGATATTCTTTTTTCTACACGAAGTCCATCACCGTGCATTTCAACGACAGATATAATAGAACGCAAGAAATTGTTACGTACCTCTGATTGATCAAAATAAATATGGAGAGCTGAGACGTAAATGTGATAGACCAAAAAAACTAGAAAAAGCGCTCCTCCTGCATTAAGAAAAAATTTCCATCTTGTTTTCCATACCATTCGTTTAAATTGCTTGTGACCCCATTCAGGACGCTGTTGTTCAAAATCATCTTCCTGAAATAATCGTTCCTCATCATGTGGTATTTTAGACATACTCAAACGTCTCCTTTCATTTGTAGCATTTCTGCTTTGAATCGTTCTCTGGCACGAAAAAGAGTGACCTTAACCTGGTTCATATTCATATCCAGAATCTCGCAAAGTTCCTTATAGGATAACTCGTTCATTTCTCGTAGTAACAAAATGGTTCGATATTGTTCGGGCAGCTTCTTCATCACTTGTTGAATACGAATGGTATGTTCACGAGCTGTCAGTACTTCCTCAGGAGTCCGATATGTATTTTCTGCGCCTTGCTTCTCCAACTCTTGATTCATTTGCTTTTCTCCACGATATTTACGGTACCAATCGATAAACAAATGCCGAGCCACTTTATACAACCAAGCTCTAGCATACTTTGCATGCTCGGCTTTCATGGAAACCATAGCTCTGTAAAAGGTTTCTTGAACTAACTCTTCAGCAGTCTCCGGAGATCCACACATTCGGTATAGATAGAGATACAGGGAGGACTGGTACTGCTTGAATAGTTCTGTATATAGATCACTCCTCATTTCAAGTTTCCTCCTCCTTCTATTTAGACAACGGGGCAGAGAGACTAATGTTACAGTGGAATTGAAATTTTTAGGAGAATTATTAGAATACATATCATTTAGGGGATTACTATTCGTGGAATAGAAGCTTTCTGTCCATTAAACGATGCAGCGGGGGTTTGTTGTAATTCATTCATAAAAATGATTGCTAATATTATACGGAAGACAAGCACAGCTGAGTTCAACGGTAGATTAAAATTAAAGAGATTACTGAACATATCAACGTAGATATATGGCATTATGAAGTCAGAGTTTCTTATCTTCATGAGTCTGAAGTGTTGAACATTTCAAAAAAGAACTAGCACGATACATGGTTTGCTACAATCACAAACGTATTAAGTCAAAATAAAAGGCATGAGCCCGGTACAATACCGAGAACATGCCAAACAAGTTGCATAAAAGTATTTGTCTAACTTTAAGAGGGGAGTTCTAAGGTGGCTGCTTTAGGAGGTATCATTTTGAATTAATTCTGAAGTTGATGCAGAAACTCAATCGTTCAAGGCTGGACTGCTGCTTGACGCTGGATCTCTTTGGCGCTTAGAGCTTTGTCATACACTCTAACCTGATCCATTTTGCCTTGATAGAACGGATCGGCAGCATATCGACTTTTGCCCAGATAGGCTTCCGAAGCTTGTAGATCCTTCGGATTGAACGTGATCTCAGAGCTGCTTGCCACTGATTTGCCGTTTACATATAAGGTGCCCGTGTCTCCTTGCAATGTAACGGCGACATGAACCCATTGATTGCTTGGCAGCGCTTCAGTCGCGATCAGACTCTGATCACGACCCTGATCATGAATGGTGAATTGCAGAGCACCGTTATGTTGGGATGGTGTAAGGAACATATGTCTGGTCAAGCCATTACCGAAGTCGAATATACGCTGCCAAGCTCCGCCCCCATCCCAGTTTACCCAAGCACTGAACGTGAAGTCCGTTGTGTCTGTGAGGAGTCCAGGCAGTTGAATGTAGCTGTCTTTTCCGTTAAAGGCAGCAGCCTGATTCTTGTTGCTAACCGCTGAGCTTACTACATTAAAAGACTGGCCATGATAACCGTTTTTACTAAAATCCTGTGCGATTTTAGCGAGTTTTTTGTTGTCAAACGTATACTCGCCCAGCAGTGGGCCAGCTGCCTGTTCAGGTACGGTCACGCTGAATGTTTTGCTGGCTGTGGCCGTCCCTTTTCGAATGGTTGCGGTCAATTTTACTTTGGCATCCCCTTTGCCGCTGCGAGGCCGATTTACTGCTCCATCAGCCGATAGGACAGAGGGAAGAGAAGATTTCCATGTGATCTGACTATCACGTGTACCTGTGGTGGGGAGGGAGAGATCATAGAAAATATTCTCCGTATTTCCAAGCGTCAGATCCTTCTTCACAGCCTGCACCACATCCTGATCTTTCATGGCATTCATCTGGCTTCCCCAGACCGCTACACCGGATGAAGAGAGAGCACTGAAAGTTAGCACGTTCTGCTGGGATTCGGCATCCCATTCCTGGGTGAAGACACCTTCGTATACCACATTATTGGTCGTTATTTGTACCTTGTTGTCCTCCAGGAGGCTCCATGTCCCTGTTACAGCACCAGTAACCTGGCCGTTTGCCGCAAACTGAACGATCTGGGATGACTTGATCTCAGCTGTGATATCCTTCCCATGATTAACCCACTTATATGAACCAGCTGCACTATGTTCGGTCACTTGAACTGAATCGCTCTTCATGCCTGCATAACGGTAAGGAGATACGACAGGCCATCCTTCGGAGTTCATATGCATCTCATGAACCCGCACCTCATGTTCTTCTCCTCGATTCGGAAAGCGGGAGTGGAAGATGAGGAAGTGCTTGCCGGTCTCTTCATCATAATAAGCAGAGTTGTGTCCTGGAGATACATATCCTGTCCCCTGACCCGTACCAGGGTCGCCGATCTGTCTCTCGAACAGGTAGTTCCCGAGTAATTTTACGCCAAATGGCTCAATGGATTCATCATCAAACAAAGGTTTATCCTTGTCTGCCATAACCTTGATCATATCGTTGCCTTCAGCATCGTAGAAGGGACCGTCCGGTGTTTTGGAGCGGGCAACACGAATGTTATATCCACCGTCAGCCGCGAGTCCTCCATAAGACAAGTACAGATAATAATAATCGGTTTCGGGACTGTAGAGCATATAAGGGGCCTCAATTCGGCTGTGGTTGCCTCCGGTCAGCTTCTTGCCATAACCTTGATTCGGCAGTGGTTTGCCGGTAGTCTCATCCATTTCGAGAATGAAAATCCCCCCGGAGTAAGAACCGTATACCATCCATAGCTTGCCGTCTTTATCATAAAACACATCCGGATCGACCACGTTGGGATGCTTGGTCGCATCATAGATGGTGCCATCTTCACTAATTTCATCCCACATGCCTGATTTCAGCAAAAGTCCCTGATCCTTGTATGGGCCTTCAATGTTGTCAGCTACGGCGACTCCAAGGGCCGACCGGGGAGAATCCCCTTTGCAGGCATTGTAATACATATAGAATTTGCCATCTGCCAGTTGAATGACATCAGCTGCCCAGAGCGTATCCGTCTGAGCCCATTGCAGAGCTTCTGCGAATTCCTTGGTTACATTGGGAACGACAGGATTGTCATCCGTGACGCCTGAAGCGACGGAATCCCAGCTGATTAAATCTTTGGACTTAGCTACCTGCAGATGGGAGCCGAAGACATAATACGTATCATCTACCTTGATGACAGAAGGGTCATGAACGGAGACGTTTTTAAACGCAGGTAACTGATTTTCGTTTAATATAGTGGAACTTTGCGAATTAAAAGCAGTTGAGGTTGTATTGTCCGCCAAAGCGGAGACTGGCGAAAGAGCTGGTGCAGAGAGCAATGCCGTACTAAGTGCAATGACCAAATAACGCTTCATACGTGTCCCCTTTCTTCATTCACAAAAATATAAAACAAGTTAAAAATACAACGGATGAACGTGGTAGTGCAGTCCTCCTTTCAGTTATTTCTATAATCAAGCGCTTACATTTGCTATAATATCAATTAATTTATATTTTTGTAAACCATGTTGTTGAAACAAGTTAAAAAAAAGAAAAATGAACAGCTAAAGCTTAAATTTATTTTGATTTAGCACCGATTAGAAGTTTTTAGTTGAAAATCCAATTCGAAATGAGTACTATAACGAGTATATGATATATTTATACTTTTATTAATGATTCACGTTTTTATGAATTAATTGATGATCTTACATAGGAGGCATAACGATGAGCAGTTTTCAGGATCATATCATTGCACACTACAAGTTTGAGGATGCGGACAACATCGGTAAGGATTACTCCGGCCAGGGCAAAGATGGCATTGCTGCAGGTCTTTCCGTACCGTCGGTGGCGAAAGTGAATGGAAGGAATGCGGCTACTTTTGCAGGGGGAGACAATGGAACATCGTATCTTCAGTTACCTTCAGATCTATTTCAACATGTAAGCGATAAAACAGGCATCACTGTGGCAGCCTGGGTACATCTGAACAAGGGCTCCAATGTGTGGGAACGGATTTTTGACTTTGGAAAAGGAGAACAGTGCCCCTATCTGTTTTTGACGAGACAGCTGAGAGGAACGATGTCTGCCGAAGGGGATCTGGTTGTGGATCCGGGCCGAGGATTTGCAACGGGGGAATGGATGCATATAGCTTTATCGGTAGCTGGTACTCAGGGAGGTACGCTTAGCAGTGCTGGCCCGATCGTTTATGTAAATGGAGAGAAAATAGCGGATGGGTCCATCAGTCAGACGTCCAGTGGTAATTATGCGAAGCTCCGCAGATGGTTCGATTCCTTCACGGATTCGGCCAATTATAGCCAGAATTACATTGGTCGCTCTCAGTATGCAGCCGACGTTGATTTTGCCGGATCACTGTCCGACTTTCGGATATATCAGGCCGGATTAACCATGGATGAAGTCATCGAAGTCATGTGTGAATCATTAACCGATGAAGAGATTGTTACGTTGGCAGGAGATAAATATTTATCATTTCCGACCCGAATTATTACGAAGAATATTTCGCTGCCTGTTGACTTGCTAGGTGGGAAAGTGAATGTCGACTGGCAGTCCAATCGTCCTGACGTGCTGTCGCATGATGGGGAAGTGCAGTCCATTACCTCGCCACAGGAAGCAAGATTGAATGCGATCTTGAGTAAAGGCGAAAGCACGCTGAGTAAAAGTTTTGACGTGTCCGTATTGCCGCAGGATCTGCCGCCCTATACCATAACAATCCACGGCGATCAGCAAGTCGCTGATATTAGCGAGGTCATGTACGGTCTGTTCTACGAGGACATTAACAATGCGGCGGATGGCGGAATCTATGCCGAGCTGGTTCAGAACCGTTCATTTGAATCTTTTGCATTTGATACATATTCACATACCTCCGGTGAATGCGGATGTTCAACGGGGCGGAACCGGGATCCGTTATTCGCCTGGTCTGGTGATACCAGCAAAATGAATGTTCATCACGAAGGTGGATTGAATGAACGCTTCAAACTCGAAGACCCAGATGTAAATGCTTACTATGTGACGGTTCAGGATGGAGCAACCATACGAAATCGTGGTTTCTCCGATACCAATCAGCATTGTGCCATGTCCATCAAAAAAGGTGAACAATACGACTTCACCATCTGGGCAAAGGCAGAATCGGCCGGTACGATCACCATACAACTGCAGGATGGCTCGGAAACCGCAATCAGTGATTCCGTCAAGATTCATGTAGATGGAGGAGGTACCTGGAAAAAGTATGGTTCTGTCCGCGTGGATTCAGATACGAGTAATCAGGCTCTTGTTCTTACCGGAACTGAGACAGCACTTGGACAGCTCGCGCTTACGTTTGAAGGAGATATTTCCATCGATATGGTGTCTCTGATCCCGCGCGATGTATGGGGCGCAATTCCGGATGAAGCAGGCATTTCCGCATCAGCGCATGCCAACTACAAGGGGAACCCGAACTATCGACTGAGGAAGGATCTGGTTCAGGCTCTCGTTGATATGCATCCCAAGTTTCTGCGCTTTCCGGGAGGATGTATCTCTGAGGGGTCCTTTATCTGGGATAATGTGTACGACTGGAAGGATTCTATTGGGCCGGTTGAGCTGCGCAAAGAGAACTACAATGTCTGGGGTTATATGATGACGATGGGTCTTGGGTACATGGAGTACTTCCAGCTTGCGGAAGACTTGAATGCCGCTCCGGTTCCTGTAATGGCCTGTGGAGTTCTGTGTCAGGCACGTTCGGATTACGCACATCCGGCTGGTGGCGCATTAAGAGATTATTACATCAAAAACTTCACCGATCTGATTGATTTTGCCCTGAGTACAGATGTTGAACATAACGAATGGGCGACAATACGCAGCCAAATGGGGCACCCTGATCCGTTCGATCTGCGCTACCTTGGTGTAGGCAACGAGAACTGGGGAACCGAATTTTTCGCCAACTTCGAAGTGTTCAAAGCATCCATTGATGAATATATGAAGCTAAACTATCCGGATCATGAACTGCATATCATTTCAACCGTTGGTGCACAAGCGGACGATGATGCATACCAACAAGGCTGGAAGTTCCTGAGCGGTAACCTTACGGGTTCGGCCCAAATTGCGTTTGCCGATGGACAGAAGGTCATTGAAGAAACGGTAACCTGGTATGAGAAGCAGGATGATTACATGGATACCATTGCAGACGAACACTATTATCGGTCCAATGATTACTTGCTGAATAACGTGGACCGTTACAATTACTACCATCGGGCATATCATGAAGATGGGCAAATCAACTGGAACGAGACTTCCAAGGTATTTGTCGGAGAGTACGCATCCACGGACAAAAATACACTGGCCGGTGCCGTTGCAGAAGCAGCAATCATGACCGGCTTCGAAAACAATGCAGATGTCGTTCGTTTGGCTGCCTACGCGCCATTGTTCAATAAGGTGCTGACGGATGGAACCTATCGCTGGACGCCGGATTGCATCTGGTTTGACGATGAAACGGTATGGTATACACCGAACTACTACGTACAGCACCTTTTTGCGAAATACGTTGGAGATCAAGTGATCGACACTTCGTTTAAGACGTACAGCAAAGGAAAACAAGTGGAACTCATCCCTCATGGAGGAATTGAGATTGCAACCGGTCATGCAGACATCGTCGTGAAACGAGTTACGGTTACTTCCAATCAGGATGGCAGCGTGCTGTTGAGTGAAGATTTCAGGGAGCAGACGGAACTGAGTAAGGCGTGGGGTCTGATTCCTGGTTCGAACGGATTTACACTTGAAGCCGGTAACGGACTTGTGCTGAAAGCGCAAACCAGCGGCCTGAACGGGATATATCTTTTGAATGATAAATGGACCAATTACAAGGTGCAGGTGGAAACCAAGCGCTTGTCGGGTGATGACGGTTTCTATGTTGGCGTGGGACTTACGGATATTTCTTCTGACAAGAAGGATGTCATTGAATATGCAATTGGTTACGGTGGTGATGCAACGGGAGTGAAAGTTTACAAACAAGGTATCGAAGGATATACTCTCGGTGATTATTCTTCAAGTTCCGCAGCGGGTAACCTAAGAGCTGCGAATTATGAACCGCTGGAGAGCGGTACCGATTATACGATCACTGTCAATTATGGCGGCGATACAGGAAAGAGCTTAATCTGCTCCTACACAGACGGACATACAACCAGCAAAGTGCTGGATTACAAGCTCGAAGCATATAACCGTGAGGTGTTCCATTCCGTTACGAGAGATCAGCAGCACGTATATGTAAAAATGGTGAATGCCGATAGCGTGGACAAAGCCACACACGTCCATCTTGAGGATCTGAATGTGAAATCTGCAGCACGGTTGATCACACTCAGCGGAGATCAATCCTTGGTTCATGTTCCGAATGTGAACCAGAAGAATGATGAGAAGGTGGTTCCACTGGAACGGGAGATTGTACTGGACGGTGAATCTGTAGTTCTTCAGTTACCCGCTCATTCAGTTAATGTATTGATTTTGGATTTGTAATTTCACTTATGCTTCTCCCCTCGGAAGAGAACATTATTCACAAAAAAACCGCGAGTAATCGCGGTTTTTTTGTGTTTTCAGATGGAGAGTCAACAGAAGATACCCAAAGTAAATAACCTACACTATTTCCTCAGCATACCTGCTCCTATAATAAATTTTGAAGGAGGAGACAGCTCATGCGTTCCAACTACAAACAATTTATCAGAAACATTCCGCTTCATCTTATGATTTTGCCAGGTTTGATCATCATTATTGTATTCGGTTACATTCCAATGGCAGGTCTCTCGATTGCCTTTCAGAATTTCTCTCCGATTGCCGGATTCAAGAATATGAACTGGGTAGGCTTGGATAACTTCAGGTACCTGTTTGATCTTCCAGGGTTTAGCCAGGTCGTGTGGAATACGGTGTTCATCTCCGTCATGAAAATTAGTTCCGGCCTTGTGATTCCGGTTCTCGTCGCCCTGCTGCTCAACGAAGTACGCAAAACCGGATTTAAACGAACGATTCAAACGGTCATTTATATGCCCCACTTTTTTTCTTGGGTAATCCTGGCCGGCATTATCGTGGATGTGTTGTCCCCGAGCAGTGGGATCGTGAATATGCTGCTTAAGGCACTCGGGATGGATCCGATTCAATTTCTTGCCAGCAACGATTGGTTTCCGTACATACTGGTCATTACTGATCAATGGAAAGAGTTCGGTTTTGGCACCATCATCTATTTGGCAGCACTGACCAGCATTGATAAGTCTCTCTATGAAGCCGCCGTCATGGACGGGGCAGGACGATGGAAGCAGACCTGGCATATTACGCTGCCCGGAATTCGTCCGATTGTCATTCTAATGGTTACCCTTAGTCTTGGAAACGTACTTAATGGCGGGTTCGATCAGGTGTTCAATTTGTACAACCCGCTCGTCTATGAATCCGGTGATATTCTGGATACGATGATCTATCGAATCGGTTTGCAGGATGCCCAATATTCAGTTTCTACGGCGCTTGGCCTCATTAAGTCGGTAGTTTCATTCATCTTTATCGGACTTGGTTATTTTCTGGCCTATCGGTTCGCCAATTATCGCATATTTTAGAAAGGAGGCAGAATCATGCACCATGCATCGAGAGCCTATCGCTGGTTTTTAGGGTTTAACTACGTCATCCTGACGATTCTTGCCTTGCTCTGCCTGTTTCCGATCGTGAATATATTGGCGATATCGTTCAGTTCGAGTGATGCTGTCAAAGCCGGGAATGTTACATTCTGGCCCGTGGATTTCACGTTATCGTCCTATAAGTACATTTTGGAAAATCAACAGTTCCTTAACTCGTTTGGCACGAGTCTGCTTCGGGTGGTATTGGGAGTTGCCACGAATCTGATCTTTACAATTCTCGTGGCTTTTCCTCTCTCCAAAGAAGCTTCCAGGTTTCGTTCCAGAACGTTCTATGCCTGGATATTTGTATTCACCATGCTGTTCAGTGGAGGGTTGGTTCCAGGTTATCTGGTCGTTAAGGAAGCAGGTCTGCTGGATTCGATCTGGGCACTGATTTTACCGGGGGCGGTTCCCATCTTCAATGTACTGCTGATGCTGAACTTCTTCAGAGGATTGCCAAAAGAATTGGAAGAAGCCTCATGGATGGATGGTGCAGGGCATTTCCGTACACTGTGGAGCATCTATCTGCCCATTTCCCTGCCAAGCATTGCAACCATCACGTTGTTTGCCATGGTCGGACACTGGAATGCCTGGTTTGATGGCATGATCTATATGAAAAGCCCGGAACATTATCCGCTCGCTACGTATCTGCAATCCATGCTGCAGCAAGTGACGATGATCCAGAGTGAAATGATGACGCTGGAGGATGCAACGCTGTTAAGCCAGGTGTCCGATCGAACGACCCAGGCGTCCCAGATTTTTTTATCCGTGATTCCCATTCTGCTCGTCTATCCATTTCTGCAGCGGTATTTCGTCCATGGGCTTGTTGTCGGGAGTGTAAAGGGATAAGATCGGTAGGAGGAAAAGCGAGTAGAGGAGCCGATTTCCGGCTCCTTTTTTGCTGCTTGAGGAGAGGAGTGGAAGGGGCAATGAGATTATTGGGGGGGAGCTGGAAAACCAACTCCATTGTGGTCAAACTGATGATTGCTTTTGTATTGGTTATTCTCCCGTTGTATGGAAGCAGCATTGTAATTACACATAATAGCTCCAAGCAAATGCAGACCGAAGTGGAAAATGCGCATGATTCCAAACTGCACTTCTACCACAATCATCTGCAATTCGAATTGGAGCGAATGAGCAGTCTCGTCAATGAATTTTCGTTCGATGAACCGATGTCCACACTAAGTACCAGAGCACCCATTATGAGTCGGTATGAGATTACATCCAGTCTGAATGACATACATAAGAAACTCAGTCAGATCATGGTGACCAGTCCTTACATCAGTGATGTTGTATACTATGTTCCTGCGCTTCATAAGCGGGTAAGTGCTGTGGATGGCATCCGCAGCGTTGAGGACGACGAGTGGAAAGCTCTGCTTGCGACGATGGGGAATCTGAATGGGGAGTTATCCACTTCGGCAGATGATCTCTATTTCCTGAAGAGTAATCCGTACAATATGAATCACGAGGAGCCGCCCAATTTTATATTGGGAATACGCTTATCTGCGGATGAGCTGAAGAAAAGGCTGCAGCAGCTGTCGGAAACGGGCGGTAGTGATATCACGCTGAGCTTTGGTGACAAGCACGAAGTTGTCATTTCCTCCTCAGAGCAGGCGGTCTCTACTGGACTATTACAGATGCTCCCAACGGAATCGCAGGATGCACTGCACGTAACGAGATACCACTCCGATCATCATTTGTATTACTCTCTCTATGATTCGGATCATTCTTTCACATTAACCTCCAGTATTGCAGAAGAAGTGCTTCAGGCACCACTGGAACGATATAAGTTATGGTTATGGATGTTAACCGTGATGTCGATGGTCATCATTGTCATCTTTTCATTATCCGTGTACAAATCGATCCACAAGCCGTTATCTGCACTTGTCAAAGGATTCAGAATGGCGGAGCAAGGGCAGCCAGACATTCGTATTCCCCATTCAAGACGGGATGAATTCGGATATTTATACTCTCGTTTCAACCATATGATAGAGCGCTTACATCTTTTGATTGAAGATAATTATGTTGCCCGAATACGAACGAGTGAAGCAGAGCTCAAACATCTTCAATCCCAGATTCAGCCTCACTTTCTATACAACAGTCTCTTCAGTATTAAGCAGATGGCGGAGGTGGAGAACGTTGAATTAATCCAGGAGTTTACCGACTATCTGGGTCAGTATTTCAGGTATATGTCACGTGACTCCCGCACAGAAGTCTCGCTCGGTGAAGAAGTAGACCATGCAATGGTCTATGCTGCGATACAGAAGATCCGATTCGGATCAAGAGTACAATTGCTCATCGAGGATATGGACCCTATGTACAGATCGATTGCGATCCCGAGAGTCATTGTTCAGCCAATTGTGGAGAATGTCTTCGAACATGCACTTGCCAAACGAAGTCAGGGAGGTATTCTTAAACTATCTTATCAGACGACGGAGGACAGGCTTTCCATTCTGATTGATGATGATGGTGATCAGTTAACGGACGAGATGTTAGCTGGGCTGGATCAGTCTTTTGGGGAGCCTGCGCAGAGACAGGAAGATGAAGAAATCACGGGGCTTATCAATGTGAACCAAAGACTGAGAATCAAGTTTGGTTCACATTACGGTCTCGCTGCTAGGCGCAGTGACCTGGGTGGTTTATGTATTATCGTGAATGTTCCATGGAAAGGGGAGCTGCCTCATGCAGCGGATGCTGATCGTTGATGACGAACCGGTGATTTTGGACGGACTATATGCCTTCTTCCAGAAGGCGAATTTTCAGGATATGGAGATTATCAAGGCTCATTCTGCCTTTGAAGCGATTGAGTGGTTAAATTCCGTGAAGGTGGATATTGTGCTTAGCGATATCTGTATGCCTGGAATGGATGGCATGGAGCTCATTGAGAAAATCATGGACCGATGGCCCAGATGCAAAGTATTGCTGCTGACAGGCCATAACGAATTCGATTATGCACATCAGGCTATTCGCAATCCCTGTGTGGTGGACTACCTTCTCAAGACGGAGGGCATGAGTCAGATTCGTACGGCCGTAGAACGTGCTTTGGCACAAATCTCGGAAGAGAATGATTTCAGGTACCAGAATGCCTGGTTCCGCAGCAAGCTGCCAAGAGCCCTGCCCCAGCTGCAGCGTCAGTTAATGCTTGATCTTATGAAACGAACGGAAAGGCATGATGTTTCCTCGCTTCAGGAGGAATTGGATGCTGTACAGCTTCCTTTTCGCTCAGGGGAGTGTGTTATTCCAGTCATTATTCGAGTGGAGGAATGGAACAACTATCAGACGCAGGCTGATCGAAGTTTAATCAGGTATGCTGTGGCTAATGTGGCAGAGGAGCTGCTTCAGGATAAGTCGACAGTCAAAGCTGTTGATCTGGATTATCAGGTGATTGCTTGTTTGATCCAGCCAGTTGCGGAAAGTACAGCGTATCGTGGAAATGCACAGGAACAGTGGGAGCAAACCCTTCGCTTTGTCTATGGAACGCTGGAGTCTGTGCAGCAATCGTGTGCAGATTGCCTTAATCTCTCGGTGTCGATCATGGTCAGTGAACAGGCTGTAGCTTGGATGGAACTGAATCAGGCAATCGCGCAGTTGCGATTATCCATTCATCAAGGACCAGGACTCGGGATGGAAAAGCTGATTCGTGTCAACGTGCAGCCGGTAATGAACGTGGCACCAAACCCACTGAGCCAGCAGGCGGTTGCGTCGCTGCATCTGGATCAGGTCAAGCAGCATGTCGCAGCGGGGGACAGCGAATGGATGACTTCATTTCAGAAATGGACTGAGAGTTCGAAGGAGGGGCTTCAAGATCCGTTCTTTCGAATGAAAGTATACACCGAAGCAGGGAGTATCTTGATTGAACTGCTTCATGAATTGGGCTTATACGAACCTGCGAAGGAAGAGGTGGGTCTCTCCCGGATGCTGCATTTTGATATCCATACACCGTGGCCCGAACTCGTTATCTTCTATCAGTCTGCCTTTGAATGGATGATATCGAAGCGGAGCGATACCCGCCTGAATGACCAGTCTCAAATCTTGATCTCGATCCATCAATACATCAAGCAACATCTGGAGGACGATCTCTCTCTTACCCGTATTGCGCAGGAAGTCTCTCTCAATCCTTCGTACCTGTCTCGTTGGTATAAACGAGTCACGGGCAAAGGCATCTCGGAATATATTCATGATCGCCGCATTGAACGAAGCAAGGAACTGCTGCTCGGTTCTTCATGTAAAATGCATGAAATTTCCGCCAAGGTCGGGTTCAGTGACCAGCATTACTTTTATCGTTTTTTCAAAAAAGCAATCGGCTGCACGCCCCAGGAGTACCGGGATCAGAAAAGTTAAAATACGTTTTAAATGGTAAATCAAAGATACCAGATGTAAACGAGATCCACTCGAACTGATAGCGCTTTCTTTATACAATGAAAACATACCTCACGGGAGGAACAAAAAGGGGGATTCGTCGTATGAATATGTCATTCAAAAGGCTTTCATTGTTATCGCTTAGCATGATCCTGGCAGGGACTCTTGCAGCCTGTTCATCAGGTGCAGGTAATGCAGAGAGCGAAACCAAGCCCAGTACACAGCAGGATGCTGGAGGACCACTCACCAAGTATGACCCGCCAATTAAATTAACCTCGACGATGAACGAAACGGGTAAGGAATCGCTTGCACAAGGGGATACACATGCGAACAATATATGGACCCGTGGTTACAAGGACGAACTTGGCATTGAAGTAACGTATGACTGGATTGTGCCGGATGCCAATTACAACGATAAAATGAATGTAACCCTCGCAAGCGGAGATTTGCCAGACGTGTTGAAAGTTAGTGCGGTGCAGTTCGAGCAATTGCATGAAGCGGGCATGCTTGAAGACTTAACGGAAGTATATGATAAGTACGCATCGGATCTGGTCAAGGAATTTATGTCAGCAGAAGATGGAGCAGGTTTAAAACCCGTGACCAAAGATGGCAAGATTTACGCCATGGTTAGTTTTCCGGGTTCACTTGATTCATCAGACATGATCTGGATCAGACAGGACTGGCTGAAAAAGGTAGGGCTTGAAGCGCCAAAATCGATGCAGGATGTCATCCAGATTGCAGAAGCGTTCACGTTCGAAGATCCGGATGGCAATGGCAAAGATGATACATACGGGATCGCGCTGAACAAGGATTTGCCCATCAATGCGTTCCTGCTTGGGTATCATGGATATCTCGAAACCTGGATCAAGGATGCATCCGGACAGGTTGTGAATGGTACCATTCAACCTGAGGTGAAGGAAGGCTTGAGAGAACTGCAGAATTTGTATCAAAAGGGCGTGCTGGATCCCGAATTTGGGGTGAAGGATTTTGCGAAGATGATGGAGGACGTGAACGCTGGGAAGTCTGGCATGTTCTTTTTGCCGCAGTGGGCTCCATTTCAAGTCAGCAGCATGATCAAGAAAGACCAGAACGTCGATTGGTTGCCTTATCCGGTACAATCCATCGATGATCAGCCAGCCAAAACACAGAACCACCTCAGTCTGGGCGGCATATTCGCAGTCCGCAAAGGGTATGAGCATCCGGAAGCACTCGTTAAATTGCTGAATTTCCAGGCAGAGAAGATGTTCGGAGAATCTGCAGAGAAGGAACGCGCAGATTATTTGAATGGTTTAACCGGGCTTGGTTTTCATAACGCAACGGTGTCCAATCTGCCTGCCAACAAAAACGTAAAGGCCCAGGACGAAGTGGAACAGGCCCTGAAAACGGGAGACGTATCTGGACTTGGGCTTGAAGCGAAGCTGTTCTATGATGATATTATGGATTACCGTAACGGCAATCTGGATAAATGGCATATGGAACGCATCTTTGGACCGGAGAGCTCACAAGGCGTTATCAAGTACTACCGTGACAATGACCTGATCGTGATGAATGAATTTATATATGCACCAACGAGAACCATGAATACGAAGCAGGCTACACTGGATAAGCTTAGAGCGGAGACATTTTTGAAAATTATCTATGGCAACCTGTCGATTGATGAATTCGATAACTTTGTAGCCAACTGGAAAAAACTTGGCGGAGATCAGATTACACAGGAAGTCAATGAAGCCATT
This sequence comes from Paenibacillus sp. 7523-1, assembly GCF_002276415.1. NCBI lineage: Bacteria > Bacillati > Bacillota > Bacilli > Caryophanales > Paenibacillaceae > Paenibacillus > Paenibacillus sp. 7523-1. The sequence continues at coordinate 493,968 of NZ_NPBR01000005.1, read as the reverse complement.
AATGCCAATAAATAAACAAGATGTGCCACAATACAATTGAATTTGTATTGTGGCACTTTTGCTGCTTGAATATACTTTCAATATATTGGGACTATCGTGTGCTTCATGTGGTTAAAAAACGGGATGGCTTCATTTCTTATTTGCGCTTCAACAGTATAACCCCGGAGATCGCAGATGTGTTTTTACGATATACGACTTTAAAGCCGATATCATGATCCAGCAAACAGTTTAGAGCATTGATTAACAAAGCACCAGGTACCAGGGAGAATGTGCATGGTGATGTGTTTCCGATCACACGAACACTTCTGATTCTTCGAGCAGATCCCGGTACAAGCGGGTTTCTGGACCAATAGATTAACACGAGATCAGGTTGACGTGGTGCCTTTGTACAAGTCCGACAAGCCATCGTATCATCTCTTTTCTATTAATAATAGGTTCTCTATATTAAATGAAAAGTAGTGATAGGATGTGCTGGACGAACTACTCCATGCGATATAAACAGGCGTATGCCATGTAAGAAAGCTTGAAAGTGAAGTCAGTTTGATAGAGAGGAAAGAAGAGGAAAGGACCTCTATCGCGAGATCCTTTCTCTTGCGGGAATAATGATTACGAAGAAAGCTTCGTCGGAATGACTATAATTCAGTCAGTCAACTTACTTTTTGGTTCCGTGCTGTTTGGTTGGCAGCTTGTCGCTGGGTGTTCCTTTACCGTTGTTCTTGTTATGACGGGCCTTTTCGGCATTCTCATTTACCTTTTGTACAAATTCATGGGTGCTTTCCATGGACGATACAGCTCCTTTATAATCAAAATGTGTACCCGGATCTTAATATAACCATCCGAAGTCCGTAATATGAAACTGGACAAGGGCAGGGCCGATGTCTAAACTAAAAACATACAGCAGGATACATAACAAGAAGGAGCGCGGGTCCAAACATGTTGCAGAAATTCGGTTTTACGCAGTACGAAAGTCAGGTGTACGAGGCGATCTTCGCTCAACAGGAACCACTCGATGCATCATCCATCGTCAATCACTCCAATGTGCCCAAAGCCAAAATTTACGAAGTATTAAACCGGCTTATCGATAAAGGAATTGTATTAACCACCATGCATGGCAAGAAAAAATTGTATACAGCCGTGGATCTCCAGTCCGTTATTTTGAAGATCAAAGCGGATTTTGAGAAGGATATCGAGGAATTGAACACCTATAAAATCAAACGAACGTTTACGGATGAGCATATTTGGACACTGAAGGATGAAACATCAATTGGTTCCAATATTGAGCAGCTTATGGCAGAGGCCGATTCATCCATTCTGTTTCTAGCTTGGAATGAGAAGATGGAGAACTACCGTACGCTCTTGGAACAAAAGGAAAAGCAAGGTGTGCATGTTGAGGTATTGTCGGTAGGAGGATTAGAGACATCCTTAACGAACAAGTACGCTTTAATTCCCATGCTGGACAAGCTGGAACCATTGCAGCTGCTGATTGTAGACCATGCCTATCTGCTGTTCGCAGGAATTGAAAATGACTCCTGGAAAGCGATTAAGACCATGTCCAAGCCGATTGTCAAAGCGATGAAGGATTATTTTTATCATGACATTGCCCTCACTCAGATCACCAAAAAATATGGAGATCAACTGCTGCAGGACGAAGAAATATCCAAGCTGCTGGCCCGGTTGATTTATTAGAAAGCTATTCTTTTATGGAATAGTTTTTTTTATTGAATTTTTACTCTCATTAGGTTACTATCGTAGTTGTAACTTTAGGGGGGGGTTCATGAAATGAATAAAAAAGTATATTTGCTTGCGATTGCGGCATTTGTGGTTGGAACCGTGGAACTCATTTTGGGTGGTATTCTCGATCTGATTGCTGCAGATCTTCATTTGACTCTGGCGAAGGCCGGTTATTTAATATCCATCTTTTCGTTGGTATATGCCATATCTGCGCCGATTCTGTTAAACGTAACTGCCAGATTTGAACGTAAAAAGGTATACATGTACACCCTGCTGATCTTCCTGGTCAGCAATCTTATTTCCGCTTTCAGTGCCAACTTTTATATGCTGATGGCAGGCAGGGCACTCGGGGCTGCGACAGGCTCGCTCATTTTTGTATTGTCCCTGACACTTGCTGCTCGCATTGTGGAGCCGCAGTACAAAGGACGTGCGGTGGGGATCATTACGATGGGTGGCAGTGCATCACTCATTCTCGGTGTGCCGCTCGGAATATTCGTGGGTAATCTGGCAGGATGGCGTGAAGTGTTTGTTTTCATTGCCATAATGACTGCCATTGTCATGGTAGCCATTGGTCTTGTCATGCAGCGGGTTCAGCCGGTGCCTGTCGTCTCTCTGAAGCGTCAGTTTGCTGCACTGTGGAATCCGAGGATGCTCGCGATTCATGCGACCACCTTATTGGTGCTGGCGGGTCATTTGACGTTATATGCGTATTTCACACCATTTCTCCAGGAAACGATCGGTGCAAGTTCGACTATGGTTACCTTTATCTACATGATGTTTGGCATCGCGGCTGTTGCCGGTGGGGGACTTGGGGGCGTATTATCGGACCGTCTGCATCCGGCAAAAGCCATCGTCATTGTGTTAATTCCTTTCATTATGAGTATGGCGGTTATCCCATTCAGTGTAGGACTGCCTCTAATCGCGTTCCTTATTCTGCTGAGCATCTGGAGTGCCTTGAGCTGGACGGTTACGCCAGTGCAGAATAGTCTGATTATCAAAATATCTCCAGAAGCAGCGGAATCACTGATCAGCACCAATTCGGGAATTGCCCACGCAGGGATTGCCCTTGGCACGTATGTTGGCGGGATGGTGATTGATCATTCCACCATTCTGTATAACGGCTGGGTTGGTTCAATTCTGATTCTTCTGGGCTTGGTCTCGGCCATATATGCGATTAGTCGCAAGGAACAATCGGTACAAGCCACTGCATAAGAATGATACGAAAAGAGTGCATCAGTCTATCGAACTTGGGTAGAGGGTGTGCTCTTTTTAAAATTCGTAAACCTGAACAACGCAGAATGAGTGTCATGCCAATGATTCGTTTTTATAGCAGCCGTTTTTAATCACTTTCAAGATATTGTATAGTGATTACATTGACGTTCGAAATTTGGAGGCTGGAACGCTTATGAAAATAGCAAACGCTAATTTGATGAAAGAGATTAATATAAACAACGTACGCCAAGTCATGAAACAGGTGGAGACAGCAACCAAGCCCCAACTTGCGTCCTTGACCAAATTGAGTGTGGTTACGGTGAATTCACTGGTCAAGGAATTGTGCGAGCTCGGTGAGCTGTACGAGGATGAGACAATACCTTCCAACGGAGGCAGGCCCGCTTTAACCTATCGTTACAATTATGATTTCAGCCTGGCCCTGGTGATCTATATGAATGACAAGCAGGGACAGGATCTTATTACGGCAACCGTCATCAATTTGGAGAATAGCATCTTGCTGAAAGAAGAACATACATTGCCTGAATTTGACCAAACACAATTTCTCGGACTCATTGAACCTATTCTCGCTCAGTATCCTTCTATTAAAGGCATTGGAATCGGGATTCCCGGGCAAACGGTGAACGGAGAGATCACGGTAAGCAGTCATCAGCAGCTGAAGGGTTTCCGTATGGCTGAAGAGATTGAAGCAAGATTTGGACTACCGGTCATGGTGGAAAATGACGTGAATGCTGCTGTTAGCGGTTATTGTTCTCAGCAGGAACTGGATGAGGGAAACAGTGTGATCGGAATTTACTTCCCGACTAATTATCCTCCAGGCATGGGCATTTACCTTAATGGCAAAGTCGTTAAAGGCAAGAACGGCATGGCTGGGGAAATTAAATTTCTCCCCTTGGAGATGGACTGGTACAGTGCAATGGAGCCGGAGGTGTTTGCTGAAACGGTATATCAAATCATTCATACCGTAAATGCGATCCTCGCACCGGACAGGGTTGTTATTTATCAAAGTCAGGTTGAAGCAGAGGCGTTTATTCAGGGCTGGGAATTGTATCAAGCAGGGCAGCTCATGCCTGTTTTCCCGGAAGTGATTTTAAATGAATCCTTTCAGGAGGATTTTGAAGCGGGCATGCGGTGGTTAACCTTAAAAGAACTTGAGCCTAACATCATTCAAATTTCGTGAATCCTATATGGAGCTTCCACAAGCCGCATTATGTTCAAATGACTACGCAGCGATGCAGATTCAATAATTATTCAAATTTGAACCATTTTTGCTTCCAAGCCATGCGTTATACTGAATGTGGAGAACGTTACATAATTCACAAACCAGGATTGGAAAGGTGAGATGGAATCTGATGAAGACAGTGATCGGCCGATTCAAAATTGCAGGAATATGCGAAGGAGTTTCCTTGCTCCTGCTTGTTCTTATTGCCATGCCTTTGAAATATTTCGCGGATATATCTTCCCCGGTGGCCATTATGGGCATGATTCACGGGATATTGTTTCCGCTGTATCTTATTGCACTGGTACATTTGGCTGTTGTAAACAGGTGGAAGGCGGCACGCTGGTTCATGGGTGTCGCGGCCGGTTTGCTGCCCTTTGGAACCTTTGTTTTTGAATCTTATTTGAAAAAGAGAGACTGGAAATAAACCTCATACTCATGATGAAAAAGGCGATCAGCCTACTGTAAAGCACAGTAGCAGAAGAGACGCCTTTTTTTGTTAGCTGTGATCGTGGCAAATTAAATGCCTTGACTTTTACGGTCACTTAGGCAGGTACTTGACAGGGGTATGGTATAGTATAAAAAGTTTGGATGAATAGAATGAAGATGTAAGCAGGAGGTTTAATCGTGTACCAATATAAGGATCAGGAATATGAAGCGGTGCATTTTGACGGGCATGACTTGAGATACGGGGAGCTGATGCGCTGTGTTTTCAAGCAATGTACCTTTATGAATGCCTCCATGGAGGAGATCGAGACGAGCAATTGCCGGTTTATCGAATGCGACTTCAGAGGAGCGAGCATGAACGGATCGTTTCATACGGAATCTGCTTTTGAGAACTGTACATTTAGCGGAGCTAACCTTTTTGTTTCCAAATTTACGTCCTGTAAAATGACCGGTTCTGATTTCTCTGGAGCACAGATGGATGGTGTTACCCTTATTCAGGGGGACTGGTCGTATACGAATCTGAGACACACGAAGCTGGGCAAACAAGATTTGCGGGGCATCCGCTTCTACGAAACGGATTTCTCGGATACGGACCTTGGAAAGGCAGATCTCAGAGATTGTGACATGACCCGAGCAACACTGAGCAGGGCCAAGCTTATGGGAGCGGATCTGCGCGGAGCTAATCTGGAAGGCATTGATCTGAAATCCCTGGACGTCAAGGGTGCACGTATAGACACGGAACAGGCTGTATTGTTTATGCGTTCTTATGGCGCAAAGGTTGATTAACACCAAATGAAATGGACACAAACCCGTATGAATCCACAGGTTTGTGTCCATTTTCATGCCATCTAGAAGCCGACGTTATATGTAATCACTAAGAAGTTAGCTTTTGAGAATTTGTTAAAAAGGTATGAAGCGCTTATTTAACTGTACCTGTTTGTCGATCTGACAGTAGACTGAATCCGTTGTCAACCGAAGCCGCGGAGGCAGAAGCAGCGAATGAAGCAAACAGACAGAGGGCAGCGAGGAATAACATGCTTTTTCTTTTCATAGATAAACCTCATTTCATATAAGATGGTTATACTTATCCAGTGTAATCCAGATTAGGGTATTTTGGAAAGTGGTACTTTATAATTCATCGAACTTCGCCTGGTAATGAATAGGTAATCCACTTCGTTGTGCATTTTATAAGTGCATGTAATCATGGTACACTCATACTTGCTATATCATTTTGAATTGAGATGGAGGCACCAATGAAAGAAATACATGAGTTAACATCCATGGACATGGTTGATTCGTTTATCCAGCAGCATAATCTGACTTTTCTGTATGTCTCCAGGCAGGAATGTAGTGTATGTCATGCCTTGCTGCCCAAGATCAGAGAATTGCTCCAGCCTTATCCTTCAATTGCTCTGGGACACATTGATGCGAATCAGGTGGAAGAGGTGGCATCGAAGTTCCTCATTTTCACCGTTCCGATCATGCTTGTTCTCGTGGAGCAGAAAGAAGTGGTGCGGGCGGACCGGTTCGTTCGTCTGGATCGTTTGGCAGAGCAATTGGAGCAGATTTACAGCTCATACGCATAAAAAAAGCATAGAGCATCAGCATTAAAAAATTTAAGTGTTGTGCTGAAAGCGGTTTTATGCTAATTTAACAATATAAAAACGTTTTTATAGCAAAGGACTAATCATTATGGCTAAGATTACGATCAAAGATGTTGCAAGAGAAGCAGGCGTTTCCATATCCACCGTTTCCAATGCTCTGAATGGTGTGGACGTGCTGAATCCGGAGACGAAGTCTCATGTGCTGAAGGTGGCTGAGCGGTTAAATTACGTTCCCAATCTGAATGGCAAGTTGTTAAAATCCGGACAAACCAAAATGCTGGGCTTCTTCACGACCAGTGTATCAGGCCCGTATTTTTACAAGCTGGTTGAGTCGATGTCCCGCGAGTGTGATCGCCTCGGATATGGGCTAAATGTATTTGTCACCAAGGATAAGCAGGTCATCATGAGCAATATCATGGGGCGCCGCGTGGATGGTGTCATTATTTATGAAGAGCTGCGAATTGATGAGCAGGATATTCTGTCCATGCAAAAAGACAAGATCAAGGCAGTCTTCCTGGACCGTGTCTATCAGAGTGAAACGATGGGAAGCGTCATTTTTGACTCGTATGTGGCAGCATACGAAGCAACGAAGTACCTGATCTCACTTGGACACAAGAAGATTGCTTACATCTCCGGTGTGGATACGATGTTTGACAGCGTGCAGCGTAGAGACGGGTATCTGGAAGCTTTGCGTGAATACCAGCTTCCGATGGATGATGACTATATCATTCAGGGTTATTTTGAGGAAGAGAGCACGTACAGTGCCATTAAGTCCTTTTTGCACCTGCATCCAGGCAAGCGTCCCGATGCATTTCTCGCGGGTAATGACCTGAGTGCGGTTGGCTGCATTCATGCATTAAAATCCGAAGGGTATGAAGTTCCTCAAGATGTTAGTGTGGTGGGGTTTGACGATATTGATATTGCTCCGTATTTTTCACCGCCGCTCACAACGGTAAGGAATCAGATTGCAAGGCAAGGAATACTCGCTATTAACCAATTGGTTGGCATGATCAAGAAGAAAGAGCAAGGTGCAGCTCAAAAATTATCGGGTGAACTCATCGTCAGAGGTTCAAGCCACGTAAAGATCGGCCGGAATGATATCGAAGCATAGTTGTGTAGGATCATTTCGGTCTTTTTTTAAATGAAGGAAGCTGAATAAGGGGGGTTTTATGCAAAAAAATAAAAACGTTTTTATGAGTATGGAAAGTCAGAGGGGAGCTATGGAACGTGAGTAAATTAGCTGTTGAGAAGGCAGCCAGGAATACGCCGATTGGGTCAGGTCATAAACACAAAAAGCCGCTAGGACAGCGGGTTAAAGAGTTCTTCATCGACTATCGCAGACAATGGGAGATTCAGTCCATGATTATACCGGGCATTATCTTTATGATCATTTTTTGTTACATTCCGATTTATGGTCTAACGATTGCTTTCAAGAATTACACGGTCATTGATACACTCGCTACCGCACCGTGGGTAGGCTTGGAGAATTTCAGAATTATCCTGTCGGATAAATATTTCTGGGATGCGGTTGTGAATACGCTGGGCATCAGTTTTCTCAAATTGGGGATCGGCTTCGTCATTCCTATTATTCTTGCAATCATGATCTACGAGCTGAACAGTGGACGGTTCAAGAAATTTGTGCAAACGGTTTCATACTTGCCGCACTTTTTGTCCTGGATCGTACTTGGCGGCATGCTCATCACCTGGTTCTCAACGACGGGGCTGTTCAATCAGATCCTGCTCAGTCTGGGCTTGATTGAACAGCCGCAAAACATCCTGCTGGATGTTGGAAAGTACTGGTGGATTGCTACGTTATCGGATATATGGAAAGAGGCCGGCTGGGGGACCATCTTGTATCTGGCCATTATGTCGAAGATTGACCCTACGTACTATGAAGCTGCCAAAATTGATGGTGCAAGCAGACTTAGACAAATCTGGAACATTACGCTTCCGAATATGAGATCCATCATTAGCTTGAATCTGATTCTAACGGTAAGCGGTTTACTTGGCTCCAACCTGGACCAGACACTCGTTCTGATGAACTCGCAAAACCGAGAAAAAGCAGAAGTCATCAACTCTTATGTATATCGTATGGGGATGTCTCAGGGTGACTTTTCGTATGCGACAGCGGTTGGACTCGGTGTCTCGATTGTGTCCGTCATTTTGCTTGTTACCGCAAACAAGATCACGAGCAAGCTGAACGATAATCAATCTGTGCTGTAGAAGGAGGCGTAACGCGTGAATGGAAAGGTGGCAAAAGAAGATCTCGATAGCCGGATCTTTGATACGCTGAATATTATTTTGCTGGTCATATGTACCATTGTTATTGTGGTCCCGCTCTGGAATGTGGTTATCTCTTCCTTTAGTTCCGGCAGGGCGCTTGCGGAAGGCGGGTTCATTTTCTGGTCACCGGAGTTCTCACTGGAGAACTACCGGGCTGTATTTAATGATTCGAGTATTTGGCAAGCCTTCTTCATTTCGGTTTCCAAAACGACAATTGGAGTGGTTACTCATGTATTTTTCTGTGCCATGGTGGGTTACGGCCTGAGCAAAAAATACATACGGGGCAGGAAGCTATATGTTGCCATGGGTGTTATCACGATGTTCTTCTCGGGCGGGATGATTCCAACGTACCTGTTGATCAAATCACTCGGCCTGCTCAACAGCTTCTGGGTATATATCATTCCGGCGCTGTTCAGCTTCTATGATGTTGTCATTCTGATGAACTTCTTCCGGAACGTCCCGGATTCTCTGGAGGAGTCAGCCAAAATCGATGGCGCCGGAGACTGGCATATCTTCCTCAAAATCTTCATCCCGCTCTCCATGCCAGCAATGGCTACCATTGCGCTGTTCAATGGAGTGGGGCAATGGAATGACTTTATGACAACCAAGTTGTACATTACGGATCAGTCATTATATCCACTGCAGATGATGTTATATGAGATTATTGTGCAATCCCAGACGCAATCCATGCAAAATATCGGAGGCTCTGCGGTCATTGAAACAACGACCAAAGGTGTGCAGCTCGCCACGATCGTCATTACTACTTTGCCAATCGTGCTGATCTATCCCATCCTTCAGAGATATTTTATATCAGGAATGATGCTGGGGGCTGTCAAAGAGTAAAGCTAAGCTCAAGCTGGATCTATCAAGGTTTTTGAATGCCTGTGCAGGTATTTACCACATTCTGAGGAGGAATCTCGATGTTGAACATGAAGAAGGCCATCGGTCAGACGGGAATTAAACTAAGTGCTGCCCTGCTGACAGCAGTATTATTGGTTACAGGATGCGGAGGAGGAGCAGGTGGCTCCGGTGAGGGGAACTGGGTTTCCATTGAAGACCGATACACGGTTGATCCAGAGACGCCGGCATGGCAGCTGGACAAAAAAGAAGAGGTAACGGATCTAACCTGGTACGTTAACGCAGACTGGTGGAATACCGATTTTGGTAAAGACATCGTCACGAAGAAAATCAAAGAGGACCTGAACATCAACATTAAATTCATTACAGGGGATGACACGAAACTGAATACCTTTTTTGCCGGTGGGGAGATGCCCGACCTGCTGACCGTATTCGACTCGAACTCTCCTGTCGTGCAAAAGGCTGCAACCTGGGCACTGCCGCTGAATGATCTGGCTGAGAAATACGATCCGCATTTCAACAAGGTGGCTGCGGCAGATACTCTTAACTGGTTTCAGCTGTCTGATGGCAAGACCTACGGATATCCGAACTATTCCAATACACAAGCCGATTATGACAGCGGTAACATTCCAGCCAAAACAGCATTTATCATCCGTAAGGATGTCTATGAGGCACTGGGAAGTCCAGTTATTGGAACACCGGAAGAATTCCAGAGTGTAATGAAGCAGATCAAAGAAAAGTTTCCAACGTTGATCCCATTCGGATTTAACGCCATTGGAGAAGGTACAGGTTCGCTTGGAGATACGCTGCAGGATTTCATCGGTGTACCTCTGGAGAACGAGAACGGCGAATTCTATGATCGTAATCTGGATGAAGACTATCTCGCTTGGTTGAAAACGCTGAACACCGTATACAGAGATGGCAATATCAGTGATGACAGTTTTGCAGATGATGGTACGGCGTTTGAGGAAAAAGTGAAATCGGGAAAATATGCAACGATGCTGCTGGACGGCACACCACAGCAAGGAGGCAATCTTCAAATTTATATGAGTGCTAACCCTGGCAAGGAATATATCGCAATTGACGGTCCACAGAGTACCAAAGGCCATGCTCCAACGTTGAATCAATCCGGCATAACGGGCTGGATGATCAACTTTATTTCCAAGGACAGCAAGGATCCGGCCAAAGCCATTCAGATCTTCACGTATCTGCTCAGTGAGGAGGGGCAGACGCTAATGAACTACGGTATCGAAGGTGAAACTTACCAGACCCAAGCGGACGGTACGGTTGAATTACTGCCAGCCGTGAAGGACCTGCAGCTCAATAATGCGGATAAGTTCAAAAAGGATTATCGCATGGGAGAATTCATGTTCTTCGGTCATGATCGTCACAAAGCGTTAAGTGCGGATGCTTTTCCTGAGTCGATTAAACAAATGCAGGAATGGGGCAAAGGCAAGCTGAAACCTCATTTTATTCTGGAGAATATCAATCCGGATCAAGGAACACAGGAAGCTCGTGCCTTGTCTGCCATCAACACCAAATGGAATTCGACACTGGTAAGCATGGTTCGAGCGAAGGATGATGCTTCATTTGATGGTGCACTTGCCGCTTACAAGTCATTCCTGGATGAAAATCGTTGGGACGAGATCGTGAAGGTCCGCAGTGAGAAGATGAAACAGAATAAGGAAAAATTAGGCATCCAATAAAAGAAACCCGGAGGGGATCAGATGAGTCAATTTACGATCTATCGATCAACAGGAGAACATGAACTATTTAAGCCGGTATCAGAGGAACAATTGAAATCGCTTCAATCGGACCGGAAGCCAATTGAAGTCAAGCTGGATGATCAGCATACTTTTCAGGAGATGGATGGTTTCGGAGCTTCATTTACCGATTCGTCATCGTATCTGATTCATCAGATATTGAGTGAAGAACAAAGGGAGGATCTGATGATAAGGTTGTTCCACCCAGAAAATGGCATCGGCTTGTCGGTCATTCGCAATCCAATGGGCGCTTCCGATTATGCCAGAACGGTATACAGCTATAATGATCTGCCAGAAGGGGAAACTGATCTGGATCTCGCCCGTTTCAGTATTGCCCATGATGAGGAGGATGTAATTCCCTTAACCCGGAAGGCGCTCGAATTAAATCCGGATCTGAAGCTCTTTCTTTCGCCCTGGAGTGCTCCGGGTTGGATGAAAACAAGCGGGTCCATGATTACGGGACAACTGAAGCCTGAGTATTATCCGGTGTATTCCGAATATTTTGCCAAAACCATCAAAGCGTACGCTGAACACGCACTGCCCGTCCATGCAGTGACACCGCAGAATGAGGCATTGTATGAACCGGGTCATTATCCAGGCATGCTGATGCCTGCGGAAGCACAGGCGGATTTTATTAAAAATCATCTGAAACCTGCCTTTGTCAGCCAAGGTATTCAGACCAAAATTCTCTGTTATGATCACAACTGGGATGAACCGGATTATCCACTTACGGTGCTGGAGCAGGCGGGAGAGGAAGTTGATGGCGTTGCCTGGCACTGGTACGGGGGTGAAGCATCGGCACAAACGAGGGTGTATCAAGCATTCACCGGAAAGGAAGTACATTTTACAGAAGGATCAGGAGGGGAATGGATTCCTCCGTTCCAACAAGCGTTCTCAAACGTCATGCGTACGGGAATTCAAATATTACGCAACTACAGCAAGTCTTTTGTACTTTGGAATATGGCGCTTGATGAAAACAATGGGCCGACGGTTCCGGGCTTTGGTCGCAGTACTTGCCGGGGAATCGTGCAGGTGAATAAGCAAACAGGTGAGCTTGTGTATACGCTGGATTATTATGCCTTGGCTCATTTTAGTGCAATCATTCGCCCGCAGGCCGTTCGCATTGACTCCAGTTCCAGTCAAGAATCCATATATAACGTTGCCTTCCGTAACAAGGATGGTTCAATTGCCGTAGTGCTCTTCAATGAGGGAGAAGTGTCCGAAAATATCCGATTGAGGATACGCAATGATGAGCTTCTTAATCTGACAATGGAGCCACAAAGCGCCTGGTCTATATTGATTCCCAATCCATCATAAGAACAGAGAAAAGCCGATATGCAGAGAGAAACCACTCTGCGTACCGGCTTTTTGCATACCTTTTATATCATCTGAATAGCGAGATTCGGTGTTCCTCCGCTATCGTCGACGAATAATACATATTGATTCCCACTCGTTCCTGTCAAGACTAGTCCGGGTTGGTTCAAGACGCCCGGATTATAATATAACAACTGCTGCAGAGCCGGTAAGACAGCGGGAAGCGTCGGCTGATTCAGAGCCATGATCTGGGTAGCTGCTTTTACACTGTCCCCTGCCTCGATCACTCCGCCGACACCAAGGTTATTCGTAATGGATGCACTATCGTTAATCTGCAGGTTATTCGCAATGGTCTGGTTTCCGTTGACCTGCAGGTCTACTCCGATCGTTTCATTGCCATTCACTTGCAGATCCTGATTGATGGTCTGGCTTCCCGTAACGAGAATGCTATTAAATGTTGGCAAACATATCAACTCCCATCTGGTCTTGATATATTCTATGAGGACAAGAACCGGATGGACACGGGGTTCTTGCACATTTATAAGGAGATTTCCCAATCACTTCTGGTTGAACACCTAAAAATACAACTCTAGAAACCTAGCCAGTCTTCCATGCATATTGTAGGCAGTGAGCGTCAATCCGCTTGAGACGGGAGGGATCGGTCATCGCTAAAAAGAGACGGATGCAAGTTAAATCTCAAAAAAACAAGCTTTCTGCAGAGCAACCCAACCGAATGTTGATAAAACAGGTGAATGCCACTTTGAATCGGAAACTGAAGTCAATTCAGCATCATCTGACCGCCCAACAGGCGGATCTGCAGCAGCATTTGATGGAAACTCTACAGGATGTCATTCATCCACCCAAGGAAGTTCCTCCGGATATCGTCTACAAACAATTGAATGTTCTCTTCATTACGCCTTGTAATGATCGAGCATCCTCTTCCATTTCCATTCTCGTGGAACAGAGTTTGAGGCATCTGGTGAAAAGCATATATGAAATGAAGACGATTCAGCCTGTTGGACCTTATTTGGAACGTTCCAAAACGGACCTGGTTCTCGTACTGGGCGGGGAAGATGGAGAGATTTTGCCAGAGGAGAGCATGGAAGCCTTAAGGACCTCACCGATCAATAAGGCCATTTGGTTAACCGACCTATCCGGTGTGAAGCATTCGGAATCATTCATTTCCATATTTGACTATGTGTTTACACAGAAAGCGGAGAACATTCCAACCTATGGACGCATGAGTAATGCACGATGTTATGAGGTTCCTTTTCCGCCAAATCCTAACGTATATTACCCACAGTCCGTACTCAAACAAGACGAGTCGGATGTCTATATCATTGGAGATGCTCAGCCGGGCAGCAGCCTAGTTGAGTTGGCGAATCATGCGATGTTATCCGGCAAAGTGGTTCGAGTGGAGGGGAAAGGGTGGAAGCGATTCGGATCGTTTATATCCGTGCATGCACATGAGGATCGGGCTGCGTTATACAACGGGAGCAAAATGGTTATTCAGGACAACTCTTCGGTTAGGAGCGTGTTGGAGGTAGCCGCTTGTGGCACGTTTCAGCTGAATTCGATATCGACGAATAGGAATCTGGATACGGACGTGTTCCAAAGCTATAACTCACAGGAGGAGCTCATAGAGAAGTTTGACTTCTACTGGAACCGGGTGGATCAGCGAAGACTGGCGGCTTCCAGGGCAATGGCTTATGTCAAATACAATCATTCCTATCTTCAGAGCAGCCTGCAGCTTCTGGACCGAATCTACCGATAAATCCGGCTGACGTATGGAGGAATCCCGATTGAAACTTATTGCGTTGCATTTACCTCAATTTCATCGTATTGCCGAGAATGACAGGTGGTGGGGAGAAGGTTTCACCGAATGGACCAATGTGAAAAAGTCAGTTTCCTTATACTCAGGGCATGTTCAGCCGAGGAAACCGTTACAAGAGAATTACTATGATCTGACCGACCCTGCAGTGCGCAAATGGCAGGCAGATACAGCAAGGAATCACGGGATTTACGGATTTTGTTACTATCACTATTGGTTTAAAGGCAAGCGTCTGCTCGAAAAGCCGTTTGATGAGATTATACAAACCGGAGAACCTGATTTTCCATTTTGCCTGTCGTGGGCAAATGAAACCTGGACACGTAAATGGGATGGTCAGGAATCGGACGTTCTCATTTCACAGGACTATGGAGACGAGAATGACTGGAAAGACCATTTCGAATATTTGGTGAGGGCATTTAAAGACAAACGGTATATCCGGGTGGACGGTAAGCCCATGTTCCTTATTTATCGGCCTGCCAGCATCCCCCGTTGTGAGGATATGATTCGGTACTGGCGCAAGCTCGCAGTGAAGCACGGGCTTGAGGGTATTCATTTTGTTGAAACGATAGGCGGTTTCCCGACTTACGACAGTCAGGTGTTTGATGCAAGCATGGAATTTGAGCCGCATTATACCTTTGCCCATGGTCACACTAACGAAATTTGGATCGAGCTGAACATCGGCAGTCGCAAGCATACTGTGGTGAACTACGACAAGGTATGGTCTGCCATTCTGGAAAGATCACCGCATCGAAACGGGGAGATCATCTACCCTGGTGCTTTTGTAAATTGGGATAATACACCCCGTCGGGGCATGGACGGGCAGAGTACCATCGGCTCGACTCCGGAGAAATTCGGGGTATATCTGTCAAGGCAGCTGGAACGGAGCAGGCATGGGTACAAGAGTGAGTTCATGTTCGTCAATGCCTGGAATGAGTGGGCGGAAGGGGCATACCTTGAACCGGATGAAGAGTACGGATATGCCTATTTGAAAGAAATCAAGAAACTCATCCAGGCAAGGAGTCATTGAAATTCATAACCAGCTGTTGTGACTCACGGGGTTCCTTACTCAGGGAACTCCTTTTGATGTTCAGGAACAGGGATACATAACCAGTATTATGTTACCAAAAGCGTCGTTTGTTTGCGGAATTCAGTCGGGGTTAAACCTGTATGCTTCTTGAACAACCTCGAAAAATAATACAAATCCCGAAATCCGAGATGTTCAGCAATGATGGTAATGGTGTTCTGCGTACAGCTGAGCAGCTCCTTGGCTTTGTCCACTTTTTTGCCCGTAATGTAGTGAATGGGCGGTATGCCAACTTGCTGCTTGAAGAAGCGAATGAAATAGTTGGGATGCATATAAGCGATCTGCGCCAGATCCTGAACGGTAATATTTTCTTCAATATGGGCATCGATATAGGCGAGTATGGCAGACATTTTCTCCATGACGGGTATATTCAGATACGTGATCTTCTCCAGATCCAGATTCATCAGAAAGTGGGATATAAGCTCCATCAGTTTGCTTTTGGCCATCATGTGAGCATACACTTCACCCGATCTCGCATACAGAAGAATATGATTGAAGATTTCATTGACCAATTCAGGGCGTTCTATGGTGCAAAAGTGAGGGAACTTCAAAATTTGAAATAAATTAATTCCTCCCACCTTAGCGCTGAAATGACACCAATACTTCAGAAAAGGCTGTTCGCTAATGACTGAATAGGATTGAGTAATCCCCTCAGGCATCAAATATAGCTGTCCAGGTACAGGATAATACTCCTGATCCCCAATCTTTAACCATCCTTCCCCTTCGCTGATCCAATAAAATTTGCTGTAGTCGGGGGTGTAATCCAGATCACGCCAGTCGGCATCGCACCGATTGTAGTTGACCATGTACAATTCCACCTGCAGGTTGGACAGGTAGTTCGTAAGCAGCGTCTGATGATTCATGAGCATATCTCCTTACAAGGTTATTATTGTGCATCCAAAAGTTAGTGTTCTGCATGTCTATCCCTTCAACCTACCGCTACAATAACTAGGGAACAGGATAACGAAAGGGATGAGAACAGATGATGGAGCATACCGAATATTTGCAAAAGATTGAAGCCACCATTGCTGAAGGCCGATTCAAGGATAACTGGAAGTCACTCCGTGCGTATCAGGTCCCGGATTGGTACAGGAATGCCAAGTTCGGCATTTTCATTCACTGGGGACTGTATTCCATTCCAGCTTATGATAGTGAGTGGTACTCACGTAATATGTATATCCAGGGTTCCAAAGCCCATGAACACCATCTTGAAGTATATGGACACCCGAAGGATTTTGGATATAAGGATTTCATTCCCATGTTCCGTGCGGAAAAGTTCGATGCAGACGAATGGGCCACACTATTCAAAAAGGCTGGAGCCAGATACGTGATGCCTGTCGCTGAGCACCATGACGGATTTCAAATGTATAAAAGCTCCATTTCCCACTATAACACAGTTGAAATGGGACCCAAACGGGATCTTCTGGGGGAGATGAAGACCGCTTATGAGAAGCAAGACCTTACATTGTGCGTCTCCTCGCACCGGGCAGAGCACTGGTTCTTCATGTCCCACGGGAAGGAATTCGAATCGGATATCCAGGAACCCCTTAGTCGCGGAGATTTTTACTGGCCTGCCATGCCAGAACCCGACCACCATGATCTGTATGGCTCGCCTCCTTCCGAGGAGTTTCTGGAAGACTGGCTGATTCGCTGCTGTGAGCTGGTGGATCAATATCAGCCGCGAGTCTTTTATTTTGATTGGTGGATTCAGACTGCAGCCTTCAAGCCCTACCTGAAAAAATTCAGCGCGTATTACTATAACAAAGGAGAAGAGTGGGGAATTCCTGTAGTCATTAACTACAAACATGATGCGTTTGTGCTGGGCTGTGCCGTTCCCGACGTGGAACGAGGGCAGTTTGCCGACCTCAAGCCTTATTACTGGCAAACCGATACGGCCGTCGCCAAAAACTCCTGGTGTTACACGGAAAATAACAACTACAAAACACCGAATGAAATCATCAGGGATCTGGTCGACATTGTGAGTAAAAACGGCAATCTGCTTCTCAACGTGGGACCCAAAGCGGATGGCAGCATACCCGAGGAAGACCGGGATATTCTGTTAGCCATAGGGGAGTGGCTCGAAGTGAACGGAGAGGCTATCTATGATACTTCCTTCTGGCGTACTTACGGTGAAGGACCGACAGAAGTGAAGGAAGGCCAATTCACGGACGGAGATACCAAGATGTTTACCAGTGAAGATATTCGTTTTACAGTAAAAGACAGCTTTCTCTACGCCACGGTTCTTGTCTATCCGGACAACGGAGAGGTTCGTATTCGATCCATGAAAGAGAATTCACATCACTTCCATGGAATAATCGAAAGCATTGAGATTTTGGGATTTGATGAACGCCCTCAATGGGTAAGAACAGCAGATGCGCTGACGATCACAACAACAAATGTGAAGAGCGAATCGCCTGTTGTATTCAAGATTGAAATGGACTAAGAAAAGGATGGAGCCGACAGCATTGTCGGTTCTTTTTGTTATTCCAATGGTTGTGTCGAGGGTGTGCTATGTATTTCTGTTGTCTCTTACACAGCAAGTCTTAGTCATAAAGACATGATTTGAATCTAGCACAATACCAATGGTGCGCAATTATGAAAAAATGATTTCAAGTTAAGAGAGACATCAGACATAAAAAAGCATTAAATAGTCTTATTTTCTATATTTTTCTAGAAAAGTGCTTGTATATATCAAATGGTGACGATATACTATTCCATAAAAATCCAGTTAAATTGCAATTTGGTTATTACATGTGATTTTAAAGAGATTCCTACATCACTCGCACAAATCGCAAATGAACGTTTCATTCACTCCCTGGCAAGCTTTCTGCTAACGCACGTGATTACCCTCCTATATGAATGCTTATCAACATTCACTCTCATGTTTGGGCCTATCAATCTTCCATTTCTAAACTTTCAAGACTTACAATCTGCTGCTACCGTTTCATATCGCCTGTGTAACCAGACCTTTAAAGGAGGTGAGGCTCTATGTAATGATTCGGGCGTCTATTGGTGTCCGCAAAAGGCCGTAATTCCATTTTGATTTTAATTGAGAAGGGCTTAAGCACCAGAATAATCCAAAAACCGGGTAAAAGGAGTGGAAAAGTTTGATTAAGAGTAATCGGTTACGCAAGCCCATCTCCATGGGCCTATCGCTTCTCCTTGCATTTTCGATTGTACATCCGGTTTCAGCTGAAAACTCCACATCACAAAAAATCGACATGAAATCAAGCCTGGCCAAGGTTTCGACATCCAAAGTCAACGCGAAATTGACCAAACAGTTTGAGGATAGCGACTATGTCACCTATCTCGTGAAAATGAAGGAGCAGGTGGACACGTCAGCAGTCTCGAAACAGGCCATGGAAAAGGCGACAATCGAGAAACAGACGGCTTCAGCGACCAAGCTGTCCGTACGCAATTCGGTTGTCAGCTCTCTCCGGGAAACGGCTTCGCGGACGCAGTACACGCTCGAAAGCTATCTCGAGAAACAAATTGACGAAGGCAAGGTCAAAGAATATAAAAGCTATTTTATCGTCAATTCACTCGCCGTAACGAGTACCAAGGAAGTCATGGAACAGATTGCTCTGCTGCCTGAAGTGGAGAAAGTTCTCCCTAACGAAACGCGTTATTTGCAAAAAGCTGAGGTGAACAAAGAAAAGGCAAGTGCGGCTCCGGCTGCAGATCCTGCAAAAACACCGGTCAAAGAAGATGCAGCAACTTCCAAAGACTCGGCAGCTGCAACAAAGGATAACCTGGCAACAGAAAATGTTGAATGGAATATCGATTATATCAATGCACCCGCAGTTTGGGAGAGAGGAATCGATGGAACAGGCATCGTCGTTGCCAACTTGGATAGTGGGGTTGATTACAATCATCCAGCTCTTCGCAGCAAATGGAGAGGATTCGATGCATCTGGTAATATCGTTGATCCAGAGCTTAGCTGGTATGATCCACATAGTAACGCTTCCCTGCCTGCGGATGAAGACGGGCATGGTACACATACGATGGGTACGATGGTGGGTTCGGAGGAAGATGGAAGCAATCAGATCGGTGTGGCTCCAGGTGCCAAATGGATCGGTGTGCGGATATTCAATCCGGAAACCACCGATGCCATTATCCTGGACGGCGGGCAATGGCTGATCGCTCCAGTGGATGCCGAAGGCAACCTTCATCCTGAGCTCGCCCCGGATGTTGTCAACAATTCCTGGGGTGGTGGTGCAGGACTGGACGAGTGGTTCCGGCCAATGGTACAAGCCTGGCGGGATGCACAGATTTTCCCTGAGTTTTCGGCAGGTAATGTGAGATTAACGAATCCAGGTGGCCCAGGTTCAGTTGCGAATCCAGCGAATTATCCGGAAAGCTTCGCTACAGGAGCAACAGATATTAACGGTAACCTGGCCTCATTCTCACTTCTGGGTCCATCTCCATATGATGAAATTAAGCCGGAAGTCTCGGCACCAGGAGTCAATATCCGATCTGCTGTTCCTGGCGGGGTATACGAGGGAGGCTGGGATGGAACATCCATGGCTGGTCCCCATACGACAGCACTTGCTGCATTACTGCTCCAGGCCAATCATTCCCTGAGCGTAGATCAGCTGGAACAGATCATTATGGATACGGCAACACCGCGAACGGACAGTCAATATCCGACTTCGCCCAACAACGGTTACGGGCATGGCATTATTAATGCCTTGGACGCTGTGGGTTCCGTCCTAGAAGGGATAGGAACCGTATCAGGACGAGTGGTAACGGCAGGAGATGATCTGGAAGAACCGGTATTCCAGCATACACCTGTGAATTCAGCTTTTACCGGACTCGACATTCCGCTGACGGCTCATGTAACGGATAATGTGGGAGTGGTCTCCGTAGAGGCTTTTGCCAAAACAACGGGAACAAGCCAGTATGTCTATCTGCCGATGAATCGCATAGCAGGGGACAGCAAGGATGGAACCTATTCCGCTTCCATTCCGGCATTCTTGATCGAACCTGCAGGCGTGGAATATTATATCCGGGTTAACGATTACGGCAACAACGGATTTGACAGCCAGGTGTACAAAGTGGCTGTATCCAATGGGGTCCAACCTGGATATGTTCAGGATTTTGAAGAAGATCAGTTGGGCTTCACAACTGGCGGTACAGGAAGCACATGGGTTTGGGGTGCGCCAATCAGCGGACCTGGCAGTGCAGCCTCCGGTGAGAAGGTCATTGCCACCAACCTGGAAGGTACGTATGCAGCAAACAGCAACGCCTATCTGCTCGCTCCACCTATTGATCTAACCGAAAGTCCTGAAGGGGCATTACTCTCGTTCAAACACTGGTTTGATCTGGAGAGCAATATTGACTTCGGTAAGGTATACATCGCCACGGAAGACAGTGACTATGTATTTGAAGAACTGTTAAGCTTTACGGGCACAGGCGGTGATTGGAAAACCCAGTATGTGGACCTGCGTGAATATGCAGGACAACAGGTATTCATCCAGTTTAATCTGACAAGTGACAACACTGTACAGAAGGCAGGCTGGTATATTGATGACTTCTCTGTATCATCACCAGATGATATCGCTCCCAGAGCACCTGTAGAGCTGAGCGCTACAGCTGACGTTTTGGGTAATGTGGCGTTATCCTGGAATGGACCTGACGATGAGGATTTGGAGTCTTATGTCGTGTATCGTTCGACAACTTCGGGTTCCGAATACGAGGCGATCGGAAATACAAGAGCGACAACATTTACGGATACAGCTACAGTAACGGATACAACGTACTATTACACCGTTGCGGCTCTGGATTATAGCGGCAATGAGAGTGAAAAGTCGAATGAGGTATCCATCTCGGTTGAGGTGCCGGAAGACATTTACGTCGACCAATTTGACGGTAGTGACGATAATGGCTGGACTCATTCGGGAACGAAGGATGAATGGGAACGCGGGGTTCCAGTTAATGGACCAGCAAGTGCCGTTTCTCCGCCAAATGTCTGGGCAACGGATCTGGACAGTACGTATGAGAATGGTTCAAACTATTCACTGGTTTCACCCGTTGTGGATTTGACGGATACCAATGATGCTACCCTGACATTCAACCACTGGTATGAAATTGAGGGCGGATATGATTTTGGCTATGTGGAAGCTTCATCTGATGGTGGAAGCACATGGTCAGAGCTGGGCAAGTTCTCTCATAATTCTAATGACAAGCAATGGACACCGGTCTTTTATGACCTGAGTTCGCTGACTGGAAACGAAGTTCAATTCCGATTCCGCCTGACCTCAGATAGCAGTGTGGTCAAGACCGGTTGGTATATTGACGATTTCCGTATCTTGAGCATTGCTCCAGAGACGGTTACACAGGATAGTTCGGTAGTGCTCAGCAGTGACAAGCCAAAACCGGAATATGACAACTCCTGGTACAAGGTTACACGAACCGATAAGGCAGAATTCAATCAATCCA
The DNA here is from genome assembly GCF_002276415.1 of Paenibacillus sp. 7523-1. Taxonomy (NCBI): domain Bacteria; kingdom Bacillati; phylum Bacillota; class Bacilli; order Caryophanales; family Paenibacillaceae; genus Paenibacillus; species Paenibacillus sp. 7523-1. Next base: position 472,163 of record NZ_NPBR01000005.1, on the reverse strand, counting down.
AGCAGCAGCAGCCTGAGGCTGAGAAACCGGAAACAGGCACTGTTAATCCACAAAGCCTGCCTGCAAGTGCAACGGTTACGGTCATTGAAACCGGACGTTCGGTGAAAACAGATCCATCCACAGGGAAATACAGCTTCACTCATGTGGCGGGTGATTATACATTGAAAGCGGAGGCTTATGGTTATTATCCGCGTACACAAGCAGTAACCATTACCGATGGTAGTGGTGCAAAAGCCAATTTCAATCTGGAAGCTATACCTCATGGTACGATTGAAGGTATCGTTACTGATGAACGGACAGGAGAACCTCTGGCTGATGCTTCTGTTCTGGTACTGGAAGATGCCCAGATAGGTGAGGTTCGCACCGGGTCGGACGGCAGTTTCGTACTTGATGTGCTGGAAGGAAGTTATACCGTCTCCGTCAGAGCTGCAGACTATTACAGTAAAACCGTTAATGTGACGGTACCAGGGAATGGTGCTGCGGATGCAAGTGTGGCATTGAAGCCGTTTATTGGTTTCCCTGGAGAAATCGCATATGATGACGGTACAGCGGAAAATGCAAGAGCCTTTGTAGCCGCAGATAATGCCTGGGCGGTCCGGATGACACCTGAGCAAGCAACCGCTCAAGTAACAGGCGCATCGTTCCGGTTCTGGAACTCAGAGTGGCCTGTGCCTGGTGGAACCGCATTCCAATATGCTGTCTATGATGCTTCCGGGGCGAATGGAGCACCGGGGCGTTTGCTGGCAGGACCGTTTGAGGGAACAGCACTTCGCAATGATCAGTGGACCAGCGTTGAATTCCCAGAACCGGTCATCACGAGCGGAGATTTCTATATCGTGTATGTACAATCTGTTGCAGGAACAAGTGCTCCGGGACTGGCTACCGATGAGAACGGAACCAATGCCGGACGAAGCTGGCAGCGCGTAAGCGGCGTATGGGACACAGCACCGGCAGAAGAAGGTAACTATATGATTCGGGCAGTGGTGAGATATCCGGTAAACGCACCCGTACTTACGGCACCAAGCAATACCTATACCAATAAAACGACATTCACCGTATCAGGTACTTCTCCGGCGAATGGAGCTCAGATCAAAATTTACAATGGCAAAGATGTAGCAGGGACTACAACGGTAACCAACGGAACGTTCAAGTTTGACGCCAAACTCCGTTCCGGAGTCAATGCCTTTACTGCAGAGGCAATGATTGATGGTAAAGTAACGGATCGCTCACTTCCTGTCGTTATTATTCAGGATCTGACGCCTCCGCAATTAACGCTTCTTACGCCTGAGGAAGGAAGTAGAACCAACGCTGAAGTGGTGCATGTTACAGGCAGCGCCGTGGATCAATTCCTCAACAAGGTTACGGTAAACGGCGAGACAGTCAAGTTGGAGAAAGACCGAAGCTTCAGTCATCGTATTCTCGTCAATGAAGGCGAAAACACGATTACAGTCATTGCGACGGACGTCGCGGGCAATAAAACAACGGTAACTCGTAAAGTCTACGTGGAAACAACGCTGCCTGAGTTGACTAATATTGCACCTGCCGAAGATGTGCGAATTGCGTCCGGAGAAACCGTAACGGTCTCCTTCGACAGTGCTCCAGGTCTGCAGGCTTCATTCCGAATCCAGCTGCCGCTGAATTTGAATGCGGAAGGCGGATCGGAGATTCCACTGGTGGAGACAGAACCCGGTCATTATACGGGCACATATACTACACCTTCCTCGTTAGTCCTTGAGGGTGGAGTCATTGTGATTCGCGTTCAGGATGCAGCGGGCAACAAAATCGAGACCGAAGCACCAGGCCGGTTATACGTAACTGCAGGGGAAGAGAGCACCCCTGAACCGGAACCAGATCCGGAACCAGAACCAGAGTCACCTGTAGAAGAGAATTTGCTCCCTTAAATCGCGAAAGGATCCAAGAAATAGAATCCATTCAATGAAATAAGACCAGGGCCATGCAATTGCATGAGCCCTGGTCTTGTTTTGGATGTTCAACATGAGCCTTTAAACCTCAATGTGAAGCCTTCTAACCGAAAAATCATGGAGGAGACAGCTTCTTGGCTTGTTGAAACTCAGAATGTCGATTCTGAATGGGGTGTCGTAATTTTATATATTTGTTGTCGTCTGTTTCTATTAAAATTAAACGAAGTCTGTGATAACTTATATTTAAATGTCAGGATATTATATACTAGGAGGTAAGACATCGTGACCATTCGAATTGGTAAAATAAGCTTGTGGCATGTGCATGCATGGGATTATATCAAGCAAGTCCAGGAACATGGGGATACTGAAATTGCAGCCGTATGGGATGACAATGCTCAGCGCGGGCAGGAAGCTGCCGAACGACTGAATGTACCCTACTTTTCATCTCTTGAAGAGATGCTGGCACAGAAGGACATTGACGCCGTGATCGTGGATGCACCTACTCGTGACCACCAGGACGTTATCACCGCCGCTGCAAGAGCAGGTAAACATATTTTTACGGAAAAAGTCATTGCTTCAACGGTAAAAGAAGTGAATGCCATCCTGGATGAAGTCCGTGAGCAGGGCGTCAAGATGACCGTATCCTTACCTCGATTAAATGACGGATATACGCTAACCATTCAGGATGTGCTCCAGCAAGGTTTATTGGGGAAAGTGACTTATGTCCGGGTTCGCCTGTCTCATAACGGAGCGATTGCCGACTGGCTGCCACAGCATTTTTATAACTTGGAGGAATGTCAGGGAGGTGCTATGATTGACCTGGGGTGCCATCCAATGTATTTAACCAGACTCTTTTTGGGTCAGGAAGTGACAGGTGTGAGTGCCAATTTCGGCTATGTCACAGGCAAAAAGGTAGAAGATAATGCAGTTGCAACCCTGTTTACGGATTCTGGAGCGATCGGTGTGGTTGAGGCCGGTTTCGTGAACAGTTACTCTCCATTTACCATTGAAGTTCATGGAACGGAAGGGACCTTGTTGTATGGTACTCCTGACGACAGGCTGCTGATCCGGACCAATGCGGGTACAGAGGCGGTTAAAGAGTGGACTGAGCTTCCGTTGCTGGAGAAAAGAGAAAGCGCATTCAGTCAGTGGGTTTCCCATATTCAGAATGATTCCTTGGCTGCTGAGAATCTGCAGATTGCTGCCGAGCTGACACGCCTGATGGAAGCTGCAAACACCTCTGCCAAGGAAGGACGCAGGATCTCCCTCAGTGATTTGCAAGGTTAGGCTGGTTGGGGAGGTACGATAATTGAACCGATATCCTTTTGAAAAAATGCTTGAACGACAGGATCTCCTCGAGCGTTTGGACATTACCATTGCTTGGGGACATTACGAAATACGGGTTTTACGATTTCACTTGACGTCATTTCCGGCAGGTCGAATCGTTGATTTTCATAACCATGCGGAATTTGAATTTCATTTTATACCGCGGGGCAAGGGGAAAGTTATTCTGGGAGACCAGATGCATTCCTTGTCCGAAGGCATGCTTTATTTGACCGGGCCTGGCGTCGTTCACTATCAGGAGGCCGATGCCGAAGAAGACATGGATGAACTATGTCTACATGTGGATATTGTCGAGCAGCCCAGAGAGGATGTAGATCCGTGGGAAGCCGCAGAATCCGAGGAAACGATCGCCAAGCTCAAGGCGTTGCCCCTCGTTCCGGTGCATGATTATCACCGGGCCATGAACTGTTTTTTGGAAGCGTATGAAGCATGTGATCGTAAACTGATCGGGTATTATACATCCATTAAACAGCTTGTGATCAGCATTCTGCTGAGAACCGTTCGTGCCCATGATAACGGCGAAATCCGGGTTGAAGCACCGGAGCGGGATATGTCCATGTACAGGTATGAATATGCTGTGCAGTATATGGAGGCCAACTATTCCAATGTTGTCACACTGGAACATGTGGCAGAGAAGCTACATATCAGCACCAGACAACTGCAGCGGATATTTTATCAGGTGCAGCCAGGCATGCCGTTCAGCCGTGTGCTGGAAGATATTCGTCTTGGCGCGGTGTGCCGCAATCTGGAGGAGAGCAACGGATCGATTGAACAGATTGCACTTGTCTCCGGTTTTACCAATGCCAACTATTTGCATGCCGTCTTCCGCAAGCGCCTGGGGATGACCCCGTCCGCTTTTCGGAAGATGAAACAAACCAAATCAAAAGTGAGGGTGAATGGATATGAGTAAAGTGTATCGAATTGGAATTGTTGGATGTGGCGGGATTGCGAATGGCAAGCATCTGCCAAGTTTGAGCAAGCTCGATAATGTTGAACTGGTTGCATTCTGTGATATTGTTCCTGAACGGGCTGAGGAAGCCAAAGAGAAATATGGCAGTGCAGAAGCCGAAGTATACACGGACTATCAGGAGCTGCTGAAAGATGAAACGATTGACATCGTTCACGTACTCACACCTAATATTTCGCATGCCGAAATCTCCATTGCTGCGCTTGAAGCCGGCAAACACGTCATGTGTGAAAAACCGATGGCGAAGACATCCGCCGAAGCACAGAGCATGCTTGAAGCAGCTGAACGCACAGGCAAAAAGCTGACCATTGGATACAATAACCGCTTCAGAGAAGACAGCTTGTACCTGAAGCAGATGTGCGAAGCAGGCGAGCTGGGATCGATCTATTACGCCAAGGCACATGCGATTCGCAGAAGAGCCGTACCGACATGGGGTGTTTTCCTCGATGAAGAAAAACAAGGCGGCGGACCACTGATCGATATCGGTACACATGCACTGGACCTGACACTCTGGATGATGGACAATTACAAACCTAAAGTGGTTCTGGGCACGACCTATCATGAGCTCTCCCAAAAAGAAAATGCAGCAAATGCATGGGGACCGTGGGATCCGAAGAAATTCTCGGTTGAGGATTCGGCCTTCGGCATGATCGTGATGGAAAATGGTGCGACCATCATGCTGGAATCCAGCTGGGCGCTGAATTCGCTGGATGTGGATGAAGCAAAATGCAGTCTTAGTGGAACGGAAGCCGGAGCCGACATGAAGAATGGCCTGCGCATTAACGGCGAGAAATTCAGCCGTCTCTATACGAATGAGATCTCCCTTAGTGCAGACGGCGTAGCGTTCTACGACGGGAAGTCGGAAAGTGCGCCGGATGTTGAGATGAGAAAATGGATTGAAGCTATCGATAAAGATCAAGAGCCTGTAGTTACACCTAAACAAGCTCTGGTTGTATCACAAATTCTCGAAGCTCTCTATGAATCTGCCCGCACAGGAAAAGCGGTGTACTTGAACGAGCAAAACTAATTCTTTTGATGCCACACCAATTAAACGATGGGAAGACGCTGCTGATATTCGGCAGCGTCTTTTTCGTTATTAGACTATGCATTTCGTCGGATTAAAAAAATATTTGTAACATTTTGAAAAAAATCATTGCATATATGTTTACTCGGAATTATATTATGAATAAGAGTTTAATGGTATAAGGTTTAGACATTATATCGATCGGAGTGTTGATATGTTCAACCAAGCGACTTTCCAGTTTGAGAAAGTTTCTGCAATAAAGGTCAGTGAGTTTATCAGAGAACAGTTAGAGGAAGCTATTATCCTTAAAGAAATCATGAGTGAAGATCAGCTCCCTTCGGAACGTGAACTTGCCGAAATATTCAATGCAAGCAGAATTACGGTTCGTGAAGCCTTATCTGCTCTTGAGAGTAAGGGATTGATTGAAAAACGTGTTGGTGCCAAGGGAGGAACATTCGTACTCCCCATCACGGCTAATGCACACAAAAGAACCAAGGAAGAAATTATGCGTGACTGGGATCAGATGTTACATGTGTTTGAATATCGGACAATCGTGGAGCCGGAAGGTGCTTTTCTGGCTGCTGAGCGGATCACCGCAGGCGAACTGGAGCTGCTGGAAGGTTACATCAAACAGAGTACCGAGCCAGATTGTACCCGGGAATGGTTCAGGGCACTGGACGTCAAGTTTCATCTGTCAATTGCCAAGGCGTCAGGGAATCCTTACCTGGAAACGGCAGTCAGACAGATTCGTACCAAGATCAATCCTGCGCTGGATCTAATGCCATACGATGAGAACATTCGGGTCCTTAACCAAGGAGTACATACCGAGATACTTGAAGCACTGAAATCACGTGATCCGGTGAAATCTCGAGATACGATGAAACGTCACATTGCATTTTCCGCTGATGCCATCTATTCACGGTTGGTCTCATCAGAACCACAGGAAGGGAATGAGCACTAATGGAACAAACAACACTATTTGAACTCGCACAGCAGCTGCAGCCGAAGCTCACGAACTGGCGGAGAGACCTCCATCGCCATCCGGAAATCGGATACGAAGAGGTGCGGACTTCAGGCATCGTGGCCGAGCATCTGGAGAGCCTTGGGCTTGAAGTGACCCGTCATGTTGGCAGGACCGGGGTTGTCGGTTTGCTCCGGGGGGAAACGGATGGTCCAACCATTGCACTCCGGGCAGATATGGATGCCCTTCCGATCCAGGATCAGAAATCGGCGGAGTACAGTTCCCAGGTTGAAGGCAAGGCTCACTTGTGCGGTCATGATGCCCACACCACCATTTTGATGGGAACGGCTGAACTGCTTACCGGTCTCGGCAGACCGAAGTCGGGCAACATCAAGTTTGTGTTCCAGCCAGCAGAAGAGGGACTGGCCGGCGCACGGGCCATGATTCAGGACGGTGTACTGGAGAATCCGAAGGTAGATGCGATCGCAGGTCTGCATGTGACACCTGGCCAGGATACGGGCACCGTTGGTGTTAGTAAAGGGGTTGCTTTTGCTTCAGCAGACCGTCTGGTGATTCGTGTATACGGCAAAGGTGGACATGCTGCACGGCCGCATGAAGGCATCGATGCGATTGCTGTATCTGCTCAGGTCATCACAGCGCTGCAGAATATCGCCAGTCGTTTGGTGGATCCGCTGGAGCCTGTTGTGGTTACCATTGGCAAAATCACTGGCGGGTATATGGGCACAGCCATTGCGCCAGAGGTGGAGATGATCGGTACGGTCCGCACACTGTCACCCACCCTTCGTGAACGCATGCCTGCATTGATTGAACAAGTCGTTAGCGGGGTGTGCGCTTCCTTCGGCGCAGGGCATGAAGTTGTTTATGGCGATGGATATCCGGTCGTGGTGAACGATCATGCGATGGTTGACCTGCTTACCGAAACTGTTGATGGATTGGATTGGGCAAAAGGATGGAGCAACATTCCACCTTCTACTGGCGGTGAGGATTTTGCCTTCTATTGCGAACAGATTCCTGGCGTTTTCTTCCGTCTTGGTTCGGGCAATGAGGAAGAGCGGACAAGATATCCGCTGCATCATCCGATGTTTGATCTGGATGAAACGGCAATGCCTTATGGTGTAGGCATGCTGTCATCCATTGCACTTGAGTTTTTGGCAAGAAACTCTCGTGGGGATAGAACTAAAATATCAATAATTCAACCTAGATAAATTGCAATCGTATAGTGAAAGGTCCTGGGGAGTTTTACCAGGGCTTTTTTTGTTTTATTGAGCGAAGGGCAAGATGCGCACGATTATACGGTGCATGAAAAAGGAACAGGATCATTCGCTGAGGCACTTATATTAGCCGTGACGGCTGATAGACAGAAACATAGTATAGTCTAAACGGAAGAAGTGTACCTTTTCCTGCTAAGAAGGGAGTGAATTGTTTTGCCCAATAGTACAGGTCTTGTCTATAATCCCGTAACTGGAGAGACGCAATCCACTCAGGTCATTGTAACCTGCATCAACGACTCACTTAATGCTCCCGTCAATATTGAGATTGAAGTATTCAGGTGGGACACAACCCAAACTACGCGCTTTACAGTTGGCCATGAGCTGTTTCAATTGGCTCCCCAAGCTACGAGAACATTTATCTATCCACTGATTAACGCTGCTTTTTTTGAAGTGCAAAGTGATTATTTCAGTGCTACAAGCACTATTATCCATGTGTATTCGGTTAACTCTACAGGTCAAATTATCCAGCGAATTCTCCAGTCGGAAATGACGTTAATAGACCGATTTACAAATATCCCTTAAAGGAATAGAGGTGAGTATATTGCCAGTAGTGAATATTACCGGTGCCTTGGCAGGCAGCCAGTTTGAACCTTCCATTGCTGTAAATACACTAAATCCGAATATCATGTGTGTTGTTGCTGTGGATACCAGTACAGGGCCCACGCTAACAGGTTTTTATCGTTCAATCGATGGTGGAAACACATGGTCGACGACAGTGCTTCCACAGCCTGCCGGATATTCGGGGGCAGAGGCACCTACCATTGACTATACTTTTCCAAGTACCTTTATAGTGACTGTTCATGTGTTCAATGGAATCAACGATGGGACAATCGTCAGTTATACTTCGTTTGATGATGGTGAAACATGGCAGCCTCCCGTTATTGTGCAAGCAGGATATGGGACAATTGTCCATAATGATGAGCCTTTCATTGCCGTAGATCGTTCTCCGGGCAGTCCGTATCGTGGGCATGCCTACGTGGGGTATACACCCCTCGCAACGACATCTTCTGCCATTTTTACGCAGAGATCGGTGAATCAGGGTTTGACCTGGGAACCACCGGACCGACAGTCCAACCCGCGTGGGATTCATGACCGTGCAGCGTTAGCCGTTGGTTTTTCTGGTGAGGTCTATGCCGGGTATATTATTACAGGACCTGCCAGTCCTTCTGCATTACTGAGGATATCTTATGATGGAGGAATCATTTATCAGCCTCCCATTGAACGTCAGGCTACGTTTATCTCCTCAGTTGTACCAGCTCCTTCGCCATTACCAGTGCCCAATTATGCTTTTCGAGTTCAAACCAACCTGTGTCTGGGGGCCGACATATCCATTGGACCGAAAAGTGGAACCGTATACGGGGTCTGGAACGATGCCCGAAATGGTTATACGGATGTGTTCCTCAGCCAATCTCCCGATGGACTGCTCTGGTCAGCTCCTGTAAGTATAACGGGTGCCCCTGCAGGTACACAGAACTTCTTCCCATTTATTACCGTGTCCCCGTTTGCCGGAACAATTCGGGTCATTTATATGACCAACCGGATCGACGGATTCCTTCTGGACGTATTCGTTGCTGAATCTTTTGACGGCGGGGTGACGTTCAGTAATCGTAGACTCACGACGACTTCTTTTAATCCGAATGGAAATAATCCGGTTCCCACACCGCTCATTGGGGATTATATTACGGCTGCCACCGCCGCTCCTGATAATCTGGCTGCCGTGTGGATGGCGACCACGCCACCAACAGGAAAACTGGACGTGTATTTTGGTACGTAACCATGCTTGGGGAGCCTTGGCAGGTCAGCCAGGGCTCAATCTATAATTCTTTTCTATTAGCCTACACCTGATCTATTCTTCTACATATGATGAAAGATCATTCATAGAAGAGAGGTTAAGCCTTGAACAAGACAGAGGGTGGACATGGGGTTTCCATTATAGTATGTACGAACCGATCACAGTTTTTTGATAACATTCTGACGAATTTTAAGAGACAGCGGTACCGGAGCAAAGAGTTGATTATCATTCTGAATCACGATGGCATGAATCTGGAATCATATCGAAACCGTGTTCGAGGCCACGCCAATATTCATGTATATCAGGTTCCTGAGAGAATTTCGTTGGGACAATGTTTAAATGCAGGGATTGAACGTGCCCGGTATTCGTTAATTGCTAAGTTTGATGATGACGATTATTATTCTGCCTATTATCTGAAAGAACAAGTAGGGGCATTAAAACGGACCCGAAGTGATATCGTGGGCAAACATTCCTGTCTGGTATATCTCGGCGCTTCGAAAAAACTACTGATCAGATCCCCTAAGGAAGCCAGTAAATTCTCAGAATTTGTGCAGGGGGGCACGATCCTGTTCAAAAAGGAAGTACTCAAGAAGGTTCGATTCACCGACCGTTCCGTGGGGGAAGATGTTACTTTTCTGAGGCAATGTAGGAGGAAAGGGTTCAAAACATATGCGACCTCACCCTATAACTATGTCTATCACCGGAGGCAGAACAAGAAAAGCCATACGTGGAAAGCGGATGATACATTTTATCTGCAGGGTAGTAAACTACTCACCGTTACAGATCAGTTTCGCCCATTCGCAGACAAGGAAATTTAAAAGGCGGCATCCATGAAGTAAAACGGCGCTCCTGTGAGCGCCTCCTTAAACTATCGAGTGATTGAAGATAAGGCTGAAATCAAACCTGGTGTACACAGCAGATCAAGTCACACGGATTCAAACAGTTGCAGGAATATCGCATCTAATCTTGAAGTAATCTGTATGAAGTCTCATTTAAGGAGGATGAAATGACGACAACGTTAACGATCGTAATCATTGGTATAGTAATTGTTGTGTTCGGGTTGACCACAGGATTGATTCTCGTCTTAAATGTCACTAAAAGGCTGCGAACGGGTCAAGAGAAGATGCAAAACAAAAAGGAGATTTTGAGCTTCGGAATGCCTGCAGAAGCAATCATCCAGGATATCGCTGAGACTTCATCCAGCATGGATGGACGGCCTGGCGTACGTCTTGATCTGTTAGTTACCCAGGAAGATGGTCAGACCTTTCAAACCATTGTGAAGACATATATTCCAATCATACATGTCCCAAAATTTCAGAGAGGAAGCGTAATAGATGTGAAATACATAGAGGATGGAGCAGTGAAAAAGGTAGAGGTTGTGGATGCTTACATCCCGTAACAATTCATTTCAAACAGATGAACGTATTAAAACCGCAGCAATGCGGTTTTTTCTTATGTCTATGTACTGTCATTATTCCTCATGTCGAAATCCAAAGAATGCTATAAAATGATTTTCTTGAAAAATAGAAAATCGATAAATATTATTTATCGAATTGCAACTAAATTCCTTTCATGAAAGTTTCATAACTTCGTTTACATCATAGTGAAAAAGTCATATAATTGTCATCGGAAGGTTAACAACTAACTTAAAGTTATTTAGTGTTAAAAAGAAACTAAAGAGACATCATGAAAGAAGGCTAGTAGCAATGAACACATTTTTTGTTGATTCGAGCGGGAATCTGAAAACACAATTAAGAGGTAAAGAAGTTCTATCCAATCCAATTCTGAACAAGGGTATTGCCTTTACCGAAGAAGAGAGAAAAGAACTGAACCTGAACGGCATTTTGCCGCCGATGGTTTTAAATATTGAAGAACAGGTGAGCCGGGTTTATCAGCAGCTGCAAAATGAGTCTGATAACTTGCGTAAAAGCATCATGCTGAATGACTTGTTTAACCGAAACATTGTTTTATTTTATCGATTATTGAAAGAACATCTTAGTGAAATGCTGCCGATTGTATATACACCTACGGTCGGTCAAGCGATTCAGGAATATAGCCATCAATACCACAGACCTGGCGGAGTGTACCTCTCCATTAACGATATGGACGGCCTGGAGGAGGCATTCCGAAACAGTGGTCTGCAAGCTGGAGACGTGGATCTCATTGTGGTAACCGACTCGGAAAGCATCCTTGGTATCGGAGACTGGGGTGTAGGCGGCATTAACATTGCCATCGGTAAACTAGCAGTGTACACCGCAGCAGTAGGGGTTGATCCAAGCCGAGTACTTCCAGTGGTACTTGATGTAGGAACGAACAATCCTACTTTGCTGAATGATCCATTATATGTAGGGAATCGTCATGAACGTATCCGCGGTGAGAAGTATGATCAGTTTATTGAAGCTTTTGTGAAGGAAACGACCAAATGGTTCCCCGACGTGCTGCTTCACTGGGAAGACATGGGCAGCGTAAATGCCAGAAACATCATCCATAAATATGGAGAAGAGCTTCTCACCTTCAACGATGACATTCAAGGAACGGGTGCCGTTACACTGGCTGCTGTGATGTCAGGCGTTCAGGTTACAGGTGTACCACTTCGTGAGCATCGCGTACTGGTATTTGGCCCAGGGGCTGCCGGTATTGGTAATGCGGATCAGATCAGAGATGCCATGATGGAAGAAGGACTTACGCAGGAAGAAGCAGAAAACCGGTTCTGGGCGTTTGACTATCGCGGTATTTTGACGGACGAGATCGAGGGATTGTTCGAGTACCAAAAGCCGTATGTACGCAAAGCGGACGAGATCAAAGACTGGAATCGGGATGAACAGGGGCAGGTTAATCTGCTTGAAGCTGTTACTCGTATTAAACCGACCATTCTGATCGGTACATCGGGTGTTACAGGTGCCTTCAACGAACAGGTTGTGAAGGAAATGGCCAAGCATGTGGAACGTCCAATCATTATGCCGATGTCCAATCCAACTTCCCTCGCCGAAGCAGCTCCAAAAAGCCTGATTGAATGGACGGATGGCAAAGCATTGATCGCAACAGGAAGCCCATTTGAACCTGTAATGTATAATGACATTCAGTTCGAAATCGGTCAATCCAACAATGCGTTTGTTTTCCCTGGTCTGGGATTGGGAGCTATTGTAGCCAAAGCTTCGAAATTTACGAAGAATATGTTTACAGCAGCGGCGATCGCGGTAGCAGGTGCAGTAGATTCTTCTGAACCTGGAGCTCCACTGCTGCCAAGGGTGAAAGAATTGCAGGATGTTTCTTACAAAGTGGCAGTTGCAGTAGCGAAAGCAGCAATCGAAGACGGCGTTGCCCGCCGTCAACTCGAAAACGTGGAAGAGGCGATTAAGGATGCCATGTGGCACCCTGTATATAGACCGATCCTTGCAGCAGTTTGATAACTGTGAACACGCAATGGTTTGAATATGACAATACGTCACACCGAGAGAATACCTGTCCATCCGTACAGGTATTCCTTGGCTGTGTCCAAAATTGAAAATAACATATCACATGATCAAAATTTTTGTCATTTGTTGAAGTGTTGCAAATGCTCAGATCATAAATGGAGGTTTGACCAACATGTCAGTAAGTGACATTTTCATTATTTTAATTCCTATATTTTTCGTAATTTTACTCGGTTTTTTTGGAGGCTATTTCAAAGTATTTAACTCCGCATCCTCCAAAGGCCTGAATACACTGGTGACCAAGTTTGCGCTGCCGGCGCATTTGTTCATTGGTATCACTACGACTAAAAAAGAGACCCTGATTGACAAGTGGCCATTCTTCATGACCATATTCTTGGGGATTATCGGTTTCTATGTTGTGCTGCTGCTGGTGATGCGTTTCATTTTCAAAGTCAATCTTAGCCAGTCATCGATCTTTTCATTGAATGCTACTCAACCTTCGTTTGCATTTATGGGGATTCCGGTTCTGGGTAACCTGTTCGGTGCGGCTGAAGTCACCATTCCAATTGCAATCACGGGCATCGTAGTTAATGCGCTGCTTGATCCAATCGCGACCATTGTCAGTTCTGTGGGGAAGAAAACGGAAGAGGGCAAGCAAAATGGTCATGGCGAAAGCTTGTTAAAACTAACGATCCATTCCATCATCCATGGTCTGAAAGAACCGCTTGCCTGCATTCCGCTTCTGGGTGTAATCCTGACGCTTGTTGGTTTCCAGTCACCTCAGCTGCTGCAAAGCTCTTTTGATCAGATCGGTAGCATTACTTCCGGAGCAGCGCTGTTTGCAATCGGGGTAACGGTGGGCATTAACCGGATTAAATTCAGCCTGAATGCCATCAGCATTTCACTGTTGAAGGTGATTGCGCTGCCGTTGTTTACGTACATGTTTGCATTATTGATGGGACTATCATCAACCGACATGACTATGGTCATCCTGCTAGTATCCTTCCCAGGTTCAGCCGTAGCTGCGATGATTGCATCCAGGTTCGATACACTTGAGGTGGAGACGGCATCATCCTTTGTCATGAGCTCCGTCCTGTCATTGATCTCACTGCCAATCCTCATCTCCATATTGGTTTGACTCAGAAGAAGCCGCGATATTCGCGGCTTTTTTCCGTTTCTGAACTTAAAAAGTTGCGTATACGATGAAAATTATGAATAATGTTTAGATGTGCGGAAGGAGGAGGTTAATTGAAAAAGAAGAAGAATAGAATTCCGTTTACAATTCTCGTATTTTTTGTTCCTGCGATGATCTTGACGGTACAGATCTGGAATGATTATCGAGGTGGGGTTATGAGCGTCCAAGATCAATATTCCAATTTGACAGGCATGTATTATCTTGATGGCGGGAACAAAATTGTAGCTTTAACGGATGAAAGGGACGGCATGTATTCGAGGCTCCACATGTATGAGGCTAACACGGGAAACCTGATCAAAGAACAAATAATCCGTGCCAATTCTCAAGGTCCATTAGCAGCAACTACATATCAGAATAACGGTGTGATCATCCCAACATTAGACAGCAGTCAGAGCTTACAGCTGACTCACGTACGGGATACGGGAGAAGTGACAGAATTAGCCCGAAGTACATTGCAGCTCGATACTCCTTGGGCAGATGTACACGCCTGGCGTGGCAGGCTCATTGTGAATGGAGAAACATTAGGTTCAACGACATACCTTGCAGAGGTCAGGGACGCAGAAGTAAAAAAAGTGATTCTTAATAGTCCAGATGTACTTCCATCGGATCCGGAAAATATCTCTGACTTAGACGGGAGCTTCAAAAACGAGCTGCCTGTTCCTTTATTTGAAGTGGTACTTAAACATGGCCAAAGGGCCCATGTAAGTGGAATTCTTCAACGGGATGGTCTTCCTGCCGTGAAGATCCAGTCCGAGGATGTAGGCATTTTCCTCGCACAGGAACAGGCTTCCAATACGTTCGCCAAATCATTTGGCGTTGATAACACTCGGTTGGTTCGCGCCGAGGATTCCAATCCCAAACAAGTCCGTTTCTATAATGCCAAAACGAATGAGTGGGGATCTGTAGTCAATACTCCCAAACAGGTATACCAAGCGAGTGTTTTCTTATTGAATGACCAGGAGGTTTTCATTGTCGGATCTTCCATGGAAGATGAGAAACAAGGTGAAGTTCGCGGTTATATCTATAATGAAAAGAAAAAGTCTTTCATAGATACAGGAGCAATGGTGGGGCATTTAACATATGAGGACCTGAAGAACACGGACGTTGAATTTTACAAAGCTCTCGAAGATGATACGCTCTATTATTCCGACGGTGATCAGGTGGCAGGCGCCATGAACGTGGAGACAGGACTAGTCCATATGCAGACGAAGGATCAGATGCTCGAATGGATCAAAGCAGCGAATGATGGACAGTTATCCTTCCGTGGTTTCCTAGGTCGTATTGGTGAAGGGGGGGTTCTTGTCCTCAACTGGGCAGTTTGGCTTGCCATTCCGCTGTTAGTTATTATCGTTCCACAGTTCATCCTGCCACTAATGTTTAAACGGCGTACACGGCAGATTAATGAGGGTGAACTGTTGAATGGTACGATCATGGAGATGGCAGAGACAGGCACCTACGTCAACAATCAGCCTCTCGTTCGCTTCAAAATTCGTTTCGAGCTGGATGGTGAACGGAAGGAGGTTGAACTCAAAAAGGTCATCTCTCTCCTGAATGCTAATCGTATCGGCGATCAGGTAGTTATCAGCTATAATCGGGAAAAGGAAAAGGCCATGTTGATATCCGATGAGGATTTACAGGACCAGATGCCTTCAACCATACATCATGCTGTTCTTGAACGTATTGATCACTATGGATTCCTGAATCGCGGCAAGGTCCTCCTGCTCCATTTTACAGCGGATGATCAAGAATACGAGGTGCCGGTTGTGCAGCCTCCGGGCTTCAGCTACCGTGTAGGGACCGAGGCAACTTTGATTCTGGCTGGAGGCCAGGTTCGTCTTCAAAGTTATGGTGTGAGTACTTCGGAACTTGCCGATCAATTGGCGCTGGAGGCAGAAGTTGTCCGAATGGAGAAGAAAGAGACGGAGTTCCTCGATCGGGAGCTATTGGTCATGGATTTGATGATAACAAGTGGTGAGGACAGCATACGCAAAACAAACAGCCTGTTCGTACCATTGGGTACTGATGTTCAGAACGGAACGCGGATTCCAATGCATATGAAACGTGAAGATTATGAGCGTGAACTTCGGTTAGCCAAAGGCAAACAGGGTGCGGCCACGATTCGCACCGTCATGTATGAAGGGATAACTGCCGGCGAGCGTCCCTTGGCGCGGATTACTGTGGATCGAGGTGGACAGATCTATGAAATTCGTCAGTCGATCGATCCTATATTCGGTGTAGAGATCGGCGACAAGCTCTGGATCAGTTATGATGAACAGACACGTGAAGCTCTCATCCTAAATTATTCATCAAATGGATAGCATCCCTCAGCAAACGCTTGTATTTAGAATTTCATAAAACACATTGAAAAAGCCGCAGATCTGCGGCTTTTTCAATGTCTATTCACTGTAGTTAATGATGTGTTTAGCTTACTGCGTTACTGCTCACCAAGTATTCATCCATCTTCGCTTTTAATTGCTCAGATGCCGGCATCAGCGGCAGGCGCAGTTGATCGCAACTAATGATTCCTTGATTGACAAGCAGCCATTTGATCATGGCAGGAGCAGGCTCTGCAAAGAGATGGTCAATAAAAGGAGCGACTCGAGTAAACTGCTCACGCGAGCCCTCTTTGTCCCCATTTTTAAAGCGATCGTACACCTCAATGAATTGCTCTGTGTTAATATTGGCAGATGCCAGCATGCCGCCAGCAGCACCTTCGCTTAACATATCGTAAAAGAATGCATCATCCCCGCACAGGATGGGTTTGGATCCGCTTCGTACCAGCTCCGACATTAATTCCACGCCGTTGGTGCTGTCCTTAAGGCCAATAACCCCGTCTAAGTTCATTATTCTTTTCATCGTATCCACGGAGACACGTACACCCGTGCGTGCAGGGATTTCATATACAATAATGGGTACTCCCACTTCAGCAGTCACACGAAAATGTTCAAAAATGCCTTCCTCTGTTGGTCTGTTGTAATAGGGAGTGACTACAAGAACGGCGTCCGCTCCGAGTTCACCAGCCATTTGTGTACGCTTGACCGTTGATGCTGTATCGTTGGTTCCGGTCCCAACGACGATGGGTATTGTTTTATTTATGCTTTGCAAGGTTTCCTTCGTGACTTGAACGAGCTGCTCCACTTCATCCCATGAAACCGTAGGTGACTCTCCAGTAGTGCCGTTAATAACTAAACCGTGAATTCCGCTATTCGCCATATGTGTGATGTAGTTCCGAAAGGAAGGGATATCGAGCTGATTATCCTTCGTAAAAGGGGTGATTACCGGTACATAAATACCTTGAATCTGTTGTTCGGTTAGCATAATATGGCCTCCATTTAAGTTGAAATGACATTAAATTCACTTTACCATGGGAATTAGCATCATAGTTAACTATAATAGATGATGGGTGTTATCGATTATTTTGATAAGGAAGGGTTCAGGATCATGGATTTGAATTATTTTCAAACCTTTCGTGAAGTGGCCGTGCGGCAAAGTTTCACCAAGGCGGCAGAAGAGCTTGGCTACGCACAGTCGAGTGTAACGACACAGATTCAAAAGCTGGAGAAAATCTATCAGGTCAAATTATTCGAACGTTACAATAACAATAAAATCCGACTTACTTCAGCAGGGGAAGAATTGTTCAAGCTCTCCGGGCAACTCCTGGAGATATATGAACATTCGCAGGAAAAGCTGACCAAACAGGGCGGAGGTTCCCTTACCATCGCAACGATGGATTCGCTGGCTTCCTATTTTCTTCCTGCCCCGATTCAGACGACACGCAAGCAGTATCCTGAACTGGGTATTCGGCTGCAGACGGATCGCGAAGACATGATTTTGCAGAAAGTAAAAGAGGGAGAAGCCGATGTGGGACTTATTCTGGCGAATGCATCATCCGAATCAGGATTGCAGTGGATCACCATCCGGGAAGAGCCGCTCGTCCTCATCGTTAACACAGATCATCCCCTTGCGAAGAAGCAGAAAATTGAACTGAGCGATCTGGCTGACGAAGAATGGATTATGCCCGAGGATACCTGCAATTACAGACAGCTGCTGGAGAGAGTATTGAGGGCTAACGTTATTCCTTACAAAGTAGGTCTGGAGCTTGGAAGCCCTGAGGCGATTAAGCGAAGCATTATGGCAGGAACGGGAATTTCGCTTTTGCCTCAAATGATCGCCCTCGATGAGATCCGGCGGGAGGAGCTAACCGTATTGCCGCTGGAGCATGGTGATTTCAGACTCGAAATCCAGTTAGTCATTCACACTCGAAAATGGGTATCTCATGCATTGCGCCAATTTGTCACAAACCTCGGAGCTAAGGAGACTGAATGGTAACCCATTCGGTCTTTTTAGCGGTGGAATATTTCGAAAACGTTTAGCAATACCGGAAGTGATGAAATGTTCTATTCCATCTTATCTTGAAGCTAAAATATCAAAATTATGTTCTATTAAAAGCATGATTTTGTATATGACGTACAGCGGAAAACTCATGTTACCATGATGATGGCGCTAACAAGCACCCAGTAAACTGTAAGCGCTTTAATTATTCCCGGCCGGGGATCCTTTCTCTACGAATTCATGTTACACCAATCATGAAGGAGGCGAATGATCTTGGGAAAAAGCAGGTTCTGGAAGATAGGCGCCGCTGCCGCATTGCTCATATCCGTATTGCCAACGAGCACCGGTATGGCAGCAGCAACACTCACGGAGGTACCTTATGCCATGGATTCAAGCAATCAGGCGGGATGGTGGACGCCGCTTGAGACATATGGCACGGGAAATGAGTATGCGTACTTGGCATATAACGGCCCGGGAGGCTCAGAGAGCACACATACTGTAAATATCGCAAGACGGGACGGATCAGGAACGTGGTCCAACATTCCGGTGATGAATGGCAGCAGCATTGCACAGTACAGTGATGACATTGGGCACAACCAACCTTCCATAGCACGAGACGGCAGCGGCCGATTTCACGTCTTTGCATCCATGCACAACGATAGCTGGCGTTATTTCAGGTCAGATACCGTTGGAGGCGTTCCGCAGAATCATTCTTCCGATATGCCTTCCTTCTCCACTTTCAAGGGGACATACCCCGTTCTGACAACAGCACCAAATGGTGATGTCTATCTTTTGATTCGATCAAGCGATGACACGACCGGATATCGTCCTGGAATTTTGTATCGCTGGAACAATGCCCAGTCCAGCTGGAGCCAAGAGGCGGTCGTCGGTGCGAACGCGGGTCGTTCATTCTATCCCAATGATCTGGTTTTCGATGCGCAAGGTGACTTACACATCCTGTTTGAATGGTCTACTTTTGTTTCGAGCGCACTCCGTCATGATTTGTCTTACGTGAAGTACAGACCTTCTACAGGTACCTTCTATAAAGCAGATGGCAGTGTCATAACTTCACCCGTATCGCTAAGTAATGTGGATATTGTCCAGCCGTTTGCTCCAACCGAGGCCTACGTCAAGGATGGAGGCGATCCAGGGGGACCGGGAATCCAGAGCGCCAAGCTGGCCGTAGATTCAGCAGGCAATCCGAAGATTGTCTACCGATACCGGGAGGAAGGAAGCACGAACTTCTCCGTGAAATATGCTTCTTATGATACAGGTGGATGGACGCAGCAGACCGTATATAATGCCACGGCAACAAGAGCGGGAATTGATATTACGTGGACGGGGTCAGAAGTCCGGGTCTATTATACGAAATATAGCGGCACCGACCGTGCATATATGGCGGTTCCGGACGGCAATGGCGGATGGACCCAGACGTCGATTGCTCCCGGCAAACCAATTGAGAGGCTCAGTGTTGATCGTAATGCCAATGGTGTCGACATTCTGTACCTGGTGGATATCACCAATCGTAAGCTGTATTACGGCAGAAACTAAGCTGCTTTTCCACTTCTGAAAAGTACCTCTGGAGAGTCAACCGCACAGCCAGTGCGGAATCACTCCAGAGGTGTTTTTTTGATCATATTCAAATATTAATAGAGTTCAGAATTTGAGATTTCATAATTACAAGAAATGATATAAATTTCTAGTAGACCCAAACAATTACCAAATTAAGACAGCATATTCGGAACAAGGAGGCTGGTATCCAGACATACTTTCCAGAGTGAACAGCTTGAACGCATTTCATCATATCCAATAGGAGGGATTCCATGCTTTATACGATTATTGTGCCAGTTAACCAGGATTATAACATTCTGAACCTGTTCACCGATTCACTGCTTCGGACGGTAAGCCCGTCTACACAGATTATCTTCATCAATGATGGTTCCGGCTCGGCTGTCTTTCAACATCTGGAGAAACTGAAGCAGGAAGTTCGAGAAGGGGTAACGATTGAAATTCTGCAGCATGATTTTCCACTCGGTTGCGCAGTATCCATTAACAGTGCGCTGCGGCGAGCGGAGGGGGATTATATTTTCTTTCTGGATTCCGACACCATTTTACAGCCGGATTGGCAGTCCTTGATGAGAGAGACGCTGGATAGCGATATTACCATCGGCATGATTGGCGGTGTGCTGCTGTATCCGCAAACCGGGGGCGTGCAGCACTGCGGTATTGCTTTTGCGGACACCATCGGCAGGCACCTTTTCCTCAATGCATCTCCTGAAGATATTCCAAAAGAGACGTTCTCGGTGCAGCTGGTTGTATTCGCCATGTTCGGCATGAAGCGGGAAGTCTACGAAACGATCGGTACCCTGGATGAGAAATTTTTCAACGGATACGAGGATTTTGATTACCAGATGCGTGCACGTGCAGCCGGATATGATACAGTCATTAACCCGAACATTCGCGCTTATCACTGGGAGCGCAGCAGCGGCATTCATCGAAATTTCAACCGGAAAAACAATTTGGCCCGCTTCTGGAAAAAGTGGGGGAGTGAGATCGAGGCAGATGTTTGGCCGTTTGTGTTCAGCCACTTGAAAGAACAGCTGGGTAACCAACTGGAGCACCAACATCTGCCGATCGTCGGCATTGATCTCGCTGAAGTACGCAGTGATGCTGATACGTTCTGGACCAAGCTTGAGGAAGCTGAGATTGCACCTATTACAGAGGTGCGTGATTATTCCAACCGCTTCAATTCGAACGGGGCTATCTGGTTGCCGCAGGTACTGGGCAAGGAACTCATTCACAGTGAAAACCGGTTGCTGTTTTTGGTAGACAATTTCGCCCGTTTGCTGGAAAACCGGTACTGGATCGAGATGAGGCATGCGCATCGGGCCAAGGATCTGATTATCGATTTGTATGGCAATGTCATTACGATGGATCGCATCTATGACGGCTGCTGGCCTGGAACCAAGGTTCGTTAACCATTAAACCTAGTATAAAGGGAGGAACTATAGGTGAAATCAAAAGAGAGCACGGTGGACCGTGCCGTAAGGTTTACCCGTAATCTGGAGTGGCTTGCGCACGTCGAAAAGGTTATCCCGAGCGGATGCAGTACACTTGCCAAAGCGCCTGAACGGTTGTTTCCAGGCTACACGCCCGTGTGTTGTGCGGAAGCACGGAATTCCCGCTTTATCGATATTGATGGGAATGAATGGCTGGATTGCGAGATGGCCATGGGTACCGCTCCTTGGGGGCATGCGCGGCATGAAGTTCAATTGACCGTCATTCATCAGTTGAAAAAAGGGACAAGCTATTCCATCCCTGCTGACATTGAACTGGAGTGTGCTGATCTGATCCTTCAGCGGTTTGGCGGGCGATATCCTTCATTGCGATTCACGAAGAGCGGTGCGGATGCTGTCAGTGGAGCCGTGCGTCTCGCTAGGGCAGGAAGCGGCAAAAGCAAGGTGATTGCAACAGCCTATCATGGGTGGCATGACTGGTCAGCCTATGGTTATTATGGTCGGGAAACGAAAGAGCGCGGCATTCCGGTTGATATCGAACGTACAACGATCTGGGTGGACAAGCCTTCACCAGAACGAATTGAAGCTCAGATCACAGCGTCACCTGAAGACATCGCCTGCATTGTGCTGTGTCCCAATGAATGGAAGCGTGAACAGCTGGAGCAAGTCGTCTCCCTTTGCCGATCATTGGATATCATTGTGATTTTTGATGAAGTTACTTCGGGCATTCGTATGGGCAAGCAGGCCACAGCAGGGGAGTATGACATCTGGCCTGATCTGCTCTGTATCTCCAAAGGAATGGCGAACGGATTGCCCCTTGCTGCCGTGATGGGACCCGAACATTTGATGTCCCTTTCAGGACAAGTCAGATTCAGCAATGCGCATTCCAGTGAGACCACTGCACTTGCAGCAGCCATCGCATGTGAGCGATTGATGCAAGCTGCCAAGGTATGGCCGAGCTGGCGGGATGCCACCATCCGAATCATGGATCTGATTGAGGCAGAGCTTGTGCTTCTTGGGCTGACGGACCAATTGGCATTGAAGGGTACCTATGCCAGCTTCTACATTCATTCAATTACGGAGGAGAACTTCCAATCGGATCCCTTCCGTGAGTTTATCGTAAAGAAAATGGCACACTTCGGCATTTTCACCAAAGGATACTTTATTTTCTCGGATGCCCATACGCGCGAAGAATTGCTATGGGTGGAAGAAGCCCTCTTGCAGACCCTTTCGGATTGGAAAGAGCTGCGTAAACAGGAGCATCTTGCTCGGTAACGTATTCGAAAACGTTTATAACTTCATCCCTACAGGGAATCGATTAGGAGGAATCATCCATGAAAGCACTCGTATATCAGGACCATAAACAGGTAGCGTTACTTGATGTTGAACAACCAAGTATTCAGAAGCCGAACCAGGTTAAAGTCAAAATTTATGGCTCAGGCATCTGCGGCACAGATCTAAACATTGTCAAAGGCAAAGTTCCGGCAAACAAGGGAACGATTATCGGTCATGAAGGCGTGGGTACGGTTGTGGAGGTGGGCCCTGAAGTCCGTGGATTTCAGGTAGGCGACCGCGTTCTGATTGATCCCACTCAATCCTGCGGAACCTGCTCCTACTGCCGCGAAGGCTTGTTCATCTATTGCGAAAACTTCGATGACTATCAGGTAGGCATGACCACGCACGGTACATTTGCGGAATATTATGTGGGAGATGAGAAATACATCTACCCGATTCCGGATTCCATGAGCTGGGAAACGGCGATGATGATTGAACCGCTTGGTTGTGTGCTGCAGACGTTTATGAAAGCAGGCGTGAAGCCAAGCGATTCAGTACTCGTTCTGGGTTCAGGCGCCATTGGTTCCCTGTGTCAGCTCGTAAGCAAACGATTGGCAAGGCTCACCGTTGGCACTGAAGTAGACCCGTACCGCAAAGAATTTGCTTCAGGCATTGCTGATCATGTGTTCTATCCTCAGGAACTGACGCTGGATAATGTATATAAAATCAACAACAACAAAAAGTTCGACATCGTAGTCGATGCGGTAGGGAATCAGCTTCATGTTGGATTTGAGATGATTGCCAAAGGGGGAAGAATCATTCCCATGGGCTATGACGACAGCTACAAAGTAACCTTCAAATCAACAGATGTAATCAATGACGGAATCAGCATTATTGGCGCCGTAGCCGTACATTCGATGATTAGTACGGCATTGAAATTCGCGCAAAGCATTCCGGAACTGGAGCGTATGGTGACGGCCAAGGAGCTGCTGTCTGATTACGAGGAGGCTTTCAACGGTACAGTGGGGTATCATCTGCGTACCGGGGAGCCCCTGCCGATGAACTCGGTCAAAACAGCTTTGATTTTATAGAAGTATAGAAGTCTCGGAATTGCCGCTGCGATGGACCATCATCCGCGGCGGCAAGATCCGCAGAAAGAGGGGGATGTGGAGTGAAGCTGCTTCAGGATTTGCCGAGAAACCCGCGGTATTCCATTTTGCTTGAACCGGTATGGGCCATCCCGGGCACGATTGTCCTGTTTTATGCTCCTTTATATATGAAGGAAGCCGGACTCTCGGACATCGAAATCGGTTTGATCAATTCGGTGAATCTTTATTTTGCCTTTATATTTCAATTGTTCGCCGGTTCAATTACGAACAAGCTGGGCCGGAAACGGACGACGCTGATCTTTGATCTGGTTGCATGGAGTATTCCAATGTTCATCTGGGCATTTTCGCATAATTTCTGGCTGTTTCTGATTGCTTACCTGCTGAATGCCACCTCTAAATTCGTGACGGTATCCTTCAACTGTCTCATCATTGAGGATGTCGAAGAACATAAACGCTCCAGAGTGTTCGGCATTCTTAACATGATTATCACGGCAGCTGGAGTATTAACGCCGATCGCAGGTGTAGTTATTGCTGATTTTGGTATTGTGCCAACGCTGGCCAGCATCTATTTCGTCGGAGGAATACTGATGACCGCCATGTTCTTCATTCGCAACCGATATACCGATGAAACCGAGGTTGGAAAAGAGTTGATGGGCATGCATAGTCAAACGAGGGTGCTGCACAGCCTTGCTTCAAGTTTACGACTGTTCGGCAGATCGTTTTATAAACGAAGACTCTTTCCGATCATATTGATTACCGTGCTTTCCAATCTGATTTTGCAGCTGAACTTTTTTCAGGTCATTTTCTTCAAGGAACAGCTCAAGTTTAATGATCGTGTGATTTCGTTTATCCCGGTAGTGACGGCATTAACGGTCATGCTGCTGTATTTGGTCATCATACCACGCCTGAAACAACGATCAGAGGAGAAGTATGTTGGGTTTTCCATCATATTAAGTACAATCGGAGCCGTGCTGTTTCTGTTGATACCTGTTGGAAACATAGCGATGCTGTTCCTGACCCTGATTGTGCTTGCAGCCGGTAATTTTATTCTGCAGACATACCGGGATTCCCTGCTCATGAACAGACTGGGCACGCATGAAAAAGCCGATATGTTCTCTGCCGTACAGACGGTTATGACACTAACTGCCATTCCATCAGGTTATCTGACAGGATTGCTGTACCATCATCATCCCGTACTTTTGTTCAGCGTCATTCTTGCACTGTACGTCATCCTGATGGTCATTATGTTATTCCTGCCTGATCCACAGAAACATACCCAAGTGATCGAAACTTACAAAAATATGTAGGAGAAGGGGTTTTCTGTATATAGCAAGAATATGTAATACAGAAAACGACTTGGGAGGTAAAGAGATGTCAAATGTATTTGCAGCAGAAACAAGAAGTCAAATGAACTGGATGAATCAACCTGAAAGCTGGTCTTACACAGAAGAGGGTGTACTTATTGTGGAGGCTCAGGCTGATACCGATTTTTTTCAGGACCCCGCGGGCATTAACGTCCGTGCATCTGCTCCATTCCTGGCGATACCTGTACCGGGTGATTTTGAACTGACCACCCAATTAACTGTGGACATGAAACACCAGTATGACTCCGGTTGCCTGATGGTCATGGCAGATGAACGCAACTGGTGCAAGCTTTGTTTTGAGTATGATGGAAAAGCAGCAACCATTGTGTCGGTGGTTACCCGGGACGGTTCCTCTGACGATTGCAATTCGATTGAAGTACCCGTACCCGATCCATACCTGCGCATACGCAAGGTAGAGGACTGCATTTCATTTTTTTATTCACCCGATGGGGAAGAGTGGAAACTAATTCGGTACTTCGGCATGCCGATTCAGGGGGAGATTCAGGCAGGCATCGTTGCACAGTCACCAACCGGAGCAGGTTGTACCTGTCGCTTTTTGTCCTTGGAGGTTACAAGGCCTGACTTGACTGCACGCTTCTAAGCTATTTCCCCCGCCGATCATTGGAGGGAGAACAGGTTCATGATAAAAGCATTTATTTTGGATTTTGATGGACTGATCCTGGACACAGAGACACCTTGGTATTATGCTTTTCGGGACATTTATCAGGAACACGGCCTTGAACTAGGACTGGATCTTTGGTCCAAAAATGTGGGAACCAACTTTGAAGAGTTTCATCCGTTTCTGTACTTGGAACAGGCACTGCAAAAACCGATTGATCATGACCAGATCAAGCTGTTATCGGAACAGAAGTATACATCCTACCTGGGTCAGGCAACCATCCTGCCGGGAGTGCATGAACTGCTTCGGACAGCTCGTGAAAAGGGGATTCAGCTTGCCGTTGCTTCAAGCTCCACGCGCGATTGGGTGCATGGCTATCTGCACAAGCTGGGTATATTCGAACAATTTGCGGTCATTCATACGGCTGAGGATGTCAAGCGGGTCAAGCCAGATCCGGAATTATATCTTCTGGCTCTGCACAGTCTGGGAATCGAAGCTTCGGAAGCGGTTGTTTTCGAAGATTCGCCTAATGGGCTAAAAGCAGCCAAGGCTGCGGGGATTCGCTGCGTCATTGTGCCGAACGAGGTAACTCGCGATCTGGAGTTCCAGCTGCATGATCTGCGGTTATCCTCGCTGGCTGAGATCGATGTGGAAATTCTCTAACCCAGGTACTGCTTGCGTAACTCAATCGGAGAGATTCCTTCGAATTTCTTAAATACGGAACCAAAGTAACTGGCACTGTTAAAACCGACTGCTTTGGCAATATCATGAGCGGTAATGGCATCATTCTCGATTAGCATTTCCTTGGCTTTCAGCAGACGATATCGTGTCAGATACTCAAGCGGAGTCATTTGAAATTCCTTTTTGAATATCCGGTTTAAGTGCTGTTCGGTTACGTTCATCTGCTGAGCCAGCATGGAAAGCGAGATATCCTCATGATAATTCTGTTTGATAAAAGTAACGAGTCCGCCAAGCTTTAGGCGTGCATCGGAGCGTTCATAAGCACCATAACGATCTCCTTCGATCGTCAATCTGACCAGAAGCATGTAGAGCAATGCGGATACGTGCCAGATCTGATCCTTGTGCCGGGACTGCAGCGCCAGCGTTATTTCATGCAGAAGGATATGAATCATTCCATCCGGCTTGAAGGCGCGCAGCTCCCCGATCTGCAAGGTATGCAGGAAGCGGGGCAACAAATAGCCATTAAACGTAAGACAATCAAACAACAATGAATCACTCAGATTGTGATAACGATAGGTAACTTCAGGAAACATAATAAGAGCGGTTCCTTCACGGATCAGGAATTCATGATTTTTGGCTGCGATTCGCCCGGTTCCTCCGATGCATTGTACAATGGTGTAATCCCGTGAATGGTCGCTCCAATGCTTGAATTCATCAGCATTCATCTGGATCTGCCCTGTAATCATTAGTGGCATATCGGCATCCAGCGGATTCTCCATGCTAGGTTTCGGCATCGTTGAGTTATTCCTCTTTTCGTTAAAGGATCTTGTGCGTTAAGGGCGCGGATACAGCGTTAAAAGAAACCTAATTTGAATTATATTACATAATTAACATTATTTTAAACGACATGATTGCAACATTGGATCAGAGAGCGAAAACCTTTTAGTTTTTCATGCTGACAGGGGCATCTCTTGCTAATCGGATGCGAAACAGTATACGCTATAATGGAAGCAGTGATAGAGGAAAGGGATGCAAGCATGAAGAAAGTCATCGTAGTAGGATCAGGAATACTGGGGGCTTCGACAGCCTATCAGTTAGCAAAAAGGGGTGCGGAAGTCATCCTTGTGGATCGTGGTGATATCGGACAAGCTACGGATGCTGCCGCAGGCATCATCTGCCCCTGGTTGTCGCAAAGGCGTAACCAGGATTGGTACCAGCTTGCCAAGGCCGGCGCACGCTTTTACCCCAAACTTATTGAAGAACTGCAGAGCGAGGGAGAAACGGAAACCGGGTATGCCCGAGTGGGGGCATTGAGTATTCATTCGGATTTCGAAAAGATCGGCAAGATGGAGGATCGTGCTCATCTTCGAAGAGCAGATGCACCGGAAGTCGGGGAGATTACAAAGCTTAACGAAGAGGAAACGCATGCACGCTTTCCATTGCTCGGTCCAGGTTATCATTCAGTATATATTAGCGGTGCAGCGCGTATAGATGGTCGTGCCCTGCGAGATGCCTTAATTCGATCCGCACAGCGGAATGGAGCCATCCTCATTCATGGAGATGCTGCTCTTCTATTCGATTCTGGTCGGGTAACCGGAGTGTCGGTTGGTACAGAGCAATTTCTGGCAGATGAAGTCATTGTATGTGCCGGAGCATGGGCCAATTCGATCATGAAGCCTCTGGGTATTCACTTTAAGGTTCATTACCAAAAAGCACAAATTATGCATTTGCAGGTATCCGATCAGGAAGAGACAGGAAGTTGGCCTGTAGTTATGCCACCTTCTGATCAATATCTTTTGGCTTTTGCCGAGCACAAAATCGTGATCGGGGCCACACATGAAAATGAAATTGAAGGTTACGATACCAGAATCACGCCGGGCGGTATGCAGGAAATCTTGAATAAAGGATTGGAGCTCGCACCGGGATTGACTAATAGCACCTTTCAAGAAGTAAGAGTTGGCTTCCGGCCGTTTACGCCAGGTTTTCTTCCGGTCATGGGAACTGTACCAGGATGGAAGGGATTGATCACAGCCAACGGGCTTGGTGCTTCAGGCTTAACGATGGGGCCCTTTATCGGCAGCCAATTAGCAAAGCTGGCTCTGAATCAGGAGCTGGATATCGATATCCATCCGTATGATCTTTCCAAAGCGATGGATGAATCTTAAGAAGAAGGAATGTTGAGGTGAATCATGACCTATTCACAGCGTTTAACCCAAGCAAGCTCTTCCGATGTATCCTATTTGGAGTACCAGATCGGTGCGGCGGAAGACGAATTGAAACAAGCCGAAAGGCAGCAGATCAAGTACGAATCTGAACTGAATCAGCTCAGAACGTCTCAGACGGATGATGCCCAGTTATTCCGGGATACCGATATTGAAGAAAATCTGCAGAATCAAATAGCCGAAGTGAAGAGTCGTATGGAAGCAATCCGTACACGGCTAATTCAATTGCAGGATGATATGGAGAAGTTGGCAGATTGAGAGGTACTTACCTTATGAATAAACGAAAACAACTGCTATTGGACACAGCACTTATGCTTTTTGAGAAAAATGGCGTGTCTAATACAACCATCCAGATGATCCTTGATCATTCAGGTGTATCGAAAGGCACATTTTATAAATTTTTCAATTCCAAGGATGATTGTGTTCTTGCGATCCTTGAGCAGCGCATCCAGGAAGATATGATGATTCGTCAGGAACTTGAGGCACAAAATCATAACTCTGACTTTGATTTGCTGGTAGAACAGATCGTGGTGCCGATGATATCCCCGGACAAACAGCGAGTGGTTGAGTTGTTCTGGACAGGATTTTATTCAGGGGAATTTGATGTCGAAAATCTCACACGAATCCAGTTAAACTGGCTTGCTGGACGACTTGTACAGTTATTTGGTGAAGAGGTAAGGCCATACGCCTGCGAAGGGGCCATTTTTTGTTTCGGAATGGTTCACCAGATCTCGAATACATGGAGAAACTTTCATTTGAACCAGCCTCACTGGAAAGCACTTGTGCCGAAGCTCCTGAACTATACCGAGGTCCTGCTGAGAGACATGGTGGACAAGCAGGAGCATATTATTGACGCAGCCAGTCTGGCTGTTATCGATCCTGAATTCAAGCAGACGGTACCGGATAAGCAGCATCTGCTTGCTGAGCTGGAGAAGTTCAACCGTTCTATTCAGAAATCGCACGTATCCATCCATGCCAAGGAACTAACCCAAGGACTATGGTCCCTGTTTCGGGAAGATAAGCTTAATTTTTCAATGCTGAGGATTACATTAACAGCCTTTCAAGCTGCTTTTGATTCCGGATCGGAACAGGTACAATCAAGAACGATTGCTCAGTTATGCTGGTGGTTTATTGAAATGAATGGAATGATCGAGGCTGTAAAATAGCTGGTAAACAATACAACAATCTATTTGATATACGAATCGTATAATCAAAACCCTCTTTATTAGAGGGTTTTTTAATTAGTTCAAATGGTTTATATCATAAAATAGACGAATCGTATAAAATTTAACTAGGTGCTGAACTGTCAATTCATGTACCGAAGAAGGAGGAGTGGCCTTTACGATATTCCAAGCAAGAACCTTTACACGACTAGCATTCAAACAAAAAATATTCCAGGAGGTGGCGTCAGCATGTACAAAGAAGTGATTCGAGTTGAGGATATCACCCGATTTCAGTCCAGATCCGAGGAGTTTTTTTCCATCCAATGGTATCAAAAAATGTTGTCCGAAAGCCCAGTGCACTACCATGAGGATACCGATACCTGGAATGTATTTAGGTATGATGATGTTAAACAGGTTCTAAGCAATCATGAATATTTCTCCGCCGAGGGAACTCGAACAACCATAGCTGTTGGGGCGAAGAACAAGGAAGGCACACCTCCGGACAAATTAAACATTTCAAGCATTGACCCGCCAAGACATCAAAAAAGCCGCTCATTGTTATCCGCAGCCTTTACACCCCGCAGTCTCAAAAACTGGGAACCCCGAATTCGCAATATTGCGAAGCAGCTGGTGGAAGACCTGGAGTTTAATAAGACGATTGATATCGTTGAAAAGCTTGCTGCTCCACTTCCTGCCATGGTTATGGCGGATTTGCTCGGGATCCCACTCTCGGACAGCCACCGGTTCAAAAGCTGGGTAGATATTCTCTTTCAACCTACCACACAAGAAAACGCACAAGAAAGTGAAATAAAGAAACAGGCTGCTGCTCAGGAATACTATCAATTTCTGTATCCTCTCGTAGTGAAGAAACGTGAAAATCCCGGGGAGGACATTATTACTGATTTGTTGAACGTCGATGTGGATGGAGAGAAATTCACTGAAGATGAGGTCGTTCGAACAACGATGCTTCTGCTTGGTGCCGGCATAGAAACGACGAGCCATATGGTTTCGAGCACATTTTATTCTTTCTTGTACGACGAAGGAGATTTGTACGGCCAGTTAAGACAGAATCCGGAGCTTGTTCCGCTTGCCGTGGAAGAAATGCTTCGATTCCGATTCCATAATGCGAAACGACATCGTACCGTCAAGAAGGACAACCAGCTGCTTGGTGTTGATCTGAAAAAAGGGGATGTCGTCATCTCCTGGATGAGCGCGGCGAATATGGACGAGCGTATGTTTGATAACCCGTTTGAAATTGACATTCACCGTCGCAACAATAAAAAACATCTCACCTTTGGTAATGGCCCGCACTTTTGCCTTGGAGCACCACTGGCAAGGATGGAGCTTACTCTTGTATTAACTGCCTTTGTGGAGAGGGTTAATCATATAGAAGCTGTGGACACATTTGAGCTTGAACGTAATCTGTCCACTTCTGCTCCAGGACAGTCCTTGACGCATTTACCGCTGAAGATGTTCGAATAAGGTTAGTTTAACGATGATTCAAGTAAAGATGATTCAAGTAAAAAGCGCCAGACAGGACATGAAGTTCGTCCTGATCTGCCGCTTTTTTTAGTTTGCTATCATTCCCAATTTAATTCGAATTCATGGAAACTTTCTGTCTAACAGGCATTTTCACTTCTTCTTCAGTGGCCTGCTTCGTACGTTTGATGAAGAAGGAGAGTGCGAGCCCTACGACTGCTATGCCGATAATAACGACATAAGCATCGTTGATTCCCTGAATCATGGACTCCATCGCCAATTGTTCGCGGGACAAGCCGTTCGCAGCACCACTTGCGATCATATCCTGAACATGTGTCGTTGTACGACTGGTCATGACACTCACGAGTAATGAAGTACCGACTGCGCCAGCGACTTGTCTGACCGTATTGGAGATTGCTGTACCATGAGGACCGAGTCTCGGTGGCAGCTGATTCAGACCTGCGGTTTGAATTGGCATCATGAGCAGAGCCATACCAATTCGGCGTCCAGTAGACATCAGAACCAAGTAAGTGTAGCTGGTCGAATCGGTCAGATCGATAAAGCCGATCGTCGTTACGATTGTAATGACCATACCGATGATGGCAAGCCATTTTGCACCGAAGCGGTCGAACAAACGTCCAGTAACAGGCATCAGGAATCCCATGACGAGAGCACCTGGAAGCAGCAGTAATCCGGATTCGAGTGCGGTATAACCTCGTGCATTTTGAAGATACAAAGGCAGCAGCATCATGTCTGCATACATAATCATCGTAATTGCGATATTAATGATCGTGGTCAAGGAGAACATATTATACTTGAACGCACGAAGGTCGAGCAGCGGGGCTGCAGAAACGAGCTGACGCCAAGTGAACAAGGCGAGGGCCACGATTCCTGCCACAAGACAGATAAGCACTTCTGCACTGGACCATCCCAGACTTCCTGCGCGGCTAAATCCATACAGCAGTGCACCAAAACCAATGGTCGATAAGGTCACACTAAGCGTATCAAATTTCGTATCAATGCGTTCTGATACATTTTTCAGATATACAAATGCACATCCGATAACAATGACCGTCAATGGGATCATTCCGTAAAACATCGTTTGCCACGAATAGTTCTCGAGCACGTACCCAGCGAGGGTAGGGCCGATTGCCGGGGCGAAAATGACAGCGAAGCCGACCATCCCCATGGCAGCTCCTCGTTTCTCAGGGGAGAACAAAGTGAGAATGACATGCATCAGCAGCGGCATGATAATACCTGCTCCAGCAGCCTGCACCATACGGCCTGTTAGCAGTGTACCGAAGTTGGTCGCTAAAGCCGATATGATCGTACCGATCAGGAAGATGAACATGGAAGCCTGAAAGAGCTGCCTTGTTGAGAAGCGCTGCATGAAATAAGCAGTAATTGGAATAAGTACTCCATTTACCAGCATGTAGCCGGTGGTTAGCCATTGCGCCGTTGTAGCGGAGATATTGAAATCACCCATCAGCTCAGGCGTGGCAACACTCATTAGGGTTTGATTCAATGTGGCAAGAAATGCACCCAGAATCATGACAAACAGTATGGGACCTTTTTTGATGTTTTTCTCATCATCTAATCTAGCCTGACTCAATCCATTCCATCCTTTCAATCTACACGTGACTAAATTTACAACGTGTTGTATAGTTTACATTGTATTTATTGAATTATATACATATTCCCGCAGATTACAATTTACACTTCTGGGCATATTTGTTGCTTATTTTACAGAATCGTTATTTATGTAGCTTATTGCGAAAATAAACGACTCATTATTTAAAATTGTAATTTTCTCAAATTGAAGGAGTGATACGTTATGAAAAACGATAACAAGTCAGCTACCGATCCGAGAATACTTCGCACAAGACAGCTTATTCGGGATGCCTTCGTAGATCTGCTGCAGGAAGTGGATATCGAGAAGTTAACGGTGAACCGGATTGCCGAGCGTGCAACCATTAACCGGGTAACCTTCTATCTTCATTATCGTGATATTACGGATATGATGGAGAAGATGGCGGACGAGATGAACGAGCATATTGAACGGATCGTTGATCAGTACCACCGATTTGACAATCATGAGACAGAGGACGCCTGGCCAGTTCTGGTGAAAGTGCTTGAGCATTTTGCGGATCATCCCAAATTCTATCGAGTCGTACTCGCCTCCAAACGAACCCCTATTTTCACAGAACGGTTGTTGAAATTGCTCACTAGACTCGTTACAGAGAAGATAGAGAAGTTGGAGATGGAAAGTGCTTTTGCGCAGGCAGGCATCCATAAGGAAATTGCAATTTGGTACACCTCTTCGGCACTGATCGGAACCATTGTGGCCTGGCTTCGCAATGACATGCCATATGCACCACATTTTCTGGCTAAACAATTTTCGTTGATTCGCTCGTATTCATACAAAGGGTTCATGTAAATAACAATGAAGAATGGATGTGGGACAATTGAACATCATCATATTTGGAGCGACCGGAAGAACAGGCAAGGAGCTGCTGCAGCGTGCACTTGATGAAGGGCATACCGTAACTGCATTTGTCCGAAATCCTTCCAAACTAGGCATTTCTGATTCAAAATTAAAGGTTGTACAGGGCGAAGTAACCCGGTATACGGATGTCGATCATGTCCTGAAAAAAGAAAAATTTGACGCAGTCTTTTCGGTTCTTGGTGCGAAGAGCATGTTCAAAAGAGATCTCGTTCTTATCGATGCTCTGAAAAATATCATCCAGGCGATGGAAAACAACGAAGCAGGCAAACTGATTCATGTGTCGTTTATTGGTACTCACAGAGAGGCCGGTAAGCTCGGTTTCTTATACAAATATGTCATCCCGAACGTCATGACCAATCTGCTTCGCGATCACCTGGACAAGGATATCCTCGTAACCAGCAGCGAGCTGAATTGGATACTGGTTCAACCTCCCGTGCTCACGATGGATCGTTATAATGGAAAGTATGTTCACGAAGCGGAGATCCACCCGGACAAGTCTCGGAAACTCAAGCTGTCGCGTGCCAATTTGGCTGATTTTATGCTTAAACATGTGAACGATAGCACGTATGATCGTAAGGCCGTATTGGTTACAGAGTAGGTCATCCCGGACACCAATTCAGGACCGCCCATAGGCGGTTTTTTCAAATGACATAATACTGTAAGGCGAGGAGGGAACGTTATGCTGTTAGATTCTATCCGACATAAACATCTGATTGAGATCATGAAGTCACTTCCCCTGAAACAAAAGTACACAAAAGCGGATCTGTTAATTAATGATCTGAAATTGGGATCAGCAGGAAACGTTGAGATGTACTATTCTCCGCATAATGAATTCATTAATTCCTCTGCCAAAGTCATGCTTGTTGGCATTACACCGGGTTGGCAGCAGATGGAGATTGCTTTTCGCACAGCCGTCCAAGCTTTGAAGCATCAGGCCACCTACGAAACAGCCTGTCAGGAAGCAAAGTTTGCTGCCAGAATGGCTGGCGTCATGCGAACAAACGTAATCCAAATGCTTCAGGAGATAGGACTGCATCATTTTTTAAATGTACCTCATGTGGCAGCGCTCTTTGATCCTGAGTCTAAGCTTCTGCACACCACTTCCCTGATCCGGTATCCCATCTTTGTGAAGCAGCAAAATTATACGGGACATCAGCCTGCCATCACCCAGAATAACTTTCTATATGAAGCTGTGATTGGGTCTTTTCTGCCTGAGTGGAGTCAACTGAACCAACCCTTAGTTATTCCGCTTGGGAAGTCAGTTGAAGCTGTGCTTCATCAATTGCTTGATGAGAAACGTATACAGGAGAAAAGGATATTGTGGGGCTTCCCCCATCCATCCGGTGCTAACGGTTATCGGCTCAAACAGTTTCAACAAAACAAGGCAGACATGCAGCATAGATTGAACAATCTCCATACAGCTGCTCCTGCCTATGAAAAGCAATGAGAGTTTCAAGCGGCAGTCTGGATAAACATCACACTCGGGGTCAACCAAGTAAATTAATAGTATAATAGTTGAGACTACTTAGAATGCATTGGAGAAAAAGGAGAAGCACATGCCGACAATACTTGTTGCTGACGATGATGCGAACATTCGCGAACTTGTCTGTTTATTTCTGAAGAATGACGGTTTCACAACGGTAGAAGCAGCAGATGGCAAGCAGGCCCTGGCGGTTTATGCCTCGACACCTGTCGATCTGGTTGTGCTTGATATCATGATGCCGATTATGGATGGTTGGACATTATGCAAGGAACTTCGCAGGGCAAGTCCTGACCTTCCTTTGCTTATGTTGACTGCAAGAGGTGAAACTTGGGAGAAGGTAAAGGGTTTTGAACTGGGAACAGATGATTATCTGACCAAGCCGTTTGATCCGCTGGAATTGACGGTTCGGGTTAGAGCACTGCTGAAGCGCTACCGGATCGGTTCAACACAAACGATTCAGCTGGGCAAGCTCATTTTGGATAAGCAAACCTATAAAATCACGAATGGCACGGAATCCCTTACGCTGCCGCTGAAGGAATTTGAGCTTCTATACAAACTTGCGGGGACACCTGGACAGGTGTATACGCGTGAACAACTGATCGATCAAATTTGGGGAATTGATTATGCCGGAGATGATCGAACGATTGATGTACATATTAAACGTTTGAGAGAAAGGTTTGTCGCTTCAACTGATTTTCGAATTGAAACGGTGCGCGGCCTTGGTTATCGGCTTGAGGTTAGTGAATGATCAGGTCTCTGTATATCCGTGTGGTACTAACCTTTTTAATTTCCGTCATCGCGGGTACGATCATCGCTTTCGTGATTACCTTTTTGGTATTCAGGGGGAATATGAATGAGAATGTCCAGGAAGAATTATTGAGTTTCGGACAGGATATCGTGCGTATCTATGAGACTATTCCATTGCATGAAGCAGACAAATTTGTGGGAGGGATGAAGCAGCTCAACTCCTATTATATCCGCATTTACGACGAGGATAATACTGAGGTCTATTCCTATGGAGCACTGGGTGACCAGGCTTCTGCTCGGGTGTCATCGGATCAAGTAAAGAACGTACTGAATGGGGAAACCGTTCGTGCTGATTCGTCCAACGAATCTACAGGTTTTGTCGGATTGCCGTTAATGACGGAAACGGGGGCGAAAGCGTTATTTATACAGCCGCTCTTATCACCGTACACTTCTTTCAACGTAAGATGGTTATCCACTTTCCTGATATATTCTTTGGTCATAGGGAGTTTGTTGATTCTGATTGCTTCCATATACGTGGTGAAACCGATTAACAAACTTACCAAAGCAACCAAGCGTCTGGCATCAGGTGATTTTAATGTCAGGCTGAATATTAAGCAAACGGGAGAGCTTGGAGCTTTGGCTAGAAGCTTTGAAGAAATGACGCATGATCTGCAGCACCTGGAACAAATGCGCAGAGAATTCGTAGCTAATGTTTCACATGAGGTTCAGTCGCCGCTTACTTCCATCTCCGGGTATGCCCAAGCGCTCAAGCAGGTCAATCTTGCGGAGCATGAACGAGACCGTTATCTGGATATCATTATTGCTGAAGCAAAGCGAATGTCCAAAATGAGTGACAGCTTGCTGAAACTGAGCTTGCTGGAATCCGATTCGCAATCATTGCGATTCACGGAGCGCAATCTTGATGAACAGATCCGGCGCGTAATTGTGGCACTGCAGCCACAATGGACTGCCCGAAACATTGAGTTCGAGCTGGATCTGCAGGCGATTAAAGTAACAGCAGACCATCATCAGCTGGATCAGGTATGGATGAATATTCTCAGGAATGGTGTTAAATTTTCAGAAGATGATGGTACTATGGCTGTCAGCATGAGACAAGTTCACTCTGATGTGATCATACGTATATCCGATAACGGTATTGGCATTGAACCAGAGGATCAGCAGCGTATTTTCGAGCGCTTTTTCAAGGCGGATCGTTCCCATGGCAGCAAATACGAGGGTAGCGGGATGGGACTCGCCATCGTTAAACAGATTGTTTTACTTCATAAGGGAGACATTCAAGTAGAGAGTAAGCCGGGTGAGGGAACAACATTTGTCGTGACCTTGCCGATCCATCCTGCCGAAAGACATAGATAGAGATTGCAGTGTCTTCTGTGGTCTGGCTGCTATCTGCTGAGGATTACATACAAGAACACTTGTATGTGTCCTCAGCATTTTTTTTCATGGAAAAGGAAAATCACATAACTGGAAAAAACAGGTTGACAGGATGTGATTCTGCGTATACAATCGTATACATATTAATTCGTATACAAATGTATACGATATGGAGGTGTTCTTGAAATGAGAGAACAATACGCTAATGAGTCTGTAGAACGTCAAAATATGCGTTCAGGACGTGGACGCGGAGAAGAAGAACAGCGTGGTGAACGGTCCAGAAGGGGCAGAGGACATGGTGAACATCAAGGTAAGCGAGGGAATGGGGCACAAACTTTCCGTCGTGGCCGCATTCTGGTATTTCTGGAGCAAATGCAAAATCGAAGAACAACTTTAGCCAGACAGCTGGGTCAAGCGGAATATGAGCATATTCGTCCGATGATTAGCGGTGAATTAAAAGCCATTGACCAGGTTATCGATGAATATATTCATCTCTTCGAGCTGCAGGATGAAAATGAAAGCCCTAATAAGGATTTGGAGAGTGAATAAGAATGATTCGTCGTTTCTTTTCGTATTACCGGCCTTACAAGAAACTGTTTGTCATTGATTTTGGATGTGCAGTGATCGCAGGTTTGCT
The DNA here is from genome assembly GCF_002276415.1 of Paenibacillus sp. 7523-1. Lineage (NCBI taxonomy): Bacteria > Bacillati > Bacillota > Bacilli > Caryophanales > Paenibacillaceae > Paenibacillus > Paenibacillus sp. 7523-1. Next base: position 434,227 of record NZ_NPBR01000005.1, on the reverse strand, counting down.
GGAACTGGCATTTCCTCTTGCCGTGAGCAAATTTATCAATGAATTATTGCCAGGCCAGGACTGGCCGCTCATTATATTGGCCTGTATTGTTCTGCTGTCGATTTATGCACTTAACACAGCCTTGAATTATGTGGTTACATATTGGGGACATATGCTCGGTATTAACATTGAGACCAACATGCGTGAGAAGATGTTCGCTCACTTGCAGAAGTTGTCGTTCCGTTTCTTTGATAATCGCAAAACGGGCCATCTGATTGGTCATTTAACGAATGATCTGAACGACATCGGAGAGGTTGCTCACCATGGACCGGAGGATGTGTTCATCGCTGTGATGACCTTGATCGGTTCATTCTGGCTCATGGCGAATATTAATCTGGAGCTTGCATTGATTACATTTATTATTATACCGATCATGGCCTGGGTCATTATCGTGTTTGGTGGACGCATGACCAAAACATATCGTCGACTCTTTGGAAACGTGGGTAATTTCAATTCCCGGATCGAAGATAATGTAGGCGGAATTCGTGTCGTTCAATCCTTTGCGAATGAAGAACATGAGAAAAAACTATTTTCCGTCGACAATGAAAACTTTCGTCAAACCAAACTGCTTGCTTATAAAACGATGGCCAAGAGCATCTCGGTCAGCTATATGATGATGAGACTGGTCACTGTATTTGTGATGATCAGCGGTGCATGGTTCTTTATTGACGGCAAAATCGATATGGGTGACTTCATGGCATTCCTGCTGCTCTCCAATATCTTCTTCCGTCCGATTGAGAAAATCAATGCAGTCATCGAGAGCTATCCGAAGGGAATTGCCGGCTTCAAGCGCTATCTCGAAATTATTGATACGGAGCCTGAAATCGCGGATGCCAAAAACGCAGTTGAGCTGAAACATGTTCGGGGCGATATCCGTTTCGAGAATGTATCGTTCGGTTATGAATCCAGCCGCCGGATACTGAATAACATCAGTCTGTCTATTAAACCGGGAGAAACCGTTGCATTCGTTGGACCTTCCGGTGCAGGAAAAACAACCATCTGCAGTCTGCTCCCAAGGTTCTACGAAGTGGAGGAGGGAAGAATCACGGTGGATGGCGTTGATGTTCGGGATGTCCAGCTGCAATCCCTTCGCAAGCACATTGGTATCGTTCAGCAGGATGTATTCCTGTTCTCGGGAACCATCAAGGAGAATATCGCGTATGGGGATCTTACGGCAACAGATGAGCAAATCTGGGATGCTGCCCGCCGGGCATCACTTGAGGAATTACTTCTCACATTGCCGGACGGCATCGATACGATCATCGGTGAACGTGGGGTTAAGCTATCAGGAGGGCAAAAGCAGCGTTTGTCCATCGCTCGCATGTTTTTGAAAAATCCACCGATACTGATCCTTGACGAAGCAACATCGGCTCTGGATACGGAAACGGAAGCTTTAATTCAGAAATCTCTCGCAGAACTGTCTGTGGGCAGAACTACGCTGGTCATTGCACACCGCCTGACAACCATCAAGAATGCGGACCGGATCATGGTTGTGAACGCGGATGGCATTGCCGAGCAGGGGAATCATGATGAGCTTGTTGCAGCTGGTGGGATCTATAGCCGACTTCATCAGGTGCAGTACAGTCATTCATAGAAAAAGGTTGTTGAGGCTGAACCGCGCAATTTGCGCGGTTTTTTGCTGTTTTATTTGCCTCCAATAGACTGCAATCGAATTATTATTCGGCCGGCCCGATCATTATGTTGACAACGTCCACTAATCAAATTATTATAATGTTGACAATGTCCACTAAAAGGGAGGGTTTCGCATCGACTCTCAGCATATACATTCTGATATTCTGGCTGACATGCGGCGTTTTAACCGTTTTTATACCAATATTCTTGGCGTATTGGATAAGCACATCCTTGGTACGGGGTATTCGTTTGCCGAGGTAAGGGTCATCATTGAAATTGGTATTCGTGGAGAAAGTATTGCCAATAATCTGGTGGATACACTGACCATTGATCGCAGTTATATGAGCCGAATTGTGAACAAGCTGACCAAGGAAGGTCTGCTCATCAAAGTGAATTCGGAAGCTGACAGCCGGGTCAGTCTCATTCGCCTGACGGATAAAGGCAAGGAACTTTACGCTGAATTAAACGATCGGTCTGACCAGCAAATATTGAAGTTAATGCAGAATCTGGATGAGGAAGAGATCCAAGAGGTCTATGCTTCCATGATGAACATACAAGAGAAGTTGACAAAGAAAGCAGGAGAGACAACACGATGATACGATTCGAATGTGATTATAACGAAGGTGCGCATGAACGCATTCTGCAAAGACTGATCGAGACCAATATGGAACAAACGAGCGGTTATGGCACAGATCCCCACTGTGATCGGGCGAGAGCTCTTATTCGTCAAGCGTGCGATAGCGAGCAGGCTGATGTGCATTTTCTGGTTGGAGGCACTCAAACAAATACAACGGTCATTGCATCCATACTGCGTCCCTATCAAGGAGTCATTGCTGCTACTTCGGGCCACATCGCTGTTCACGAAACGGGGGCAATTGAAGCAACGGGTCATAAAGTACTTACCGTTCCCAGCGAAGACGGGAAGATCACTGCTGGCCAAGTGCAAGCAGTCTATGAAGCGCATAAGAGTGAGTCTTCTCCAGAGCACTGTGTACAGCCAGGAATGGTTTACATATCCCAGCCAACCGAGAACGGTACGATGTATAGTAGGGCAGAATTGCAGGCATTATTTGAGACAAGTAAGAGATGCGGACTTCCTTTATTTGTGGATGGGGCAAGGCTCGGATACGCGCTTGCATCCCCGGATTGTGACATGACTCTTGCTGATCTCGCCCGTCTATCTGATGTGTTCTATATTGGAGGGACCAAGATCGGAGCTTTGATGGGGGAAGCTGTAGTCATCCTGAATGAGGCACTGAAGCCTGATTTCCGTTATATGATCAAGCAGAAGGGTGGTCTGCTCGCAAAAGGCAGATTGCTGGGCATTCAGTTCGAAACGTTGTTCGAAGACGGATTGTATCTGGAAATTTCACGACATGCCATCGATATGGCCATGCGAATCCACGATTCGCTTGAAGAACAGCATATCGGGTTCCTGTACGAATCACCAACCAACCAGCAGTTTCCGATCTTGCCTGATGTTTTGCTTGAGAAATTACGCAGCCAATACACGTTCACCTTCTGGGAGAAGGTAGACGCCACACATAGTGCAGTCCGTTTTTGCACCAGTTGGGCGACGAAGCAGGAGAATGTGGATGCGTTGGCTCGTGATATCGCTCGATTAATGCATGAATTTAGTGAAACCCGGGAACTGGCTGAAGCACTGGTTTAAACCGTGAAAATGTAGGCTCGATAGTTGCGATATACTGAAAAAGGACGACATATTGTCGTCCTTTTTTTGTTAGCTTTCACTGGAACAGTTGAGAAGTTATTCGCTCAAGATCAGATCATATTTTTCCTTCATTCGTTTAATATCACTTCGTGGAGGCGCGCCAAACATGCGTGAATATTCACGGCTAAACTGTGAGGCACTTTCGTAGCCAACCCGAAATGCTACATCAGCCGCATCGGCAGACTCCGCCATCAGAAGGCGCCGAGCTTCCTGTAATCGCAGTTGTTTTTGGAATTGCAGCGGACTCATGGCCGTGATCTCCTTGAAGTGCCGATGGAATGAGGATACACTCATGCTGGCTGTCTCTGCTAGATCTTCGATGCGAAAAGGCTGCTCCCAGTGATGAACGATATACTCGATGGCTTCCCTAATCCGGTACGTACTGCTGCCTTCTACCGCGATCTGGGCCAACTCGCCTCCGTAAGGTCCCTGGAGAAGACGGAACAAAATCTCCTTGGTGTACAATGGGGCCAGAAAAGGAATTTCCTCCGGAGTATCCAGTAAGCGGATAAGGCGAAGCACAACATCCTGAATGGAAGATTCCATCTGTCCCACGAACATGGCTCGTCTGGCGTTTTCTTTGGAAGTGACTTGTATATTGCATTCATTCAGTACTTCCAGAATTTGATTCTTCGTGAACTCTAGCTTAAGACTTAGATAAGGTGCTTCCGCGGACGCCTTAATAATCTGTCCAATTACCGGAAGATTCATCGAAGCGATCAGATAATTGGATGGTCCATATTCAAAGCGCTCCTGCGCGAGCAATACTTCTTTTACACCTTGCACGATGACGCAAAAAGCAGGCTTGTAAACTCTGTATGCCGGTTCGGTAATACTTGTATGGTGATAGAAAAACAGGGAAGGGATCAGCGTTTCCGTTGCACCGTTGCGTACGGAGTGACGCTCAACCAACTCGCTCAGTTCCCGTTTCTGTTGAAGTAGTTCCTCAGTCATTTGGACTCCTCCTTGCGGTTCTAACCACGTTTCATTATATGACTTAATCATCAAATGCAAAAGGCCCCCTGATAGGATTAGGCAATCAATTAAGATAAATGATATACCACTTGATGAGCATGCTTCGTCATAATGAGACTAAACTCACAGAATCAAGCAAGTGGGAACGTATGGAGTTCGAGTACTGGATTCTGATCATTAATGAAACTAATCAAATGAGAAAGGATGATGAATGATGCAAAAACGCATATTGGGAAACAGCGGGCTGGAGGTTTCGGCCATAGGCCTGGGTTGCATGGGAATGAGCTATGGGTATGGCCCTGCTTCGGAGAAGAAGGAGATGATCTCCGTTCTTCAAAAAGCAGTGGAACGTGGTGTGACGTTCTTCGATACCGCTGAAGTATACGGTCCATATACCAATGAAGAGCTAGTAGGAGTAGCGCTTAAATCCGTTCGAAATCAAGTCGTCATTGCCACCAAATTTGGTTTCGATATACAGCACGGCAAACAGAGCGGTATGAATAGCCGGCCCGAACATATTCGCAAAGTGGCGGAAGAGTCGCTGCAGCGTCTGCAGATTGAAGCCATTGATCTATACTATCAGCACCGGGTCGATCCGGATGTGCCAATCGAGGAAGTGGCAGGAGCCGTCCAGGATTTGATCCGGGAAGGAAAAGTAAAACATTGGGGATTGTCCGAGGCAGGAGTGCAAACGATCCGGCGTGCTCATGCTGTGCAGCCTCTTGCAGCAGTACAGAGTGAATATTCCCTGTGGTGGAGACGCCCTGAAGAGGAGTTGATCCCTGCATTGGAGGAGCTTGGGATTGGTTTCGTTCCATTCAGCCCTCTGGGTAAAGGATATCTGACAGGAAGTTTTAACGCAAAAACGACATTTGAACAAGGTGACCTACGCAACATTCTGCCTCGATTCACACCTGAAGCGCTAGAAGCGAACCAGGTATTGGTTGATTTGCTAAAAGAAAAAGCAGAGGAACTGCAAGCCAGCCCGGCCCAAATAGCGCTTGCGTGGCTGCTTTCCCAGAAATCTTGGATTGTGCCGATTCCAGGCACGCGCAAATTAAACCGCTTGGAAGAAAATCTGAATTCGGCAGATCTTAAGCTTAAGCCTGAAGATGTACACAGCATTAATGAAGCAGCCTCAAAGATCACATTGGTGGGTGCGCGATATACGGAGGAACTGGAGCGAAGAACTGGTCTGTGACACCATCGCCAAATAAAAATAATTTGAGAACGTAAATCATGGAATATGTTAAACTTGGACGAACCGGAAATAAAATGAATGAAGTCGCCCTGCTGGCGACTTTTTTAATAGTCCACTCCGTTTTTCAGTTTTGTAGAATATAGAGAGGCCTTACTTTGGTAACGGAACAAATGAAATGGTTAAAATCGTATTGATTGATCAGGAGGGATGAATGGTTGGAACGTTTATGGACCAGGTCCTTTATTTTGATGACATTGGGATTACTATTTTTATTTACTGCCTTTTATATGCTGTATCCTACGCTTCCGCTATTTATTAAAGAGATGGGCGGCAATGAACAGCAAGTGGGACTGGCAATGGGAGCATTGATGTTATCTTCTGTCTTATTCAGGCCGTTTGTCGGTGGGTTGCTGGATCGATTCGGCAGGCGTCCGTTTATGATTGGAGGACTGCTCGTTTTCATTGCATCCATGTATATGTATAACTGGGTTGGAGGCGTCTTGGTACTGATGGGACTCCGAATGATACACGGTATAAGCTGGGCTATGTCGACGACTTCCATGATGACTGCCGTCACCGATATGATTCCGGCCAATCGTCGCGGGGAAGGGATGGGGTGGTTCAGTACCTCCATGACTTTCGCGATGGCGATTGGCCCCATGATCGGATTAAGTATCATGCAAGGCCAATCCTATCAGAGCATGTTCCTGTTTGCAGTTGTTCTATCTGCCGTTGCACTGTTATTGACGCTTGCTGCTAAAATGCCGTTCATACCGACAGCGGATCAGAAGAAGATTCAGATAATCGAAAAATCGGTTTTGCCTGTAATGGCACCGATATTTTTTCTTTTTGTGGCGTATGGAGGAATTACAACGTTTGTTCCGCTATTTGCAGCTGAGATCCAGGTCAATTCCGGTACTTTTTTTCTCATCTACGCAGCAACGCTTGCCCTTTCTCGTCCAATCGCAGGAAAACTCTCTGATCGAATCGGAGAGGTGGCTGTGATTGTGCCGGCTCTTATCATTACGATGGCGGCACTCCTTGTCTTGAGTTTCTCGACCAGTTTGTTTGGGGTATTGTGTTCTGCTGTTCTGTACGGCATTGGTTTTGGATCTGCGCAGCCTTCTCTTCAGGCCATAACACTTCGTATGGCGCCGAAGGAACGTCAAGGTGCTGCCAATGCCTTTTTCTCGACGGCGACGGATCTGGGAATTGGCCTGGGAGCCATTTTGCTGGGATTGGTTTCGGAATACATGAGCTACAGCGTTCTATTTAGTGTCAGCGCCTTATCTGTTTTTGTAGCCTTGTTGTTGTTTGCTATACATGTGAAAAAGTCCATTCAAGGGAAGAGAACGTATCTTCAGAAAGATGAGGCATTGTAGCAGCCATAACATCACCGTATGCTGTCTTTTCTCATATTGCTCTAAAATCATGATTGATGCCGTGGGAAAAAGGTTGGTTACAATTTTAAGCAATGGAAAATGGTTTTTGGATATCAGTCGATTGTGATTCGTAGCTTATAAAGAAACGGGGAAAAAGCATGAAAATAGATAGCCCGAAAATTCAGGAACAATCGATGACCGTAGAAACCATTCATGTATTGGAGTCCAAAACAGAATACCGGAATCAACTCATTGAACAGATCTCACTCGATAACCAGGAAGCACTCAAAGTATCCTTCGAGAATGTCATTTTCAGAAATGTGATGATCTCTGATTCCACGCTGGAGCAATTTGAATTTACGGATGTTGTTTTTGAAAATTGTGATTTCTCCAACGTCAATTTCTCAGGTGCTATCATGCACCGGGCCGCATGGACCAACTGCAAATTTGTTGGCACGGATTTTTCAACCAGCAGAATGCAAAACGTTCAATTTGCTCAGTGTGTGGGGGACTACTCCAATTTTAGATTTGCCCATCTTAAACAAGTCGCTTTTGCTGAATGCTCATTAATTAGTGCTGACTTCGCCTATCTAGCCTTGCAAAAAATGCAGCTGGACCATTGTAATATCGATCAGGCTTTCATGACAGGTACGAAATTAAAGGGTTTGGATCTTAGCAATTGCCAATTTGACTCGCTCGTATTGAACATGGAAGATCTGAATGGCTGCGTTATTTCACCTTATCAAGCGGCGACCTTCGTCGGATTAATGGGAATTGTGATCAAATCATAAAAGACTTGCCCCAAGGGGAGAAGTGTGTATAATAGGTAACATAAAATCATACGACATGCTTTCTAGGGTTCCGCGAGTGAGATCGGCCTGGTCCGAGAGAAAGCTCATAACCTGATGGTTATGCCACGGAGGGATAAAAGCCTGGGAGATAAACTGCTTGAATGCAGTTTGTTTCCCGGGCTTTTTTTATTTGCTCTCTAAGACACAACCTAATCGTTGTTGTTGTATGAAATTAGATACCAAAAGGAGTAGGTCAAAATGAACAAAACCTGGTTGTCTGTTGTGATTGCAGCCCTTTTTGAAGTGGGTTGGGTGATTGGCTTAAAGCATGCGAGTGGTCTGTTGGAATGGGGAGCAACGGTGATCGCCATTGGTGTTAGCTTTTCCTTGATGATTGCGGCTTCCCGTACACTTGATGTCGGAACGGTATACGCAGTATTTGTTGGATTGGGAACGGCTGGCACGGTGCTGGCAGAGATCCTGTTATTCGGGGCTGCTGTCCAAGCTGGGAAAATGATACTCATTGGTGTGTTACTGCTCGGAGTAATCGGACTGAAAATGGTAAGCAAGCAGAAAACGAAGGAGGCGCATCATTCATGAATTGGGTATTTCTTATTATGGCAGGCCTATTTGAGATGTTAGGTGTATTGATGATTAATAAATGGAACAAAGACCGTAATTGGATATCCATCCTGCTCTTAGTTGCAGGTTTTGGGTTAAGCTTCTGGCTGCTGTCTCTGGCTATGAAAACACTGCCCATGGGGACGGCGTATGCTGTGTGGACAGGAATAGGTGCTTCCGGAGGAGCGATTCTTGGCATGATTTTCTATGGGGAATCCCGAAACGCATTCCGAATATTGTTTATTGCGATGGTGCTTGGATCTGCGGTTGGGTTAAAACTGGTAAGCTGACATTGGGATTAAAAGATAATATACAGATCGTCTTTTTAATGGTATACTTATTCGTTACGTGTGATAACAAGATACATCTAATATATATGGACGTCATGAAGGAGACTCAATGAACTTTAAAGACTTGAATATCATTCCACCCATCTTAGAAGGATTGAACAAAGCGAACTATACGAACCCTACACCTATTCAGGAACAAGCAATCCCAGCCGTATTGGCAGGCAGAGACTTGCTTGGCTGTGCACAGACAGGAACAGGGAAGACGGCAGCATTTTCGGTGCCGATCATTCAATTATTAAGCGAAAATCCTAGTGGTCCCAGACAAGGACGCCGTATTCGCTCCTTGATTTTAAGCCCAACCCGAGAGCTGGCTATCCAGATTGCGGATAACATTAAGACGTATAGCCGTTATACGGATATTCGCTGCGCCGCTATCGTTGGTGGTGTTTCACAGAAGGTGCAAGAACGAGCGCTGAGCCAGGGTGCAGATATTATTATCGCCACGCCAGGCAGATTGATGGATCTGGTTAACCAAAAACGTATTGATTTGAAATCCATTGAGATTTTGGTATTAGATGAAGCTGACCGGATGCTGGATATGGGCTTTATTCATGATGTGAAGCGAATCATCTCCAAGATGCCGATCAAGAAACAAACCCTTTTCTTCTCAGCTACGATGCCTCCGGAAATCACAAAAATGGTCAAAACGTTACTCATAGATCCTGTGAAAGTTGAAATTACGCCGGTATCTTCTACGGTAGACCGAATTGAACAGTTTGTGTATTTATTGGAGAATGGCAAGAAACAACATATGTTAAATCATATTTTGCAGGATAAATCCATTGTTTCGGCACTGGTGTTCACCCGCACGAAGCGCGGCGCTGACCGTGTTACACGTGAGTTGACCAAAGTAAATGTTACTGCTCAAGCCATTCATGGTGACAAGTCTCAGAATGATCGACAAAAAGCATTGAACAATTTCAAAAGCGGAGTCACCCGAGTGCTGGTAGCGACAGATATTGCGGCAAGAGGAATTGACGTGGAAGAGCTCTCGCATGTCGTGAACTTTAACCTGCCTAATATTCCGGAGACCTATGTACATCGAATTGGCCGCACAGGCAGAGCAGGGCATAGTGGTATGGCAATCTCTTTTTGTGATAAGGAAGAAATGCCGTTCCTCAAGGATATTGAGAAGGTAATCAAGAAGAGCATTCCCGAAGTCAAAGATCATCCTTATCCGATGACGAGTGCTCCTGTGTTTGTAACAAACAGCAAGGGATCGAAGGCTGCAGCTAACAGTTCCATGACCAATAAACCGGCCAAGGCTAAGAAGAACCCTGCGCGTAAACCCAAGTCCGAATGGTTTACCAAGCCGGGGAAAGCGCAAAACAGTAATTTCAAACCCCATAAATCCAAAAGCAGTAAAGTCAATAAAAAAACGGTCTAACAAACGGGCAGAATTGCTTAGTTGAACTGTCCCCGAATCGTTTGGCAAGTCAAACACCTCAAAAAACCTTCCGCATTGTATCAGATGGAGGACCGTTTTGAGGTGTTTTTGCGTTGCGTTGGTTATTAGAGTGAATAACACTTTTGAAGTGAAGTTGAAAGCAGGCATTCGATAAAAATCATTTAATACAAAATAAAAGGTTTAATACAGCAAATTTGACTCTTTGGTAACATACAAGTAAAATTATTGAAATACAATCTTAGAATGAGGTGGATTACGCAATGCTTGAGCTTAGTTTTGATGACCCGGACAAGCTGGTAACGGTTACCCATGCCTTATCTACACGTTCCCGGGTAGATATCCTCCGCCTTCTTAATTCCAAAAACCTAAATATCGTGGAGATTGCTGAAGCTCTTAAACTTCCAGTATCCACCGTAGCCAACAATATCAAGATTTTGGAGGCTGCAAGATTAATTAATACAGAGCTGCTGCCGGCTTCTCGCGGCGCGATGAAAGTATGCAGTCGTAATTATGATGATATACACATTGCACTGAATTTGGATAAGGCGGGTCCCAGAGGTGGTGTTCAAGTCTATGAGGTAGACATGCCCATAGGTCATTATAGCGATTGCGAGGTATCTCCAACCTGTGGCATGGCCAATGCGGATGGAATGATTATACGTGAGGATGAACCTTCCAGTTTCTTTCACCCAAAGCATATTGGAGCTCAGATTATGTGGTTTCGAAAAGGATATGTTGAATATTTGATGCCACTGGAAATACCGCCCGGCGCAAGGATTGAATCGCTTGAAGTATCTATGGAAATGTGTTCTGAGGCACCTAACTACGATCACAATTGGCCTTCCGATATTTCGGTATGGATTAATGGCGTGGAGATTGGCATGTGGACATGTCCTGGGGACTTTGGTGACAGAAGGGGAAATCTTAATCCAGCCTGGTGGTATGAGTGGTCTACCCAATATGGTTTGCTGAAGACATGGCGAGTAGACAAAGAGAAGACTTCGCTTGATATGGAGAAGGTTTCGCCTGTTACATTAAATCAACTGAACCTCATGGATAGTCACAAATTGCGCTTGCGGGTGGGCATCAAACCAGATGCTGTTCACCAGGGTGGGATGAACCTGTTTGGCAGAGAATTTGGAGATCACGATCAGAACATTAAAATGACCATAAATTACGTAATGAATTCCGATGTGGATTGAAGAGAAAAGCTTTAGTTGCGGATAAATTGTAACTAAAGCTTTTTTTGATTGGATAATTACAATAAATATAATTGAAAGCGTTGACATTAAGGTGTTTGGTGGCTATAATCCCACTATAGATACATAAATAATGTAACAAATCAAGTATATCGTTTGTATCTATAATATTAGAATAAAGGGGATACTCGCATGAAAAGAAGAGTGGGCTTGTTGACACTAACATTACTTCTCTCTGTGTCTATGATTTTAAGTGCATGCAGTGGAAACAGTGGTGGTGCCGACGGTGATGCCGCAAGTGAAGGGAAAGTGAGCTTGTCCTTCTGGACATTGTTCGATGGTGGCGATGGGGCAAACATGCAAGCATTAGTTGATGAATTCAACAAAACCCATCCGGACATCGAAGTGAAAAATACCAAGCTTGCCTGGGGCGAGTATTATACTAAACTTGTCACCGCGGTTGGTAACGGCAACGGACCGGACATCGGCATATCCCATTCCTCTAGGCTTCCCGATTTGATTGATCAGGGGGTAGTCACTGAACTCGATACACCCGCTGCAGATGCAGGCGTAGATTGGAATTCCTACAATCAAAATCTTTTGAGTGCGGTTACAGTAGACGATCAGCATTATGCAGTACCCATTGATACACATGCTTTTATCATGTTTTACAATAAAAAGCTGCTGAAAGAAGCTGGTCTGCTCGGCGAAGACGGAAAACCCGTGTTGGAACAATCAGCTTATGGTTTTGTAAGTTTCCTTAAAACATTAAAAGAAAAGTTGCCAGCCAAGGCTACTCCATTTGCACTATCCAATAACAATGATGATCCTTTCCGACTATGGTGGTCATTGTATTCGCAATTGGGTGGGAATGATGTAATATCGGACGATCTGAAATCTGCGGCTATTGATAAAGAAAAGGGGATCAAAGCAGCCGATTATATTCAGAAGTTGTATACCGAAGGCTATATCAAGAAAAATGATCCGGATTTTTATAAAAATTTCCAAAGCGGAACAGCCGCAATTACCATGACGGGTGTCTGGACGACAGGAACATGGGAATCCACCAAAGATTTTGAGTTTGGTGCAATGCCGATACCTAAATTTTACGATCAGGAAGCAACATGGGGAGACTCTCACACGATTATTCTGCCTTTGACTCAGGATGAAGACGAAGCAAAGCGTAAAGCGGCGATGATTTTCGCCGATTGGGTTGCGGATAATGGCCAGGTATGGGCCAAAGCCGGCCATATTCCTTCCAAACCATCCGTTCTGGAAAAACAGGAATTTAAGGATATGCCTTACCGCAGCGATTATTCTGAAGTAGCAAGTGTCGTTAAGTTCAGCAAAAAATCAACCAAAACTGCCCAAATCCGTGAAGAAGTCGCCTTTAAATTTTTGAATGAAGTATGGGTCAATAAAATGACTCCGGCTGATGCCATGAACAACATGGAGGCAGGCATTCAGAAAATACTGAGTGAATAGAAGGAAGACGGGTCACGCAAGCTTGCGCATGTGTAGGCATTAACGTTGGCTTGCGTGTCGATCAAAGGGGAGACGGGTATGAAGTTCAAAAAAATGAGGACGGAGATGCAGGCGCTTGTTTTTCTGCTTCCCTTCCTAATTGTGTATGTATTGTTTACCATTTGGCCGATGATTAAAGGCATTGAAATGACCTTTTACAAATGGACACTCATTAAGAAAATGGACTTTGTTGGCCTGGATAACTTCCGCAAGGTACTTCAGGACAGGGAAGTCTGGGAAGCGATATGGCACTCGACCTTCTTTGTTTTTCTAAGTACTCCGACCATGATCATACTTGCCATTGTGCTGGCTCTGATTGCGAATCGAAAATCGGTTCTGCAAAAGTTTTACCGGATTATCTTCTTTATCCCAAGTGTACTCTCGGTTGCTGTCGCAGCTTATCTGGGGTTGTTCGTATTCCAGCCTTATACCGGTTTTGTCAATTCTGTACTGCATCTCATCGGCCTGTTACCCCAAAACGCCGAAATTTTCTGGCTGACTGAAACAAACCTGGCCTGGATCGTCATTACCGTTGTAACTTTGTGGTGGACGGTAGGTTTTAACTTTATTCTGTATTTGTCGGCGCTTCAGGAGATACCGGATGAGATCTATGAAGCAGCACGATTGGATGGAGCGAGTGACTCGCAAATATTTTGGAGAATTACCCTTCCATATCTTTCTCCACTCACCAAAACCATTACGATGCTTCAAATTATCGCTTCATACAAGGTCTTCATGCAGATCTATGTTATTACAGGCGGAGGCCCACTGGATCAGACACGTCCGATTATCCAGTTAATCTATCAAACCGGATTTAGAAATAATAACCTCGGTTATGCCGCGACGATGTCCTATATTTTATTCTTCATACTCCTGGTATTATCCGTGCTGCAGTACTGGATGAACAACCGGAAGGGAGTGGATAGCTGATGAAGTGGCTGTTTCGTATAAGTTCTGCATTGATGGCTGTACTGTTTGCGGCTCCGTTGGTTTGGATGCTTGTTGTATCGATCAAGGAAGAAGGCATGAAGATCATTACAGTCCTGGATTGGTTTAAGCCTCCGTATTCTTTGGCTGTGTACGAAGAGATTCTAACGACGACCAAATTGTCTCAATGGATTGCCAACAGTTTGTTCGTGGCCGTGATTGTAACGTTGCTTACTGTCATTTTTGCAGCAATGGCGGGGTTTGCGCTATCCAAGGTACCATTTCGCTATCGTACCATTGTTTTCTTTTTCATCCTTGGAGGCCTGTTAATTCCGGGGGAAGCTACCATTATTCCACTCTATCAGGTGGCAAAAGATCTTCATTTGCTGAATTCGTACAGCGGACTCATCATTCCGGCTCTTGCTTCGCCTGTAGCTGTCATTGTACTCAAAAGTTTCTTTGACGGTGTTCCCAATGATCTGCTCGAAAGTGTACAGATTGATGGTGGTGGCTTCTGGAGAATATTCACCAGCATCATGTTACCTCTCACTCGTCCGGCAATGGCTTCCATGGCCATTCTGACGTTTATCGGTTCCTGGAACAACTTCCTGTGGCCGTTCCTTTCGATCACCGACGACAATTTATTTACACTGCCGATGGGTATTCCTACACTTATGGGTCAATATTCTGAGGATTATGTCAAACCAATGGTTATTAATGCAGTGGCTTCAGTACCTATCATTATTTTGTTTATCATTTTCGAGAAGCAGATTGTCAAGGGAATCAGCATGTCCGGAATTAAGGGGTAATGTGAGCAAGTCTGAATTTCATAAAACGATAAAACTGCTATGTCAGGCCAGCGCGCCCAATGTAGCTCAAGGGAGAATGGAGAAACGATATGACAACCAAATTTTACAATAAGGATTATCCAAGACCGCAGTTTGTACGTAAAGACTGGCTGAATTTGAATGGCGAATGGGACTTTAGTTTTGATGACAATCAGGTAGGTGAGAGTGAACATTGGTATGATCAAGCTGAATTTCCAAAAGGACTCAAAATTAAAGTTCCCTTTACCTATGAAACTCAGGCAAGCGGAATCGGAATCGAGACATTTCATCCACTGGTTTGGTACCGCAAGCTGGTGACCATTCCTCAAGAGGTAAAGGGCAAGAGAACTATTCTTCACTTCCAAGGGGTGGATTATCGCGCAAAATGCTGGGTTAATGGAAGGGTTGCGGGTGAACATGAGGGGGGATATGCGGCATTTTCCTTCGACATTACACCATATATCACTTACGGTTCGGAGAACAATATTGTTCTTGAAGTAGCAGACAGTCAGAGTGCAATGCAGCCTCGGGGGAAACAGCGCTGGGTAGATGAAAACTTTGAATGCTTTTATGTGCAAAGCACCGGGATTTGGAAGAGTGTCTGGCTGGAGCATGTGAGTGAAGCAAGGGTTGAAACGGTCAAGATGACGCCCGATATCGACCGTCATATGATTCGTTTGGACTTTCAATTGAATGGGATTGAAGGCAGGAACAACTTACGTCTGGAAACAAGGATTGAGCTGAAGGGTCAGCATGTGCAAACCATCAGCCTGTCTCCGGATAGACCTTGGATGACCGTGGAGGCCAGTGTCAAACATGAGGCGGGCGGCCCGTGGAAACAGTCGTTGTGGTCTCCGGATTCACCGAATCTGTACGATATCGAGTTTGTTATGTACGAAAATGAGAAGGAAATCGATCGGATTCATTCCTATTTCGGCATGCGAAAAATATCGATTGAAAATGGGCAGGTTCTGCTGAACAATGCTCCGCTCTATCAACGACTTATTCTGGATCAGGGTTATTGGCCTGAAAGCCATTTGACACCTCCATCAGTAGAAGCGCTGATCGAAGATATTGATAAAATTGCCGAGATGGGATATAACGGCATTCGCAAACATATGAAACTGGAAGATCCACGCTTTTTATATTGGTGTGATGTAAAGGGTATGCTGGTCTGGTCGGAAATGGCTGCGACCTTTGAATTCAATGATGAAGCTGTTAGCCGTTTTACCAAGGAATGGCTCGAGATTGTACCACAACAATACAATCATCCAAGCGTGATCACCTGGGTTCCGTTTAATGAATCATGGGGAATACCGACAATCGCTCACGAGGTGGCACAGCAGCAGTTTACGCAATCCATTTATCATCTGACCAAAGCCATTGATCCTTATCGTCCGGTCATTACTAATGACGGATGGGAGCATACGGTATCGGATATTCTGACAATCCACGATTATGTGGAGTCAGGAGATGTCTTTTTGGAACGTTATCAGGATAAGGACATGATTGTAAACAACAAGATCTCCTCTAATCGATGGAAGTTTGCTTTTGCCGAAGGTTACGAGTATAAAGGACAGCCCATTATCATCAGTGAATTCGGGGGCATTGCCTTTCAATCGGATGAAGGCTGGGGCTATGGCAATCAGGTGGACTCCGTTGAAGCCTTTGTTGAACGCTTTCGTTCAATTACGGGAGCGATCAAGGCTATTCCTTATATCTCGGGCTATTGTTATACACAGGTCACGGATGTGCAGCAGGAGATTAATGGTCTGTTAACTGAAGATCGTCAGCCGAAAGTGCCGCTTGAAGTCATCCGCAAAATCAATCTGGCATAAAGGCTCAAGTATACATTACAGATTCATGGGAACAGGGGTGTAGATCACAATGTTACGTGAAGATTACCCAAGACCGCAATTTGTGCGACAGAACTGGATGAGTTTGAATGGGGAATGGGAATTTGTATTTGCAGACTGATGAAGTTCGATTATTCAGTCTGGAACCAGGAGATATTTATGGGGCTATGAGCAGGCTTAATGTATGCTGAGCTATTGCATAAAAATGGTGAAGAAGAACCGACTCGTACGGAGTCGGTTCTTCTTCAACCAAAGATAGACCATTAAAATTGGATGCCAATCCCCAACATTTTGATTATGTTACACTTGCATGTAATCTTAATTATCAATTAACGCGCTTAATTCTGCCTGGAATACTTTTTGATGATTTTGATTATAGGTCGTGAGCAGGACGGTAACAATGCCATTGCCTCTGCGTCTTGGGAGCAGTTCTATCACCTCTGCAACTACGCTCAGCTCATCATCCGGAAATACAGGCTTGATAAACTGAATATGATTCATCCCCGTACCTGCGACAACATTTTCTCCATAAACGCCTACTTCAATCCACAGCTTAAAGGAGATGTTCATCGTTTGCATGCCGGAAGCAATCAGGCTGCCGAAACGTCCTTTTTTGGCCTTTTCCTCATCCAAATGCATGTACTGTGGATCATAAATCTTCGCAAACTCCATAATATCGGTCTTGGACAGTTTAATCGATTTGGTTTCGTAGCGCTGACCTACGGCATATTCACTAAATTTCAATGCGGACACCTCGTTCATTTCGTATGTTTATTTATATATCATTCATCATGTCACTCATGGCAAATTTCTGAAGAGACTCTGTGGCCGTTTGTTTATTTTTGGCATAGTCCATATTGTAAATGCAGGAGAACAACACGTTTAACACATATTCCAGGGCAATCTGCGAAGAGAAGGTTCCAATCTTGGTGAACTTCTCCTCGTCGTTGGCAACCTGTAAACATAAAGTACTCCATTTAGCCAACTCACTCTGGGGCTTTGCTGTTATTGTAACAAACGGAATACCTTCACGTTTGAAGTGACGTGCTGCCTTCATGTAGTTTAATGACTTCCCGTGATACGTTAGAAACATGGCACAGTCGCTTGATGTTACATTGAGAGTATGGTGCGCCCACTCGGAAAGTTCGGTCGCAATGATCGCATACTTGTTGATTTTAATCAATTTATTTTGGAAGCTTTTGGCCCGGATCTGCGAATCGCCCAAGGCATAGATGAAGATTCGATCTGCTTGGTGCAGCAGCAGTGCCGTTTGGGTAAGCAGGCCGTCGTCCAGAATGGCGGCGTTTTTTGAGATCGTTTCTTTCATCAAATCGGCAATCTCTGCAGCCACCTGAAGAGGAGATTCACCGACACCAAAAGGATAATTGGCATCAACATGGTTGGAACCATTCTGGGTACTCTGCTGGAATTCACGGGCAAGTGTGATGATAAATTCCTTGTAACCTGTCATCCCGAGTTTGCGTGTTAGACGGTTTATGGCAGAATGCGATGTATATGTAACTTGAGCAAGCTCCTGAATAGTGCAGTGAAGCATGCGTTCCCGCTGACTTAAAATATATGATGCAATGCTCTGTTCGTTAGGTGTAAAATGCTGCATTTCTGACAATTGCATCAGCAGTTTCAATCGGTTCACCCCGGATTCTATCATTCTGTTGAGTTAAAATGATGTTTAATTGAACATTTTGCCCAATATTAATGTGCCATATTAACTGAACTTTGGTCAAATGTACCATAATGCATGGATAACCTTTACGCGCAGCACTCTTCTTCTATAATAAAAGAAACAGAGCAGCAGGGGGGAACAACCATGTTAACGATTGGTTATATTGGCAATGGCAAAAGCACAAACCGTTATCATCTTCCTTTTTCATTGAATCGGGAGCACTTGAACGTAAAAACGATCTATGCCCGGAACCCGGACAAAACGGATTGGGACAAGGTGCCAGGGATTCACTACACGAACGATATGTCGAGCCTGATGAATGATGAGGAGATTCAGTTAGTTGTAATCTGTACGCATACAGAATCTCATTATAGTTATGCCAAGATGGCACTGGACCATGGTAAACATGTGCTAGTTGAGAAACCGTTCATGTTAACCAAAGAGGAAGCGGAATCCATATTTCAATACGCCAAGGAGAAGAACCTGGTCATTCAATGTTATCAGAATAGAAGATATGATTCGGATTTTCTGACAACTCAAAAAGTTATTGAATCCGGGAAGCTTGGGGATCTGCTTGAAGTGGAGATGCACTATGATTATTATCGCCCGGAAATTCCGAACGGCACGACGGAGTTCTCTCCTTACAGCGGTTACCTATACGGACATGGAGTGCACACGATCGATCAAGTGATATCTTATTTTGGTCAACCGGACACGATTCGTTCAGATGTGCGTCAATTACTCGGTGCTGGCAGAATGAACGATTACTTTGATCTGGACTTTTATTATTCAACCCTGAAGGTATCCGTTAAATCGAGCTTTTTCCGTTTGAAACCACGCCCGAGCCTGATTGCTTATGGTAAAAACGGAGTGTTTGTCAAACAAACGGAAGACCGTCAAGAGGAACATTTGAAATTATTTTACCTACCCAAAGGACATGCTGATTTTGGTGTGGATTTGCCCCAACATTATGGCACGCTAACCTATATAGATGAGGAAGGTGTGTATCATGAAGAGAAGGTGGTCTCTGAAAGGGGTGATTATGCCCGTGTGTACGATGATATCTATGAGGCCATCATTCACGGCAAGGATAAAGTCATCAAGGATGAAGAAACATTAACGGTAATGGGCATTCTGGAAGAGGGGATAAGAGGCTTAAAGTAATGACTCACAGGTACTGATCGGTAGAAATTATGGATCAGTACCTTTTTCTATAAACAAGGGTTTGCCGAGGAGACATGCACCGGATAGCGTGATAAAATGCAGTGAATGATTCATACGATGTTGTTTCTAATAACAAAAGGATTGGTTTTTTGAGGGAGCATTATAATGATAACCATTAAAGATGTAGCAAAGAGGGCTGGTGTGGCCAGTTCTACCGTATCCTGTGTGCTTAATGGAAAAGACAATGTAAGTGAACTGACAAGACAGAAGGTGCTTGCTGCAGCTACCCAGCTCAATTACGTGAAGCATGGACCTGCTTCGGAATTAAAACGTAAAAATACACAAACCATCGGCGTGATGGTTCACGATATGTCTAGCCCCTATTTTTCCGATTTGGTACCGGGCATCGAATCAGCGATTAAGAGTCATGGTTATGATCTGATTGTATGCAGTTCAATGGGCGGGGAGAAATCCACGGCGAACCGATATATTCGGGAAAAGCGAATCGATGGAGCCATTGTGATCGCGCAGGATATTCCGGATGAATTACTCACGGAAGCTGCAGCCAGGGAGTTTCCGTTCGTGGTGATGGATCGGAAACTTGCGAATGAACATATCGTTAATGTTCTAATGGATGATGAGCAAGGGGGATATTTGGCAACAAAATATCTGATTGATCAAGGTCATCGCACGATCGCTTACATTAACGGACCGTTCAGTTCGGATTGTAATCTTCTTCGTTATCAAGGATTTTTGAGAGCGCTGAGCGAAGCCGACATCGAGGAAAAGAGCGAGTGGAGACTGGGTGGACAATTCTGCAAAGAGAGCGGTTATCATGCTGCCAAGATGCTGATAGAGAATGGTCTTCCCTCGGCTGTGTTTTTTGCAAATGATGACATGGCAATCGGTGGTCTGGAAGCATTCCGCGAGCATCACATTTCAGTACCGGAGCAAGTATCTGTCGTTGGATTCGACAATATCCATGTATCACAATATGTTTCTCCGCCGCTAACGACGTTTCGACAACCTAAGACAGATGCCGGATTGCTAGCCGGACATTTGCTCATTCAGATGTTGAACGGAGAGCAAGTTAAGCCTGTATTTACCCTGGATATTCAATGTGTGGAACGTCAGTCCGTTCGTACAGTGACGATTGAGTAATTTTTTTAAGCCGCCCTATAGAGCGGCTTTTTTCATGTGTGAAATTTATTTTCCTGATCCATTCGAAAGGAATCCTGCTCTTCATGCATAATATGATTACTAGGGCTTGGAAATTGGAAAATATGGAAAGGGTGATCTGATGGGAGTTCCAACGTTTCTTGAAACAGGTCATATGACAGAAGGGTTCCCGATCCGGGTAATTCACACGGGTGAACAGTTTAATTTTGCTGCACATTGGCATGAAGAGGTTGAATTGGTCGTTGTGAATGGAGAACGCGCGAGAATTGGAGTGAACAACGAGGTCTATGAGCTTGTACAAGGAGACGTTCTGCTGATCAAGCCGGGAGATGTACACTGTTTTTTGCCAGGTACCGAGTATTTAACCATTATCCTGTTTCGGCTGGAGTGGGTAACGGGAAATGTGGCAGCAGATCCTGAATCCCATGACCTCCGCGAACTTTTTCATAAAACAACAATGATTCCGTCGCTCATCTGTAATGAGAAGAATCTGGACCGATATATCAAGGCCATTTCCGAAGAGGAGAAAAGGCAGCAGCCGGGATACCGCTGGTTAATGGTAGCAAGGCTGTACGATCTCATCGTCCACCTGCTTCGGACCAAGGAACCGACTACAGAGCCATGTGTTTCCAAAGAGACCTGTAACGGAGCCAAAAGATTCGAATTCCTTGAATCGGTCTGCGAATATCTGGAGGAACATTACGCTGAACCCATCAAGCTGGATCATGTGGCTGAGCATATTAAATTCAGCAAATTTCATGTATGCAAGCTGTTTAAGGAGACTAAGGGAGTCACGTTGATGGAGTACCTGAACCACTTTCGTATTATCAAATCGGAATGGGCATTATTGTTTAGTCAGACCTCCATTTTGGATATCGCCATCGGGCATGGATTTAACAATGTGAACTCCTATAACCGACTGTTCAAAAAATATAATGGCTGTACACCTTCTGAATTCAGGAAGAAGCATCAGACCCATATCACAAAATATGAAGGATGATTCACAATATTTGAGGAGAAAGCCCTCGCCAAAATCACTATACTCGAATAAAATGTAAGCGTTTCCTTTTATTGAAGGAGGGGGCCCATGAAGACATTTAAATTGAAGTATCTCTCTATTATTGCACTTGTAAGTGCAGTGATGATCGTATCCGGTTGTCAGTCCAAGGGAGAGCAGGCATCCAATCAGGAAGAAATTACGGTGTGGAGTTTTACGGATGAGGCCGGTTATGCCATTGAGAAGTTTGAAGAAAAATATCCAGACATCAAGGTGAATTTCGTCAATATCCCCGGAAACTTTTACATTACCAAATTAAAATCCGCACTACAGACCACGTCGAAAGCACCTGATGTATTTATGATTGAAAATGCAAACATCAGAGAGCTGATTGATGTACCTTATCTGGAGAATCTGTCTTCATCCCCGTATAACGCGAATGAGCTGATTCCAGAACAATATCCATTTGTGCAGGCGAATGAAAAGGACAGTGAAGGCCATATTCGCGCCATTGGGTATCAGGGGACACCAGGAGGCATCTATTATCGCAGGGATTTGGCCAAAGAATATTTGGGAACGGACGACCCCGTGAAAGTGGGCGAACAGATCGGTACATGGAAAGACATATTTGAGATTGGAGAGAGGGTGCAGCAGGAGAGCGGAAATAAAGTACATGCACTGGCAAACTGGAATGCCATATCCAACTCCTATGATGGAATCCCTTGGGTAAAGGATGGCAAGCTTGTCATCGATCCAACGTATATGGAGGTATTGGACCTTGTGCGGGAAGCTCGTCAGCGCAAGGTGCTTGCGGAGTATGAAGAAGGAAGTGCGGGGCACGCCGCTTCGATGCAAAAGGGGGAAGTGATGTTCTACCCGGGTGCAACCTGGGCTTTGCAATATACCTTCAAGGCGAATGCGCCGGACACCGAAGGGTTGTGGGGGCTTGCACCTGGTCCGTCTTCATTTAGCGCAGGAGGCACGTATATCGCGATGTACAGTCAGAGTGAAAAAAAGGATTCGGCTTGGAAGTTTATTGAGTTTTATAACTTTGACCATGATTTCCTGTCTGAGCTGGCGAAGGAACAGGATTATTTTACAAGCAACATGGTCGTGAATGACCAGCTGGCACCATCCGTTACTTCAGCTTATTTGGGAGGGCAAAAGCATTTCGAGTTTTTCTCCGAGGCAGCCAAACAGGTTCCGGTCTACGAGCGAACCAAGTATGACTCTATTATTAATAATGACATTTATAAAAATGTCCTTCAGTTGTATCTCAATAATGATATCCAGACCAAAGAAGAAGCGGTGAAGCGAATCAAACGCGATGTGAAATTGAGATTTCCTGAGCTGGAAGTGGATTAGCCGAGGAGAACGGACCTTTTAATCATCCGATGACTGGAGGAACACATCATGTTTGTCAAATCGATCCGCAAAGACCACTATGGCTATTATTTTATCGCTCCATTCTTTATCATTTTCGCTATTTTTGGACTCTATCCTATTCTTTATTCTCTCTATATCAGTTTTACCAACTTTGATGGCATTACGACCCCTGAGTTCGTTGGGGTCGGAAACTATATTGCTGTACTGCAAGATCCGCTTTTCTATAAAACGCTGTTCAACACATTATTCATCTGGGGGGTATCTGTCGTCCCGCAGCTTACAGTCTCTCTTGTTCTTGCTTTTATCCTGAACGATAAGCTGCTTAAGGGAAGAGATTTCTTCAGAGCCGTGTATTTTTTTCCGAATATCGTTACGGCAGCATCACTTGGATTGCTTGTCAGCCTGATCTTTGATTGGCAGTCCGGCGGTCTGAATCACTTCCTGGTGCAGATTGGGCTGATTGATGGTCCGATCAACTGGAAGAATGATCCGTGGTTTATGAGACTTATTGTGTCAGCCATTCTGTTCTTTCAATATTTCGGATATTCAATGGTCATTTACCTTGCAGGGCTTCAGGGAATAGACCCGGCTCTACAGGAAGCGGCCCAGATGGATGGGGCGAAGAAGAAGCACATTTTTATTCATATTATCGTTCCAATGCTGCGACCGATCATTCTGTTTCAGATGATTACCTCCATTATTGGAGGCATTCAGATTTTCGACCAGCCGTTCACGCTCACCAATGGAAATGGTGGACCGGACCGTGCTGCCATGACCAGTATTATGTATCTCTATAATGTAGCATTCCAAAGCACACGCTTCGGTTACGGCGCAGCTATCGCCTTCTGTCTGTTCGTTATCATCATTCTCTTATCCGTTGTATCCTTCATCATGACCAGTCGGAAGAGTCGTTCATAGGGAGGGGGAAGTACTATGCAAACCGCAAAATCAATTGAGCAACCGAATGCAGCCATCCAGCAATATGCCAGCACGAAGCAGCTTACGATCGGCAAAGTGATCATCTACTTGTTCCTGACTGGTCTGGCTGTGATCTGTATCGTTCCGTTTTATCTGATGATTATCTATGCCACGCATAATAATGCGACCATTGCATCCACCTTTACTTTCCTTCCCGGACCATTCGTAGCGGATAATTACTTCAACATGGCCTCCAAAATCAACATTTGGCGCGGATTTGCGAACAGTCTTTTTATTGCCGGCACTTCAACCGTATTGTCACTGTATATTGGTTCATTAACCGCATATGGATTTGCCAAGTTCAAGTTTAAGGGACGTACCTGGCTGTTCATGTTTTTGCTGGCCACGATGATGGTGCCCGGGCAGCTGGCTCTGATCGGGATGTACCGGCTGTTCAGTACACTGGGGCTGTTGGACAGCTATGCTGCCATTATTTTACCTGCGGCAGCGAATGCTTTTAACGTATTTTTTATCAAACAATTTATGGAGAGCAGTATCCCCGACGAAATCATTGAATCGGCACGTGTGGACAGTGCAGGAGAGTTTCGGACATTCAATCAGATTGTGCTGCCCATTCTGGGACCTGCCATTTCGGCACTTGGCATATTTACGTTCATCGGCTCATGGAACAACTTCCTGACACCACTTGTTCTGTTCTTCTCATTGGATAAATACCCGCTTCCGGTCCTCGTTGCTCTGGTTCAGGGCTACTATGGTATGGATTATGGGTTGTTATATCTGGGAGTTGCGATTTCGATCCTGCCGATCATCATCGTCTTTGCGATCTTCTCCAGGCAGATTATAGGCAGCGTGGCGCTGGGAGCTGTGAAGGGATAGGTACCTTATATAGTAGGATTAACCTCTGGGCCAAGTGCCCTTTTTTTGTGCTTATATTTAAAATGAAAAAAGGAAGACAGCAAGCATTATGCTCACTTACTTGAAATGAGTTATAATGAGTAAGGCCAAAGCAACGCTTTACCAAGTCGCCATATGGCGGCTTTTTCCAGTCCTGCACCATCATTTTAAATAATTAATGATTAATTCGAATTAATTGCGACAAAATGGAGCTATTCAGAGTAAAATAACCTATACGATGCAATCAAGACAAGGTGGTAGAAAATCATGAATTCATATCAGTTATTAAGCAAAACCCTGTTTGACAACTTTCACGAAGACCGCATTCGATATTCCGAACCGATCCGAAATTATACGTACACGCGACTCGGCGGGGAAGCAGATATTCTAATATTCCCCGAGACCATAGATGAAGTAGCCAAAATTGTGAAGCTGGCGGTTCAGCATGATATCCCGCTGACTATACTGGGATACGGCTCCAACATGATTGTCAGAGATGGCGGCATTCGGGGGATTACCATGTCGCTGCAGAATCTTAATCAGGTCCATGTGAATGGTCATACGATGACAGCACAGAGCGGTGCAGCCATTATTGATGTATCCCGGCAGGCGTTAGATGCAAGTCTTACCGGACTCGAGTTTGCCTGCGGCATTCCGGGCTCGGTAGGTGGCGCGCTCTATATGAATGCAGGAGCATACGGAGGACAGATGTCCGATGTGGTCGAGTCTGCCATTGTCGTGACAGAGGCAGGCGAAATTATTACGATGCAGAGCGAGGAGCTGCTGCTAGGTTATCGCAAGAGTGTATTTATGGGCAAAAGGGATATTATCATCGAGGTGAAGTTCCAGCTGCAGCCGGGAGATCCGGTAGAGATCAAGGCGAAGATGGATGAACTTACTTACGCCAGAGAGTCCAAGCAACCACTGGAATATGCCTCCTGCGGAAGTGTCTTTAAACGTCCTGAAGGCCACTTTGCCGGCAAATTGATTCAGGATTGCGGACTTCAGGGCACTCGCATCGGCGGTGCGGAAGTATCTCGTAAACATTCGGGCTTCATCGTGAATGTGGATAATGCTACGGCGCAGGATTACATTGATATGATTGCGCTCATTCAGGAGAAGGTGCGCAGCCAGTTCAATGTGAATTTGGAAACGGAAGTCGTCATCATTGGCGATGAATTGAATAAATAATGGGACGCAAGTCCACACTTTTTCGATAAGTCGCCTTCAGGCGGCTTCTTTTTTTTACTCTTTCCCGAAGAAGAGCACCTGAATGGAGAATGTGGGTCAGCATAAACCATATACATAAATATAAAGGAAACGACAGATTACAACGACGCTCTTAAGGGTAAGTGTTGTTAATTAAAGGATATCTCTCATCCACCATAGGAGGTTTAAAATGAATCAACCCTTGTATAACCATACGGATATCGCCATCCTGGGCATGGGAACTGCACTGCCTGTTCATGAAGTTGCCCAGTCCGATATTGCTGAACTCATTGCTTCATCGTTTGAGGATCAACAGGATTTGGCCCGGTTTGCCAAAAGAGTGTTCAGGTCCTGCGGCGTAGAAACACGTTATACGGTTGAACCCAGCTATCTTGGGTCACTTGAGGACTGTCGTTACCTGCCTTCGGGGGACCATTCTCAGATTCCGTCCACGCAGGAACGAATGGATACATATAAACGTGAGGCTCTCCCGCTTGGAATGGAGGCTGCCCAGAGGGCATTGAAGGATGCGAGCATGTCTCCTGAACAGATAACACATATCATAACGGTCAGCTGCACAGGACAGTATCTGCCTGGTCTGGATGTCATGCTTATTCGCGATTTAGGATTATCTCCCCGCGTAAACCGGTTACCGCTGATTTTTCAGGGCTGTGCGGCGGGATTAAAAGCCATACAGATGGCTCGTGATGTCGTCCAGGGAACGCCTGATGCACAAGTGCTGGTCGTGTGCGTTGAACTTTGTACCTTGCATTTTCAACCGGTTAAGGAAAGAGGGGCGCTGTTTGCAGCCTCATTCTTCGGGGACGGAGCTTCTGCTTGTGTCGTTGGAGCACCGGAATCCGAGCAGCGGCATTATCTCGATCTTGGAACCGGATATTCCGTTCTTCTTCCTGATTCAACGGAGGATATGACATGGGAGGTAGGCAATCAAGGTTATGATCTGTACTTATCGCCTCGCATCCCCAAACTGCTGGGTGCTCACTTGCAGAACGAGCTCTATCAATTGCTCGGGAGCGACAGTTTACCCGAACTATGGGCTATTCATCCAGGCGGACGTGGGATCGTTGACTCTGTTCAGGAAGTCATGAATTTAAGAGCAGAACAGACGATGTACAGCAGGGAAATTCTTAGAACCGTAGGAAACTTATCATCCAATACCATTTTATTTGTACTTCATGCCATGCGTGAGGATATGAAAGCCCGTAATCAATCTGTGACGGAGGGTGTGGCGATGGCTTTTGGACCTGGGCTGATCGCGGAGCTCATGAAATTCACTTACGTTCCGTCCTATACGCCAGCGCTGAAGGAGAAGGATCATGTCCTTCTTTAGAAACTTGTCGATCCGGGCGAAGGAAGATGAATTGATGGATGATTTCTCCATGGGCGGGGAAGAATTGCGTGAAGCACTGCAGCACCTGCGTCGTCTCAATAAAATATTTGCCGCTCCCGGCCCTACTCTTGATGGTGTTGAGAAGTTATGGATATCTGTCGGTAGACCTCTTAAGCTGAGCATTATGGATGTAGGAGCTGGCTCAGGAGACGTGAATCAGAAGCTGCTTCATTGGGCGAATCAGAAGGGGATTGACCTTACGATTACATTGGTCGATCTGACCGAAGAAGCTTGCGAAGAGGCAAGACTGCTCTTTCAAAATGAACCGAGGGTCAATGTGCAGCGTGCCGATGTCATGAAACTGCCGGATGCATCGGCAGATATCGTTACAGGATCGCAGTTTGTACATCATTTTGACGGACAGCTGCTGCTTGATGTCGTTTCACATATGCTGCGTGTGTCCAAATATGGTGTTGTGATTAACGATATCCATCGCCACCCGGTATCCTATACCGCGGTCTGGCTTACAACCCGGATGATCTCGCGTAATCGTTATATCCGTCATGACGGTCCGCTGTCTGTTGCCAAGGGCTTCACGGCAAAGGATTGGGAGGAGTTAAAACAGCAATTGAATCATGACACCATGACCTATGAATGGAAGCCGCTGTTCCGCTACTCTGTCGTGATACCGAATCACCAGGCAGGTTAATGATGGTAGCATTTATAGTCACGGCTGCTCAAAATCCAACTTAAAGGCAGGTGATACTAGGTGTCCGAATCATTAGATGTCATTGTTATAGGTGCTGGAATCGCTGGCAGTTCTTGCGCCCTGCAGCTGGCCAGACAGGGTCATCGTACGCTTCTATTGGATCGACAGTCATTCCCCAGGCACAAAACCTGCGGCGAATTCATGTCACCAGAGACCAAAGAAATGCTGGAGTATCTAAATATTCAGCTTCAGGAAGTGAAGCCCAGCACGATGGATCACGCACAGATCATTATGCCTCAGGGCGGTCAGATTGAAGCTCCCTTGCCAGGACCCGCTTATGGCATCAGTCGACATGAACTGGATCGCATTCTCCACAAGCAAGCTGAAGCTGCGGGAGTCGAAATTATAACCAAAGCAACCATCGTTGGTATTCAGCTGCTCGAAGATGATCATTACGAGGTGCAGGTCAAACAGGGGGATGAACGATTAAGCTATGGAACGAAGGCTGTCATCGGAGCATATGGGACCAAAAAGCCACGTGGAATGACGTCTCCGCCTGAAATCCGGGATGAAACTGTATATGTTGGGATAAAGTCTCATTACAGCGGTCTTGTCATGCCTGCTAGAGTTGAACTCTATTTCTGTGAGGGAGGATACGTCGGCATTTCACCGATTGAGAATGGCTATGCGAATGTAGCAGCCTTGTTAACGCTGGATACGGTGCAAGGAAGCGGCAAGTCTGTAACCGATATCCTTCAGGCGGCCTCCGAAACGAATGGAAGGCTCGCAGCAAGACTGGCAGATGGAGAGCCTGTTCAGGGAACTCAGGTTTCCATAGCTCCGCTTCACTTGTCGAACGTGCCTGAGCCTTGGTCCCAGTTCCCGCATATTGGAGATGCGATGCTGATGATTCCTCCCCTGTGCGGTGACGGCATGTCCATTGCGCTGCGTTCTTCCATCTTGTGTGCGGAATGGACCAACCGTTATTTGCAAAAGGACATCGGATTTACACAGTGGAAGGAAGGATATACAAAAGACGCCAGCGATGAATTTACAGAGCTGCTTCGGCGTGCACGAAGAATCCAGAAGCTGGCTTTTGCCAAAACCAATAAATATTATCCCGCGCTCGCCCGCGTATTTCCTGGATTGGCAGCATATCTGGTCAAGGCTACAAGGTTATCAGAGATGAATGCAGCTCGCGGGTAATGTGGGAAAACATGCATAATGATGGATCTGTAAGAGGCGGCTTATGTCGACCTCTTTTTTATTTGTTTTTGACGAATTTGAAGCAGACCATTTTGAAAACAGAGAAGTACTCGTATAATAGAAAAGAATGTAGAAGTAGTATTGAGCGTCAGATTTGAAGCAGGGAGGCATTATATTAAGATGAACTATTCATTTTCTAACCGGATTGCTGCGCTGCAGCCGTCCATTATTCGAGAGATCCTGAAGGCATCCTCGGGTCAGAACGTTATTCCATTCTCTGCGGGAAATCCCGCTCCGGAGACGTTTCCCATTGAAGCCATTCGGACATTCACTCAGTCCATTCTGGAGCAGGATCCGGTAACGGCTCTGCAATACGGGATAACCGAAGGTTACGCCCCGCTGCGTGATACATTGACCCATCACCTGAAGACGAACTATAACACAGGCACAACATCGGACGAGCTATTTATTGTCTCTGGTGCACAGCAAGGCATTGAGCTTGCCTGCAAAGTATTCTGCAACGAGGGAGACACAATCATCTGTGAAAGCCCAAGCTTCATAGGATCGTTGAACTCCTTCCGGGCTTCAGGTGCAAGGCTGGTTGGCGTTCCAATGGAAAGCGACGGTATTGATATCGGCAAGCTTGAACTGGCACTGCAGACGGAGCAGAATGTGAAATTGATCTACCTGATCCCGAGTTTCCAAAATCCGACGGGAGTAACGACAAGTCTGGAGAAACGCAAAGCCATTTATGCTCTTGCCAAACAGTATGGTGTGATGATTCTGGAAGATAATCCATACGGTGAGCTTCGATTCAGTGGAGAAGATGTGCCTACGATCAAATCCATGGACGAAGAGGGGCTAGTGATCTATGTGGGCTCCTTCTCCAAAATCCTGTCTGCCGGCTTGCGTGTTGGCTATGTGCTGGCACCGAACGAAGTCGTGCAGAAAATGGTGGTTGCCAAACAGGGAGAAGACGTACATACGGCGATGCTTCCTCAAATCTTGGCCTACAAGTTCATGGCTGAATACCAGTATGCAGAACATATCAGCAGTATTCGTGAAATATATCGCAGAAAATCTGCCTTAATGATGGACAAACTCAAGGAACACATGGGGAATTCCATTACGTTTACCCAACCGGATGGTGGACTTTTCCTCTGGTGTGATCTGCCGGCTCATATTCCGATGCTGGATTATGCCAAGGCAGCTGCAGCCAGCGGCGTAGCGGTAGTTCCAGGCACGGCTTTCCTCGTTGATGAGAGTGAACCTTGCAATGCGATCCGATTGAATTTCTCCACACCTTCCGATGAACAGATTGTGAAGGGGATTGAAATTCTGGGGCAGGTATTGAAGCAGTATTCTTAATAACTTATGATCTGGGTAGCTCCCTGTACAGCTGAAGTGGCATCTAGCCCTTTCAACTGTGAGGGGGCTTTTCTCCATTCAAAAACCCTACCGCATTTGCAGCGGTAGGGTTTTTGAATGGGAATCGATCGATGATCAATCAGATACGAGGAAGCCGTCAAAATTTTCGGGACCGACTCGAACCGTTCCGAGCAAGTTTGTACTGATAAACGCTGAATACGTCAGTTGTGGTGTAATGGGCGGGTTAAAGTCATTCGCTGAAAAAGTAATGATTTCAGGTGCGAGTATACCGCTCAATCCATAGGTGCTATTTGCCGAATAGATGATAGGGTCTGTCGCCAGCGTACCTCTCACAATGGTAACTCTCACTACGAAAAACGCCAGAGGTAATTGAACCGTAATCGTCCCTTTGAGTTGAACTCTGGGATTAGCTCCTGTACCCGCTGTAATAAGACCAATCTGGGCAAATAACGTAGGCGTATTGATTACCGGTATGGGTACTGAGATGGAGTTGGTCGACGTTGCATTGATCGCGACTCTTGCATCCAGAAACTGAGTCATTCTGCATACCTCCTATCCGATAAGATAGAATAGTATATTCATAGAAGAAAAGTTCGCATGGACTCATTTCATGTGAATGGCTTGATGCCATTCACATGAATTTTTTATATGAGAATGACTTGCACAAGGTATTCTTTAATTACTCTTTGATGACTGACGAATTCACGGCTTCTACCATTTGATTGTTGAATTCACGGAATAAGCCAAGGCGCCAGAATGCTGCTCCTTTGAGATCATATCTCTTGGCCAATCCAAGCTTGTCATCAACGGAGGTTCCCGTTTCGCTGTTTAAGTTAATCCCAAGCAGCAGCTTATCTTTTGGAACGCCTGCGTTAAGTGCAAGCTGGATGGCTTGGTCAACAAGACTGTTGGGTTCCGGAACCTGTGCCTTGGTACCCGCAGGGTTATATTGATAAGCCATAATAATAAGATCATCTGCCAAGGAAGCGAGCGTTTTGTAATCATAGCCTTTATAGGCACTGTTCAGAGGTGGTACAGCCAGTGATATCGAAATGTCATGAGGCAAGGACGCTTTTAACTGTTTGACATAGTCGTTAAGCAGCTTCTGCTGCTGCTTGGCATCCAGTTTGAAACCCAATCCTTCAAAATCAAGAACGACGCCGCCGAATCCATTCTCCGTAACTGCATCGTTAATGCCCTGAATCGATTTCTCGCGCAGACTGCTGTCACTCAAAACTTTGGTTAGCTCGCCTTGACCATCCAGTGCATATACCATAAGGTATGGTTTAATATTCTGATCTGCAGCATCCGCCACGATGGTCTGAGGGGTCAGTTCGCCTGCTGCCTCAGGCAGATAATATTCATCCCCTTGAAGCGTGAATTGGCCATTCCGGTCGATTCGACTCCAGCCAAAAGCTACAGAGTTCATGGATGGGACCAGATCGATTTCATGAAATGCCCGTACGGCATAAAATGCTCTCAAATGCATTTCACGCTGTGGGGATACGAGAGAAACTGTACGTGTAGCCTGATCCCAGCCCACTCCGACGCCGAATTGGCTGCTGAACGAACTGAGCGGAATGAGTACGCGTCCTTCTCGCTGAACCGGGGCTGCAGCAAGCTTCACTTTGGTGCCATTGACGGTGGCTGTGGTATTACCCACTTGAAGAAGTACCTCTGTAGCTTGACCTTTAACACTGCCTACGGCTTTGACGGTTTGCGTTTTGCTGTTCCACGTAATCTGGATTCCTAATGCTTCACCTACGGTACGGAAGGGAACATAAGTAACTCCCTTATCAACTCGCGGGGCAGCATCAAATTGGAGTACTACATTATCCAACTTGACCGATATGGCAGGTGCTGCATGCACATCACCGATGTTTACCGACGTTCCAAGCAAGGACAAACCAATCAAGGTGGCAGCAATGGTTTTACCTATGTGTTTACGAACCATGTTTTTGTATTCCTCCACATTCATAAAATAGTAGAAAAAAGGACATATAGACAGTAATCTAGCATAGTGTAGTATAGCAAAATTTTCATAGAGTTCCAATTACAAGATAGACTAACTTGGCTTTATTGATAATCATTTTCAATTAGGCTACAATAGTGGAAAGAGTAAAACAAAATGCGGTTAGGCTGGTGGGTTTCCAGTGTAACTGCAATCAGGAGGAATAATGATGTTGATTCAGACGCGCAGTATGGTTATAGAAAAAGGACATAGTGACAAGGTGCTGGAACGTTTCAATGGCCCAACCCCAGTAGTGGACATGCCTGGTCTGATTGATTTTAGTGTCATGGTCAACAAGAAGAGCAAGGAACATGAAGAGGTTATGGTTTTGATCCGTTGGGAATCAGAAGAAGCGTGGAAAAACTGGGAGAAAAGCGATGCACACATCCAGGGCCACCGCAACAAAAGAGGGCAGGAGAAACCTGCGTATCTGATCAGCACAACCGTAAATATGTATGAAGTCCAGACGGTGAAAACAGGCACAGGTACGGTTCAACAATAGGTTCAACAATATAGTTTATATGAAGTTCATCAGGACCTCCAAGAGAGGTTCTTTTCATTCAAACCAGCAACGAATAGAGCGCACGCATATATAGAGAAATTAACATCCTTTGCGGCTGCAGAGCGCTTTTCTTGCCGAAACGATACGTAAATTGCTATTATGAATGAAAATATATACTTGAATTAATCAATCTGGAGGCATATCAATGAATCAGCGTTTCCGTATCACCCGAACTATGCAAGAAGAGAATGAGCGACCAGCCATTACTCTCGAAGAGTGCAAGGCATACTTTGCAACCCAGCCTGACTTTACGTATTCACAGGTTTACATTGTTCAGGGAACCGAAAGTACCATGTCCATTGATGGAGATTTCTTTATGTGGAAGCAGGATAATGTGGACATTCCTTTCCGGCTATATTCTGGGGATCTGTACGTAGCCATTTCCAGTGAAGCTGTGGTTCCCAAGATGATTGAAGTCGCGACTGCTCTGCAAGCAGATATCGTGGAAGGATAATAAATTTGAAGTCTGGTCCTTAAGTGGATCAGGCTTTTTTTATTATGACAAAACAATAATTTGTATACTCCTAAATATTGGCTCATTACCAATAAAATAGGTAATTAACCTGCCGCAACAACAAGAATGTGTTGCAAAATGTAATAATTTAGTTCAAAACGTAAATTTAATCTCCAATTATTTGATTTATCTTGTTATGATCTAGAGGATAGACTTGGTAACACACATCATAAGACAAGAGGTGAAAGGGATTTATGAAGCATCGTAGTAAGCTCAGCTG
The DNA here is from genome assembly GCF_002276415.1 of Paenibacillus sp. 7523-1. Classification (NCBI taxonomy): domain Bacteria; kingdom Bacillati; phylum Bacillota; class Bacilli; order Caryophanales; family Paenibacillaceae; genus Paenibacillus; species Paenibacillus sp. 7523-1. The sequence continues at coordinate 400,349 of NZ_NPBR01000005.1, read as the reverse complement.
GATTGTCATCATGGTTTTGGTGTTCTCTACTCTTTTTGGTGGAATTGCGGCTGCCGAGACGTACACCGTTAAAAAAGGAGATACGTTGTGGACCATCGCCAAAACAAATGGGACAACCGTAGCAGAGATGCAAAAGCTCAATCGATTGAAAAACGTGAATATCCTTCAAGTGGGCCAAAAGTTAAAGCTTCCTGAGAAGCCGTCCACAGGGAGTGAGGTTCCTCAAAAAGAAGAGGAAGCCGAATCCACTACAATCACCATCCTGGGCACCTCTGACGTGCACGGGAATCTGTGGGGCTATACTTATGAAGATAGTGCGGAAACAACGAATAACGGGCTCGCACGGATATCTACATATGTCAATGATGTGAAGAAGACCTCCCCTAACGTGCTGTTGATTGACAATGGGGACACATATCAAGGCAATATTTTAACAGATGATATTTATCGTAAAAACACGGATGTCATTCATCCTGTTTCCAAAGCCATGAATGCCATGAAGTACGATGCTATGGTTTTTGGTAATCATGAATTCAATTTTGGACTGGATCATGTAGATCGAATTATGAAAGAACTGAACTTCCCCGTACTTGGAGCCAATATCCAGACAGAAGATGGCGGGACACTTGGCGAGCCGTACACGATTATCGATGTGGATGGCATAAAAGTAGGGATTATCGGTGTAACGACACCAAATGTACCTCGTTGGGACGGCGATAAGGTAGACGGCCTTACGTTCAAGCATATGGGTGAAACGGTGAAGAAGGTTGCACAATACCTCAAAAATGAGAAAAAAGTGGATGTACTTATCGCGAGCGCGCATGCAGGCATGTTTGCTGAGTTCGACGAAGACGGAGCTTCAGACTCGGCTGAACGAATTGTAAACATGGTGCCTGAACTTGATGCCATGCTGGTTGGGCACATGCACATCGTGGTTAACGAAAAAATCGGACAAACCGTGATCGGCGGTCCTCGCAACCTTGGCCGTGACATTGTGCGATTTGATATCGAAGTGAAAAAAGATCAAGGTAAAAATAAAGTGACGGACCGTCAGGTTCAAGTGGTAGATATGGCTTCCTACACCCCTGATCCGGCGATTCGTGACCTGGTGAAGGAAGAGCACGAAGCTACGATCCAATTCATTACAGGTGGTGGTTCTGCTGGAGCGGAAGGCTCGTCTGGTGGTATCTTCGGTCAGGCAACCGAGGACTTCCAGCCTGTGAATGAAATTAATGGGATTCCTGAGGGCAAGCTACAAGATACAGCCGTGGTTGATCTGATCAACAAGGTTCAGATGGAAGTGAGCGGAGCGGATGTTTCGGCTGCTGCACTCTTCAAAGACACCTCCAATCTGAAAAAAGGCAATATCACTTATGCGAATATTTTCGATATTTACAAATTCGATAATGTGCTCTATACGGTTAAGGTTACGGGTAAAGAACTGAAGGCGTATATGGAATGGTCTGCTTCACACTACAATCAGTGGAAAGAGGGAGACGTTTCGATCAGCTTCGATCCTGAAGTTCCAGGTTATTTGTATGATATGTTTGCTGGCGTAGACTACAAAATTGACCTGTCTAAGCCTGCAGGTAAGCGTATCATCGATGTAATGTATCAAGGCAAGCCTCTGGCTGATACGCAAGAACTGAAGCTTGCTGTAAACAACTATCGATACAGCAGCGCATTGAAAGCTTACAAATTGGTAGAAGCAAACCGCGATTGGGAATCACCACGCAGCATTCGGGATTACCTGGTGGAATACATTCAAGAACATCAGGAGATTTCCCCGGAAGTGGACAATAACTGGGAGATCGTTGGAATCGATCTCGCAAGCCCTTATCGGGATGAGATCATTCAACTGGTGAATGAAGGCAAGATCGATGTTCCTTATGACCAATCGCTTAATGTGAACGAGCTGCTCAAGCAAGGAATTATTAAGAAACAATAAGAAGTAAACTGCTTCCATATTGCAAGAACAAGAAGTCGCCATCAAGGCGGCTTTTTTGCATTGAAAGCAAAGGGGTTAGGTCAGTTTATGGGGGATAGTGTGGTTTTGGTTGTTCTTCTAGTTGAGATGACCATCAGATTAGACATCTGGTGGACGAAGGAGTATTCTTGTTTATACTTATGATCCATTGAAGGAGATCGAAAGATGAAGCCGCATTCCAATGAACGTATTAAGATTCCAGCCGGATTCTGGGCAGGCTTGGAGCAATTGGGGATCGATACCCATGACGTAGCCCGCAGAGCACAACTGCCACTCACCAAGATTACAAACGCAATCGTCAATACTGACCAATATTTTGCAATCTGGCAGGCTTATTCCGACCTCATGGGTGACACGGCTGAAGGAACCATCAAACTGGCAACCGCTTTTGAAACAGCCCACTATCCACCAAGTGTATTAGCCACTTACCATGCTCGTGACTACCGTGATGCGCTATATCGGATGGCTCGGTACAAACGGATGTGTCCTCCCGAAAGCTTGCACATTACCGAGGAGGATGATCGCTGCATTATTGAACTGGAGTGGATGAATGGTGGACCGTCTGGACCTCCCGTCCTGGTTGGAATCACGCTGGCCTTTCTTCTGGAGCTAGGACGCCGTGGTACAGGGCAGTCTTTGAATGCACTGCAGGTCGAATTCTCACAGCCCATGGGAGACGTGAAGGCTCTGGAAGCTTACTTCGGCTGCCATATCCAGATGGGTGCACCAAGCAATCGATTGATTTTGCGTCAAAAAGATCTGGATCTTGCCTTCATCTCGTATAACGAAGAACTGCTTGAGATATTGACGCCCATACTTGATCGCTCGCTAGATGAACAGAAACAGGCCCAATCCATGACAGAAGCGGTCGTATGGATTCTGAAACGGAGCCTCACAGGTGGACGTCCCGATGTCCAAATCGTAGCGCAGGAGTTAGGCGTAAGTGATCGAACATTACAGCGCAGACTTACCGATGAGAACACCAGCTTCAAACAGCTGCTGAACCAAGCCAGACATGAGCAGGCTCGAGTATACCTTACTGATCCTTCACTTGATATCAAAGAAGTGGCCTTTCTTGTAGGGTATGAAGACCAGAATTCATTTTATCGGGCCTTCCGGCTATGGGAAGGGGAGACGCCTACGAATTGGCGCTCAAAGCAAGAAAGCAGCCGTAACAGGATAGTCATGAATTGATGGATCGAAGGTAAACTACCTTTTTCTATAACAATATACGATAGTCTTCTGACTTACTGATCATAAGAACCTTGAAAATTCAAGGTTCTTATATTTTGTTCCGGACAGGTGGTTTAGACACCAGGTTGAACCCCTTTTAATAGGAGAAAAGGCTAAGAGAAATTCAAAAAAATAGATGGTTGACTTAAAGTGCACATTAATACTTATGATGTGAAAGAGCCAGCCGGACATGTGAATCCAAAGGAGGAATAATGATATGAGCTTTACCATCAAAGAAGCATCAGAACGGCTAGGTTGCCCGGCACATAAAATTCGTTATTACGAGAAAGAAGGTTTGCTCCCATATATCAACAGAGATCAGAACGGAAATCGTTTGTTTGAAGAAGAGCATCTGGAATGGATGAGAGTGATGTCCTGTTTTCGAGCAACAGGCATGAAAGTGTCCGTATTGAAGCAGATGGTTAACCTTGCCATGGAAGGTGCTTCAACGATACCGCTCAGAAAAGCAATGCTCACGCAATATAAAAAAGAATTGTATCAACGACAAAACGATCTTAATCAAGCGTTAGAAGCGGTGAATCAAAAATTATCAATCTATGATGATATGGAAAAAGGCAAAGAGGATTCAGAAAATAAATTATTACAGGAAATGTCCAGTTTGAAACACATTTAATCGAACAGGAGAGGAAGATTGGGATGAAGTTTAGTCAAACATTGGGAAACAGTAATTTGAAGGTATCGTCGGTAGGAATGGGATTAATGGGGATGTCTCCGGGGATGTACGGTGAGGTTAACGATGAGCTTTCTATCCAAACGATACATCGTGCTCTGGAAATGGGTGTAACGATGCTGGATACGGCTGATGTCTATGGAAATGGCCATAACGAAGAACTTCTGGGCAAGGCGCTCAAAGGTCGGCACGACCAGGCGATCATTGCTACCAAATTTTCATATACGCCAAATTATGAGCAAATCAGTGGTCATCCTGATTATGTTAAAAAAGCAGTGGATGCAAGTTTGAATCGATTAGGCGTAGAATATATTGATCTCTATTATCAGCATCGCGTAGATCCCAATGTTCCTATCGAGGAAACGATTGGCGCAATGTCCGAATTAGTACAGGCTGGAAAAGTTCGCTGCCTTGGGCTTTCGGAAGCATCCGCGTCGACGATTCGCCGAGCGCATGCGGTACATGCCATATCCGCTTTACAAAGTGAATATTCTCTCTGGAGCCGGGATATTGAAGATGAAATTCTTCCAACCGTTAGAGAATTAGGCATTACTCATGTGGCCTATAGTCCGCTAAGCCGTGGTTTTATCACAGGTGAATTACGTACGTTTGAGGATCTCGCTGCAGATGATCTTCGCAGATATATGCCTCGTTTCCAAGGTGAAAACTTTCAAAAAAATGTTGAGATCGTAGATCAAATCAAAAAAATAGCCAGCGAAAAGAATTGCACACCTTCTCAGCTTGCTATTGCCTGGACGCTGGCCAATGGGGCATTGCCGATCCCTGGAACGAAACAGATCAAATATCTGGAGGAAAATGTAGGAGCATTAGATATCGAGTTGACTCCTGAAGATCTGGTACGCATTGAAAAGGTAAGCCCCAAAAATAGGATTCATGGTACCCGATATCTTAAGGAGCACATGAATCTCCTTAATGGCTAAATCAAATGATCATGGGTAATTGAATATAATCGAATAGATACAAAACAACCACTGAATTAGGATTCAGTGGTTGTTAGTGTTAATGAAATAAATGAAAGATTAGAGCCTATTCTTCATAAGGAAGGATGGCATAGATCTTCCAGCTGTTATCATTCAATTTCTTGAGTTTATACAATCCGTCCATTGAAACCGTTTCTTCTTGTTGTTCTTTACCCGAATGGACCGTTACTTTCATCTTGCCGCCTTCTGCTTCTAATACAGCCAGACGGTTAGAGCTTTCGATCACGGAAAAGTCCGGTTGGGAGAGCATTTCAATATCCATTGAGTTTTCTTCATCCGCTGCAGAAGTTAAATCCTCCAAATACGTGAAGTTGGATGAAAGCTGATATCCAGTGTAATACGTTGCATAGGTTACGGACAACTGATCATATTTATGATCCGTCATGGCTTGAATCTCCGACTCCGTAGCAGTGGAAGCAAGTGCAGTCAGTTCAGATATCTCCGGCAGCTCGGTTTGCTCCAATTGTAAAGCACGTTCTAGCATAACTACAGCTTGAGCACGTGTAGCTTTTGCGAAAGGTTGAAACGTAGTTGTTGTCATTCCTGAAACAATACCAGCCTGGCTCGCTTTGGTAATGGCGGAAGCTGCATAGTAGTTTGGAACGTCCTTGAAGGTTTTGGATGCACCTTTAAACTCCACCGTATCGGAGAACGCACGTACGACCATTACCGCGATATCGCCGCGTGTGATCGGGAGGTCAGGTCCGAATTCAGTGCTGCTTACACCTCCAACGACGCCAAGTGAACTGGCAATCCGAATGGACTCAGCATACCATTTGCCTGCTTTTACATCACTGAAGGATTTTCCTTGAGCTGTACTATGTAGTCCTGTAGCTTGAACAAGAATAGCTACGAATTCTGCACGAGTGATGGGATGATTGGGCTTAAGAGCGACCTCGCCATTGCCCAGGCTGTAACCGTTAAGAAGGTCAGCGTTAACGAAATTGTCAAGCGTATCGTACGCCCAGTGGCCATCAATATCTGTCGGGAAATACAAATCTAGCGATTTGTACGAATCGGCAGCATGGGCTTTGCTCCACGAAAAAGGGAATACCACAAGGATCATGGCGAAGAAGAAAAGAGTGATGCGGTTAATCGTTTGTCTCATCTAGGAAGTTCCTCCTGTAAATTGAAATTTGCCGTCATTCAGCATAACAGAGAAGGGGGTGGATGGCTAAAGGAAATCTTTACTAACGATTTAATCTATTAAATTTGAGACTAAAGATCCATTTATATTCCATTTATTCACTTATATTATATATAGTGTAAATTATATTTTAGGAGGATGAATGATGTGAAAAAGAGTAAATTGTTTTTTGCCATGGTCATGAGCATACTGATAGCCATTTCGATACCTGGTATCGGTCAGAGCTCAAAGACATTCGCTGCGACAGAACGGACACCTGTTGTTTTTGTTCATGGATTAACAGGTTCCGATAGCAATTTCACTTATATTGAGAGTTATCTGCGTGGTCAAGGCTGGTCCAGAGATGAGCTGTTTGCGATTGATCTGCCCAGCAAGCAGGGGAATCAGTTGTTGAATTCGGCAGCTATCAGTCAATTCGTAGACAATGTACTTCGGGAAACAGGTCATAGCAAAGTCAACATTGTGGCTCATAGTATGGGCGGGGCTAATAGTTTATATTACATATTAAACCGTGGGGGTTCTACCAAAGTAGACAAGCTGGTCACCTTGGGAGGCGCCAATCGTTTGACTACAACTTCAGCCCCACAGGGAGTTGAGGTTACTTCCATCTACTCTACCAGTGACACGATCGTATCTCCTGCACTTTCCCGCTTGAGCGGAGCGAATAACATACAGGTTTCGCTGGTGTCCCATATCTGTCTGCTCTTCAATTCACGGGTTAATGCCTTAATTAGGACAGCATTGAATGAATAGAGAGACAGCGGCAGCTGAATGAAACATGAGTGATCCAAGAGGTCACTCGTGTTTTTTTGTATTTTGCTAACAGATGAATTTATAATAGATTGTATTGTACATTGCTGCGTCCATACATAGAATTTTGGCTACTTAAATAGACACAACGAAGGAGCTTACACGAATGACGATGACCGAGAAAGAAAAAGCACAACAAGGACTCTTATATGACAATAACAATGATCCGCAATTGGTAAACGAACGCCTTGAAGCAAAAGAGCTGTGCTACGACTACAACCAGCTTCGTCCGCGCATGATATCCGAAAGAGAAGCCATGATGAGAAAAATTTTGGCAAAAACAGGAGAGAAGTTTTGGATTGAACAGCCTTTCTATTGTGACCAAGGATACAACATTGAGATTGGAGAAAACTTTTATTGTAATCATAATACGGTGATGCTGGATGCAGCGAAGATTACCTTTGGCACCAATGTGTTCATTGCACCGAATTGCGGATTTTACACTGCTGGTCATCCCCTGGATGCTGAACAGCGTAATCAAGGGTTGGAGATTGCCCTTCCAATTACAGTAGGGGACAATGTATGGATTGGCGGAGGCGTATCTGTGCTGCCAGGTGTAACGATTGGAGACAATACGGTGATTGGCGCGGGAAGCGTAGTGACGAAGGATATACCAGCAGGAGTCATTGCTGCAGGTAACCCATGCAGAGTCATTCGAGCGATTACGGAAGCGGATAAGAATAAATATCCTAGAGGGTAAATTGGTCATAGCCCAAGAGAATAGAAGAGAGAACGGGAGCCAGTTTACTGGAACCCGTTTTTGGTTTCATTGATTTGGCGTTGACGGATGCATACCTTCAGAAGAATGAACGAAATGATCACATGACTTGAGCTTCAGAGCAAAGTATTTCTTGCAGAAAAGCGTTATTGTTATGTTTGCAGGAGATGACAGAAGGTAGGAAGAAGAATGGATGTACGACGAACCAAAAAATTAATTCATGCTCCAAAAGGAATGGAACAGGCACCAGACAAAGAGGGAAGCTTGAAATGGAATGGGCTTACAGTCATCCAGTTTTGTTTGCATACGCAGGGAACCAGAGGAGGATTTTTCCTGAAAGATCATCTGCTGCTGTTCGTTAAATCAGGTGTATACACGGTTAAATTCAAGAACGAAAAGCATACGGTGCGGAGCAATGAAATGATATTCTTGCACAAAGCGATCAAGGTAGACTACGAGAAGTCGGGTGAGCCCGGTACCGAATATTTGCTGGATTATATGATGTTTTATCTGAATGAGGACATACTTCATAAGTTCGCAGATTTTGCAGATTGGAAGAGCATTCATCCCACCAATGATGTCGTTCCGTTATCTGTCATTCCAGTTAATGAACCAATGAGAGCATATATTCACTCCCTAAAATCATATTTTAACCAATCTGATTCGATCAGCGACGGATTGGTAGGCGTCAAGTTCATGGAGCTGCTGTTTCATCTTGCCGAAGCAAACACGAACTTGCTACAACAGCTGTTGTATCCCCATCCTGCTGAACGGAGTCAGATTGAACAAGTTGTAGAAGAGAATGTAACCAATCCCGTTTCCATTGAAGATCTGGCCTATTTGTCTGGCAGAAGCCTGTCAACGTTCAAGCGGGAATTTCGGGCATTGTATAACTCTTCTCCGCTAAAATGGATCCGTAATCGCAGACTGGATCTGGCCAGTCAGCTCCTGCTCGAGACGACACAGTCGGTAACTGATATTTGTTATGCCTGCGGGTTCGAAAATACGACTCACTTTTCCAAGGTGTTTAAAATGCGCTTTGATCTATCGCCAACTGAATATAGACGACGGAACATTAGAAAAGAATAACGAGGAGGACGAAAAGATGGACTATGTGAAGCTGGGGAAGACAGGGTTGGATGTGTCTAGAATTTGCCTGGGATGCATGGGGTTTGGCGATGCCAACCGCTGGATTCATCAATGGGTACTGAACGAAGAGAATAGCCGGCCAGTCATTAAGAAGGCTCTGGAGCTCGGTATTAACTTTTTTGATACAGCGAATGTCTATTCTCTGGGGGCAAGTGAAGAGATCCTTGGGCGGGCCTTGAAGGATTATGCCAAACGAGATGAGGTTGTAATTGCCACCAAGGTGCATGGACGAATGCATGAAGGACCGAACGGTGCCGGATTGTCCCGCAAAGCCATCATGAGCGAAATTGATAAGAGTCTGATGCGACTTGGAACCGACTATGTGGATCTGTACCAAATTCATCGCTGGGACTACCATACCCCAATCGAAGAAACGATGGAGGCATTACATGATGTAGTCAAAGCCGGAAAAGTAAGATATCTCGGTGCTTCTGCGATGTACGCCTGGCAGTTCCAAAAGGCCTTATTTGTCGCTGAGCGCAATGGCTGGACCAAATTCGTTTCCATGCAAAATCATCTGAACTTGCTGTACCGTGAAGAGGAACGTGAGATGCTTCCCCTATGCAAGGAGGAAGGGATCGGAGTCATTCCCTACAGCCCGCTTGCTTCAGGAAGACTGACACGTGACTGGTCGGAAACAACGCATCGCTCCGAGACGGATCAGGTTCAGAAATCCAAATACGACTCTACTGCCGATACGGATCGCTTCATTGTAGAGCGGGTTGCAGAGATCGCAAGCAAGCACGGTGTTCCGCGGGTTCACATTGCTCTGGCATGGCTTATGCAGAAGCAGCCCGTAACAGCCCCCATTATTGGTGCGACGAAGATATCACATTTGGAGGATGCCGTTGCAGCTATGGACCTGAAGCTGACAGAAGAAGAAATCGCGTGGTTGGAAGAACCCTATGTGCCACATCCGGTTGTGGGTTTAATTCCAATTCAATAATTGATGTGAATATATTAGCGGATGAAGGGCTTGCCCTATCGTTCGCTTTTTTGTTTTTCTGCCTTCAACATGAAAAAGGGTCAAGTGGGAAAGGATACCTTAAGCGGTCCAAAATATTACAGAAGAGGAATGAAGAAATGAGTAAAGCATCAGAGGCCTCAACGGAGGAAAAGAAACTAAAGTGGTGGCAGCTCAGCTTGCTTGGTGTAGCAGGCACAATTGGCACAGGATACTTTCTGGGCTCCAGCCTCGCGATTTCGATCGGTGGCCCGGCAGTATTACTGGCTTACATTTTGGCTGCACTCGGTACATATGTTGTTTTTGATGCCTTGGCGAGAATGACATCGGATCATCCGGAGCAGGGATCTTTTCGTTCCTATGCCAAGAAGGCATTCGGAAGCTGGGCTGGCTTTGCCAGTGGATGGGTGTATTGGTTTTCGGAGCTGCTTATTATGGGAAGTCAGTTGACGGCCTTGTCCATTTTCTCGCGTTTTTGGTTTCCGAATGTTCCTCTCTGGATATTTGCAGCCGGATTCGGAATTGTCGGTCTTTGCATCGTGTTCTTCGGGAATAAAGGGTTTGACCGGGTTGAAAATGTACTTGCCATTATTAAGATCGCAGCAATTCTTATGTTTCTGGTACTTGCCATCGCGCTTCTCGCAGGATGGATTGGGGGAACAAAATATGAGCATAACGTACCGCTGAGCATGACTGAAATTTTCCCGAAAGGTGGGATCGGTCTGTGGTCTGCGTTTCTATTTGCCTTTTATGCCTATGGGGGAATTGAGGTGCTCGGAATCATGTCCTACCGCCTTCAAAACCCGGAAGAGGCTCCCAAGGCAGGCAAAGTGATGCTGATCTCGCTTTCAACGGTATACGTTGTGTCGATTGGACTGGCTCTGACCATGGTCCCACTTGGTGCCTTCAATCCCAAAGAGAGTCCCTTTGTACTGGCACTGAGCAGTGATCATTTAGCCTTTGTTCCGCATTTGTTCAATGGAGTATTGATTGTAGCAGGTTTCTCTACCATGACCGCGTCACTCTATGCGGTGACTTCCATGATGCTGACCTTGGCCCAGGAAGGAGACGCTCCGCGGTTATTCTCACGAAAATGGAAGGAGAAGTTTCCATTATTCGCGCTCTCACTGATCGGATGCGGGCTTATTGCAACCATTGTCATGTCTTTGCTGCTTCCTGGCAAGGTATACGAATATGTAACAACTGCAGCCGGATTAATGCTCATGTACAATTGGTTGTTCATTTTGCTATCTTCCGGCCGACTTCTGAAAGCAGGGAGGTTCAGCGTTGTCAAACGATGGATTGGGTTGGTACTGATTGGCCTCGCTATAACAGGTACGCTTTTCCATCCGCTGAGTCGACCTGGCTTCTTTATCAGCCTGCTGCTTGTCTTACTTATTGGAATCAGCGATATGATTGTGCAACGAGTTCGCAAGAAGAAGAAAAATGAAGAGTCTTCCACCACAAATCAGGAAGAAAAAGAATCACACAACACCCTGGAAAGTCCCAGCTTCCACATTACCGGGATTCGGCTTCGCAAGAATAAAATCAAATGAAAAACAGAAACTGAACAGCTTTCGCTCCAAAATAACATCCGAAACCGACAAGAGAGAGGCCGGAAATGATGGATATGCCCTTAAGGACGCCTAAAGTAAGATACTTGCGAAATAAACTCGCAGCGGCGGCCATGAATATATCCCAGATCAGGATACCCAGAATAACGGCTCCGCTGTTGATTAGCGTCTGCTCCACAGTTGAATCATTCACGGCCTTGGCCAGAATGGATCCGTAAATGCCAAGCCAGAACATAATGGATAGGGGATTGAACAGTGACATCAGGAATCCATTCATGAACGATTTGGATAGCGCTGCTTCGTCCCCTCTCATATTCGACTGCGTGAGGGTTCCTGCATTTTTGATGCTTTCCACACCGGTATACACAAGTACAAAAAAACCGAACAGCCATAAGAAAGCCTTTACAAAAGGCAGATCCAGCAAATGAATGATGCCGAAATAGACGAGCAGCATGTAAATAATATCAGCAGCGATCGCGCCGAGTCCAACAAACCAGGCAGGCATGAACCCACCCCGAACACCCTTGTCCAACTGAGCGGCATTGATGGGACCGATTGGGGCTGATAATGAAATCCCCAGTAAGATATAACCTAGTATCATGGAACGTCGTCCTCTCCTTTCAAGTACTTTATCAGCTTATTCGAGGGATTACTTAAATAGGACAACGTCTAGATTTTGGCATAATCTTTACGGAAATGATCCATATTAAACGGAAAATAAAGGAGGTGAGATTATGCTGTTCCGCTGGATGAAAAGAGTATTTCAATCTCAGCCGCAGAACAAAGGGGAAGAACAACAGAGACAAACAAAACAACCAGTAAAATTGGGCCCATCTCTTCAAAATAAATTTGAATTGATTAAAAAGGCGTTTGAGAGTAGTCCTGATTTTGTCGCTCGTGATTTTCCTAATCCTGTGCCAAGTCATACTTCGCTGGCTGTCTGTTATCTTGAAGGATTGACAGACCCATCGCTTGTAGGAGAACTCATGGAGAAAGTCATTCAAATAGTCAAGACTTCTCCACAATGTGAAGAAGAAGTTCCCGATCTGTCCCTCGAATTAAGCCTGCCTTCAGGAAATATCGAAAGAATAGAATCCCTCGAGGAAGTGTATCAAGCGGTATTAACCGGACATCTGATCATTCTTGTTGAAGGGATTGAACATGTCATAGCTGTATCTGTTTCCGGAGGGGAACGAAGATCAGTAGAGGAGCCTACTTCCCAGACGGTCGTTAGGGGACCAAAAGAGGGCTTTACAGAAGAGCTTGCTACGAATATTACTTTGATTCGACGAAAGATACGGTCACCGGATCTGAAGTTTTTTAAACACAATATTGGTGAATATACCCAAACCTCGGTAGCTGTGGCCTATATCCAGGGGATTGCCAAACCGGAAGTGGTAGATGAAGTCAATAAAAGACTCCGTTCAATTCATACAGACAGCATATTGGAGAGTGGATACATCGAAGAATTCATTCAGGATGCGCCTCTAACACCTTTCCCAACCATGCTTAACACGGAACGACCAGATACCGTTGCTGGTAGTTTGCTGGACGGACAAGTTGCCATTCTAATTGATGGAACCCCCTTTGCCCTGGTTGCTCCAGTCACCTTTTTCAACTTTTTTCAGACCACAGAAGATTACTACCAGCGTTATGATATCTCCACTTTTTTGAGAACCATTCGTTTCTTGTCTTTTCTAGTCTCTTTATTGCTGCCATCTACTTTCATTGCTTTAACTACGTTCCAGCAAGAAATGATACCCACCACATTATTAATCACTCTGGCAGCTCAGCGGGAAGGCGTCCCTTTTCCTGCGTTACTTGAAGCCTTGCTTATGGAAATTACATTTGAGGTTATTCGTGAGGCTGGAGTTCGGATGCCGCGAGCAATAGGACCGGCGATCTCCATTGTCGGTGCATTGGTTATAGGTCAAGCTGCAGTAGAAGCTGGGCTGGTTTCGGGAGCGATGGTTATTGTGGTATCTTTCACGGCCATATCGAACTTTGTTATTCCATATTTCAGCATGGCAACAGCAGTCAGGTTAATGCGTTTTCCATTTATGGTGCTGGCAGGTACCCTTGGTTTGTTCGGCATATTGGCAGGTGCAGTGCCTCTGTTGGCTCATTTGGTGTCACTAAAGTCATTCGGCGTGGATTACTTAATGCCATTCGGTCCATTTTACAAGTCAAACATGAAGGATCTGATCTTGCGGGTACCTTGGTGGGCGATGAAGACAAGACCGGCTGAAAAAGCGGATTCAAATAAAACAAGGCAAGCTCCGCATCAATATCCGGCAGGTTCAGACAATGCCATAAGCAGTATAAACCAATCTGATGATAGCGAGTAAAGGAGCAGTTTATGTGATTCCTGTGAATAGACGACACATGTTTTTAGCGCTTATGTGGGTAACTTTACTTGGAGGTTGTGGTAATCGGACTGAAATGAACGATCTAGGCATTACATCAGCAACGGGTTTTGACAAACAAAACGGAAAATGGAACATCACTTATCAGGTTATTGTACCACCAGCGAGCAGTACAAGCGGATCCTCAGGGGGAGGCTCTCAGTCTACCGTGACCACCTTTACTTCTCAAGGAAAAACGATCAGAGAAGCTGTTGCAAAAAGCAGTGTAGAAAATCCGAAAAAGTTGTATTTTGCACATACCAACGTGTTAGTAATCGGGGAAGAAGCAGCAGAACAGGGAATTGCGGAAATTCTTGATAATTACTATCGTAATATCGAACCCCGCGAAACCGTAAAGATGCTTGTCGCAGATGGGGAAGCAAGGGATTATCTGAATAAAATGGTTCCACCGGAAAAGAACCCAGGTCGTGCCCTTTCCGATATCTTACAACGAAATCATGAGCGGGGATCCTACTATCCTCTAGTTAACCTACACGAATTTGCTATGAAAATCTCTTCTGACAGCGGAGCGGCAGGGATACCCATCGTAACCGTCAAAGGTCAAGATCATAAAAAAATTGAAAATATAGATGTTTTTAAAGAGACTTCATCACCAGCCAAATTAAGACTGGAGGGGTTGAGCGTTTTCTCTAAGGACAAGAAAATTGGAAAGCTAAGCCAAAGTGAAAGCTTGGGGGTAGCTTGGCTAACGGATCAGGTGAAAAGGACGAATCTTAGATATGTAGGTGAAAATGGAGAAATCAACTCATTTCTTGTTCGAAAAGCAACTGTAAAGACAAAGCCGATCAAGACGGGCTTCCATTATACCATTCGTGTAGATGCGAAAGTGAGCGGAGAGCTGGAAGAGAGCACTTCCCCGAAAAAAATCTCGTCTAAAGAAAGTATCAATGAGTTACAGCATCAGGCTGAACAGTTGATCGAAGCACAGATGATGGAAGGGTGGAAGGCAACTCAGCAACTAAAAGTGGACCTATTGGGGATTGGGAACAAAATTCATCAGCATCAACCCAAAGAGTGGAAGTCCCTAAAAGAATCCTGGCCAGAAGAAATTAGAAACATGGACATTAATATCAATGTGGAAGTTAGCGTGAGAAGAACAGGATTACTTCAGGACTCTTTTAGCAAATTGCTTGGATCCGAATAAGGAAAAGGTGTAAACTCACTCAAGGAGATGAAGAATAATGACCACAGCTAATTCTCTTCGCATATCGGAACTGGCTGTTTGTCTTTCCCTATTTGAAGTTGGAAGTACAACTTTATTTTTAATGGGTGGGGAAGCCAAACAGGATGCGTGGTTAGCCATGCTTGCAGGGGCTCTAGCCGGGTTGTTACTGTTACTTATTCATTTGGGAATTCATCATCAGGAACCTGAATTGGATTTGTTTCTGTTGTTTCGTCGTTATATGGGTAAAATCATGGGAACCATACTTAACTTGATGTTTGTGGGTTATTTTGCTTATGAGGCTTCCCGAAACTTACGTGACTTAAGTGAAGTCACCGTATTGACGCTGCTAAACAGAACACCAATGTGGCTTATCACCGTGATCACCATCCTGGTGGTCTCCAATACTGTACGATACGGATACCGTGTCCTGTTTTTAATGTGTATGATTTTGTTTCCTATGATGCTGTTGGGATATACCTTGATCAGCATTTTGATTCCTTCAACAGGCATTTTTCACGCGGAACTGATATTACCTGTTTTGGAGAATGGATGGAATCCCATTTTCAAAGCTGCATTTCCTGAAATCATTTCCTTTCCATTCGGACAAGTTGTTTTATTTCTGGTTTTTTATCCATATGCTCGTAAAGGAAGAAATTTTAATAAAGTCGTGATCACTGCTTATATCGTAACTGCACTTGCTCTAACTTTTATTAATCAACTTATTATTTTTGTGCTAGGCACTAAGATTGCTGCGTATAGTACTCTGCCACTCCTCGAAACGGTTCAAATGATTGAATTGACTGAGGTGTTCGAGCGGATGGATGCTCTGTTTACTTTGCTTCTATTTTTAGGGTTAGGCATTAAAATTGCCGCCTTCTTTCATGGTGCTGTTATAGGTCTTGAAAGAGTAACAGGAGTCAATTACAAGAAGTGGGTCTTTGCGGTAGGGATCCTTCTATGTGGTTTGTCATTCTTGTCACCGACTTATACTGAACATATAGAAGTCGGTCGGGGGGTTACATTGAATTATTCTTCTCCTGTATTCCAAATTTTCCTTCCGATATTGTTATTTGTAGTTATCTTACTAAAAAAAAGAACGAACAAAAAAACGACTCCGTGAAAAACAGAGTCGTTTTTTTTGATGGGAAAAGCAACATTTAGTTAGAATCCACCAGTTTTAAAGCTTTATCCGACTTTTCCAAATCATGCTCAACTTGTTCTTCGATATTGTACGGATGATACATTTCATTTTTGATCATATAATCGGCGATTTTTTGATGCGTATCAATTGCGGTGTCCAGTTGGGCCTTCAGCACTTTTCGAACTCTCGGTGTCGCCGTTTCGGTAAGAGCAATCGCGTAAGTGCGTACAGCTGACTTGGCTGACAGAAGCATATCTGTAGCAATCGCTAGATCATCCATTGGTTTGATGGCCTTTACCAGCATTTCTTTGGTCATCGTCGTAGACATAATAAGATCCTCCTTATTTCAATAGGGATTTCAACTCTTCAATCGCTTGGGAAGAATTGTTCAGATCGTCTTCAATCAAGGATTTCAGTTTCTCGTCTTGGACCAGCTCCAGCATGGTCACCGCTTTAGTAGCACATGATGTTTTGAGCGTTAGCAGTTCATGAATTTCAAGTTTCTCGTGTACTGCAAGTTCCTTCGTCGCCATCATGAAACACCTCCAGATATCGTTGTCTATTGATTAGTACCCAAAATAATAGAGCAGAAACGTAAATGAAATGATATATATATAATAATTTCAATGGGTTAACGATTACTTATCGCTCGCTTTTCCGTCGAGGTCGTGATGAAGTTCTGTGGCAGGAATGACAGGCTCGTAGACTTGTCCTTTGGGAACCGGGTTGGAAACGTACACGAAATCACCAGTACCATCCGGAGCACTTCCTTTCGCCCATAAACCTTCACTGGATTCTGTTCCTTCGGAAAGATTCCAGAACTCATAGGCTTCAGGTTGAGATTCCTGCTCGGCCTCTGGTGGGAAGGAAGCAGGAACAACGACGCCGTTCTTTTCCTCCAATTCCTGAATGGCAGCCATCCATTGATACTGATGGTAACGGTCACGCGCCAACATTTTGCGGAACGTCGCCCGAACGCCTTCATCGGTAGTCATGTGATAGAGTCTTGCTACCTGGAGACGGCCCTGACTTTCGGCATGCAGGTTGGAACGCATATCTGCAAGAAGGTTGCCGCTTGCCACAATATACGAACCGTTCCAAGGTACGCCGGTAGAGTTCGTAGGTAAGCCGCCGAGTCCGCTCACCAGCAGATGTTGAGGATTGATTCCTCCCATAATGGCAGCAGTAACAGGGTCCTCAGCTGCTTTTTGCTGTTCAGCAGGTGTGGCGCCATCCAGCAGCTGGCTAATCAAAGCGCAGAGCATTTCAACGTGGCCGATTTCCTCTGTGCCGATATCCATAAGCATATCTTTATATTTTTCTTCGCCACGACAATTAAATCCTTGAAAGAGGTATTGCATCATTACGGTCATTTCCCCGAATTGTCCTCCCAATACTTCCTGGACCTGACGGGCGAATACGGGATCCGGGCGATCTACTTTTACTTCGAATTGTAATTCCTTTTGGTGTCTGAACATGTGAATCCCTCCATTTGGTATGGTTGATTAATTCTAAATCTATATAACCTGTCCAATTAATTCTAAACAAAAGGAAACAAAAAAAAGACAAAGAGGGAGCAGTATGATGCTCCTTCTTTGTCTTGAATAGGCATTAAATGTTGCTTAAATTAGGCGCTGCTTAGGCTTTGTCTGAATCTGGTCTTTTGATTTGAAGAGGAGGAGGAACAAGCCAGCCTTTTTCTTTGACCAATTGCAAAATGCGCACGCCTAGTGCCGCTTTGGTTACGTGATATTTGGCGAATAATGCACCGATATCTTCCCGGATGGATTGTCCCATGACCTGGCTCGCAGCAACCAGACCCAACGAAGTGTCTGCTGCGATTTTGGCTGCAATCTCAGGATCAGTGAACCTTGCGCCTGCGGGGATATCCTCCAATTTGACAGGAGGTCTTTCGGGCAACATTGGGGCTGGAGCAATGCCATTCTCGGTTAACAAAGCATCGCACTCTTTGATTTCCAGTTTGGCCTGATCCAGCAGGTCATCTAGGATTTTTTTAAGATCCTTATCTCCGGCATGGTTCATGTACGCCTGGTAACAGGAAATGGAGCCTTTTGCCACCATGGAGCATTGCCACACGCTAAAGATTTCTCCGTAGTGCATAGGTTCATCTTTGGGATTGCCACTTAAAATACCCATTATCGTATCCCTCCACATATTTAGTCATTTTACCGGGTTAGGTTCTCCTTAATAAA
This sequence comes from Paenibacillus sp. 7523-1, assembly GCF_002276415.1. Classification (NCBI taxonomy): domain Bacteria; kingdom Bacillati; phylum Bacillota; class Bacilli; order Caryophanales; family Paenibacillaceae; genus Paenibacillus; species Paenibacillus sp. 7523-1. Next base: position 382,130 of record NZ_NPBR01000005.1, on the reverse strand, counting down.
AGAATTATATTCTTGCTTCGAATCCAAACTTTGGTTGAGCTTACTTTCACATAAATCCAGGAAGAAGGCAGAAACTAAGGCTGTAATATACTTGAATGGAGGACGACCATGTTTTTTTATAGAGAAGATCTGATTAATATGATTGTTCCGGATAAGCCGGATCCGGCAGCAGCCAAAGTGTTACAGGAAACATTGGGCGGACAATTTGGAGAAATGCGTACAATGATGCAGTTTTTCTTCCAGAGCAGCAACTTCCGCGGAAAAGCAACACAGTACAGAGACCTGCTGCGCGGAGTTTTTCTCGAGGAATTAAGCCATATTGAATTGGTGCAGCAAACGATAAATCAGCTCTTAACCGGAGCAGGCGCAGAAGGAGCGGGAGATGCGGGTATTGACGGGGCTCCATTGGACGAAGCCATCAAGCACGCCAATCCTCATCACTACATTATGGGGGCTCAGAGCTCATTGCCTGTAGATGCTGCGGGTAACCCATGGCTTGGAAATTATGTGTATGATCATGGCAATCTGGTCAGCAATTTGCTTGACAACGTTGTACTGGAATCGACGGGAGTATTACAAAAAACAAGAATCTATGAAATGAGTACAAACAAAGCGTTCCGTGAAACGTTGGGTTTCCTGATTGTTCGTGATAATGCACATCAAAATGCATTCGCAAAAGCCCTCGAAACGTTGGGTGTGAATTGGGGAAAAGTGTTCCCAGTGCCGAACTACGATATCAACAAATATCCGGAATGTCAGAAATACGTTGACCTCGGCTTCCATAATGCCCAGTTTAACTTCCGGTTGGACAATACCCGGATTGCTGAAATATATAGCGGCCAATCACCTAGTCGTAACGGCGGCGAGCTGAAAGTTACTGACCCACCACAGGGATTCCCGCTCCCATATATGCCGGAACTTCCTAATGAGCATAGTCCAGGCCTGCATGATTTGAATGCCTGAGCACTTCCTTACATGAAATAATAGCTGCAAAAAAAGAACCCATATCCATGGGTTCCTTTTTTTTATACATATGTTATTGACGATGCTGGTTTGGAAACTGTCCGAACGTTTGCCCAGTAATACCGACATTCGGGTTGTTGTATGGTTGATCCACGAAGGATACGTGTTGAGTTGTGTTTGCCAGTTGTTGAGCAAGGCTCGCGATTTGCTGCAATTGCTGGATAGCTGTTTGGTGTCCTTGAAGTGCTGTCTGAATAATGTGAGCCGCTTGCTGCTCGCGTTGAGCCAGTTGTTCAAGCTGCTGAGCATTGCTCTGTTCCTGTCTCAGCAGTTGTTGATACTGCATGGACGCTTGCTGTGTTTGCTGCGTGAGCTGCTGAGCCAGTTGGGAAATTTGTTGGGACTGTGAAAATTGATTCAAGTGAGTTGCCTCCTAAATGTCATTTGGATTACTTGAAGTAGTATGCAAATCAGTTTGGTGAAATATTCACTATTTACTAAGAAAAAGGGATCTTAAACGTTACCTGATTATGATCTAAGTTGAACAAATTACAGACAAGATATAATTTGTTAATTGCTCCCAGATTAATCCTCTTGTATACTAGATTCGTTCCAAATGTTTACTTTTTACGCAATCAATATTAAGTAGATTTAAGAGCTTACACAAACATGAAGGAGGATTTCCATGCCGAACAAGCAGATTAAATCTCAAACGGAGAAACGTAAAAATCATCCCTACGTTCGCACTCTTACAGGGTTAACCGCAGCCATCATCGCTGTTAGCGGAGGGTACAGCGCGGTGCCTTCTCAGACACTGGCGGAGAAAGCGGATATCTCCATCTACGATTGGAATTCATATTCCAAATTAACGGTACCTGAACTTAAACCTTCCTGGACAGTGAAGGTAGACTCTTATACAGATCAGAATGAAAGCTATCAAGGACAACAGGCTGTTGCAGAAGACGGTAAAGTATTTGCCTTTTTTAAACGCAAGCTGGTCGCCTTGGATGCAGCAACGGGCAAAGAGCTCTGGACACATGGTAAAGATCTGACCCCAAGCATGGTTTATGACAATGGGTTTCTCTATGGTCTAACCTCTAGCCATAAGCCATATGCGGTAAATGCCAAGACTGGAAAGGCTGAATGGCAATCGGGCACATCCACATGGATGGATACGCGTGAGCGGACAGAAGCATTAATTCCTACTGCAGATACACTATACGTCATAAACGGAAGTACTACGTATGCTTTTGATCGGAAGACAGGCAAGCTGCGGTGGAAGGCTGATGAAGCATTAGCCGAAGGCAATGGTACAGCGTATCTGCAGGAATCCGATGGAGTGGTGCTGCGAACCTTCTTCGTGCAGGGTGCACTGACTTCTGTGCAATTAAACGCTTATGACAAGAAAACTGGGAAAAAGCTATGGAGTGAGTTTGGACAGGGAGAGGCACTTCAAATTAAAAATGGATTGGTATATTCCGTCGATTACTACACTCCGCTGCTTCAAGATTATGAATCTGACCCGGACCGGAAAGTACAGGTGAATGCATTTAATCTCAAGACAGGGACACGTAAAGGAAGCATGGACTTCACTTGGAAAATGTCCGGCGACCCGCCGTATGAGCGCGGCCAAGGGAGTGTATTGGCTAATGATGGGAAGATATATATTGAACAGGCAGGCAAGATTGCTGAATATGATCTGAATACGTACAAGAATGGTGATGCTCCAACGAGGACGTTTCAGCCTCCTGGCGGGGTGAGTGGAGAACTGGTAGCGGTTGTTCAGGAACGTCTGATCTACAGGGACTCTGTTACAGATAGCGAATTAAAGGGTGTCAAGCTGGTAAACGGCAGTGCGGTTCAATGGAATGGCGATGCTCCTGTGTCGCAGGTTAGCATATATGGCAAAGGAATCTATCGTGCGCAGCGTAACGGGACACTGCTTGGAATCAATATGCTGACAAGCCAGCCTGTATTCCGTGTGAAAACCGGGGCTGATTTGCACGAGGCAACGCTGAAGACCGGCAGCATGATTATTATACAGGCCGAAGGCAAACTGATTGGCGTCAAGCTGCCAGCATCGCTGAAATAGTGGGCGATTGAAGAGTGGTGCCGTGAGGGGAAATAAATATAACTTAGAGGGACGGATATTTCCGTCCTTTTTTGCTGTGCATAAGTGTCTTATAAGATGGGCAAATATGGATTGACGAACGAGTGTACAGTGTATATATTATATATACACACTATATACTTAATAAACACCAACGAGGTGAATGACCATTAAAATTCTGATATCCAACGCTTCGAGCGATCCCATCTATATGCAGATATTAACCCAGATCAGACAGAGTATTTTGAGCGGAGAGTTGGTTGCCGGGGATAGTCTTCCCTCCATCAGGCAGCTCGCCAAGGATCTGCAAGTCAGCGTGATTACCACCAAACGTGTCTATGAAGAGCTGGAAAAAGAGAAATTAATTGATTCCGTCGTAGGCAAGGGCTGTTTTGTCTCAGGGGCCAATCAGGATTTTATACGCGAGCAGCGGATGAAACGACTGGAAGAGAAAATGCTGGAGATTATTCGGGAAAGTAAGGAATTAAGCATGACGGAGCAAGATGTAATTCATCTTTTTACTATGTTGTCTGAGGAGGAAACTTCATCATGAATGCAATTGAACTGCGTAATTTAACCAAGGGGTATCCCTTATTTAAGGTGGACAATGTATCTCTGGATGTAAAACAGGGGTATATTACTGGACTCATTGGACCGAATGGGGCGGGGAAAAGCACCCTGATCAAAATGATCATCGGCTTGATCCACCCAGACTCCGGTACGATCAGGACACTGGGACATGAGATGCCCACACAGGAGGTAAACATTAAGCAGCGTATTGGGGTCGTTTCCGATGAATGCTTTTATTATGAACATCTGACGATCCGTGAAATGAAAAAAATGATTGCACCCTTTTATAAGAAGTGGGATGAGCAGAAATTCAATGGCTACCTGGAGCAATTTGAATTGTCGCCGAAGAAGAAAATCGCTGATTTGTCCAAAGGGATGAAAATCAAGTTCTCTCTGGCCATCGCTCTGTCACACGATGCTGATCTTCTCATTATGGATGAGCCGACATCTGGTCTTGATCCTGTATTTAGAAGAGAGCTTCTGGATCTGCTCTCGGATCTGATACAGGATGAGACAAGATCCATTATTTTCTCAACGCATATCACGACAGATTTGGAGCGCATAGCGGACTATATTGCATTCGTCAATCAGGGAAAACTTGTTTTTAACGAAACGAAAGATGATGTGCTTGAGAGATATACGATCGTTAAAGGAGATATGGAGCTGCTGGATGGGGATACCCGGAATCAATTTATCGGAATTCGCGAGACAGATGTTGGTTTTGAGGCACTGGCAGACAATAGGGAAGAGGCCGCACGGTTGTTTGGAAGCTTTGCCCTTTTGCAAAGACCAACCTTGGAGGATCTGATCTACTTTACCGCAAAAGGGGGACGAAAACATGCTTAACCTGCTTCGCAAAGACTTCATAGCATTAAGAAGTTCATTATGGACAATAGGATTATATCTGATTGTGTTTAGCTTGGCCTTTATACCTAAGAGTGAAATGTCGATGTATTTTGTGGGGATCTACACTGCATTTGGTTCGGTGATCCTGGCTACCATGATCGATATCAAAAACCACAATCACAATTTCCTGCTTACCCTTCCGGTTAGCCGCAAAAATATCGTGCAAGCCAAGTATGTATCTGCGATCCTGTATACCTTATTTGGCGTGCTCGCCTCGTTCGGAATTCACTGGCTGGTCGACTTGAACTTCCCTGAATTAAACAAGCCAAGCTACACCCTTATGGACATCATGGTTTCCATAGGCATGGTACTGGTGTTGGTTTCCATCTACATGCCGCTGTTTTATGCACTTAGTAAAAAAGGAGCCGGAATTATCAATGCCATATTCATGGTTGCACTCATTCTTCTTGCGCAGCCCTTTGCCGTGCTTATGAATATGGTCAGTGAGAAGGGCGTAGATGGCCAACTTATAGCCATAGTATCGATTGGGGTAATATTCATCTTCGGTGCATCCTATGTGTTAACCACTCATTTGTTCGCGAGAAAGGATTTATAAGAATTTGATCAAATGATATTAAGAAAACCCCGCCGCCTGATTCGTCAGGTAGCGGGGTTCTTCATTATTTTGGATCTGATTTCGTGACTTCGATCTGAAATTGATCGGAATATGATTTGAGGTTTCCCGCAAGGCCAGCGAGCTGCCCGGAAATGTTCGATAGTTCGCTCGCAGACCGCTGCTGCTCCACAGCGCTGGCCGTGACTTCTTCAGCCATGGCCGAAGTTTCCTCTGTTGCAGAAGCGATATAGCTTAGGTGCTGTTCCACTTCCTGACGAATGGAATGCATTTTCATTGTACGGTTCTCCAAACGCTGAGCCAGCTCATGCACTTCAGTCGATAATTGGCTAACCTGTCTGAACGCCTGAAGGCAATCAGCGATCTGCTCTTCCTGCTCCTTGACCGCTACCATATTCGCTTCAAAATGATGGCCCATCCGTTGGATTTCTTGAACAAATGAACTCAGAATCCCATCAATCTCCTGGATGGAACGTTCCGATTGCTGAGCGAGCTGGCCCATTTCACCAGCAACGACGGCAAAACCTTTACCTGCCTCACCAGCGCGGGCTGCCTCGATGGAAGCATTCAGCGATAAAATCTGGGTTTGTTTCAGGATATTATGAATTTGTCCACTAATGGAAGCAGCGAGCTCTGATTGAGTGGTTAAAGACCTGGAAATTTCCTGCTGATGCTCAACCCGCTTGGCATTCTCCCGACCCTTTTCTAGCAGAACCTCATGTTCGCGTGTAACTTGTACTTGTACGGCAGATAGCTGCTCAGAAGTATGGGTGAACTGCTGTACGTATGAACCAACTTCATCCATAATCTTGCCGAGGTTCTCCGAATGCTGGACGGAGTGTTCTGTTTCTTCCGCCTGTTTCATGGAGCCTATGGCGATTTCCTCGATTGCTCTGGAAAGTTCTTCGGTCTGACGCTGGTTTGTCTGAGCGGTTTCTGCAATATTTGCCGAGGACTGCTGCAGCGTATTCGACCCTTGCTGTATTCCCATCAGTATATTCGTTAATTGCGAAGCCATGACGTTAATCAGGTTACTGATGTCACCAAGCTGATCGTTGGACAGATGTTTGGATACCACTGTGAGATTCCCATCCGCGACCTGTTCGAGGCTTGACTTGATATCGCGCACTTGTCTGAGGATGCCTCTTACCACCAATAGCATCATGACCAGCGATAGAATCAGTACAACCACAAAAATCGGGATAATGGTCCGATATGCATTATTCACCGATTCAGCGGACACTTGATTCACTGATGCAGCAGAAATATCAATGCCCAGATAGCTAATAACTTCACCTTGTGAATCCTTGATTGGTGTAAAGGAGGAGAGAAGCTGTCCCCAGGTTGGATCATCCACAATGCCTGTAGTAACGACTTCACTGTTTAGCAAGCGTTCCTGAATCTGGGGATTGAATTCCATTGTCGTTCCGTAAGGGCTATATTCCGCATCGTCCCAATCTGCCCCATCTACCGTGTAAATCCACCCGTCCGCCGTTTTGTTATACATATATACATAGAGGGCTCCCGATTGAAGCCGGACTTTAACGAGTTCGTCTCTAAGACTTTTGTATTCATCGCTTTCCTCCGAAGCCGTAGAGGATAATGTCTTGATCAATTCCGATTCCTGGCCCAGCAGGGAGGCGGTGTTTACTGCTAACTGCTGATTGTTATGCTGCATGGTCATTACTGAAGCATTTTCACTGGAGTGGATGGTCGTCCACATGATGAGACCGCCCATCGCCAGTAGTGGCACCAGAATGATTAAATACAGTTTGAGTCTTAGATCCATCTTTATCTTGCGTGTCTGTCTCACGTTCTGTTCCCCCTTGGAAGTAGTTAAAACAACGGGTTTTTCGTATAACCCCATACTATTTATCGTAAATTGTGAGGAAGAAATGAAGATCAGTCCTAGATTTAGATTGACATATGTGAACATGAGCTGCTTAGAAAATAGAGAAGACCCTGATCTAAACCGGTTTGAACGGAACGATCTTGACCTCTGAGATAAAATGGTAAGTGGATGCTGTACAAACAAAAAAAAGACCTAATCCGGTTGGATTGGTCTTAACAGGGTTCATGAAATTTTTCAATTACTCAAATGCTGTACCAGCATCTCAATGAATCGTTTGGCGAATTTCAGATCGCTTTGAACGGTAACGTGATCTTCTTCTGAAGCCAGACTCATTTTCTGCAGCATACTCATCATGGATACAAAGATAAAATGGGCTGTGTTAAGGGGATCAGGATCAGGCTTCAACGTACCATCGTTATATCCGGTCTCCAGAGCATCTAAAAGGAAATGTTGTTCCTTTTTACGTTTAATAAACAGATTGTATTGTTCTTTCAATTCTTGGCCTGAATCATAGGCATCATAATGCAGGTCGAATAATAATACGAATTTGATATAACCGAGATGAGTGGAGGCGTAATGGACCCAAGCTTCGAGCATGGAAGCAAGCATCTCTTGGCCGCTCATTTCTGGTGAAGCCGCTTTTTTCACGTATCCGGTCATACTCTCCAGAATCTCCACTTGGACCGCCAGAATCAGTTCGTCCATGGATTGAAAGTGCTTGTAAAAGGTAACCCGGCTTATTCCGGCTTCGCTGCATATATCTTTGATATTCACATTAAGAAAGCTCTGCTTCATGCATAATTCTTTGGCTGCTGCAATTAGAGCTTCCCGGTTTTTGTTTTTAAAATTTTGGTGCCAGTTCTCAGTCATAGGAGATAACCTGTTCCTTCACATGTTTTTTTGCATCGTCCGGACAGGGCGAGCCCAAGGATAAGTGCACCAACAATATAAGGAATATGGATGTGTTTGTCAAACAGCAATCCAGCAACAGTGGTTCAATAATGATCCCTATGCTGAAATAAGTTGTATTAACCTGCAGCATATCCCTGACGATCTCCGGCGGAATTGACGACCGTAGCTCTCAATAAATATGAATATATTTACATTTAATTTACATAAACATACATAAGTCAACATGTTCTTCTCTTATGATATAGCTGGATAATCTAGTAATCATTCATGTAATAGCGCTAGATTCACATTATTGCCAATTGAGAGGAGAACATGATGATTAACCCATTGTACAAAAAGGTTCTGGCCATCCTGCTATCAACCGCACTGGTTATTGGATGGTTTGGGGGACTGGGCTCAGCACCAGTAGTTAAAGCAGCGGAGACGGTTGAACCTCAAGCAGATATCTTGCTTAGCAAAAATTCAACGTGGAAGTATTTTGATCAAGGTCAGGATTTAAAATCGGTATGGCAGGCTGTCTATGAAGACGATACATGGGCAGTAGATAATGCTCCTTTTGGTTACAAAGACAATGGTAGCGGCATATCAACGACATATTTCGGACCGCTTCATACAGAAGTGGACTATGGTGGTAACAAAAGTCTGAAACACCGCACTACATATTTTCGGACAACGCTGACAGTCAACCAGGAGCAAATCCAAAACTATGGTCAAATTCTGGGTACCTTCGGCATTGACGATGGTGCTGTTTTATATGTAAATGGCACGGAAGTTCGCAGATTCGGCATGCCTGATGGTGAGATTAACTTTTCCACCAAAGCAACATCTTCGAAGGATCTGCCAGTCATGTATGAAGATGTGGATCTGACCGAACCGCTTCAAACTCTCCTGCATGACGGGGAGAATATTATCGCAGTGGAGGTCCATCAGCAAAGCGATGGAAGCTCAGATCTGTACTTTGATATGGAGCTGAGAGCGTTAACTGAGGCACCGGCAATCGAAATTAGCAAAGTTACAGCTACGTTCCATGGTGACGCCAAATCGAGCAAGGGGTTTACCTGGTATACACCGCTTGCTTCGACCAATAGTCAGGTGCAAGTGGTCCGGAAACAGGATGGGGCTCCTGATTTCAATGCGGCACAAACGTTTAATGGTGAAGCGATCATCTCCAGAAACTCTCCGGGAGAAATGGTTCATAAAGCAGAAGCTGCAGGACTTGATGCAAACACTTCATACTATTATCGCGTAGGTGACGAGACGCTTGGCCTCTGGAGTGAAACAGGAGAGTTCAAGACAGCTCCAGAGGGTGGAGCATTTACTTTTGTTGACTTAACGGATACTCAAGCGAAGGATGAGGAGGAGGCTCGTTTATCCGCGGAAACGCTGTCCAAGGCACTAACTACCGTTCCGAATGCAGAGTTTGTCGTTCACAACGGTGATGTTGTTGAGAATGGGACCTCGGAACAAGAATGGAACTGGCTGCTTGGGTATTCTCAAGAGGATTTGATGAGAACGACAATAGTACCTTCCGCGGGCAATCATGAGAACAAAAACTATGCATTCTATGATCATTTTAATGTAAAACAGCCGGAGAATGCGGCGACGGTCACAGGTGCTTATTATTCCTATGATTACAGTAATGCACATTTTATCGTTCTGAACTCCAATGAAAATTCGACGAATTATGCGAACTTCTCGAACGAACAAGTGGAGTGGATGAAGCAGGATGTGGAGCAGGCCAAATCTGCTGGAGCTGAGTGGATCATCGTCAATATCCACAAAGGACCGTATACAACGTCCAATCATGCGACCGACAGTGATATTATTGGTGATAACGGGGTTAGAAATAAAATCGCCCCGCTTATGAATGAGCTTGGCATCGATCTTGTGCTTCAAGGACACGATCACATCTATGCTCGCACAAAACCAATTAAGCAGGATGGAACAGCTGAAGAAGTTTCCGCAATAGAGGAAACTTTTAAAGGACAAAGCATTAAATACACCGTTAACCCGGATGGAACTATTTACATGATTCCAGGTACGGCAGGGGCCAAAGTATACTTCAAAAATACGAAACCTCAACTGGGCGATGCATACTTTAGCCTGTTTGAACGAGCAGAAGAGAATCATGCCCGTGTATATGGAGATACAACGAGTGCAGCAAGAGGTCAGGTGCAGAATTTCACCTCATTGACTGTTGATCGCGGCAAGCTTACAGCGATCGTTTATGAAATTGATCAGAATCGATATAATGCTGAACCTTTTGTCGTAGATACATTCGGAATTACCAAGGACACACAATCCAATGATGAGCAAGTGAGCAAGGTTACAGTTACGTTTAATGGAGATCCAACCACTAGTAAAGGATTTGCCTGGTATACATCCGAACAGGTTCCAGGAAGTGATCTTCAGGTTGTTGAAAAAACAGCAAATATCGCTGACTTCTCCAGTGCAATCTCTTATGAAGGACGTTCCGACCGCTCCGTGAATTCGCCTTCTGAACTTGTACACAAAGCGGAAGCAACGAATCTGAAGCCAGATACGCTTTATTCCTTCAGAGTGGGCGAAGCCTCCAGCAATACGTGGAGCAAGACGGGCACGTTCCGTACAGCGCCGAAGACAGGTGCCTTTACATTTATTGATCTGGCCGATACGCAGGCGAAGGAAGAGGATGAAGCGATCCTTTCCTCCGAGACACTGGACAAGGCACTTACAACCATTCCGAATGCACAATTTGTGGTGCACAATGGAGATATTGTCGATAAAGGTGTTAAAGAAGAACAATGGAACTGGCTTCTCGGTCATTCTCAATCAAGTCTTCTGAATACAACGATCGTTCCATCGGCGGGTAATCATGAAGATGAAAACTTCGCTTTTATCGATCATTTCAACCTGGATATACCGGAGAACTCGGCAACAGAGACAGGGGCTTATTATTCCTACGATTATAGTAATGCACACTTCGTGGTGTTGAATTCAAACGAAGATTCAGAAGAGTATAACAATTTCTCGGCAGAACAGGTCCAGTGGCTGCAGGACGATGTAAAAGAAGCGCGCAAAAATGGGGCAGATTGGATCATCGTCAATATTCATAAAGGTCCTTATACAACGTCCAATCATGCGACAGATTCGGATATTATCGGACCAAACGGAGTACGTAACAAAATTGCTCCGCTGATGGCAGAACTGGATATCGACTTTGTGTTACAGGGGCATGATCATATTTACGCCCGCACTAAACCGATTGATAAGACAGGAAAGGCAAAAGATGCTGTCAAGATTACGGAAACATTGAACGGTAAACAGATTGAATACGCGGTGAACCCGGATGGCACCATTTATCTAATTCCAGCAACAGCCGGACCGAAAGTGTACTACAAAAATCAGGAACCTGTTCTTGGGGATGCGTATTACAGCTTGTTTGAGTTGGCAGAAGAAAATCATGCTGCAAAGTATGGACCAGATCCCAATGACGATCGTCGTCCGAAACGCGGACAGGTTCAAAACTTTGTTGGCATCACCATCGATGGGAACAAACTTACAGCGGTAACCTATGAAATTGATCAGAATATTAATGACGCAAAACCGTTTATTATTGATCAATTTGGCATGATCAAGAAGTCGAATACGGAAACGCCGAACCCAGGACCGGGTACATCCAACCCTGGCTCAGGTGGCGGTTCTGGAAACAGTGGCGGGTCTGGAAGCATTACCCCAACACCTGGAACAGGTGCTGAGACGACGCAGCCCGGAACAGAACAGGGAGGCAAACCGGATACCAGCAATCCGGGTCAATCTGGTGGTGGCAACAATGAGAATGTACCACAGCTGAAAGATACGGAAGGACACTGGGCGAAGTCGCTTATCGATCAAGCTTTGACCGCAGGTTTTGTACAAGGTTATGGCGATGGAACCTTCCGTCCGAATCAAAAAGTAACCCGTGCGGAGTTCATTACCATGCTGGGCAGAGCCATGAAACTGAATACAAGCAGCACGGTAACCACGTATACCGATGCAAAACAAATTCCCATCTGGTCTGCTCCATACATTGTGGAAGCAGCATCAGCAGGCATTATCAGTGGGTACACAGATGGATCATTCAAGCCGAATAAACCACTGAACCGTGCTGAGTTGGTGACCATGATTGCTCGTGCAAGCAGCACACCGGAAGGCTCCACGGGTTCGCTTTCTTTTGAAGACCTGGATCAGATTCCTGCATGGGCAGCGCCGTATGTGGCTTCCATGGTTGAGGCAGGCTTGATTGACGGTGTAGGCGGTAATCGATTTGCACCATTGCAAACAGCAACGCGGGCTGAATCGGTCAAATTAATCTTAAGTCTTCTGGACGAAAACTAAATATTCGTTAATAGTCAGCCTGACCCTGCAAGGTTATTTACCTGGGGTCAGGTTTTTTTGTAAACAGAACGATCCTTATCTATAAATTTCACAGATAGGTAATCCATTCTCTGATACAATGATAGACAAGTGCGGTTAACCCAAAATTAGGAGTTGAAATCATGTTGCCCATCATTAACTTGCAAGGAGTCTGGAGAATGCAGCTTGACGAGAACAAGCTGGGAATCAATACTCCGTATGACGACACGATTACCATGCCAAATACAACGTCCCATGCCAGAAAGGGAAAGAAAAACGAACGGGCTGAGATTGGAGCGCTCACGGACGAATACGCTTTCGAGGGATGGCTCTGGCTGGAGAGGGAGTTTGAGGTTCCGGAGGAATTGGCAGGAAAATACTGCTGTCTGCATCTGGAGCGTACACGGGTTACAACAGTCTGGGTTGATGATATTCCACTAGGTACACGTAACAGTCTCAATACGCCCCATGAGTACGTGCTTAAGGAAGGGCTCTCTGCCGGTACTCATACGGTTAGAATCAAGGTGGACAACACGAGTTACCCAACCAAAGGCGGGCATATGACCTCCAAGGATACACAGACGAACTGGAACGGCATTACGGGCAAACTGGAATTGAAATTCAGCAATGAAGCACGTATGAGTGATGTGCAAATTTACACCGATGCGACGCATAAATCGATAACGCTTTCGGTGAAATTGGATGGAGTGCTACAGCATACTCAAATTGCAGTGTCTGCCACGAGTTTCGCCATTGATGAGCAAACTTCCGATGCAGAAGAAGCTGTACATGAAGTTGCCGAGCGGATATACCCAGTTGATCATAACGAAATGAGTATCTCGTATTCATTGGGAGATGAAGCGCTCTTATGGAGCGACGATGCACCTCATTTATATAAGATTGCCATCACGTTACGAGAAGAGAGCGGGAGAATCATCGATGATCGGGACATCGTAATTGGACTGCGGGATTTCAAGGCGAGTGGAGACAAGTTTACAATTAATAACCGGCCAACCTTTTTACGAGGCAAGCATGATGGATTGATCTTCCCGTTAACTGGCTATGCACCAACGGATGTGAACGAATGGGTGAGAATCCTCGGCATATCCAAATCCTACGGTATTAATCATTATCGATTCCATACCTGCTGCCCACCTGAAGCAGCATTTGTTGCAGCCGATATGTTGGGAATCTACATGGAACCCGAGCTGCCATTTTGGGGAACGATTACGGATGAGAGCGATGCGAACCATAACCAGGCAGAACAGGATTATTTGATTGAGGAAGGCTTCGCCATTTTGCGCAGCTTCGGGAATCATCCTTCGTTTGTCATGATGTCACTGGGGAATGAATTGTGGGGGAGCAAGGAAAAGCTTAGTGCTATTCTGAAAGAATATAAGGCATATGATCAGCGCCATCTATACACGCAAGGCTCCAACAATTTTCAGTTTACTCCGGTTATTCTGGAGGAAGAAGATTTCTTCAGTGGTGTGCGGTTCTCCCGCGACCGCTTGATCAGAGGTTCCTATGCGATGTGTGACGCTCCGCTGGGCCATGTTCAAACCGATCTGCCTGGTACCATGAAGGATTATGATGAGCACATCCACCCTCAGCAGCACACTGGACTAGAGGATTCCCACTTGCAGGAACAGGAGATTCAGATCCAATACGGGACCGTCTCCAAAACGGTGAAAGCGGCTGCAACAGACAAGGAGCTCATTCCACATCTACCTGTGGTCTCTCACGAGATTGGGCAGTATGCCATGTATCCTGATTTTGCGGAGATTGAAAAGTATACAGGCTCGATCAAAGCACATAACTTTGAAATCTTTCGAGAACGATTACAGGCTAAGGGAATGGGGCATCTCGCTGAATCATTCTTCCGTGCCTCAGGTCAATTGGCCGTAGATTGTTACAAGGAAGAGCTTGAGGCAGCTTTCCGATCCGAGCGACTTGCAGGCTTTCAACTGCTTGACTTGCAGGACTTTAGCGGACAAGGGACGGCCCTTGTTGGCATATTGGATGCATTTATGGACTCCAAAGGTTTAATCAGTGCTGAAGAATGGCGAACCTTCTGCTCGGATGCTGTCCTTTTGGCTCGCTTTGAGAAGTATAACTATGCGGCTCATGAGACGTTCAACGCATCGGTAGAGTTGAGTTATTATCGTCAGGTCCCTCTGAAAGGGGAAACGTTGCGATGGGAATGTACTCAAGGAACCCGCGTTATATCCGAAGGAGAACAGCTCATTACAGAGGATCTTCTCAAACCTTACCAGAAGCTTGGGAACATTAATGTAATTCTGCCAAGTGTAGAGAATATGACTCAGGTAACGTTAAAGTTGTCCATATCGAATACGGACATTTATAAATCCTATAGCATTTGGGTCTACCCTGAGCAAGAGGATCGCCAATTTGCTGGCGCGCCAGTGTACAAGGAGCTGACAGAAGCAGCGCTGCAAAGGTTGGAAGAGGGGGGATCAGTTCTTCTGCTGGCTTCTCCCGGACAGGTTAGCAACGCTATTGAGGGCTTATATAGTACTGATTTCTGGTGTTATCCCATGTTCCGCTCTATCTCGGAAAGCATGAATAAACCTGTTCCGGTAGGGACGCTTGGTTTGCTGATTCAGAATGATCATCCGGCTCTTCAGCATTTCCCGAGCGAGAAGCACTCCACTTACCCATGGTGGAATATTGTTACCCATTCTCGTTCCATCATTTTGGACGACCTCCCGTCAGATTTACAGCCGATTGTGCAGACGATCGATAACTTTGAGCGTAATCATAAGCTTGGACTGTTATTTGAGTGCAAAGCAGGCAAAGGCAAAGTGTTAGTTGGGGCAATGGATTATGATCAGCTGCTTGGTCAGATCGAAGGGCGACAATTTATTCACAGTCTGCTGCAATATATGGAAAGTGATGATTTTCAACCGACTTACGAGATGACTGTTAACGCATTGAATCAGCTGCTTTTTAAATAAAATGGATGTAGGAAAGACCGCCTCTTGAGACGGTCTTTCTTTTTTGCAGCATACATTAACCAAAATTTATGCCGAATAACTTGAAGAAGCAAACTTCATAATACATTAGTCTGCGAAATGGGACAGCCAAAAATAACAGATTAATGGGAGGTAATTCTACATGCAATTGCAAAATCATCAAAACGTTGAAACAGGAACGATCCCACCACAACTCAACCATGGTGGACATGAGATGTTTGATGTCCATGAGGTGCTTGCTGGAGCCATTAATACGTTAAATACCTATACGATGCTGAGTCAGCATGTCCAAGATCCGGAACTGCGCGATATTTTGCTGCGTCAAAAACAATTTATGTCCGAAGAATACAACATTACGCTGGAATGCTTCAGAACTGGACAAGATCCATCCAAACCGACGCAAAGCTATAAAATGTCACAAGACAACGACTTCACATATGGCATGAAACCAAGCCAACCGAAGAAGCCAATGCTCTCTGCAACTGAAATTTGTGACCAAAGCATCTCTCTGAGCATGTTGAATGCAGTAAAATCAGGAGCAGTAATGAAAACAACGGCTGCGCTTGAATCCACAAACCCGGTGGTACGTCGTGTACTGGCAGATTCACTGCCAAACTGTATTGAGATGGCGTATGAGATTTCCATTTATCAAAACAAGAATGGATTCTATCAGGTGCCACAGCTCCCGCAGCAGGATATACAGCAAATGCTGAACGGGTACGCGCCATCCATGATTGCATCCCAAACAGGTGGAAACTTGCCACACTAATCTTTAAAGTGTAAAACCAGACCCCATAGAAGACATGCACATGTCTACTATGGGGTTTGTCTTGCGCTTTGTTTATAACCTTAAATATTTGAGACATTAATCTTGAGCAGTTTTTGATCCGAGGTGAACTATAAAAAAAGAACACCGGGCTGAACACCAGATGTTCCTTTGCAGGTACAGGTCTTAAAGTTACAAGAAGATAAGCAATAATGTTCCGGCAATAAAACAGTAGTAGGAGAAGTATTTCAAATTTCCTTTCGCCATAATGCCCATGAACCATCTCATTGAGAAATACGTGACTACGAGTGTCGTTATGAAGGCAATCAGATAAGGAATGGCAAGCTCTGATCGATTGGGGTCGTTTGCGATGTCGGATGCTCCCATGACCAGTCCACCCAAGCTAATCGGAATATAGAGCATAAAGGAAAATCTCAATGCAGTTTCCTGTTTCATACCGACCGCAATGGAAGCTATTACGGTAGCTCCGGAACGGCTGATCCCCGGAATCAGGGCTACGGCTTGAGCCAGCCCAACCAAAATCGCATCTTTGGTAGACAGATCTCCATCACGCTTGCGGCCACGCAGATTGCGAATGAGCCACAAAGCAACTCCGGTAACTAATAAAGCAATGGAGACGGTATGTACGGAAGCGAAAACTTCTTCAATGCGATCCTTGAACAGCACTGCAGCAAGCGCAGCAGGAATGGTTCCAATAATGATGTATACCACAAACATAAATTCTGCTCTGTATTGTTGGTCCCGTGTACGAAGGTATTGAACTGCGCCAACAATCAGCTTTTTGATATCTTCACGATAAATAAAAACGATAGCTATTAGCGAAGCTGTGTTGGTTAGAATTTCGAACGATAAGCCGTTTTGTTTCATCCCCATCAGCCGCTGTGCAATGATCAGATGTCCACTAGAAGAAACAGGGATAGGTTCCGTTGCTCCTTGGACCACTCCCAAAAACAAATACTTCAACCACAAAATAATGTCTTCCATCTTCTCCTCCTTGACGTTATTTCCAGAAAAAACACATAGGTTTTCATTCTATCATGATCATAGCTTGTTCCCTTGTTGAGTTGCAAGTTTTAATAAAGTTGCACAAATTCACTTGAAATCATTGGTTGATTTTAAGGAAGGCCAAAGGCTATACTAGACCATATCTTTTGAATTGAGGTGAAATGAATGTCTTCCCGTATCGTTCGAAGTAACTAGTTTTCGGGCCGGATCAAAACGCGTACCGGCTATCAAGGGGGGCGTCTGCCCATTTGATCGCATGAAACTGGAAACTTCGGATGGTGCCCAGGCAATCATTTTGTTCGCAGGCCAGGACACATCAGATCTATGGAACCTACAATGACCTTCTCATAGAGAAGGACTTGCACAGGTCCATAACTGAGCTCGTCCTGGCCTTTTTCTCATTTTAAAAGATAAAGGGGCAGGAGAACGGTGTTAAAACAATGTTTATTTCAATTAAAATGGTGGATTTTCCTATACATTGCCTTAGGCTGGGCCATTCAGCTATTCGGCAGCCTGGGGATATTCTTCTTCCAGAAGATATTGGATACGGCAATACAGGTTAATCGGATGGACGAGATGATCCATTTGATCATGATCTACGGAGCACTTTTGGTGGGGACGGTCATTCTGAACTACGTAGATGAGTATCCAAGCGTTTATCTTTCCAAGCGGTTGACCGAGCAATTGAAGATCATGGCACTAGCCAAAATAGCAAAAATTGATTATCAGGCATATCAAAACGTGGGAACTGGAAAAATGATCAAAGTCATCGAAAATGGTGCAGAAGCAGGGAATGAGATCATTTATGGCTTTTACCTCAAGACATTACATGAACTGCTGCCGACGATTTTGTTCAGCCTTCTGTTTATCAGCTTCTACGATCCACGGATTATGATCATTATTGCGGCTGGTTATGTCGTCGTTTTTGGCGTAACGAACCTGATCCTGAAATTTCTGTACCGAATGAAATCAACGATATTGAACGAACAGGAGTCCATCTCCAGATACTCTATACGCGGATTCATGGAACTGGTCGTATTTCGGACGAACAAACGATATGAGAAAGAAATGGCGAAACTCAGCGCATCAGCAAGGCTAATGATTAACAAAAGCGCGCAGCTGCGGATGATTCATGAAGCTTTTTTTGCGATATTTGAGGTGTTTATCACCGTCATTAAGCTTGTCATCCTGTTCTTTGGGGTTAAGAGCGTTGTTACAGGAGACTCCTCCATTGGCGTTATTGTGGCATTGTTTCTTTTCATAGAAAAGATTTACTCACCTATCGCTATTTTCAATGTGTTGTTTGTGGATTATCGGCTGAATCAAGTGACCTATAAGCGGTTTGATGCGTTCATTCAAGCTCCGGAGGACCGCAACCTGGATCGTGGTCATGAAGTGATGGGGCTCAAGGGGAATGTGGAGTTTCGCAATGTGTCATTCGGTTATAGTGGGGATAGTATCTTACATGATATCTCGCTGACCATTCCCCAAGGTTCCTCCGTTGCATTGGTTGGCAGGAGTGGGAGCGGAAAATCAACGATGATCAAGCTGTTAACCGGCCTGTTAAAAAAGAACAGCGGCAAGCTGCTGGTGGATGGCCTTGATATCGACGAGCTGAAGCTGAATAGCTACTATGACCATATCTCATATTTGTCACAGGAGACGCCAATCTTCGATGCGACCATCCGGGACAATGTTTGCTTTGATCAATCGATTTCGGATGAAGCTATCTACGAATTGTTGGATAAAGTTCATCTTAAACATACCATTCTGAAATGGCCGGAGGGATTAAATACGCTTGTTGGCGAGAGAGGGTTGAAGTTGTCCGGCGGGGAACGTCAGCGGCTTGCCTTCGCCCGAATCCTGTTACAGCGCAGAAACGTGTTGATTCTGGACGAACCGGTGGCGGCTCTGGACAATATAACGGAGAAAAGCATAATGGAAACGATCCTGAAAGAGTTCAGCGGCAAAACAGTCATTATCGTCGCACATCGATTGAACTTCATCCGGCAGGTCGACCAGATCGTGGTTATGGACGAAGGAAAAATTGTCGGTCATGGACCTTTCGACAAATTGATTCAGAACTGCGAACCATTCCGTGAGCTGTGGCTAAGAAAGGACGCGGAGCAAGCTTTGCAGCCGATTGAATGATGGTGGTGGGTAGATCCGTTTCTTATATACCTTAGGTTCGGATTGTTCCAGAACAGATGAGAAGATACAACAATAAAAAAGGATTTCCGTCATTGGACGGAAGTCCTCTTTTTATTTTACTGCTTAATCCATATCTTAGAAATGTCCATAAAACCAAAGTCCGACGTCTGCAGACCTGAAAGGCTCTGATTAAGCTGAGCCCTTTTGTTCACATGAGCCCCATGCAATATCCAACAATTAAGGCGTAATATATCTTCAGCTTCATTCAGCAGGCTTATCCGATCAGGTTCATCCAGCTGTGCAAAAGGCTCCAGCTTATCATCCAATATGGATATCTGTTCAGTTGACATGCAGGCATTGAACTGATTGGACAACGTCTTGAAATAGTGAATCATGCCGTATTGCCAATCCTGCTCCAGAATCTCCTCCGCCATGATTAAATCGGTAAATGATGTCTCTTCAGGCTGCAAGTTATCGATGGAAGCAGCCACCTCAATGTGCAGTCCAATTGCTGCTGCACGTTGCTGTATCCAATGTGCAACACGCATATCCTTGTTAACGGTGCAAGATAGAATCAAGGTCTCGCCCTGATAACCGCTGCTGTCCAGCAATTCACTTGCATGATCAAGCGATGCTTCTGACCAATGCTGCTGCGCACTTCTCCATGGGAGAAAGCTGCTAGCGGGTGTAATCAGATTCTCACCCAATTCAGCGACCAGAGCTGCGGAGTCGTACACTATTCTCAGTGCTTGACGAAAATGGAGATGATGGTGAACGCCAGGCTTCTGGAAGTTAAACAGTAAATACTGGCATCCGAGTGCAGGATAGTCAATATCTTTTGGTGTTTCATCATTTACAGACTTCTTCAAGTGATCTTTTCCTTGCAATTCGTAATATCGGTGCTGGCTGCCCAAGTCCGGCACAAACCAGATATATACCTGATCGAGGAGGGGACGAAGCCCATAATAGCTGTCAAATGCACGAAGTACGAGCACTTCATTATTTAGTTCACTAATTTGGAAAGGACCTGTACCGATCAGTTGGTTCGAACTGTCAACATCATAGGGGAGAATTGTCATGGGAATGCAGCTGAACAGGTGTAGAAAAAAACGATTGGGCTGATGGAGATAAAAACGAATACAGTAATCACCATCTAATTCGGTGTGCTCGATATCCCGGTACAGCCATAATGAAGGACTTTGGACCTCATGCAGACGCTGCCACGTTGACTGCACATCTGCTGAAGTCATGATACGTCCATGATGAAACCGGACACCCTTACGCAGATAAAAGACCCACATCTTGTAGTCCTCACTGCATTCCCATGAATGTGCAAGACTTGGATGGAAAGTCCCGGACTGAGCATCAAAGGTAATTAATGTATTGCATATCTGACCTAACAGGTAAGTCTCAAATGCCGTGTAGACAGAAGCCGGATCCAGGTTCCCCAGACGACGCGAACGCATCATTCGAAGTACATCCTGACCCGAGCGTGTTTCCATATGGCTGTGAAAACCCATCTGCTGGTTCAACAAACGGAGCAATCTCTGCCTGATCACGCCATTCAAGTCCCAAGATTCCAGCGAACCGATGAGTTCGACAGCTTCCTTCATTTTGCCATTGCTTATTAAGCCAAGAAAGTGATCTTCCATTACTTCGTCCGTACTCTTTAGAAGTGTCAATTTGGAATGATGTCCCCTGCCTATCCCCGGCTGCCAACAAATGAAACCAGCTGCTTCCAGCTTACGCAGTATGAATTTGACATTCCGTGGAGTGCAGAATAGCTCGGTCGAGAGGTTTTCTATTGTTATCGCAGCAGGTTCATCTACTTTAAGGGACAGCCGCTCTGATGTGACAAGCCGAAGGTAGTGTGTGATGTATGTATCCATAGGTCTGCTCCTTTATAAAGGGTGAAATGCAAAATGAATTACTTACACTTTTATTTCCCCCTTTGATCCTTACAATTATAACTAATGAAAGTGACATGCGCAGTCCTTTTTTAATCACCCGGAATAGGAGATATACCTTATGAAGCAGCTTCTCAGGCAAATACACCCTTTGGCGTGGACCATCATTATCGGTACCATGTTCGGACGTCTGGTGACATCCATGAGCATTCCGTTCTTATCCATCTATTTAACTCGCGTATTGGAGGCTTCACCGACAGAAACGGGCCTAACCGTTGCAGTAAGCTCTCTGGCTGGCGTACTCATTAGCTTCTACGGAGGATACATCTCGGATCGGATAGGACGTCCAATTGTCATGCTGGTCTCGGTGTTTAGCTGGGCAGGCGTTTTTTTCATCTTTTCATCGGCGCAGCATTTATGGGTATTTTTCATTGCCAACTCACTAAATGGCTTATGCCGTGCTTTTTTTGAGCCAACTTCACGCGCGTTATTGTCGGATATTACTCCTTCACAGCACAAGCTGCTCGTTTTTAATCTGCGTTATGCCTCGATTAATCTTGGTGTTGTTTTTGGCCCAATAATCGGACTTTACCTTGGATCAGCCGAATCGACGTTTCCTTTTATCATAGCAGGCATGGTATATGTGATGTACGGACTGGTCTTGTTGTTTCAGTTTAGCGTGAGGCATACCGATCTCCCTAGGCCAGTCCACACTCTTGCACCAAGCCTGAGGGCTGCTCTGAGTACAACCACTAGAGACCGGGTATTCCTGATGGTCCTCATTGGAACAACGTTCTGCGAACTGGGTTATGGACATTTCGGTTCAACATTAGCGCAGTATCTGACCCTGAATCCGAATATAGAGAACGGAAGCCAAATATTCTCCTATATGTTCTCTCTTAACGCCATGACCGTGCTCCTCGTGCAATACCCGATTGTACGGACGGCCAGGCATTATTCGCCAATTGCCTCGCTCATTCTTGGTAATATTCTTATCGCTGGAAGCTTGCTGCTGTTCGGATGGGCAGACGGACTGGTAGTGTTATTCATTAGCGTCATCCTGTTTACCATTGGAGAAGTGCTGCTGTTTACCATGATGGACTTGTTCATTGACCGGATTGCTAAGCCGGAGAACAAAGGGATCTATTTTGGAACCATTGGTTTTAATCATTTGGGCAGTGTGATAGCACCGGTGTTTGGAGGTCTGCTTCTTGGTCATTTTGGGTCAGCAAATGGGGTTTCTGTCTTTGCTCCTCTGGCGCTCGCAACAGCGATGGGTCTCCCTTTTCTATGGAAGGCACGTCAACATCAAATTTTGCGGGAACGTCAAGAAAAAGTGTTTCAAGCGAGTGCTTAAAAAGGTAATGGAAGGTGCGGCTGTTGACAGTTATAAGTACATGGTTGAGACGAAACATTTTTGATTGAAAGAGGGATTATTGTAAATGATAAACATATTCCGGATGGATTCCGTACGAAAAAAACACATATTCAACATTCACCAAAAATTGGTTGGGTTGCTGAATGATCGAAAGGACGAGTGCGCTTTACAACGGTAAATAAAGAGTGGATGCGAAATGAACCCTCATCAGTCACACGGGAAGCCTCCTAATGGAGAAGAAATCAATACTTAAAATTTAAAATGTTTATTTTCACAAAAACAATATGACTGTATAATGGGCAATACGTCTGAAAAAAATGTAACACAGTAACGTAGTAGACCGAGAAGGGGAGGACATATGAAAACAACAAAGGTCTCGTTTTTTGTACTTTCGCTAGTGCTGCTCTTGGTGACCGGACTATCCGGTTGGGCGGGGGCTGCTGATGCAGAATCCAACACCGGCAAAACCTATGTCATCGGCACAGACATTACCTTTGCTCCGTTTGAATTTCAGGATGTAAATGGTGATTTTGTCGGAATCGACATGGATTTGCTTGATGCCATTGCCAAAGATCAAAATTTTAAGTATGAAATTAAAGCTCTCGGATTTAACGCTGCGGTGCAGGCACTTGAGGCAAATCAGGTCGATGGTGTTATTGCGGGAATGAGTATTACTGATGAGAGAAAACAAAAGTTTGATTTTTCAGATTCATACTTCGACTCAGGCGTAGTTATGGGCGTTAGCGCCAATAACGATTCCGTAAAAAGTTATGAGGACCTCCGAGGCAAAAAAGTCGCCGTGAAAACGGGAACAGAAGGATACACTTTTGCAGAGTCTATTGCCTCGAAATATGGCTTTACAATTGTACCGTTTGATGATTCTTCACAAATGTATGATGATGTCAAAACCGGAAACTCCGTAGCCTGTTTTGAAGATTATCCTGTACTTGCTTACGGGGTGAAACAGAATAACGGTCTTAAAACGGTTACAGAACCCGAAATAGGAGGTTCCTATGGGTTTGCCGTAAGTAAAGGGAAGAACCAGGAACTTCTGCAAATGTTCAATGATGGACTAACAAATATCAAGGCAAACGGGGAGTATAAACGTATTACTGAGACCTATGTTGGTGAAAATGCTTCGACAACTGCCAATATGGGGCGTTGGGAGTTGGTTCAGAAATCCCTGCCATCCCTGATTAAAGGTCTGGGTAACACGCTCTTATACACCATTGTTTCATTGTTTTTTGCCTTTATTCTAGGATTGATCTTCGGATTTATGAAAGTGGGACATAATAAATTCCTTCGCGGTGTAGCCACCGTATTTGTGGATGTATTCCGCGGGATTCCATTGATTGTCCTGGCTTTCTTTATCTACTTCGGGATTCCGCAGGCGCTGGGCTTCACCATGCCACTGTTCCTGGCAGCCATTCTGACGCTTAGTTTGAATGCAGGAGCATATGTTACCGAAATTATTCGCGGGGGGATTCAATCGATTGATCGTGGACAGATGGAAGCTGCCCGTTCACTGGGTCTGCCTTATCGCAAAGCGATGATGAAGATTGTTATCCCTCAGGCCATCCGGATTATGATTCCATCATTCATCAATCAGATGGTCATAACACTGAAAGATACGTCGATCTTGTCCGTCATTGGTCTGGTGGAGTTGACGCAATCGGGTAAAATTGTCATCGCTAGAACGTTCGCCTCTTTTGACATCTGGTTAACGGTTGCGATCATGTATCTGATTGTCATCATTGCATTGACTAAAATCGCTGACTATCTGGAGGTGAGAGTTCGCCGTGGGTAAAATTAAGGTTGAAGGATTGAAGAAAAGTTTTGGCTCGAATCAGGTTCTGAAAGGTATCGATATGACGGTCTCCGAAGGTGAAGTGGTTTGTGTCATCGGCCCGTCCGGTTCGGGGAAAAGTACGTTTCTGCGCTGTATAAACCAATTGGAAGAGATCACTGCAGGCCGGGTTATCGTTGATGACCAGGATCTGAATGATCCGAAAACCAATATCAATAAAGCTCGTGAAAACATTGGTATGGTATTTCAGCACTTTAACTTGTTTCCACATTTCAGCGTGCTCAAAAATATTATGTTCGCACCAAGAGAGCTTGGTAAGCTGAACGAGCAGCAAGCTCGGGAAACTGCGCTGCGCTTGCTTGAGCGGGTAGGCTTGTCGGATAAGGCGGACAGTTACCCTAACAAGCTTTCGGGTGGTCAAAAACAACGGGTCGCTATTGCTCGCGCGCTTGCAATGAACCCAGACGTCATGCTGTTTGATGAACCGACTTCCGCGCTGGATCCCGAGATGGTTGGTGAGGTTCTGGGCGTAATGAAGGACCTCGCAAGCGAGGGGATGACGATGATGATCGTAACCCATGAGATGGGATTTGCCCGTGAAGTTGCCGATCGGGTGATCTTCATGGATGGCGGATACATCATCGAGCAGGGTACGCCTGCCGAAATATTCGGTAATCCGAAGCATGAGCGGACGATCAGCTTTTTGGAAAAAGTTCTTTAATATCCAACAAAAAAACCTTCAAGACACTGTGCTTGAAGGTTTTTTTGTTATATATAAATCAGAAATTGAGAGGTTAAATATGGTAATATTAGAAGGGTTTTATTTTTCTCATAAGTTGATTTAAATAACAAGGAGGTTCGGAGATAATGCAACTTCGAATGAAACGACGGATCGGGATACTTTTAGTTGTGATTATTTTCTTGATCTCCTCGTTTTTATCTTATGTCTATCTTAACGATAGACCGGGTGGATTTTCAGATCAACGGATGTCAAAATTGCTTGGCATGGATGAGACCGTACATATCCCTACTGGGAAAACTCCGGAAATGGCGATTCAAAAGTTTAGATCTGAACAGTATACATCACAATTTATCCATGAAGAGCCAGTGGAAGGCGGTATGATTGTATTTACACAAAGAGCAAGCACAGAATCCAGTAACCTTCAAATAGAGTATGTGCGAAAGAGGATTTTTGGTTGGAAATGGGGATGGGGAGGAGGATACGGGATTAGTAAATCTCCATCAAATCCACCCGCATTGGACTATATGAGTATGCCTCGCTTGGAACATATCGAATCTCCTTTTCCCATCATATTCGGAAATGTACTGAACCCTGCAATCAAGAGGATAACGGTCGAAACGAAGGGAAGTGGAAAACAGATTTCTACTAAAGCTAAAATGGTTGAGGTGGGGGCTGAAAGAAACATTTGGTTTGTATTGCTTCCCTCGTCTGCAAGCACTCCATTCGAAATAAAGGCATTTAACGAAGAAGGCGTACGTATAGCAATTAAGGAGATTAATGATCCCAACGACAGTGGATCTCTACTGATTGAAGACTGATTACATTTAGTGTGTTAAGAAATACTATCCGAAACAATGAGCTTAACTGCTGCGTATCTTAGGTCGCCTCATATGGCGGCCTTTTTGATGATTTTACCCGTACCAACCGATTCTCCAGCGAATGAACCAATCCTGCGAAAGGTTGCTGTGTAAGCGATTGGTTCATGATTTGGCCGATTGCACGATTGTTGATCATGCTGCTCCTCCATATGATGTGAACAGAGGATCCTGCTCATCATTCACATTATTAACTGCTAAAGGGGGCCCGAGATTGTATGGCTGAGCTCACGGAAACACCTGCACGGCAACCCGGAGTTACAGTGGGCAAACGCATCAAAAAAGGATATTTGCGAAACATGAGGAAACATTGGATGCTGTACGTCATGATCTTACCCGGTATTTTGTTTTACATTATATTTAAGTATATCCCTTTGGGAGGAAGCGTCATTGCATTTCAGAATTTTCAGATCATGAAAGGGATCTGGAGCAGCCCGTGGGTGGGCTTGGATAACTTTAAGTTTATTTTTACGTATCAGGACTTCTATAATGTACTCCGAAACACAGCTCTGATTGCGTTCTACAAGCTGGTCGTCGGATTTCCAGCTCCCATCCTGCTTGCGCTGCTGTTTAATGAGGTACGGAAGATGCTGGCCAAACGTTTCCTGCAAAGCCTGTTCTATTTACCGCATTTCCTCTCCTGGGTCGTAGTGGGTGGAATCGTCTTTGAAGTTCTTGCCTCGGGTGGTTTTGTAAACGCTGTCCGTGGATGGTTTGGCTTCGAGCCCATTCTGTATATGCAGCAAGAGCAATATTTCCGGCCCATTGTTGTCTTGTCTTCCATATGGAAGGAAGTGGGGTGGGGGACCATTATTTATCTTGCAGCCATCAGCGGTGTTGATCCAACCCAATATGAAGCTGCCGTCATGGACGGAGCTAATAAGTGGAAACAGGCGATTTATATTACACTGCCTGCGTTGTTCCCAACGATCCTGATTCTGTTCCTGCTGAATATCGGCAATTTTCTGGAGCTTGGTTTCGATCAGGTGTATAACCTGCTGACGCCAATGACCTATTCGGTAGGGGATATTATTGAGACATATGTATACCGCTCAGGTGTGCTGCAGGGGCAGTATAGTGTCACGACAGCCATTGGACTGTTCCAATCCGTCATCGGGTTTATCCTGCTCTGGGTCTTCAATCGATTGGCCAAAAAGACAGGGGAGGGGTTGTGGTGATGAAACAAACCTTTGGTGAAAAATGCTTTCAAGTCGCCAACTATGTGTTCTTGACAGCTGCAGCTTTAACCATGATCCTGCCATTGCTTCACCTGCTCGCTGTATCCTTAAGTTCGCCGGTTGCCGCCGATTCCAAGGAAGTTTTTCTGTGGCCGGTCGGCTTTACCATGGCTTCCTGGAAACATATTTTACAGAGTTCGGGCCTTTGGCAATCGTTTGGTGTAACCGTATTCATCACGGTCGCAGGGACAGCGCTGAGTATGCTCTTTTCTATTCTGACCGCCTTTCCGTTATCACGCAAAGAGTTTCTGATTCGCAAACAGGTCATGCTTGGGATAGTCATCACGATGATCTTCAATGCACCGATGATTCCCTTCTTCCTGACGGTCAGAGAGCTGGGTATGATGAATTCCATATGGGCACTGATTATTCCGGGGGTCATCGGTACGTTCAACATGGTCATTCTGCGCACCTTCTTCATGAACTTGCCCAAGGAATTGGATGATACTGCCCGGATTGATGGCTGCCACGATTTTCGAATCCTGTTCCAGATCTATCTGCCGCTGTCCAAACCGGTTCTTGCCACAGTCAGCCTGTTCTATGCCGTAGGATACTGGAATACGTTCCAACGCGCCGTACTCTTCGTTCGGGATCCTGATCTGTGGCCGCTTCAGATGAAGCTGCGTGCCTATTTAACCAGTCCGGAAGAACTGGCTCAGGTAAATATGTTCCTTGATGATTACGACTTCAACACCACCACATTGAAAGCAGCAACGATTCTTTTTGCAAGCGTTCCCATTATATTGGTGTATCCTTATTTACAGAAATATTTTGTCAAAGGTTCGCTGCTTGGATCGCTAAAAGAATAAATCTTGATCAAGGGGATGATTCGATGAGAAAACGACTGACCCAAAAGTTTGTACCGATCGTGCTCAGTATGGCCATGCTGGTAGTCGCCGGTTGCAGTTCCAACACCAGCGATTCAGGGAGTGGTTCTGCTGAAGGGAGCTCCGGTATCCCAATCGTGAAAGTATTCAAGAGTCATATGGGCATCGGGAGCATGCCCGCAGCTGATGATCCACACGTGAAATATGTTGCTGAGAAGACGGGCGTCCAATACGAGCTGATTACAACGCCTCCCGGCTCGGAACCCTCGGAATATCTGAACCTGATGATCGCTTCCGATGAGCTGCCGGATATTTTACGCCCGATCGGAGGTGTGGAACAAACATTGATTCAACAAGGTGGAGCGCTGCCGCTGGATGATCTGCTCCCTGAGTACGCTCCGCATGTCTGGGAAAGTATTCCTCAAGAAGCCTGGGATATTGTTCGCTCAGCTTCTCCCGACGGCAAAATTTATTATGTACCTAAAGTATTCCTTGTCCCGGAACGGGCACCTTTGATCCGCAAGGATTGGCTGGATAAGGTGGGCATGGAAATGCCAGCAACCGTTGACGAATATGTTGAAATGCTCAAAGCCTTCCGTGACAAGGACCCGAACGGCAATGGCAAAGCAGATGAACTGCCCACAAGCGGAAGGGAATTCGGAAGATGGATGGACCATCTGTTTGCCATGTACGGAGTCGCCATGTGGGAAGGGTATCCGGAATGGGATGAATACAACGGCAAGATTCAGTATGCCGGGACAACGGACAACATGAGAGAGGCAATTAAGTTCATCCGGATGCTGTACGAAGAAAAACTGCTTGATAATGAAACGTTCCTTAACAAAGGAGAAGTATGGCAGGCCAAAATTAACAATAACCTGGTGGGCAGCTGGTACCACTTGCCGGCGAATGTTCGCGATCGTCTTAACGCTATGCTGACACAGGCACCGGATGCCTATATCGCAGCGATGCCGCTGCCAAAAGCCGAAGGCTTCGAAGCGTTCGTAACACAGAAGAGCATGGGTGAGCCGGAATGGATGATCCCGGCCGCGAAGCAGGATAATGCGCCTAATGCATTGAAGCTGCTTGATTTCTTTTACAACCCTGAAAATGATGAATTTGTCCGTTTCGGACTGGAAGGGGAGCAACATGAAGTCAAAGACGGACGCAAAGTTATTCTTCCGCCTGCAGACAACAAACCGCTTGCCTTGGGTATGAAGAACTTGACTACTGCAGAGGACATGAACAAACGGATTGAAGAGACTTATCCGGAGGACCAACAGCAGATGGTGAAAGACATGTTCGTTGTGAGCACAGCCGATGCCCGACAAATTGCGGGTGATGGCCTGCCGGCTTCCGTGTATGAAGGGTTTCCTGATATCCAGTCACACAAGCTGTTTCAAGAAGTATTGACCAAGATCGTTATCGGAGAGCTGCCTCTGGAGGCTTATGATGAATACGTGAAGAAATGGAATGCCTCTGGAGGCGAAGTG
The DNA here is from genome assembly GCF_002276415.1 of Paenibacillus sp. 7523-1. Taxonomy (NCBI): domain Bacteria; kingdom Bacillati; phylum Bacillota; class Bacilli; order Caryophanales; family Paenibacillaceae; genus Paenibacillus; species Paenibacillus sp. 7523-1. Next base: position 352,663 of record NZ_NPBR01000005.1, on the reverse strand, counting down.
GTCACCCAGCGGGTCCAGGAATGGTATGAGAAGGTGAAGAAGTGAAAAAAAGATATGCTATATGCGGAGTGAGCGGCAGAGCTTTGGGGCAGTTCGCCAAGCCTATTCATGAGGTGTTCACTCACAACTCGGAGATTGTGGCACTGTTGGATACGGATCCCGCGCGATTCGAAGCTTATCGTGCGCGCTTTCCTCATCACTCCGAAGTTGCTGTGTATGGAGCATCTGATTTTGCGTCCATGGTGGAGGATACCAAGCCAGACTGCATTATTGTCGCCGGCAGGGATGATACCCATGTCCACTATATTACCGCCGCGCTGGAGCGGGATTTGGACGTAATTACCGAGAAACCAATGGCGACAACCGGAGCAGACGCCAGGCGAATACTGGATGCTGAAGCGCTGAGTAAAGGCAAAGTCATCGTAACATTTAACTACCGATATATGCCCATTCACATGCGGATCAAGGAATTGATACAGGAAGGCAAGATTGGCCGAGTCACTTCCATCGATCTCAACTGGTACATTGATACGCATCACGGCTCCAGCTATTTCAAGCGCTGGAATCGTGAGCGGGCTTATTCGGGTGGACTGTCCGTTCACAAAAGCACCCATCATTTTGACCTGGTTCAGTGGTGGATTAACCAAAAGCCTGTGGAAGTCTTTGCTTATGGAGCACTGAATTATTATGGCGCAGATGGGGAGTGGAATCCGGCACGGGAAGATGGGCGGCATTGTCGTACGTGCAATGTCTCGGAAGATTGTGCGTATTACTCCCGTTGGACACCGCGCAGTCGGCAGATCCGCGTACCGGATGATCATCTGAACCTGCTGGGTTCGGCCACTACGGACTTTCCATACACATCATATCGTCCAGATCAATGTATTTTTGATTCCACCATCGAGATTGAAGACACGTATACAGCATCTGTGAGATATAGTGGCGGGGCACTCATGAGTTATTCGGTCAATTTTTCACTTCCTTATGAAGGCTATCGGCTGGCTGTGAACGGTACGAAGGGGCGCCTGGAAACACTTGAATACCATATGCCTGCACGTACTCCTTTTCCGACTCCGGTTCAGACCATCGACTATTTCCCACTGTTTGGTTCCAAAGAGACCATACACGTCGTACATCGGGAAGGCGGACATGGTGGAGGGGATCCATTACTTCTAGAGGATATCTTTCTTGGAGAAGATCAACACCGTCCTTTCCGGATTCTCTCCGGAGCCGTGGATGGAGCTTACTCCGTCGCAGCAGGCGAAGCCGTATGGCGTTCGGTCTCCGAGCATCGTCCCATAACTATAGAAGCGGTGCTAGGAGGCTGGGGGAATAAGGTGTCTGTGCAGAATTCGAGAAGTGAGTGAACATTTAATTACATTAAATGATGGTGAAAACAGCCATAGCAGCAGGCAAGTGTGAGATTGAGATGCTTGAAGAAGTCAAAATAGGCTGTTAGGCCGGGTCGCACCGGGCAGTGCGAAACTGTATAATTGCGGTATATTGCACATAAGGTGGGAGATAACTGTGACCCTTTCCTTTTTGAAGTGGTTAAAATTCAATTTCACCAATACCCAGACCCGGCTGCTGCTTATTTTGACCATTGTTGTCTTCATGATTATTATCGCAGTAGGCATGACAACGTATTATTCGGCCAAGTCGGTATTACAGCAGGAGCTCAGTGAACCGCAGCACCAGATGCTGCGCATCAGTATGAATGATATTGATGAAGTTATTCGGGAAAGCGACCAGATCGCTGTGAAAATTGCACTGAATAACCATGTGTATAAATTTCTCACGAGTGAGGTGCAGGGATCATACCGCAATGTCACCGAATTGGTACAGTTTCTTGAAACCTTGACTAGCAGTACTCCTTTTATTAAAAGCGCTTACATTTATGATGTGGAAAGGGAGAGCATGGTCGCTTTTCCTCAGGGATATAGTTCAAGCAAAGTCAATTTTCCCGATTCGGGCTGGGTAGGTGTGGCTGCTGAATTAGATGACCGCCCCATGCTGGTGAAGCGGAGGGAGATTGCTGCAGGTTCAGGGGTTCCTGCCTCCCAGATTACACTGTATCGCAAGATTATGCTGGCGGGTCAACTTAAAGGGATTATTGCCATCAATTTTAAAACGGATCAAATGTTCAAGCACATGCTTCTTTCTTCCGTCTCTGATCTCGATAATCATCGTTTCATTCTGGATGCCAACAATAAACCATTATATGACCTTGGTAATTATCCAGTAGAAGAGGAAGCGGTGGAGCAGGTCCTCGCGACTCTGGAAGGAGAAAAGCTTGGTGAGTTCAAGCACGAGGGCCAATTGCTGCTCGCTTCACAGACGATGTCCCCGTATACAGGTTGGCGCTATCTTTCAATTATTTCCCAGGAAAGTTTACTGTCCAATGCTCAGAAGATTAGGAACATTGTATTCTTCGTTTCACTGTTGGCACTTGCCGTAGGCGCCGCTACGATTGCTTTTTATAACAGAGCAGCCTTTAAACCGGTGAAACGGATGAGACAACTGCTTAGCGGATATGACCGTCACCGTATCAGTCCAGAGTTGATTGATCTCGAGAAAATAACAGGACAACTGCTGACGGACCATGCACAGCAAGCCATTAATCTCAGACAAACACTTCCTGAAGCATCCTCCAAATTTCTGACCGATATCTATGCGGGACACATGACGGGTTACCGGGAAATTGGTGAAAAGTGGAATCGATACTTCAAGGAATGGAGTGATAGTCCGCTGACCGTTGCTATATTGTCTATTGATAATTATCATGCATGGTGCGAAAGGTTTAAGAAGTCGGATCAATCCCTTCTGAAGTTTGCCATTGCCAATATCATTGCAGAACTGCTGTCAGGGGAGTGGCGTCTCACTCCTGCAGATCTCGGCAGGGACCGATTGTTAATCATGCTGCAACCGCTTGATCTCGTAAGAGAAACGGATGCATCCACTTCAATTGGTGAAGCACTGAGAATGATTCCGAAACTGCTCAAGTTCCAGGTCTCTGCAGGCGTAAGCGAGGACCAAGGCGGACTCAAGGACCTTCAACAGGCGATGCAGCAAGCGGACAGCGCGCTGGGTTTCAGGTTGTACCACGGTTATGAACAAGTGATACGGTTTGAGGACATTTCTGATCACGAAGAACCTGGACGTGCAGAGGAAAATGAATTCATGTCCCAATTGACTGAAACGATCGAAGCCGGCAGTGGTGAAGAGGCAATCAGGCTCATGGATAAAAGATTTAACCGCATGAAGAGTGAACGGTGGCACCCGTCCTCGGCGATATCCTTTCTTGAATCTGTAGCGGAGACGCTGGAACGAATTCGCATGAAACGGGATCCTGAGGCTTGCGGGTTCCGAGTTTCCGGTTTGCGGACGATGAATCTGGAGTCTGCATGGTCACTGCTGCGCAATGAGGCAGAAGCGCTCGCGGCATGGTATGACAGTATGCAGCTCAGAAAGGACTATATCGTTTGCCAAACGATGATTGCATACATGAATGATCATCTGGAAGACCCGGTTAGCATACAGGACATTGCTGAGCATGCAGGTATCGGTTCCAGTTTGGCAAGTCAGCTGTTCAAGCAGGAAATGAACGACACCATTCTTGGTTACTTTACCAAGCTGCGTATGGACCGGGCTTGTGAGCTCCTGAGGGAAACCGACTACAGAATATCTGAGATCGCTTCCATGGTGGGATATCAGCATGAGAATAGTTTTATCCGTGTATATCGCAAAACCAAGGATATTACACCGGGGAAATACAGAGAGATGATGCGGGCCCGCAGGGATTCCTTGATGGAATCCTAGTCTCCCATCCAAATGAAGAGAAGGAGGAACGGTTTACATGAACCGTAAAACGATTGTCACTCGAAATCATCCGGTATTGACCCAGCTTGAGCCCAGGTCTCCTTTGTCTGTCGGCAACGGCGAATTTGCGTTCAGTGCTGATTTTACCGGCCTTCAGACCTTTCCAGAGGCATACGAAATCCCTCTTGGCACGCAGTCCAATTGGGGATGGCATTATACTGGAGGGCATGAGGTTTTTAGCGATGAGGATATCGTCTACCAGTCGTTTGAAACGTATGGACGGAAAGTGGAGTATCCCATGAAACCTGAGAATCGAGAAGAAGCTTATCACTGGCTGCGGCAGAATCCACATCGACTTCAATTGGGACGCCTCGCGTTTCGGATACTGAAAGAAGATGGAGAAGAAGCAGATTCGTCACATGTGATTCCGCTACGACAGGAATTGAATCTGTGGACAGGTACAATTCACAGTGAGTTCACCGCAGATGGGTTCAGGGTTCAGGTGGAGACTGCCTGTGATCCTGCGAACGATGGCATCGGCATTCGTGTACATTCAGAATTAATCCGCAAGGGGCGTCTGCATTTGTTCCTTGTTTTCCCCTGTCCGGATATGACACATCGGAGCTGGTCCAAGTCCGTATTTCCCGATTGGGAACAGGACTGCAGACATCGGACCGAGCTAATGGAGAACGATTCGGCTTCAGCTTCATTGAAACGGATCTTGGATGAAGACGAATATGGAGTGAGGTGGATCTGGGACAAGGGGCGACTGGAGCAGACCGGAGCTCATAAGTTCACACTTATTCCCGAAGCGCTGCAGCATTCGGATACCTGGTCTTGCAGTGTTGCTTTTGCAGCATCAAATCCATCAGTTCAACCAGCTGAGACCGTATTCCAAGCCAGTTCGGTCCACTGGGAGCAGTTCTGGAACAGTGGAGCAGCCATGGATCTATCCGGCAGTAAAGATCTCCGAGCAGCAGAACTGGAGCGACGAATTGTGCTGTCCCAGTTCCTGTGTGCCGTGCACAGTGGCGGCTCCATGCCGCCTCAGGAAACGGGCTACATGTATAATAGTTGGTTCGGTAAAATGCATCTGGAAATGCACTGGTGGCATGCTGCACATTTTCCTCTGTGGGACCGTACAGATCTGCTTCGCCGAAGTATGGATTGGTACATCACCATTTTGCCCAAAGCTCGTGAACTGGCACGTTCACAAGGATATGCTGGTGCGCGCTGGCCCAAAATGGTCGGATATAACGGTGGGCAGAGTCCGTCACCGGTAGCCCCAGGGTTAATCTGGCAGCAGCCTCATCCGATGGCACTTGCCGAGATGTGTTATTTGGCCCGGCCTGAGAGGTCTGTATTGGAACGGTATAAGGACATCGTATTTGAGGCAGCTGATTTTATGGTGTCTTTTGCCCACTGGGATGCAGAAAAAGAGGCATATGTACTTGGACCGCCGTTGATTCCGGCTCAGGAGAATCATGCCATGAATGAAAGTCTGAATCCGCCATATGAGCTCGAATACTGGAAATTCGGGCTTGAGATTGCTGCTATGTGGGCGGAGCGGCTGGAGCGGCCAGCGAATCCGGATTGGAAAAAGGTTGCGGCTCATATGGCAATTCCTGTGCATGAAAATGGAGTTTATCTTGCGCACGAGCATTGTCCCGACACATTTACTGCCAAAAACCATGATCATCCTTCCATGCTCGGAGCGCTCGGCCTGCTTCCCGGAACGCTGATCGATAACAGAATTATGAAAAATACACTTCTCAAAGTGAAAGAATGCTGGGATTGGGAATCCGCATGGGGATGGGACTTTCCGATGTGTGCCATGACAGCGGCAAGGCTGGGCGAACCTGAGCTGGCCGTTGACTTTTTATTGATGGATGCCACCAAAAACACCTATTTGCCCAATGGACACAATTATCAAAGGCCAGGATTATGGGCGTATCTGCCCGGGAATGGTGGACTGTTAACTGCAGTAGCGATGATGGCTGCAGGATGGAGCGGTGTGGAAAACGAGAACAATCCGGGATTTCCGCAGGACGGAAGCTGGTCAGTTCAATGGGAGGGGCTGCACCCCCTGACCTGATCCGATTAGGTGATCGTTTGTTCACACTTTGAGGTGTCGGTATTGGCTTGAGGAATAAAACGTGAGCGAAAAAGGAGCGATTACGTTGGTTGAAACGTTAACAAAGGTCTCTACTCAGAATCGCAGAATGTCTGCCAAAATTGCGGATACGCTAGTTTCCGAATGCCGGGACGGGAATCATCCCAAAATTGCGGGGAAATGGGGGTATGTTGCCGGAATGACGCTTCTGGCCCTCGAACGTGCCGCAGTATGGAATAGTGAACCTCGATATAGTGAACTGGTTCTCCATCATATGGATGGCCTGATCGATAAAGACGGTACCATCAGAAACTACCAGCTTGAGGATTATAACCTGGACATGATCAATGAAGGCAAAAATCTCTTCTCCATGTGGAAGCGTACTGGGGAAGAGAAATACCATCAGGCCATCTTACGACTGGTCGCCCAGCTGAAAGGGCAACCTCGAACCAGTGAGGGCGGATTCTGGCACAAAAAAATATATCCGTTCCAGATGTGGCTTGACGGAATCTATATGTCTTCTCCGTTTCTGGCCGAGTATGGCCGTGTGTTCGATCACCCTGAGAGCTTCGATGAAGTCGCGCGTCAGATCCTGTTGATTGAGCGCAAGACCCGGGATCCGCGAACCGGTCTGCTGCACCATGCATGGGATGAGAGCAGGGAACAGCGCTGGTGCGACAAATACACGGGTCAATCCTTCCATGTCTGGGGCAGGGCGATGGGGTGGTATGCGATGGCTGTAGTGGATGCATTGGAGCATTTTCCAATGGATCATTCTCAGCGCGGCCAGATCATGGGTATCTTCGAGAGAATGGCTTATGCAATCGCCCATGCCCAGGATCAGGAGAGCGGACTGTGGTATCAAGTCATGGACCAGAACGGCAGGGAAGGCAACTATTTGGAAGCGTCGGCTTCATGTATGCTGACTTACGCCCTCGCCAAGGGCCAGCGTCTGCATTATTTGGCTGAACTGGATCGCAAAGTTGTTGATCGGGCGTATGCCGGTATTCTCAGTCGCTTGGTCACGGAGGATGAACAGGGGGTGCACCTGCACTGCATTTGTCATGGGGCTGGACTCGGAGGCAAGAAATATCGGGACGGTTCTTATGCCTACTATATTAGTGAACAGATCGTCAGCGATGCCCAAATGGGAGTTGCGCCATTCCTGCTGGCCAGTATTGAAATGGAGATGCGGGGAGCAGGGAAAGCGTGAGGAAATTAAACGGAACTCATGCGTGCAGACCCCACAAAAACAAAATGATTCTAAAGTATCCCGCTTCATGGTGGAAGGGGATGTGGCGGGAGGCGCTTCCTTCCGGTAATGGAATAATGGGTGCCTCTGTGCGAGGTGGTATACATCAAGAAGTGATTTTACTGCAGCATGGTGAACTATGGCATTGGGGAAGAAAGGATAAACTCCCCGACGTCAGTCACACATTGCAGGAGACCCGGAGACTTATGGACGCTGGGGAATTTTCGGAGGCGAGCTGGCATCTGACCCGTGCCGTGCAAGCAGAAGGATATGCTTCCAAATTGTCCTCCCGTTTTCCTCTGGCTGAGTTGACACTCACCATGAATTGTGACAATGCTTTTCACCATTATCGCAGGGAACTGGATATGGAAACGGGAGAAGTTCATGTCTGCTGGGAGGAAGGGGGACGAAAGATTTCAAGAAGTCTTTTTGTCTCTCGTGCAGATGATTGTGTTGTGTTCAGAATAAACGCTGAAGTACTGAGCACGAGCGATTCGGTACAGGTTGGGGAATCAGGAAGTACACAATTGATATCGGGAAGTGTGGGTCTTCAATTTCCGCCGGGTGACCGTGAGCGGGATGATGAAGAGTTTAAGGAACTGAAAATGTCCGTTACGGTCAGAACGGATGAAGATGAGCAATACGTATTTTATAGTGGCAAAAATGATGATGGACAGGATTATGGAGCTGTCATGCGGCTAATCCGTGAGGGAGAGGAACCTGGGGCTGGGGTGAAGCCTTCCCATAGAACAATACATTTCCCGGGAAAAGGGGTTGCCATTCTAGGCAAGGATCAGCGAAATGACAGCGGAAAACAAGCAATTCACGCAGAACTCCCATTTGAAACGTCGGGCGATGTGCTCGTTCTCGTTAAAATGTTTGTTACAGGCAAACGAGAAGAGGAATGGGTACGACTGAAGCGGGAGTTGTCAGGGTTAGAGGCTGATTATAATTTAATACTATCCAGACATACAGAGCTGCATAAGCCCTTGTTTCACTCCGCAGAGCTTGATCTGGATGATGCGGCTGATGACGGGAGCAGTAATGAAGAGCTTCTGTTAGATGCCTATGAAGGCGAAACTCCCTTGGGGTTGATTCGCAAGATGTGGGCATTCGGTCGATATTTATTCATTAGCGGAACCTCTGAGGAAGGACATATGCCTTTTGGGCTTTACGGGCTCTGGGGAGGAGATTACCGATTAATCTGGGGTCATCACATGGCGAATGAAAATGTTCAGATGATGTATTGGCATTCGGCTGTTGGCGGATTATCCTGCATGAACCTGTCTTTGTTCCGGTATTATACCGGTATGATGGATGTCTTCAAGGAAAATGCACGCAAGCTCTATGGCTGCCGCGGGATCTACATCCCTGCTGGAACTACGCCAGGCATGGGCATCCCTAATCAGATTGTTCCTGTAATCATGAACTGGACCGGAGCCGCCGGGTGGCTGGCCAGACATTATTATGAGCATTTTTGGTATACCGGTGATATGCAATTTCTGCGTGAGCAGGCGCTGCCCTTTATGAGAGAGGCATTGCAGTTTTATGAAGATTTTCTGGTGCTGGACGAAGAGGGCTTGTATATGATATATCCATCCGTTTCACCCGAGAACACACCGCAGAATTTCATGCCTCAGGATGGTAAACAGCTCGCACATCCGATGCCTACAGCCATTAATGCCACAATGGACGTCGCCATCATCAAGGAATTATTACAGCATACCATACAAGCGAGTCGGATAATCGGTGTTAATAGCAGCAAAATACCAGAGTGGGAAGCCATGCTTACACGTCTGCCTTCCTACATGTTGAATGAGGAGGGTGCTGTCAAGGAATGGCTTCATCCTGCGTTTGAGGATCGGCAAGATCATCGTCATCTATCCCATCTCTACCCTGTTTTTCCAGGACAGGAAGTCAATCGGGAAGACGACCCACTATTATTCGAAGCCTTCGAGCAAGCAGTACACCAGCGGAGGCTTGGAGCACAGAGTGGGTGGTCCCTGGCTCACATGTCATCGATCTATGCTCGGCTGGGCGATGGAGAACGGGCTTTGGACAGCCTGGATCATCTTGCCCGGTCCTGTGTACTATCTAACGGATTCACACTCCATAACGATTGGCGCAATATGGGAATTTGCCTGACGTTAGATGTAGCTCCAGTTCAGCTGGATGCCAATATGGGCTGGGTTAATGCCGTACAGGAAATGCTGCTTCTGGTCTCGTCTCAACGGATCAAGCTGCTTCCGGCACTTCCTGCCAGAATGCTTCGTGGAGAGCTGCACAATTGGCGTATACCCGGAGGCGTTCTGTCGCTTGCATGGGACCGCAAGTCAGGGACATTTCAAGCCGAGTTAGCCGCCACTCGGCGGATGTCCTCAAAACTCCAGCTTCCAGATTGGGTCGATATCTCATTATGTAAACAGCAAGGCAAGAAGAAATTCAAACCAATTTCCATGGAAAACGATGCATTCCTGCTTCATTTAGAAGAGGGAGAATGTTGGTCAGTGAAACTGAACACGGTGTAATATGAGACGCTTAAGAAGTCGCCCAAGTGGCGGCTTCTTTTAGTGTATTTATAGTTCATAGAATTCCGGAGGATTAGGAAAAGTTAATATTATTAATATATTTTCGCTGTTTATATTAAGAAAGTAAATTGAAAAACGATTAAAACTTTATATTGTTAACTTTCGGATTGTCTGTTATACTTTGGTTCATAACAAGTTAACTAATATGACATGAGAAGATGACAGGAGGAGTTACGAATGGGAAATCGACTGAAATGGAAGGTTTTCGCTGCTTTATCCATTGGTTCACTGCTAATACCAGGTGTAAATGTAGTTAATGCTGACATTGATCAAGTGTCGATCAAACCAAGGACGCATGTCCTGAAGGCAAATTCTGAAAATGTCCGGTGGGGTAACATCGGCAAGGGTGAAGCAGTACTAACCGTCAACTCCGGAGATATTGTTACGGTGGATGCGATTACCCACCATTCCGGCGACGACTATGAACGAATGATCAAAGGTGACGCTGGTGTCGAAGATATTTTTCATTGGACCGAATCCGAGAAGACGGAAGCAGATCGTGGTCCGGGAGTACATATCATGACAGGCCCAATCGCGGTTGAAGGAGCGGAACCGGGAGATGTACTGGAAGTGAAGATTTTGGATATGAAACTTCGTCCTAATGGTAACGGCGAATATGCAGGGAAAACATATGGTTCCAACGTGGCTGCAAACTGGGGCTTTCTATACGGAGAGATGGAAGAAGAACCGGTGACACGTGAGGTTGTGACGATTTACGAAATGGATTCAGAAGGCGGTACGGATTACGCTAAGGCACTATATAGCTACAGATGGACTCCTCAAACCGATCCGGATGGAAATGTGCATCCTACAATAGATTATCCTGGTGTGGTCGTCGATCATACAACGGTGAAGGAAAATCACAATGTCCTGAAAGACGTTCGAGTGCCTGTAAGGCTCCATTTCGGTACCATGAGCGTAGCGCCGAAGGAAGCGGATATCGTTGATTCGGTTCCACCTTCTTATTATGGCGGAAATATCGATGACTGGCGTGTTACGGAAGGAGCAACCATGTACTATCCGGTTTCCGTCCCGGGAGCACTGCTGTCGATCGGTGATCCGCACGCAGGGCAGGGAGACTCTGAATTAAATGGAACAGCCATTGAAACTTCTGTAACCGGAGATGTTCAGATTATTCTTCATAAAAAGGATCAGCTGGATAACAAATTAAAGTCATTAAATTTCCCGCTGCTGGAAAATGAGAACGAGTGGGTGGTCCATGGCTTCAGCTATGCTAACTATCTTGAAGAACTGGGTGAGGATGCCCAGAAGGAAATCTTCGAAAAATCTTCCCTCGATAAGGCGATGAAAGATGCTGCGCATAAAACCAAGGCTTTTCTAATGAGAGGCATGGAACTAACCGAAGACGAAGCTTACTCTTTAATGTCGGTAACCACCGATTTTGGAGTTACACAGGTAGTCGATGGGAACTGGGGAGTTCATGCGATTGTTGACAAAAAGTTGTTTGGAGAAGCTGAACGGGTTATGACACCATTACGCAGCAGCTTTGAACAATTTGGTGCCAAGATCGAATGGGAGCCAAAGTCGAAAATGGTATCCATCCTGTATAATGGCAATACACTGTCAGCGAAACTTGGAGAAACGAAGGCTTCATTCAATGGAGAAACTGTTAGACTGATTGCTCCTATTCAATTAGATGCCCAGAAGTCAGCTGAGGTAAGCGAGTATTTCGTCGATTTCTATCAAGCCAAGCTTTCCAAGACAAACTAACTCATTTCATAAAGCAATAATTCCATATCATTAATAACAAGAACCGTTGGTCTTAATGCCTGACGGTTCTTGTAATTTATATATTCAATCCATCCTGATTTTTGTGTCGTTTCATCAGAATCTGCGTTTCAGCGCGGACGATACCTCTCAGCGAATATATGGATTCGTTCATGAATTGTTCCATCTCTTCAATACTCTCGACAAGAATATGTATATGGAGGATGCAGGGACCAGTCATTTCGTATAACACAGCAACTTTATCGTTTTGTTTCAACGCCTCTATGATCTCATTCAAATGTGCAGGCTCCACTTCTAGCTCCAAATAGGCAGATATCTTTTTGCCGAGCTTTTCAGCGCTAATTACAATGGAGAACTGTTCAATGATTCCTTGATTGACAAGCCGGTCTATGCGCTCTTTGACGGCAACTCCAGACAATCCAACCTCTTTGGCCAAATCGGTATAAGATATCCGGCTGTTTTGAGCCAGTCTTCGTAAAATATGACTATCAATTGAATCTAACATGAGTTTCACTCCTTTCCGCTTCATATTGTAACAGAAAAAAAGACAGCCCGCCCGTGCGGGGTACATAATCCCTGAAATTTGGAACACACTAACAACCGAATTGGGATGAAGTATTTCTGCTGAGTTGCTTCAATATTTCCGCTTAATATTACTCGGCATGTTAACTGGTAAATATATAGTAGCTTGACAATACTCATTAAGAGGAGTACGATTAATTGTGTCAAATAAACGACAAAACTTACGTAATGACTAAATCATATGATTATGGTTACATATAAAATTGCGTTAGTTTTGTCTAAAATTCAACAATTACTGGAGGAATCACCATGACTAATCTTAAAGACAAAGTAGCGATCATTACAGGCGGAGCTTCCGGAATTGGTTTGGCTACAGTAAAAGCCTTCTTGGATAAAGGATCCAAGGTTGTTATTGCAGATTATAATGAAGAGCACGGCAAAGCTGCCGAGCAGGAATTGAAACAAACATATAATGATGATGTCGTGTTCATCAAAGTTAATGTTGCCGACGAAAAACAAGTTGAAAACCTGGTTACCGAGACAGTGAAGCAGTTTGGTAAACTGGATGTCATTTTCAATAATGCAGGTATTGGTGTTCAAAAGCCTTCGCATGAATTAACGGACGAAGAATACAAACGTGTCATTGCAATCAATCAGGACGGTGTATTCTACGGTGCGAAATATGCGATCCGTGAAATGCTGAAAACGGGTGGAGGATCTGTAATCAGCACTTCCTCGATCCTGGGTTCCGTTGGTGAACCAACATCTATGCCTTATGCGGCAAGTAAAGGTGCAGTCAACCAAATTACGAAATCACTCGCTTTGGAGTATGCTGACCGTAACATCCGTGTCAACGCAGTTGCTCCCGGATTTGTAGAAAGTGGCATGGTAAACAAAGAAGCTCTTGGTGAATTCTATGATGGCCTGGTTGCCAAACATCCACTTGGACGTCTGGGCAAACCGGAAGAAATTGCACATGCAGTCGTATTCCTGGCTGAGAATGATTTCGTTACAGGAACAACGGTCTTCGTAGATGGCGGATATCTTGCTCAATAAATATGGATTTTAATATGAAGAAGGCTCCCTTAAAGGGAGCCTTTTTTAATTCCTACTTTGTTTTGTTGTCATTTTAAGTAGGTGCTCACATTATTTCGAAATTCCCTGGGTGTAATTCCATACATGGCTTGAAAAACGCGATTAAATGTCCGCTGGCTTTCGAAGCCTGCACTGCTGCTTACAGTGGTTAAGGATACATTCGTTGTTCGGATTAATTTTGCTGCATATTCGACCCGCAGCATGGAGAGGTAATTGCGAAAATTCATCTGTATACGTGCGGAAAAGATGTGGGATATATAATATTTACTCACATTGAACTCGGCAGCAAGTGTGTCTAGGGAGAGGGGCTCCGTAAAATGATTAGCCATGTATTCCATAATTTTATAAGGCATATCCAGTACAGGAGTTCGTTGTCGCTGTTCCAGCTGGGTGTGAGCTAGCAGATGCGACAAGATGATATGGGCCCAACCAAGCTTGATGGCATAATCATCTTCTTTTTTCACCTTTCTAAATGCATACACCGCATCTCTATGTATATATTTCTTCAAAACAAAGGGAGTTACAGGCTGAAGCTGATTGAAATCGGGGAAAATGCCTTCAAATACTTTGGGATTAATAATAAGCAGAATGGCATTTGCAGTTTGTTGACCACTTTTAACATATCGGTGAATGATATCCGGAAAAATGACAGCTGCGTCACCTGGTTGCAATTCATAAGAAACGTCGCTAATCTCGACAGACTGTGTGCCTGAGTAGACGTATAATACCTCAATTGCACTGTGCATATGTGAGGGAAAAGCGATTTGCCTGGCATTGCGGATAATTGCAAAGTCATCTTTGCGAATCTCGTAAAATGGCAGCATGATTCAATCACTCCTGTGCAATATTTGGCTACTTTCGAATACGTTATGTCTAAACTCATATCATTTGCTGTGTTAAAATTCAAGTGAATATTACCAAATGGAGGGAGAAAACGAGAGTTTCTCCTCCTTTATTTGTAATCGCTTACACTTGAAATACTCATTTATCTTCGGTATTTGTATGCCGATGGATGCCCATTGAATAACGCCACAATGTGGAAGGGGGGAGCTGTGCTTTGAGAAAAAGTAAAACGTTTTACAATATTTTTATTCCAGTTCTGCTTCTTAGTGTTGGGATTGTAATCGGTTTTGGAAGTTACATCTATATCTCAACCACCAATTCTGTCGTGGACCGGGTTGGGGACGGCCAACAGAGTCTCATCACACAGATTCGTAATACACTGGAACAGAAAATCCAAACCATAGAATATGCGTTTGCTACCTACAGCACGACTCCGTCGTTTCGATCGGTCATCAATAGTCCGATGACGGAACAGGAATTTGAAGCGTATCGGGAATTGAAGTCCCAACTGGGCTATATTGCTACCATGGGTCTTGAAGGAGTTCAGTACACGTTAGTCAGCTTGCAGCAGAAGTGGAGTTTGTCCAACGGTACGGTGTTCCGATTGACTTCTGAAGAGACACAGGAGTATCAGAATCAGTTCGCAGAGCAGGAAGGCAGCGGCTTATATTGGACGAAAACGGCAGATGGTATCAGGCTCCTGCAAGGACTTCCTGTACATTCCAAGAAAAAACAAGCCATTGCCTTGTCAGATCTCTCCCTTCAGACGCTTAATCGTTCGCTTTTGGTTAAGCCGAATACATCCATATATATTTTAAACAAACAAGGAGAGGCCCTGTACACAACGAAGTCGGATCAAGAACACTTATCCAACCAGCAAATGAAACTCATCAGCGAGCGTACCGTCAATCAAGCACAGACTGGGCAATTGGAACTGCCAGGCACATCTGGGGATAAAATCATCGCCCTATACGCACGATCAGATTACAATGGCTGGACGTATGTTACGCTGCTTGACCCCAAAGAAGTCAGCGGCGCCTTAACGCCGATCCGAATAGGTCTTATTGTGATGGGGATCGTGATCATGGGGCTTATGGTCATTATAGCCTACATCATTTCCATCTATCTCACCAAGCCTTTTCGCAAAATTCAAAAGAGTCTGGCAGATACTTCCAAGCCAATGGTCAAGGATGAAGTCGATTGGATTATTCAGTCGATCGATTCAATCGTTTCCGAGAAAAAGGATTTGGAACAGCTTATTCAGCTAGAAAAACCAAAGCTCGAATCCCAATTTGTTCTTAATTTACTACAGAACCGCCTGACAAGAGAAGAAGTAGAGAAGAATCTGGAGCGATTCGGATATAACATCGACAGCAGTTCAGTTTTCATCACGATGCTGATCCAAGTGGATCGATGCGGTGAAGGGTCACTGTCGGACAAAGATGTACTTTTACTTACTGTAAACCAATTGGTACAAGAGATTATTCCGGCGACAGAACGCATGCTGCCCGTCGTATTGAACGAGCGTACCCAAGCGACGTTATTGTTTTGCAGTTCTGACAAGGTAGCTGAGATGCGGTACCTGATCTCGCAATATGCGAAGAAGATGATCATCTCTTCGAGAGATTATTGGAATGCCTCGGTGAGTGTGGGTGTTAGTGCACCTTATGAGGATCTAATGAACAGCCGTGAAGCATGTGCAATGAGTCTTGAAGCGTTATATCAGCGTTTGAAACTGGGTAAGGAATCCGTCATCTTTTATGAAGATATCTCTAGAGGGAATACCGGACCAACGTTACTTCATTACCCCAAGGAGCTGGAATCCCAGCTGTTTGATGCCATTCGGCTTGGAGACAAGGATGAAGCAACCCGAACGCTGTATCCTCTTCTCGCCGACATGATGAAGCATAGTCAGAATCCAATGAACCTGGAGATCACACTGATTCGATTCGTGAACAACCTGATCCATCTGGAGCAGCTGATTGGAGCAGAAGTTTTGTTAACTCAGAGCAATGCCACGCTGTACCAGAGGCTTCTGAATACGCTAAACCCGGAGGAGATCGAGCATATTCTGGTTCATGAAGTCATCTATCCAATGGTTGTTAGTATGCAGGAAAGAGCGAACCACCAATTTCGTTCGGTCGCTGATCAGATCGCTGCTATTGTGCGTACGGAATATGACCAAGATCTGTCACTCGAATCCATCAGCGAACGGCTGCATTATACCCCCAATTATCTCAGCAGCATATTCCGCAAAGAGTACGGGATGACCTTCAGCGATTATTTGATGGGGTTCCGGCTTGAAGTAGCAAGGAAATGGCTGGTTGATACAGACATGCCAATCAAGGACATCGCAGAACGTCTCGGCTATCAGAATTCGCAGAACTTTATTCGTTCATTCCGCAAAAAAGAGCATGTCACGCCGGGCGCCTATCGAAAAATGAAGCTTGAGCTGTGAAGGTAAGGGAGTTATTCCACCATGGCGATAACGTTTGGAGTAATGTAAGCAAACCAATCCCCCTAGGTCCTTGGCCTAAGGGGATTGGTTTTATATCGAGAAGCAGCATGTCGATCAACCTTTCACTGATCCGAGTAAAGCTCCTTTTGTGAAATGTTTCTGTACAAAAGGATAGGCAATGAGCATAGGTACGGTTGCAACGACGATTACACTCATCTTAATGGTCTGTGACGGAGGTACAATATCAACCGCAGAACTATTACCTTCCATTCCGCTCGATACAATGACGATTTGACGAAGAAGTACCTGCAGCGGCCACATTTTGGATTCATTGAGATACAGAATGGCGTTCATATAAGTATTCCAGTAGGACACACCGTAAAAAAGAGATAATGTGGCAATCGATGGCAGAGCTAGTGGGAGCATGATCTGCCACAATATGCGGAAGTCATTTGCACCATCAATTTTGGCGGATTCCTCCAGGCTGTCCGGTAGGGCTTGGAAAAAGTTGCGCATGATAATCAGGTTAAACGCGTTAATTGCTGTAGGGATTATCATGGACCAGTAGGAGTCGATCAACCCGGCTGCTTTTACGATTAAAAAGGTGGGAATCATACCACCGCTAAACAACATGGAAAATACAACGATAAAGTTGATGACGTTTCTTCCCAGAAGATAGCGTCGGGATAATCCGTATGCCATAAGTGCTGTAAGTGTCATGCTGACAGCGGTACCGACGAGGGTGATGAAGATGGAAACACCGAGCCCTTTGAATATGGTTGGAGTGGACAGGATATACCGATAGGCGTCGAGTGAAAATGACGTTGGAAACAAAATGAATTTCTTCTGCACGATCTCCTGGGTTGAGGCAAACGAGCTGGCAACCACATTAATGAAAGGCAAGAGGCAGGCAAGGGCAAAGAGAAGAAGAAGTGTATAGTTCACAACGTTAAATATGACGCTTCCGAGCGTTTCCTTCTTGAGTGCGGCTTTTGACATGTCGATAGGTTCCTCCTTAAGTATTGATCTCTTCCCACCATATCAAGGGTTATGGATAACGTATATAATCATATCCTAAGACCTTGCTGCAGCCGGCTTGAGAGGGTATTTCAAGGAGAATCAACCGGATAATCATTAACCGAGTTAATAATCATAAGCTACAATTCACACTGGAAAAAACCTTGTCGCAAGCCTTTATGTCACGATTACCGGAAGCATGATAGCTAATGATTATGTACGGAATGAATCTGAGCGGATATGCTTGACTTCGAACACATGTTAACCGATCAAGGAGGTCAGCGAGCAGTGAAAGATTCCAATTCCTCAGTTGTTTCGTTACAAGGCAAACTGCATCGAAAGACCGGAATCGGTCATCAATTAAGAAGTGTCGTCGCCAACAAACTTCTATACCTGATGATTCTTCCGGGGTTTGTCTACTTTGTTATCTTCAAGTATTTTCCGATGGGTGGATTGATCATTTCATTCCAGGACTATCAGCCGTATCTCGGTATTAAGGATAGCCCGTGGGTCGGTTTCAAGCATTTCATTCGGCTGTTTACCGAACCAACCTTTGCCATGCTGCTCAGCAACACACTAATATTGTTTGCACTTGAATTGATCATTTTTTTTCCGATTCCCATTATTCTTGCGCTAATGCTGAACGAAGTCAGGAGTAAGATGTTCAAAAATTCAATTCAGACCATTGTCTACATTCCACACTTTATGTCCTGGGTCATCATCGTATCGATTACCTATGTATTTCTGAGTGTGGATGGCGGGCTTGTTAACGAGATGATTGCTGCTTTTGGCGGCAACAAAATCAGCTTCCTCACCTCGCCAGAGTGGCTTCGTCCAATGTACATTCTGCAGATTATCTGGAAAGAGGCCGGATGGTCCACCATCATTTATCTTGCGGCTATTACGGTGGTAGACACGCAGCTTTACGAAGCGGCAGATATGGACGGTGCGAGTCGTTTACGTAAAATGTGGCATGTGACCTTGCCAGCCATTCGCCCCGTTATTATTACGTTGTTGATTCTTAAAATCGGTAATACGCTTGAGCTGGGCTTTGAACATATGTATCTGCTTCTTAATTCACTCAATCGGGAAGTTGGAGAGATCTTCGATACGTACATCTTCACGGCCGGCTTGAAGAACGGGCAATTAAGCTTCAGTACCACGGTTGGTTTGTTCAAAGGCTTGGTTGGACTGATATTGGTGATTATAGCCAATAAGCTCGCCAAAAAGTTTGGTGAAGATGGAGTCTATTAACTCGCTTAGAATAGCTGAAATAGATAACAACAAAACATAAAACATGTAAAGGGGATATGTACATGAAATTCCGTTACGCCAAGTTGATAGCGCTTTCGATTTGTACCAGTCTGCTGCTGAGTGCCTGCGGGGGAGAGAATGCAGAGCCGCAAACGAATGCAGAGGGAAAGCCTATGATTAGCTGGTTGAACATTCTGCATTCTGCTTCACCGCCAACGGATACCGTGTTGAACAAAATCGAGGAACTGACGAATACGGATATTCAATTTTCCTGGATTCCGGATGCCTCGAAAGAGGAGCGATTGAACACCTCCTTAGCCTCCGGCTCTCTGGCAGATATTGTTTCACTCACGATTTTGGAGAATTCGTCGGTTCGAAATGCATTGAAGGCCGGTGTCTTCTGGGAAGTGGGGCCTTATCTGGACGAATTCCCGAATCTGAAAGAGATATCTGTGGATATGAGAAACTCCGCTTCGATTGATGGGAAGTTGTATGGGATTCCAATGCAGAAACAGGTTTCCCGTAACGGTGTCATCATTCGCAAAGACTGGCTTGATAACGTGGGATTACCTGTACCCAAAACGACTGCAGAGCTGATGGAAGTTGCCAAAGCATTTACCGAGCAGGACCCTGATGGTAATGGCAGCAAAGATACGACCGGTTTCATTGATCGCAGCGATCTTGTATTTGGTGCTTTCAAGACACTGGGTTCATACTTTGGAACCCCGAGCGGATGGGCGGTCAGCGAGGATGGCAAAGTAACGCCCGAGTTTGAATCCGAGGGTTACGTTAAAGCAATGGATTATATGAAAGAGTTGTACGACAACGGCTATATCAACCAGGACTTTGCAGTAACGGCCAAAAAAGATCAGCAGGAGGGCTTTGCACAGGGCAAAGCGGGAATCTATGTTGGTGCGCTGTTTGATAGCAAAAACCTGCTCAATCTGGCCAAAGGTGTACAGGATAATATGGATTTGATCATGGTGAATGACATTACTTCAACAGGTAACGAAAGTGATCGGGCCATCTGGTCCACGTCCAATGGTGTAGGAGGGTTGCTGGCATTCCCCAAATCGGAAGTGAAAGATGAGGCTGAGTTAAAACAGGTCTTGAAATTTATGGACGATCTGATGAGCGAAGAAATATATACATTAATGACTTATGGTATTAAGGATGTACACTACAGCCTGGAGGGCAATGCGGCAACAATTACCGATACCAAACTCTGGGAACAGGAAGTACAGCCGTTCTCTTCATCACGTCCGAATGAGAATGGGTACGACATTCATGATTCAGACCCATTACGGGTGGAGTCCGATCGTTTAATTCAGGAGAACACAAAGTATGCAGTGCTTAATCCGATGTACTCCCTTGAATCTGCGACGTTCTCCGAGCAAGGATCGGAACTGCAAAAAATCATCACGGATGCTACGTACAAATACATTCTCGGCAAGCTGGATTTGCAAGGGTTCCAGGATGCGGTGCAGACTTGGAGAAAATCAGGTGGTGACAAGATTATTACGGAATATGAGGCAGCGTACCAAGCTGTGCAGAACAAGTAAAATCATGATTCATCGAAGGAGGAAGAGAAGCCATGATTCAGATTCAATCTCCATGCCTATGGGCAGTGCATACCGCAGATACCATTATGGAGCGTACGCCCAGACTGTATGAGGCAAACGGGTATCATGGAAAATGGTCGTATGATTATGGGGTTATTCTGAAGGGATTCGAGCTGCTGTGGAAAGTGACCGGCGAAAGCAAGTATGCAAAGTACATTCGGGACAACATGGATTATTTCATACAAAGGGATGGAACAATCCGCGGATACCGCCAGGATGAGCATAATATTGATCATCTGAATAACGGCAAGCTGCTTTTTGGATTGGTTCAGATGACTGGCGAGGAGAAATACAAAGTGGCTGCCTCTCTTCTAAGAGAGCAGCTTCGCAGTCACCCGCGTACGTCAGAAGGGGCGTTCTGGCATAAGCAAGTGTATCCTTATCAGATTTGGCTGGATGGATTATATATGGGCGCTCCCTTTTATCTTGAATATATGCTTCAGTTCGAACAGGAAGATGAGCAGGACCTGGATGATGTGACAAGGCAGTTTATTCTCTGCGCACAACACAACCGTGACGGGAATACAGGCCTGCTCTACCATGCCTGGGATGAGAAGCGTACGCAGCCTTGGAGTAATCCGAATACCGGACAATCGCCCAACTTCTGGGGCCGGTCCATGGGTTGGTTCGTCATGGCGCTGGTTGATGTACTGGAATTGCTTCCGGACACTCATCAGGACCGCACGAAGCTGATTGAGATTCTGAATGATACGATGTCAGCACTGCGAAGTTTCCAGGACACTTCTACCGGGGTGTGGTATCAGGTGATTAATGAAGGAACCCGAAAAGGAAATTATCTGGAGGCCTCTGCCTCAAGCATGATTGTATATGCCATGGCCAAAGCCATTCGACTGGGTTGGTTACAGGACGAAAACTGGCTGAACTCGCTGGACCATGCCTACGCCGGTTTAATTTCAGAATTTGTCATGGAAACCAAAGAAGGCTGGGTCAACCTGTACAAAAACTGTCAGGTTGCAGGTCTTGGAGGAGTACCGAGACGGGACGGTACCTATGCTTATTATATTAGTGAACCGATTATTACCAACGATCAAAAGGGGCTGGGAGCTTTCTTGCTGGCCTGCACCGAATATGAATACATGTTAAATCGAAAGGGATAGTTCATTCCAGCTATAATGCCCGTATCGGTTAAATGGATCAAAACGATACGGGCATAACATACTCCTTACACCTTTTTTGTTCACAGGACAATACGGGTTATTCAATTTGATTAAATGTGATAACGCTTACATTTATTGAAGGAGGTGATCGGATCTGCTGAAAGGTTAATTGCCTCTCAGTGCTGCGTTTGCCAATTGGAGTATACGAAACCGGAGGAGGAAGATTTTATTGAAAAGGATTGTGTCGCTCATCTTGATCGTATCAATGCTGTTCAGTGTTTTGCCGGGAATGGCTGCTGCAGAAGAAACAGGAGATTCAGGTATGCTGCCTGCTTTTCCTGGAGCTGAGGGCGGTGGGATGTATACGACTGGCGGCAGGGGAGGTGCAGTTTACGAAGTAACTACCCTGGCTGACTCGGGCCCTGGCTCTCTTCGCGAAGCCGTTAGTCAAAATGATACAACCGTCGTATTCAAAGTGGGTGGAACCATTCATCTGGAATCTCCTCTGGCAATAACGGGTTCCAATATTACGCTGGCAGGACAGACTGCGCCTGGAGAAGGGATCACCGTCTCCGATTACTGGACCACATTTCAGGCAGATAACATTATCGTAAGACATATGCGCTTCAGGCTTGGAGACAAACACCCAAGTGAGGATGATGTATTTGGAGGACGATATCATAAAAACATCATCATCGATCACTGTTCATTCACCTGGTCTGTGGATGAAGTCCTTAGCATGTATGTGAACGAAAATACTACCGTGCAGTGGTCCGTCATTGCCGAGAGCATGCTGATGACGACTCATCAAAAGGGCAGGCATGGATATGCCGGCATTTGGGGCGGAAACAATACCTCATTCCATCATAATATCATCGCCCACAATGTAAGCCGTAACCCGAGATTTGCCGGGTCTCCCGGATTTAATACCGAATCCTACAACAATGTCGTATACAACTGGGGATTTTTCTCTGCCTATGGCGGTGAGGAAGGCAACTACAATTTGATGAACAATTATTACAAATACGGCCCTAATACGTATCGTTCCGTACGGGATCAGCTTTTCCTTGATGTAGGAGCCAATACCCGCCTCCATGTTAGCGGCAATATAGTAGACGGATATCCGGAGATTACTGCGGATAACTGGCTTGGGGTCGGGACTCTGGCAAATCCGGAATCGAAGCTCGAATCTCCGGTTGTCATGGCCAATCCATCACCAATGGATGATGCGGAAACGGCGTATGATCGTGTCCTTGCCGAAGCTGGAGCTGTTTTACCGAGAAGGGATGCGATTGACGCAAGAATCGTTAATGATGTTAAAAACCGTTCCGGTCAGCATCTCAATTCCCAAAAAGAAGTGGGAGGATATGTGGAGTTTGAAGAAGTGTTATCCACGCTGGCAGATGATGATTATGACGGAATGCCGAATGATTGGGAAATCGCTCAAGGGTTGAATCCAAACGATGCCTCTGACCGAAATGAAATTCATGAATCGGGATATACCTATCTTGAAATGTATCTGAACAGCATAACAGGTAATGGGTCAGCGAACCCTGTAACTTCGATTGATTCTCCTGCCAACCATACGATTGCAAAAGAGGGTTCTTCCATTGAAATTGTGGCTTCGGCCTCTGATCCGGATGGCACAATCTCCAAGGTGGAATTTTATCAAAACGATATTAAACTGGGCGAAGATGATACGGCTCCATATGCTTTGAGCTGGGACAATGTAAAAGATGGTACACATTATCTCACGGTTCGAGCCATTGACGATACGGGAACGGCAACCCAATCGAATAATGTCTCTGTACATGTGAATAAGGAAGGCAGTATTGTACCATGGGCTTCAACAGACATTGGAGCACCTGGCATTGCCGGCCATACACAGCTTGGTGCCTTAGATACGGATGTCACTGTAAAATCATCAGGTGACATTGCTGGCACTTCGGATCATTTTCACTATGCCTACCAGACACTGGAGGGTAATGGTGAGATCGTCGCTAGAGTCGATCACGTGACGGCCACGGATGATGGAGCAGAAGCAGGTGTAATGATGCGCGAGAGTCTGGACGCTTCCTCTCCATTTGTCGCCCTAATGACGTCCTATGTCAAAGGCGGGCAAAAGGCGGTTCATTTGACGCGTGAAACCGAAGGGGCGGATGTCTCCGTTCAGGAACCAGAGACGTTTATCACGCTCCCTTACTGGGTGAAGCTGGTCAGGCTCGGTGATCAAGTTACATCTCTCGTCTCCAAAGACGGAGCAGACTGGTCCGTCGTGAATGCTGTAGACTTCCCTGTGAGCAGCACCGTTTACGTCGGACTTGCGGCGGATGCTTCCAAACCGGACGACGAAGTAGATAAACTAAATACATCTGTATTTTCTGGTGCAGCTGTTCAGCAGCTGGATGCAGATTTCCCTACGGCCCCTACGCAACTAAGAGCAGAAGCAGGACCCAAATCGGTCACATTATCCTGGGATGAGGTGAACCATGCTGTCTCCTATTCTGTTTTCCGTGCGGAAATTTCCGGAGGGCCATACACGGAGCTCCAGAGCGGGATTACATCTTCTTCATATACGGATCCGGACCTGACTGTCGGGAAGACATACTATTACGTCGTGAAAGCAGTAAATGACAAAGGAACGAGCTTCTCCTCTGAAGAAGCGTACGCCGTTCCCGAAGGTGAGCTTGAAACCATCGAATATATTCATGATGACTATGAAGGACTTGAGGTTAACCAAACACCACCCGGGTATGTCGTGCTCCCTGATCCTCAAGATGCGGATCATCGGGTTGAGGTGGCGGAAGTACCCTCTGGATCCACCGGTAATACGTCGACAAAGTCTTTAAAACTGTATGATAATGCCCCAGGCACAACACAATTTACACGTGCATTTCAACCTCAGCTTGGCAGCTTTGTGTTGGAAACGGATCTCATGTCACCTTCCTGGCCTGGAACAGCCTATGTATTGCAGCTGCAGAATAACGCAGGAACCCGCACGCCTCTTTCGATTGAAATGCGCAAACCGGCTGCTCCCACAGCAGAAGACACCTATACGCTGGTTTATAAGAAAGACGGCCTGGATCATAAACTGATAGACGCTCCTGCAAACAATCAATGGTACAACCTGAAGATTACTGGCAATGTAGCTATGCAAAAAGCGGATATCTATATCGACAATGTACGAGTAGCGGATAACATTCCATTCCAGGCGGATGTGCTCTCCGATGGAATTGGTCGCATTCTGGCCAAAACCCCTGGTACAGGAAAAGGAACGATATATTATGATAACCTTCGTCTCTACGTTGAACCTGTGGCAGCACCTAAAGGGCTCACTGCACAGCCCGGAAACGGAATGGTTAAACTTAACTGGGACGAAGCCGAAGGAGCATCAACTTACAATATCAAACGAAGCACAGGGGGAGAGTCAGCTTACGAACCAATTGCTTCTGAAGTCGCAGAGACCAGCTATATCGACGACACTGTTGTAAATGGTAGAACATACCATTATGTCGTCACAGCACTGGGTGCTTCAGGAGAAAGCGGACCCTCCAACCAAGTGGAAGTCACACCTTCAGAGGATGCCGTGAAACCCGAAGCTCCAGAGAAACTGGAGGGGAAATCCAGAGATACACAGGCGGAATTGGCATGGCAGCCCATCGAACAGGCGAGCCATTACACGGTTAAACGTAGCCTTCAGGCAGATGGCCCATTTACTTCTGTAGCAGCGAAACTGACCCAACCTTCCTTCCGAGATGGTGGACTGGATAACGGGGTCACCTATTATTATGTCGTTTCAGCAACTGGCATTGGTGGTGAAGGAGCTGATTCAGCGCCTGTTGCTGTTACACCGTCCAGAGCGTTGTCTACACCTGAGCCTGTCGTAAAACCTCAGCCTAATTCAATCGAGGTGGAGTGGCAACCGATTGAGGGAGCGGCAACCTATCAGATCAAGCGCTCCAATGATTTAAATGGAACATATGAAGTGGTAGCTGAAGCCCAGTCCCAAACTTCATACACAGATACAGGACTCACGAACGGTGTACCTTACTATTACAAAATTATTGCTGTAAACGGAGATACGCATAGTCTTGAGTCTGCCCCAACAGGTGCAAGACCGTCCGCTGATGACGGAACCCTCATGTCTCCAACAGGATTGCAAGCAGAGCCGGAAGATCGTGGAATCACTTTAACCTGGGAAGGCGTACAGGGAGCAGACAGCTATGCTGTAAAACGTAGTGACTCCCCCGACGGGTCTTTCACATCGGTTGCTGCGGAGGTGACCGAAACATCGTATACCGATTCGGGCCTAACCAACGGGAAGACATACTATTATTTGGTGACAGCAAAAAACGAAGCAGGAGAGGGGATGTCATCTGTTTCAGTATTTGAAACTCCGGCAGTCACTTTAACCGTTGCTTCCGATGGTAGTGGAGAATTCGAGCGAGTGCAGGAAGCCATTGATGCAAGTCCTGACAACGCGACTGTACCTACCGTTATTCGAATCAAAGATGGGGTCTATCGTGAAAAATTAAATGTGCCATCGAGTAAAAACCACCTACGGATGATCGGAGAGAGCCGTGAAGGGACCATTTTGGTCTATGGAGATTCGGCTAGCACACTAGACGGGAATGGCAATCCACTCGGTACATCGAACAGCTACAGCTTCAGGGTTCAAACGAATGACTTTACAGCTGAACATCTGACAATACAGAATGATGCGGGTGATCATGCCGGGCAAGCGGTAGCGCTATTGGCACGTGGGGATCGCCTTGTGTTTCGGGATGTCAGTCTGAAAGGCTGGCAGGATACGTTATATGTCAATGACGGCAGACAATACTATGTTGACAGTTACATCGAAGGCGATGTCGACTTCATATTTGGAAATGCCGCTGCTCTCTTTGAGAACAGCATCATCCATAGTATGAGTAACGGGTATGTGACTGCGGCCTCCACAGCCGAAGGCAAGCCAGGGTATGTTTTTCTAAACAGCCGAATTACTGCCGAATCTGGACTGACAGGCAATGTGGCTCTTGGCAGACCGTGGCGGCCGAACGCGAGTGTTGTCTACATTAACAGTTATTTGGATGATCATATCAGTCCTGCAGGTTGGGATAATTGGAGCAATGCTGATAATGAGAAGACCGCCCGTTTCGCTGAGTATGCCAGTTATGGACCTGGTGCCAATGCCAAAGGAAGAAGTAACTGGTCCACTCAGTTGACTGCGGAAGAAGCGGAAAAATACCTTCCGGCTAAACATTTTGCAGGATCCGATGCATGGAATCCATCGTTAGATGTTTCATTGGTTCATGCGAATCGGGATCTGACCAGTTTATCCGTGAATGGTAAACCTCTGTCGGGATTTAACTCGTCTCAGAAGAACTATGAGGTTGAAGTTAAAGCTGGCAGCGCCCTGCCTCTTGTTTCAGCGGATGCTGTATCCGGCAGATCTGATGTTGAAGTGAAGCAAGCTGCGGCTGTACCAGGTCAGGCCGTGGTGAAGGTTACAGGGCAAGACGGTGGCGTGAAATCCTATATCATCAACTTCTCGGCGGAAACCGTTAGAGATACCACGGCACCTGTGCTGCGGCTCAAAGTGAATAAACCGGTTTTGAAAGAAAATGCAAACAAAATGGAGACCATCCGTGTTACAGCGGATGCCACCGATCAAGGAACAGGGGTAGCCTCTGTCAAGCTCATATCCATTACAAGCAACCAACCGGATAAAGGCAAGGGAAGTGGAAACAAATCACCTGACATTCAGGGAGCAGCGTACGGAACTCCTGATTTTGAATTTAAGCTACGTGCCGAACGTACAGGAAAAGGCAAAGGTCAGGATCGTGTATATACGATTACTTATGAGGCAGCAGATCGAGCAGGAAACACCTCGCGATCATCGGTTAAAGTCGTTGTAAAAAAGTAAACTATGCTAAATTGATTTGGAGCGGTCAGAGTAAGTAGAACTTAAAGATTAATTTTCTAGAAGAAAAAGAATTCAGTCAGTCACAGTAAAGGACGCCAGCATTGGCGCCCTTTTTGTGTTGTTATTGAGGAATAAGCTTCAAGAAAGCTTTGTTATCAAAATCTTCAGCTTGAATTAGCCAATTACCATCTTTTTTGATAAGGGAAAGTCGTCCTTCCAATGGAACACGTTCCAGATTTCCATTTTGCTGATCCAACACGAGATCCATTGTGTAGTCCAGATCAACATAATTTTCGAGCTCCTGATACACAGTGAACTTCATATTTTCGGGTTGAAGTGAGGCTTGTTGAATCTGTGCTGCGTTCAATGCCAGCAATGCGTAACTATAATTCACTGGTTTATCCGCATAACGTTCAGCATAGTAAGGCTCCATCTCAGCATACCGCTCCAGCACAACATCTTCAGGTAAGGGAGATTCCGGGACCTTGTCGATGGTATATTCTTTTGTCTTAAAGACTTCCGCTGCAATGGTGGCTTCTTGAGTAGGTGTCATGGTCGTATTTTTATTAGGTACGGATTGCTCGGTTTCTGCCTCGGTTTGAAAACACCCTGTCATCATTAAAATAATAGATAACAACATGAACACAAAGAGCCAAGAATGTCTTTTCATCCATCAACATCTCCTTTCGATTAGAATAACTATCCATCTTATACGTTTCAGACGGGAATGAGTCTCCTAATTTTTGCTAAAGAAGTCATTGTTGGACGGTTAGACCATTTCTAATGTCAGTCTTAATACTTAGTTGGGGCCAATGTTAGTTCGATTGGCTTTGACATATTTAAGCTGGGCGACAATGATGACGCTAATGATTACGAGCAGGAACCACGAGCTGATTTTGCTGAAACTAACCAATTGCCAGGCATCGTGCTGGTCGGGGTATTTCCAGCCATTAAAAAATGTAGCAATATTCTCGGCAGCCCAGATGAAGAAACCTACAATGACAAAAGCGAGCGATAACGGCATGCGATATGTCTTGGTCCGTACCCGATAGATGATCCATGTTTTCCAAAATACGATAAAGACCAGAGCCGTGAGCCACCAACGAAAATCAGGAATGAAATGGTGGGTGAAGAAGTTGAGATAGATGGCTCCTCCGAGCAGAAAGGAGGGGATGAAACCAGGCCATCCTGTCATGTCCATGCGTAATCTGCGCCAGATCTGACACATAAAGCTTGCCACACTCGCATACATGAAGCCGCTGTACAGCGGCACTCCGAATATTTTGGTGAATCCAGGCTCTGGATATGACCATGAACCCATGCTTACTTTGTACAGTTCAAGCACCAGTCCAATAATGTGAAACACACATATGACTTTAATTTCATCCCGGGTCTCCAACCCACTACGGTACATGAGATACTGGACGCCAAGCAAGATCAATAGAATGGCATCATAGCGATGAAAGAATGGAACCTCGATCACGCTGGTGATGGCTAGGGTGCCGAAGATGGCCACAGGGAAAATGCAGCTCATCGCCTGATGATAGCCGAAATGCAGCAATTGAATAAAAGCTTTCAAATCGGGAAATCTCCTTCCGGTACTTGTTCTAAAAATGTTCTGGAATTCATGTTTGTCTTCTATAAGTACATATGTAGAGCTACCGTTAATCATACAGAGACGAAACCGAAGAAAAAAGAGAAATTAAATGATGAATCTCTTCTTGTTTTCGTTTAGGCATATACGTGTCAAAAGACCTAAAATGGTTTAAATCTATATACAAAAGTTGCTTCATGAGAGAAAATTAGGATTTCTACATATGAGAGAGAGGAAGATTAGGTTTGAAGAAATGGCATTACACTTTATTAACATTCATGCTTTTCGGAATTCTTTTGGCTTGTGGGGGGCAAACAGGGATAACCCCGGAAGTGTACAAACAAATTCAGGAAGGCATGAGCCAGCAAGAAGTAGAAGAACTGGCGGGTCAGCCCGCTGAGAAAGAAACCAATAATCCCTATGATGTATGGATTTATGATGGACAAGATGGAATTGAACGAGGCGCAACGGTGCGCATTGAATTTTCCAAAGAGGATCAGGTTCTGTTTAAATCTCAGAAAAAGCTGTTTGAGGGGCCCAAGGCCGAAGAGAAAAAATACACTCCGGAAGGAGAGCTGAAGGAGTTCATCACCGCATTCAACAACCTTGTCAGTCAAAATGAAGACGTGGAGTTCCTTCAGCCGATTTCGACGGAAGGTCTGGATTTCAAGAGAACAATCTTTTACGATGGACAAGACACGATCATTACGGTATCCGATCCAGCAATGATTAATGATGCCAATCAATATACGAACAAGATGCATTTTGAAATCGAAGAGGATGGGACATTAAACGAGATCTATTATATTGGTGCAGATCTTGAATATCCTGTTCTGGTGTTACATGCCCTGAACGTTAGTGAGAAAACCATTGATCAAATTCTGACAAGTTATAAGGACATTGATGTGGAGACCCTGGAAAGTAAAAGTTTTAACTTTAATGAAGAGCCTTACTCAATTTCCATAAAGAATGGATCACCTAAAACTTTAGTCGTTACCAAGAATGATAGCGAGTAAAATATGTGTCCAGCGTACTGTCAGACTCGACAACTTTTGTTGTCGGGTTTTTGTTGTTGAATAAAACTCAGGTGATTATTCAAGGCATAAAGCGTAAGTATGGATCACGGTATGTTATGATACTATATATTGGATTCTCAAGTGTGAATATATAGCGTGAGAGATTAAAAATGATTGTGGAGCCATTTATGAAAATCAAATCACTGATTTTACTAAGTTTCAAAATTATCCTTATATTCCTGATCGGTTATACCATATCGCACTTCCTGCGGGAGTGGATTAATGAGGTTTGTTATTCCCTGAGAGTAGCTAATGAAGTGCGTATTATCCTATCCAGATTTAGTGTGATTGCTTACATAGTTCCTTTCCTTATGATTAATGTGCGGAGCATTTTTTCTGCTGAAGTTCTACGAGTAGGAAACTTCCGGGCAAGCATTTCTTTCCCCTTGATATGGCGAGGAAAAGAAGACCCGGTGTGGAGATTTCTTGGCATTTTTGCAGTTGTAATGGTGATCGGAACAAGTTGTTTTATCTATTCCTATGCAAGTGGTTTAAATCATAACGAATTCAGGCTGCTGTTGTATTATGGACTGATATTCTCTCTCGTAAACTCCATTTTAGAGGAGTGGGTATGGAGGGGCGTCGCACTTAGCCAATATATAAAATGGTCTGGTAGCGTTTATGGATTAATCGTTACAAGTCTGCTTTTTGGGATGTCCCATTATGACTTGGGTTTCTCCATTTGGGTATGCATTGCCTTTTCAATCGGTGGGTTCTTTATGGGGGGAGTCGCCATTCGATCTAAGGGAATCATTGCTTCCATTCTGATGCACATCTATATGAATATCATTTTTACGATGACGGGTATGATTTTTAGTTGAACCAGGAATCTGGATAGAAAAAAAGTACATCTATCTGAAATTATATAGAAATAATCTCCAGTACTAGATTAACTCGTGGTATGCTACAATTCTCAGACGTGCCAATTTTTGCATTCATATTTTGGCTTGTAATATCTCTAGAAACGGCAGATGATGATTTGATTATGAAAAATTCCAAGTTGATCTGGATATTCGCAGTCCTTATTTTAATTATTATTGGGTTCTACAACTATCAACTCCATGCGGCGAGGGAACAGACGGAAAATTTGAAAAAACTGTACCAGACCAAGAATGATATTGGCTTTTTGACGCTTTTGAGAGAAGGGCATTCCTATATCCCCTTGGCAGAAACACTTGAGAAAATCAGCAAAGTAACCGACGAGGAAGATCCTGCTAAGGTGCAGAAACTCATCGAACTGGCCAAGAGCCAAGCAGACGAAGCTGATTACTATCTTGGAACTCTTATTCAGTTTAGTGATAGTTATGTAAATGACATCAATCCTCAATTCATGGTTAATCACACGGTTATGACCTCGAAGAAGCAGGAGGATATGTATATCCTTGCTTCGCAAGCAGGTGTGTTTATGACAATGTACCAGATTAGCTACAACTATTGGAAAGATAAACCCAAACAGATTCCTCAGGGAACAAAAGAAATGCTCCATTCCATGGCCAAAGAGCTGAGAGCTCTGGACGATACGCTGCAAGAGTTTAAGGAAAAGGCTATTTACGCTATCGAATGGGGAGAATTTTCAACCAAAGAGCAGATTAAGGATTTTACTCAGAGAGCCATCAAGCCTCATTTAGAGAAACTAATCAAAATGAAGAGCGAGTTTGGAGGATAATCCAAATCATGTCACTGAAAGACGTATAATGTTCCCTGAGTAAAATAGAAGCCAGGATAGATTACGATACAAGTCGCCGATATGGCGGCTTTTTTTCGATTACGTCGACAGTTTCGTATTTTTTCCATAATAAATGTGACGTATAAATTTATATCCTTTATAGTAGAAAATAAAAGCAAAATCCGAGGAGTCCTTATATGAACAAACAAGCAGTACCGTTAAATTCGTTGACCAGTGTCACGGACGGAGGCCATATCATTTATTTGTTCGAGGATTTCGATCGTTATGTTGATAATGCGGTATCCTATATTCTAACGGGTATAGACCAAGGTCATCACATCTTATTGATAGAAGAAGCAGACACATATCTTGATATTTATAACAAGCTCAACGATGTTATCTCTGGTGACCAGCTTCAGTATCTTCATTATGCTAACAACGTGGATTATTACGGATCACGAGGGGATTTTAGTTTTCAGCATATTCTCACTCATTTTCATCAGGTAATGGGGATGGTACAAGAGAATAACATGTCCATTCGTACGTGGGCCAATGTAATGACGTGGGGGGAACATAGCGAAGACAAAATCCAGGGGAATTTGATCAATTATGAGCGACAGACTTGCGGTGTAGTCCGTGAATACGGGATGGTATCTGTATGCGCATATAACGCATCCGCCATTTCTTCGTCATTGCAGCTTAAGATGATGAGAGAGCATGAGTACATAATGACTGACGTG
This sequence comes from Paenibacillus sp. 7523-1, assembly GCF_002276415.1. NCBI lineage: Bacteria > Bacillati > Bacillota > Bacilli > Caryophanales > Paenibacillaceae > Paenibacillus > Paenibacillus sp. 7523-1. The sequence continues at coordinate 320,214 of NZ_NPBR01000005.1, read as the reverse complement.
GAATTTGTAAAATCACCCTTATATAGTCACCTGCCTTCGGAAGAGGTCATATTCCCTTCACTTTCAGTACAGAGAAGATTGCTGAACGAACAGAAGCATCTCTTAATCGAGAAGGAAGCCATGGAAATGGCCAACCAGGTGAAGAGCGAGTTTATTACCACCATGAATCACGAGATTCGTACCCCGATGAATGGCGTGATGGGAATCACGGATCTGCTGGCTTCAACCGATCTTACCGATAAGCAGAAGGAATATGTGGCCACACTGCAAAGAAGCGGGAAGTCTCTGCTGCGTATCGTCAATGATATTCTGGATTATAGCAAATTGGATTCAAATCATGAACAGCTCCTGAAGGAAGCCTTTAGTATCAGAGAAGCCGTAACGGATACGCTGGATATTCTTAGGGTTGGAATTCTGAATAAGAAACTGCAAGCCAACGTTTCCATTGATCCGGATATTCCAGAGATTCTGATCGGGGATGATGGAAGATTCAGACAGGTGATTCTAAATTTGCTGGGAAACGCAGTGAAATTTACGGATGAAGGTGACATTTCCTTGGAAGCCAGACGGCTCTCCACAGATGCTGGAAAGGTCCGGCTTCAATTTACGGTCAGGGATACAGGAATCGGAATTCCTCAGGATAAACGGAGTCAGTTGTTTATTCCATTTCACCGAGTGGATAACAGTGTTACTCGCCGGACGGAAGGTACAGGTCTCGGATTAGCGATATGTCATCGAATTGTACAGTTCATGAATGGTGAAATTGCTCTTGAAGCGGAAGATCCGACTGTGCGCGGGACCACAATTACCTTTACAGCGGAATTCGATACGTATACAGCATAAGGAATGCAATAAACCTATAACTTAGAGGCTCATTTAGAGGACATAGTAGTGCTCACCGATGTATTGTAAGCGGTCAGGTGATTACGAATTGTTATTTCTCCATGAACATATGGTAAAATGAATGAAGTATTTATCTTTTAGACCACATAAGGAGATCACTATGCAACTTATACAACCTCAAGATGTCCAAGCCCGGCTCAATGGTTTCATTGATCAGGATCTATACTTACACCTCGAAATGACGACAGGTGCGTACGCCAATCACTATGATAGTACTCGTCACCCTGCCTCGGCTTTTATTTCCAATGCGGCCATTCGATACACACAGGGATCTATTTCAGGCACCAACCCATACCGGGTTGGTTTAAAAACGACGACGGGTTGGGTTTATGCGGAAGGCCTTACCCATATTGATGAAAATGAAAAGGATCGGCTGATTTTGGCGGGTCACGACAGCCAGGGGAAATTGGTTGTGGCCTTTCAACTTAGTCGGGAGAGTTTCTGATGGAAGCGGAGGATCGAAACAGCATGAACAATAAATCATACGAAAATGAACGAATTTTGGTGATATATCCCCATCCTGACGACGAGGCTTTTTCCGTTGCCGGAACGCTCGCAAAATATATTGATGGCGGTGCATACGTTACGTATGCTTGCCTGACTTTAGGCGAGATGGGACGCAATATGGGCATTCCGCCATTTGCGAACAGGGTCACTCTGCCTGCCATCCGCAAGGTGGAGCTCGAAGAGTCTGCTCAGGCGATTGGTATTCAAGACTTGAGAATGCTTGGTTTTCACGACAAGATGATCGAATTCGAGGACGCTCATCTGCTCGATAGCCGCATCATGGATTTGATAGAGGAGCTTAAACCTACCATCGTCTTTACCTTTTATCCAGGTTATAGCGTGCATCCCGACCACGATGCTACGGGTGCTGCAGTCATACGGACTATTTCCCGGCTGCCGGCAGAAGAGAGACCCATCGTATATTGTGTAGCCTTCTCCAAAAACCATGAACAGGCCATTGGAAAGCCAGATGTACATGTTGATGTAAGGGGATATCTGGAGCAAAAAATGGGAGCCATTCAGGCTCACCGTTCGCAATTTCAGGCTGCAGAGCTTGTCGGCAACCGGAAATTGGATGACGAAGAAATTCAGCGCAGATTCGGCAGAGAAGCATTCTGGACGTATCGCTTTGAGTAAAATGTCTTAACTCTGTTCAACCAAAGAACAGCGGAGCCGCCTTCATGGCGGCTTTTCCATTTTAACCGAGAGAACGTACGGATCAGAAACATTAGATTGACAAAGATTCAAATTAGGGATATTCTTCTTAAAGAATATTAATAGGCTATGCTAGTATTTCAGGGAGGGCTTAACCTGATGTCAACTCATCAAGAGAAAGATCCCATTGGATTGTTATTATCCAGAACATACTTTGTCCACAAAAAAAGAGTTACCCATCTACTGCAGGATTACGGCATAACACCTGAACAATATGGGATGCTCGAACAACTGTATCAGAACGAAGGCATTACACAGAAGAAGTTATCCGAACTTCACGGTAAAGATCAAACGAGTGTCGGCAAGACATTGGAGCGCTTGGAGCACAAGGATCTTATTATTCGAAGCACTGATCCTGTTGATCGCCGAGCCATCCTGCTGCGGCTTTCCGAGGAAGGGAAAGAGCTTTATTTACAGGTAGTTCCTCTGATGAATAATATGGATCAATCATTAAGGGAATTAATTACCCCGGAAGGGGCAGAAGAACTTGCCGTACTGCTCAACAAAATTTATGAAGGAATCTCCAGCTGATTCGTCAGCTGACTTTTTTTGCAGAGATACATGCATGGCCTATTATATGTTAGCCTATTAATTTGCATCTGGAGCTTTTCCAAGAAGGAGAGAAATTCATGTCTGTTTTTTCAGTATTAAAAGATTTTTTGAAGATTCTACAAACCAAGATCGGGTTGGTCTTTGCTTTGGTCGTTCCACTGATATTCACCATTGTCTGGTTAACGGGTTACAACGGAGCAACTGAACGATTGGACCAACTTAAAATAGGTATTATTAACTCGGACGGAGCAAATGGACAGAAAATAGAAAAGATCATTCAGGAAACAGTCCCTTTCAAAACAGCAAACTATGCATCTCTTGAGGAAGCTGAGCAAGACATGAATGATGGGGATATTGGTATGATCGTAAGTATTCCTGCCCAGTTCGCTGCGAACCTGGACAAAGGGGAAGGGCAATTAACGTATTATGTCAATCAGGCAGCTTCGGAAGTTTCCAGATCCATATTGGAGGGTTCGGCTGAAGGGATATCTACCAGCGTAGGCGCTCAGCTATCAGGAATCGTTCAAAAAGAAGTGGTCACGACAAATGTGGTTAAGTCTAACAACATCACCAATTTTGCACTCAGTATGCTGCCCATGATCCTTGGTTTTATCACATATATCGCAGTGATGACCATGAATATTCAATTGAATCTGTCAACCATGATCCTTAGCCACAAGTACGATCGATGGAAAATTTTCTGGGCCAGACAGCTTCTGCTATTGATGGTGTGCATCGTAGCACCTCTCATTATTACGACTGTAGCCATGTTGTTTGTTACCCCTGTCGCTTCCTTCTGGGAAATGTGGGGATTCCATATTCTCGTATACATTGCCTGCGTATGTCTGACTCAAATGTCATTTGTATTATTTGGTGGATTAGGAGCTTTGTTTAACGTAGCCATGATTCCTTTCCAGCTCATGACAGCAGGCAACATTATTGCAACTGAAATGCTCACGCCGTTCTATCGTCACATCGGAGATTTCCTGCCTGCATCCAACGCGGTTCGGGGATACGTCCGACTCATCTATAGCGGAGCACCAGTGACTTCAATCGTGATTAACCTTATTTTGATTGCACTGGTTACATGGGGAATAACCTGTGTACGTGTGGCTTTGCATAGAGCACCAGCACCTGGCGCAGCAATCACTAACGCTCATTAAACATGACAAGAATTATATACGCACAGAAATGAAATGTGTTTGCATGATAAGTCGCCTAGCAGGCGGCTTTTTTGCTAAAATGACAGGTGTCGTTTCGAAGTTATTCGCTGTATTCAGTTCAAATGGCATACTCCATCTAATTCTTGGGTACGATTGACAATCAACGTTTGCATATGTAACATTTAAATAGTAACAAACAAAAATATAATAACTAACGGAGGGATTTTCCTTGGCTAAAGTAAATGTAGGCGAAGAGAATGCACAACCAATTGAACTGTATTATGAAGATCATGGCGCGGGAAAACCCATCATCCTTATTCATGGATGGCCATTGAGCGGACGATCCTGGGAGAAGCAAGTACCTGCCCTGATCGAAGCAGGCTACCGTGTTATAACGTATGACCGTCGTGGCTTTGGTCAGTCTTCCCAACCTTGGGATGGTTATGACTATGATACCTTTGCTTCGGATTTACATAAATTGATTCTGCAGCTTGATCTGCGCGATGTTACACTGGTAGGGTTCTCCATGGGAGGCGGCGAGGTAGCTCGCTATGTCGGAACTTACGGAACCGAACGTGTTTCCAAAGCTGTATTTGCGGGAGCAGTTCCTCCTTATCTCTATATAACTGAAGACAACCCTCAAGGTGGATTGGATGATGCAACGATTGCAGAATTCCAAAAAGGCGTAAAAGGGGATCGTCTTGCATTCCTGGAAGGCTTCACAACTAACTTTTTCGCCGCAGGAGACCGTACGGACCTTGTGAGCGAACCGTTCCGTATCTATAACCGGGATATTGCAGCTCTGGCTTCCCCTAAAGGAACATTGGATTGTATCGCTGCCTTTGCTCTTACCGATTTCCGTCAGGATCTGGAGAAATTCAATATTCCGACACTGGTTATCCATGGTGATTCCGATGCCATCGTGCCTTTGGAAGTGAGTGGACAACGAACTCATGAATCGATCCCTGGCAGCCGTCTGGTGGTTGTAGAAGGTGGACCACACGGATTTAATGCGACTCACCCTGAACAATTTAATGCAGCATTGATTGATTTCTTACAGGGTTAAGGTTAACTGAACTGATAACTTTAGAAAAAAGCACGAAATGAAAAAGAGCAGGACACCCCATGAGAAGGAGGGGCGTCCTGCTTTTTAAATTTACACCGCTTTGATGGCATGATGTTGTTCACGAGCGATTTGGGTCGCCTGAACCATGTTACGCAAGGAAGCAACCGTTTCTTCACGTCCACGGGTTTTTAGGCCGCAATCGGGATTAATCCAGAACAGCTTGGGATCCAGCACACGCAGGGCGCGCTCAATCATGGTTGTCATTTCTTCCACGCTCGGGATCCGAGGACTATGGATATCGTACACACCAAGGCCTATGCCGAGCTTGTACGTATTTAATTCAAAGCTGTGAATCAGCTCGCCGTGACTTCGTGATGTTTCTATGGAGATGACATCAGCATCCATGGCTTCAATGGAATCGATCATGTCATGGAATTCACAGTAACACATATGGGTATGAATTTGCGTTGTTTCTTGTACCGTACATGTGGAGATGCGGAATGCTTTGACCGCCCAGGCCAGATAATTGGCTTGCTCATTTTGCTTAAGTGGAAGGCCTTCACGAACAGCAGGTTCATCCACCTGGATCATGCCAATACCCGCCTGCTCAAGAGCTTCCACTTCCTGTCTGAGCGCATAGGCCAGCTGATAAGCAATGTGCTCGCGCGGTATATCATCACGGACAAAGGACCAGTTCATAATGGTTATCGGTCCGGTCAGCATCCCTTTTACAGGTCGCTGGGTTTGTGACTGAGCGTACTTGGTTTCTTCAACCGTCATTGCCTGAACAAACGCAACGTCACCGAAAATGATCGGTGGTTTTACACACCGGGAACCATAGGATTGAACCCAGCCATACTGAGTGAAGGCAAATCCTGCGAGTTTCTCACCGAAGAATTCCACCATATCTGTACGCTCAAACTCCCCGTGCACGAGGACATCCAATCCGATCTCTTCCTGAATTTGAATCCAGGCATCAATTTGCTCCCGAATAAACTGGGCATATTGCTCGTTGCTCAACTCACTCTTGCGCCATAGTTGCCGGGTCTTGCGTACCTCTGCAGATTGAGGGAAACTGCCGATCGTGGTTGTCGGAAAAAGAGGCAGCTTCCATTTTTCCTGCTGGGCAATATGACGTTTAGCGAACGGGAGCGAACGCGCAGGCTCTTGTAATCGGAGTGCTGCAACAGCCTGCTGCACGTCAATGCGATTACGTTCTTGTGACTGCTTAAGAGGCAGAAGCGCCTGATCTGCATGATCAATCGCGTTCAGAATGTCGGCATGTCTTGATGTGCATGCTTTTGTCAGAAGAGCAATTTCCTTCAGCTTCTCATCTGCAAAGGCGAGCGAGCTCTTGAGCGCAGGGTCGAGGTTCGACTCGCGTTCTGTTGTAACAGGCACATGCAGCAAACTGCAGGACGGTTGCACAATGATACGCTCAGGTGCGACCTGTTCAATCAGTACATCAAGCAGGGACAGTTTCTCTTGAAGTGAAGCCTTCCAGATTCCGCGACCATCAATAATGCCTGCACCCAAAATCTTGTCAGCCGGGAAGCCATTTGTCTTAATGGATTGCAGATTGCCCGAGAGCCCTTGGACAAAATCCAGTCCAATTCCCTGTACCGGAAGGGTAATAATGTCGCTATAATTCTCCACAGATTCAAAGTAAGTCTGCAAGAGAATGTTCAAGTTAGGGACTGCGGCTGCAAACGTCGTATAGATGTTTTGCAGAAGCTGTAAGTCATCCTTGCTTAATTCGGTAACCAGAACAGGTTCGTCAATCTGAACCCACTGTACACCTTCTTCTGCAAGTTCCCTAAGCACCTGTGTGTAGAGTGGAAGTAAACGTTCCAGCCAGGCTTCCGTCTCGGATTTGTCGTAACCTTTGGAGAGCTTCAGGAAGGTTAAGGGTCCGACGATCACCGGCTTGCCTTCAATCCCGAGCTTCTCTTTGGCTTCGCGGTAAGCGATAAGAGGTTTATTTTCGGTAAGTACAGGAGTTACATCATTCAGCTCCGGGACGATGTAATGATAGTTGGTGTTGAACCATTTCGTCATTTCGCTGGCTGCAGCATCCTTGGTGCCTCGTGCGATGCCATAATACACGGACAAAGGTACGACCCCGCCATCATATGTAAATCGTTTGGGAACAATACCGAACATCACGGCCGTATCAAGAATGTGATCATAATAACTGAAGTCGTTGACTGGAATGAGATCGATTCCTTGATCATGCAGCTTGCGCAAATGGTCTAACCGAATCTCCTGTAAACGGGTGTGAAACGTAGGTTCATCCAGTTTGCCCGACCAGAAGGCTTCCAGAGCTTTTTTCCATTCCCGATCAGCGCCAATTCGTGGGTAACCCAATACACTGCTTTTAGTCATCTTCATAACCCCTCTTCAAATGTGTTACAGAAAAGTTATCACAGTTATGAAGTTATAACGTAATTCCATTAAATTATATCTAGCTATAGCCTGAGACTATATCAGAAGAGCGGAGATTGGTGGAAAAAGAATTGGAAGTTTACTCCATATGGTATGATTGCCTAAATGCATACACAAACACTGACTCTGATGAGAGAAGTCATCGATCTGAACCATTGGAGGGGAAATGATGAATAAAGATCAAGAAACTCCCGAGAAGATGAGAGAGCGACTACAACGAGAAGAGCAGCGTGATCATGCTGGGGGTACGTTCAAGAATGGATTGGATCGTGCACAATTCGGTAATCTGGGAGAACTGGCAAGCAGTCTGGGATGGATCGGTACAGGCGTGGTTATCGTAGTAATTATTGCTGTTTTTGTATGGTTGAAATAATTTTTTACTTATACAAAAGATCTATCGATGGAATGATTGACGCTGGGATCAACAGGTGTTATTTTATACACATCCGTAATACCAATAAAACCAATAGAGTAAAGGGGATTTTGCATATGTCGTTGGTTGTACAAGCGGCTGCTGAGGACGTACGCGGCGAGGATTCAGTACAGTTGATCCGGGAATTAAGCAGTGAGCTGGGCTCGTTATATGGCGGGGATGGAACCGCAGGCTTTCAACCATCAGACGTCGAAACGCCACGTGCTGCTTTTATTGTAGCCAGACTGGATGGGCATCCGGTAGGGTGCGGAGCCATTAGGCCGCTGGATGATCAATCCGTTGAGGTTAAGCGTATGTACACCAGACCCGGTTTTCGTCGTAAAGGAGTTGCTCAGGCCATACTTGAGGAAGCCGAACGCCTTGCCGCGGAATTTGGTTATACCAATCTGAAGCTTCAGACAGGACCACTTCAGCCAGAAGCTGCAGCGCTTTATGAAAGAGTAGGGTACTACAGCATTCCGATATTTAGTGGAGACTGGGACAGGGTTCTGGCTTTTCAGAAAGACCTGGTGCATCAGCGAGTGAATTGAATTGACTAAATATGTATTAGTAGATCACGAAAATGCATAAATAAAGCACTCTCAAGGCTTTTTAATTGTCATAGGACAAGTAGAGGCCAAGAAAGTGCTATATTTTTGGTTTGTTAAGGGCTAACAGATTCAACAAATCATGTGTTTATAACGTAGGAAATGAGTCCAGTTTTGTCACAACAGACAGGTGAAATCCGATCCTAATTATCTTACTGTTTTTCCTTTGCATTCAGTTCAGCAATGAGCTTGTCACCTTCAACATCGAGGTTGGGAAGCGAGCGATCCAGCCATTTTGGCAGCCACCAGGCTTTATCTCCGAAGAGAGACATGACTGCCGGAACCAGCGCCATCCGAACAACGAATGCATCAATCAAAATGCCCAAGGCCAAGGCGAATCCAATCTGTTTAATCATAATATCATGCGTGAAAATAAAGCCTGCAAACACGGATACCATGATAATCGCCGCTGCAACCACAACGCGGCTGGCCATTTGATAGCCGTTCATTACACTTTGATTCCCGCGATGACCATGTACATAAGATTCTCTCATCGAAGAAACAAGGAAGACCTGATAATCCATAGCCAGACCGTAAAGAATTCCTGTTACCATGATTGGAATGAAACTGAGCAGAGGACCGCCCGTGTCAAAATCAAACAACGCTTTTGCCCAACCCCACTGGAATACGGCAGTGGTCAGACCGAATGTAGCCAGAATACTAAGCAGGAATCCAATCGTTGCCTTGATTGGAACCAGGATGGAGCGGAAGACCAGAAGCAGGATAACCAGAGACAGAATAACGATAATTCCGATATATACCGGGAAGACTTCAGCCAATTTGGCTGACATATCAATATTGACCGCTGTAAGTCCGGTAACGCCAAGCTTCATATTATGATTGGTTGCAATGGTAGAGTCAGGAGAACGCAATTCTTCAACCAGCTGTTTGGTTGCGGCATCGGTTGGACCCGAATCTGGAATGAGACTCAGAATAGCCATTTTTCCATCTTCACTCACACCTGCTGGTGTGACGACAGAGACATGTTCAAATTGTTGCAGATCCTGGGCGATGGCGCCCAATGTTTGTAATGATACGGTTTGAGAAGAGTCCGTAGGTTCCGCAACAATGAGTAAAGGACCGTTAAATCCTTCACCAAAACCTTTCGTAATGGCATCGTAACTTTGCCGTGCAGTCGTATCCAGGTTAGCAGTTGCGCCAGAAGGCATGCCCAGTTCCATTTTGGCTACCGGGATTGCAGCCGTACCCAGAACGACAATAACAGCTACAATGACAAGCCAGCGGAATTTAACGACACCAGAGATCCAGCGATTAGCAAACCCGTTTGATTTTTTGTGTGCATTGGCCTGATTTTTCTCTCTTGCTTTACGAGAGCAGATGCGCTCACCCAGTAGACCCAGCAATGCAGGGAGAAGAGTAAGGGCAATCAGTACGCTGAACAGTACGGTAACCGATGCGACGATAGCCATCATGCTCAGGAAGGTGATACCAATAACCAGCATTCCACAAAGTGCAATGATCACCGTTAATCCAGCAAAGAACACGGCACTTCCTGCTGTTCCTACAGCTCTGCTGGCCGCTTCGCGTGCATTCAGATTCTGGTCGAAAATCAGTCTGCGCTGACGATTGACGATGAATAATGCATAGTCAATACCAACGGCAAGTCCGATCATGAGAGCGAGTACAGGCGTAAAGGATGTCATGCTGACAAAGTTGGAGACAGCAAATGCTCCACCAACACCAGCCGCAACCCCAAACAGGGCAATGACAATCGGCAAACCTGCGGCAACTACGGATCCTAGTGTCATGAACAACACAATTGCCGCAATGACCAATCCGTAGATTTCGTTGGTTCCAATCGGTATGCCCACTTCTTTCAGGGAATCACTTGGCAAAACCGAGATATTTGTACCTCGTTGGGCTTCGCTTACTGCATTCACAACCGAATCCGTGACACCTTTCGGTAGGGAGTTTTGCTGCACTGTGAATTGGAACTGGAACAGCGCAACATCTCCAGCGTTTGAGATCAACACGCCAGGTACTGGCATTCCTTCAATCATGAGTGGTCCATAAGGAGGCAGGTTGCTTGGATCCGCACTTTGCTCGCCTGCTCCAGCAGCACTCTGACTGGCCTGTTCCTGCATAGCTGAGGCATCGGCGCCACTGGCAGCAGCGAGCTCAGCAGGGTTAATAACATAATCCAGTTTGTAAACTTCACTTACTGCCTTACTGATGGCTGCCAAATTCTCAGGCGTATCCAAACGCTCGCCTTCAGGGATATTAAAGATTACGCTGCCCTGACCACCAGAGGCTTGAGGAAGCTCCTTTTCCAATTTGTCCAAGACGTTCTGGGATGCGGTTCCTTCAAGTTTGATGTCTGAAGAAACGTGCACTCCGTTTATGCCAAGTGCCGTTCCTACAATGCCGAGCACCAAAATCCAACCCATAATGAAATACCACGGTTTATCGTAAGCCGTTTTCCCCAGCCTGTAGAGTAATTTTGACATCGAATTGATTTCTCTCCTTCTATCTCTAATGTTCGCCTTTTCTAAAATCCATCTCGCAAATACGTAAACATAGAATCTATGTATTCATCAAATGAAATAGATTCTTCCTTATCTCCTGAAGGAAGCCCAGGAAGTTGTACGTGTACACTCCCATCCAGCATAGGGATAATTGCCGCACAAACAGCGCCAGCAAGAAAGTGATTATACCCCGCCGGGTAACGATCACCGAATAGTTCACTTAACATCAATTTAGCACCGTTTTGCAAGCGATTCAGCAGGGTTAGCGTATGAGGCATTAAGCTTGGATAGATCTTTGAAAGTTCCAAAATCTGATAAATTCGACGAAGGACTTCTTCAGTCAATTGCATCTTAATGAACTGATACATTACCTCAAGCGGAGTTGTATCTTCAGGCAGCTGACTGATCATTTCGAAGTATTCCTCCATCCTGTGAAAGTGCTCACCGGCCATGACCACGGCTTCTTCCTTACAGGAAAAATGATTGGCGAACGTTCTTCGCGAGTATCCGGCACGCTGCACAACATCCTCAACCACAAATCCGTCCATTCCATGCTCTAATGCAAGTTGGAATGCAGCTTCAGATAGGGCACTTGCAGTCGCTTCCTTTTTAATGGCTCGCAAACTCTGTTTCAAATAGTCTCACCTCCAGTTCCTCAATGGATTTGTGAATGGTTCTATCATATCAATTCATTGCCCATTGTGCAATTTTACCCAAAGTGTAATTTTGCGCAAAAGGAAGTTATTCGTATTGTTAAGATTATGTTTGATGAAATTTGTGGACAGCGTTGTGAAAATCAATTATGTTAATACTTAACGAAAGTATTTTCATAAGTGTGAGAGGTGAGAAGCATTACAAAAGGACCCATTACGAACAACACCATGCGAGTGAAGAAAATGAATGAGGAATTGGTGCGACAAACATTAAGGACAATGAGACAAGGTACCAAATCCATGGTTGCACAAGCAACAGGGTTAAGTGTCGCTACCTGCCGCAGCATATTAATCGATCTGTTGAATGCAGGTGAACTGGTGGAACTGGATATGGAGCAATCGAGTGGGGGCAGGCCCGCTCAGATTTATAAGTACAACGAAAACTATGCCTACATCGTGTGTCTCATCGTGAAGGCAGGAATCAGTCATCACTCTATCACTTATGGCGTGGTTAATCTGGCAGGGGAAACTGTGGAAAAAGGGGAACTGAATACGGAAACGGATCAAATGAATGAAGGCTTCATCATTCAGCTTATGGATAGCCTCATCGATAACCATCCGCAGATCCGAGCTGTGGGTATCGGTGTTCCAGGTGCTGTTCATCGAGGCATAATCAATGTGTCGGATATCCCTAACCTGGTCAATGTTCCACTGGCCGATTCCATTCGAGAAAGACATGGGGTCGAGGTTATTGTAGAGAACGACATGAACCTGACGGTGTACGGTCTATATCAGAAACAAGAATACGAAGATGAGGAGTCTATTATTGTCGCGACCTTCATTGAAGGCTCCTTACCTGGTGCAGGAATCATGATTGATGGGCATATTCACAGGGGGAACACCCAGTTTGCCGGAGAGATCGCCTTTTTGCCACTTGGCCTTTCCCATGATGAGCAATTCATGTTACTCCATAATCGAGATACGTTCCATACACTTGCTGCACGTTCAGTATCAAGTCTGATAGCCGTAATGAACCCCGAGACCCTTGCATTGACTGGCACGTTGGTACAGCCGGAGGATGTAGAGATTATTCGGAATGAATGCTTGAAGTACATACCAGAGATGCATATGCCTCAGATGAGACTATTGAATGACCCAGATGAGAATTATATGTTTGGATTAATATCAATGACTCTGGAAAGCCTCTCATATTCGCTGCAGCTTGTGGAAAAACGGAGGTAACGTGAACTATTACAATACGGAGAGGGATGCTGGATATATGGATACAAAAACGGAAAAACAGAAGATGCTCGCTGGAGAGCTCTATAAAGCTTGGGACCCTGAACTGACGCGTGATCGAGCGTACGCAAGACGGATGACTCGTATGTATAATCAGAGTACCGAAACGGATGAGGAACTTCGAACAGATATCTTGAAAAAATTGTTGGGATCAACTGGTGAGCACTTAAGCATGGAGCCTAACATCCGGTTTGATTATGGCTACAATATCCATGTGGGTGATCACTTCTACACCAATTTCGATTGCACCATCCTGGATGTGTGTGAGGTAAGAATCGGCAGTCACTGCTTGTTTGGGCCAGGTGTTCATATTTATACGGCGACACACCCGATTGATCCGTTGGAAAGAAATGAAGGCCCCGAATACGGTAAGCCGGTAACAATCGGAGATAACGTGTGGGTAGGTGGACGAGCGATCATTAATCCTGGAGTCACCATTGGTAATAATGTAGTCATTGCATCCGGAGCCGTGGTAACCAAGGATGTTCCGGACAACGTGGTTGTTGGGGGGAAACCAGCCAAGGTGATCAAGAGCATTGAAGTTTCGCAGTAACCTCCTATGCTGTAATGAAAGCTGAGAACACATATCTTTGTAACAGGTTGTTGTTATGAGATTCGTGGAAGACAGCTAAATCTGCATGATGGGATGATAGAATTAAATCAAAGCCGATATGGAGAGCGTTCCATATTGGCTTTTTTGCATCTGGGCAATTGAATCCATCTTGTGTTAACATGTGCACTAACTAATCCTATACCATGCTTATAAAGGGGAACCCATGTCCATTCGAATAAAGATGCTGCTGTCCTTCACGGGCATGCTCGTGATAAGTCTGCTGTTTATCCTGCTAACGGCAAGTCTGTACACGATTGCGGCAACAGGAGATCTGCAGAGTTTTCGTGATATTTATAAGGTGCATTATCAGATCAACCCACTGACTGAACAGGGAGAATCGATCTTTCAAGAGATGAAGTTTATGGCCAAAAATGAACCGGATGAGCTGCAAAACAAAGATTTGCTGCGTGAATATGACATGAAACTTCGAGCCGAGAAGTCAGGTCTCTATGTCAGACGCGAGAACAGCCAGATCTTCGAATCGCTGACCTTCAACCAGCCTGAACTGAAGCAGGCACTGCCTGCCTATGATCTGAACAACTATCAGATACGCAGTACGTTTAATATTGGTGAACGCTTCTATGCCTATGCCAAATTTGACTTTAAGTATACAGACGGGGAGCGGGGAAGCATCTTCGTCATTCGTGAACGGAGTCCTTTTGCCGAACTGACCCGTAAGCTGCTGCCCGTGATGTCACTCCTGCTCATCGGGGTGCTCATTATTGCAAATCTGCTGCTGTTCCGCTGGATTACTCGCAGCTTCATTAAACCGTTAAATCAGTTGCGGAACTCCGCAGAGCAGATTAAGGAAGGGAATCTCTCCTTCAAGCTCCAGCTTCATTCCAATGATGAGGTAGGCCAGCTCAGCGAAGCGTTTGAGAGCATGCGGAACCAACTGCAGCGTTCCAATGAACTAAGGCAGCAGGACGAAGTGAATCGCAAAGAGCTCATCTCCAACATTTCGCACGATCTCCGGACACCGATCACCAACATTAAAGGCTATATTGAGGGGATTCGTGATGGCGTGGCGAACACTCCGGAGAAAATGGAGACCTACGTTAATATCATTCATTCGAAGGCAGTCAGCATGGATAAGTTGGTGGACGAGTTGTTCCTCTATTCCAAGCTGGATTTAAATCAGGAGCCTTTCCTGTTCAAGGTCATAGACCTTGTTGATTTCCTTGAAGACAGCATTGAAGAGCTGAGATACGATCTGGAGGATAACGGGGTCGCACTCGATTGGGATAACCAGTCGTCAGGTCCAGTAATAGCTTCAGTAGATCTCGACAAACTAAAACGTACTGTCGTCAATATAGTCGATAATGCACTGAAGTACATGGAGAATGAACACAAACGATTCGGCATTACACTTCAAGCAGATAACGAATGGATTACGATGGCGTTTCAGGATAACGGCAAGGGAATACCGGAAGAGGCGCTGCCTCACATCTTCGAGCGTTTTTATCGTGCAGAGCAATCTCGCAATTCCTCGACAGGAGGAAGCGGACTAGGACTTGCGATCGCCCGTCAGATTATCGATGGACACGGAGGATGCATTTGGGCAGACAGTGTGGCTGGTGAAGGTACAACGATTTATATTCAATTAAAAAGGCTTATGGACAAGGGGGAGTAGCGGAAGTGACAAGCATATTAATCATTGAGGACGAAACAACAATTGCCGAACTGGAACGCGATTATTTTGAGCTTAACGGATTTACGGTGGAGCTCTGTCATAACGGAGAGGAAGGCCTGAAGCACGCTCTGGAGGGAGATTATAGTTTGATCATTGTTGACCTGATGCTTCCAGGGCTTGACGGATTCGAATGCTGCAGGCGTATACGTGAGGTGAAGGAAGTACCGATTCTTGTCGTCTCTGCCAAAAAAGAAGAGATCGATAAGATCAGAACCTTTAATTTGGGGGTCGATGATTTTATTACAAAACCGTTCAGCCCAAGTGAGCTGGTTGCTAGAGCAAAGGCTCATTTAACCCGCTACGAGAGACTGCTGGGCATGAGCAAACCGGTTGAGCAGGATGAGATTCACATTCGCGGGCTTCATATCGATAAAGGATCGCGCCGCGTTTTCTTGAACGGGGAAGAGGTCGCGATTACAACCAAGGAATTCGATCTACTTGTGTTTTTGGCGAGTCATCCGAACCGTGTGTTCAGCAAATCCGATCTGTTCGAGCGGATCTGGGGTATGGATTCCAGTGGAGACATAGCAACAGTTACGGTTCATATTCGCAAGCTGCGCGGTAAGCTGGAGACCAATCCCAAAAATCCGGATTACATTGAAACCGTATGGGGTGCGGGCTACCGGTTTACCGTTTAAGTTTCGGAAAAAATTAGTTTCTGTTTATATTTTGTTAATCATTTTGACCTTGGGAGTTTCTTTTTGTCCTCTATTCTATAGATACAGGCAAGAACAACCTATAGAGGAGGAATTCAACCATGAATCCGACAACCCGAAAAATCGCTGCATTTCTGACCATATCTGCATTAGGTACATCAATATTCCCGCTTGCTGCGAACCAAGTACATGCAGCTACATACGTTACAAACGCTGCCGCAACAACGGCACAGCTTAGCAGTCAGCAGATCGACACTGCCATCAAGGAACTGAACAGCTTGGGAATCATGAACGGATATGCCGATCAATCCATGGGTGAACAAAGAGCCATTACTCGCGCAGAACTAGCTTCACTAGTGTATAAAACCTTCAGTCTAGAAGACAAGACGGGAGATAGCGTAGATTTAACAGACGTTAATCCGGCTGCATGGTATGCAACTTATGCAACAAAGCTCGTTGAACTGGGCATCATGGAGGCAAATGACGGTCAATTCAATCCGCAAAGCCAAGTTTCCGATGCCGAACTTGAGCAGGTTGTATCCAAAGCGATGCAGCGTGACGTGAAATCCATTCACCATTGGATGAGCACGTTCTATGCCGAGAACGGGTCGTCTACCCGCGGCGAAACAGCGGTGCTGCTGAATACGGCCCGCCAAGCCATTCCTTCTGAGCAGGCTAAGATCGAGAGTGTACGATCACTGAATGCCATTACGCTGATCGTGACTTTTGATAAACCACTCACAGCAGCAGATGAAGTATTTGCCAAAGCACAAACGGATTTTGCGCTAAGTGGCGGATTGACGTTAACCAATATGCCTCGCCTGAAAACAGGATCAATTGCAACTTACATCGTTCCAACATCTGTTCAAAAAGCAGGTGAGGTGTATAACCTTACTTATAAAGGACAAGATGCAGGTTCCTTCGAAGGCAGTGGAACAAAATTAAACATGACGAAGGTTAGTCAAGTCACGAACGATACGTTCGAGATTGAAGCATTGCGGGAAAACGGTGTAGTTGATTATGGCTATATTATTTCGGCTTACAGCGGTGGTCGAGGAGCTAATGCGTTCGTGCTGGATGAGAAGGAACAAGCTGGAGGCCAAACGTATCAGATTATCTCTTCCATGCAAGCAAGACAAGTCATGATTACGCCGGAAGGCGGAGAACCGATCGTTGCCAGATATGTTCCGTTTACGCAATCAACAGACGGCAAACAAGAACCGAAGTTCAGATTGCCTGATGGACAGACCCTGCAATCCGGTGTCCAATATACCGTATCTTCGGACTGGGCGAACATCGATAATTCAACAATCACGGCACAATCATTTGATGCACTGCAAGTTGCAAGTGCACAGGCCGTGAGTGAAACCTCCATTGAAGTTACACTTGCACAAGATCCTGGGGATGAGCTCTTTTCGGGCCGAAGTGTAACGTTAACCTCCCCGAGCGGTGATACCCTGACGGCGACATATAAATATTCAAGCCGGAAAGGTGCAACAGGAGTTTTCGATCTCGTTAACGATGGCAAGTTAAGTCCAGACACGACCTATGAAGTCAGCCCAGTAGGGGATTGGAGTGTCGCTTCGGAGGTAACCGTAACGCTACAGTAAGGAGGCAGTATGAGCAAGTCAATATTGATAGCTATTCTAATCAGCACGGTGTTCGTCGTCCAAGGCTGTGCTCCGGCAGTAAATGACAACTCCATAGTGGAGGAGCAGGCAACTTCCCTGAATGAACAGCTTCTAGAAGCGGCGGAGGATTCAAACCCTGAGAGGATCGAAAGACTAATCCAAGAGGGTGCCGATATCAATGCTCAAGATAATAGCGGAAGAACAGCTGCGATGATTGCGACCTACAACCATGATCTGGCATCGGCTCAAATCCTGATTGAAGCTGGTGCAGATGTTAACATACAGGACGATATGAAGAACAACCCGTTTCTGTACGCTGGTGCTGAAGGGTACTTGGATATTTTGAAGCTCACAATTGATGCTGGAGCCGATCCATCGATGACGAATCGATATGGAGGAACAGCACTGATTCCCGCTTCAGAGCATGGATATGTGGATGTGATACGGGAGCTTCTGACTGAAACTTCAGTGGATGTGAATCATGTCAATCAATTGGGCTGGACGGCATTGCTTGAAGCGATCCTATTGAACGATGGGAATGCACGGCAGCAGGAAACGATCCAGCTGCTCATAGATCATGGAGCAGATGTGAATCTTGCGGATGCCGATGGTGTATCGCCTCTGAGTCATGCCAAGAAGAAGGGCTTCAAGGAAATCGAGGAGATTCTGCTTCAGGCAGGTGCGAAGTAGAGTAAGGGAAGATCGATAGTATGTAAAGAAACAGCATTGCAACGTAGCATGTGGATTATCTATTATGCATATGATTGTAGAAGAAGTCGCCGATATGGCGGCTTTTTTTGTTTTAGGGATAGAAGTTTGAAGGTTGAAATGAATACATTCCAATCCACTCGTTTTTCGGCTTTGCAATCGCAAATGTTAGGCTGAAGGGTGTTGGATATACCTTTTCACTTATAAAAATATATCTTTATTGGTGTAATATGGGTTATTATTTGAGAAGATTGAATCTTGCGGTGTGAATTTTAGGCGGAAAGGAACGGGAAAGTGGAAAGAACATTTAATACGATTTATTCAAGAGTGAAACGTAATTTGATAACGATGTCCATGATGGGAATTTATTTTTTTGTTAGTCTCAACAGGAGCGATGAGCGATGGTCTACGATTTTTCTCGCGTTTTTGATTATGTACATCATGATATATATCATTGTGCTGTTAAAAATGTTATTTACGAAACTAACGTTTACGTTCGGAACAGATTACGTTGTTTCCTCGAAGGGAAAGAAATTCGAAGCTTCTCAAATCAAGTGTATCTACATGAATAACCAGAGAATTGGTTTCAAACTGCATGGCCGGTGGTTAGTGCCGATGGAATTATGTTTCTTTTTTGATAAGAATGAAGAACGCGAAGGGTTACAGCAGCTTCACCAATGGGCAGAGCACAATAAGTTAGAAGTGAAAAGGAGATTCTTTCAGACATTGACGTAATATATCGGATGATAATAGTTTCATTCAGCTCAATCTCAAAGAGGTAGGTGTGAACATGGATCGAGACCGCATGTATCTTCTAAAAGCATTTGAACAGGCTGAAATGGCAAGAGATGAAGGAACCTTTCCCATTGGGGCAGTCATTGTTGATGACCATGGTGAGCTCATCAGTGTTGGCAGGAATAAAGTATTCTCCCAATATGACACAACCGCTCATGCGGAAGTAGAAGCAATTAGAAAAGCAGGTTCATTCATGTTGAATATGAAGAGCAAGAGATTCAACCAGAATAACGTTTTAACGTTATATACAACTTGTGAACCTTGCCCTATGTGCAGTTGTACCATAATGATGACATTCTCAATCAAGCGAGTGGTGTGGGCTGCCAACGATGTAGCTATGGGGGCAATGCGCAAGTTTTCAGAAGAATCTTTATTGTTGGATCAATTCAAAGACATATCTATTGAAGCTGCTCCATATAAAGATCTCGAAGTGAGGCAAAGAAAACTAATGGCAGATTTCAATACAAGTCGTGGTTATTTAAGCACAGACTGGCACTTGGAAAAGATGTGATTAAACATCAAGAAACCATCAGGAGACCACATTAAATCTATTTCAATAGAAGGCTGAAAGGATTCTTTTACGAAAAAATGCTCCTCTCCATAATGCCTGAAAGGAAAGGAGGATCAATCGTGATTACGCTCAGAAAGATTACATTGGATAACCGACGTACGATTTTTAACTTGGAAGTTGCAGAAGAGCAGCAAAAATATGTGGCATCCAATCTTTCAAGTGTAGCTTCCTGTTATGTTTTAGCGACCAATGGAGGCTCGCCTTTTCCATTTGCAATCTACGCAGATGAGCAACCTGTTGGGTTTGTAATGATTACGTATGGAATTACAGGTTATGATCTCTCCAACATCGCTGATAATAACTACTGCATATTACGACTCATGATAGACAAGCAACACCAGAATAAAGGATATGGCCGTGAAGCAATGATAGAGGTAATTGAATTCATTCGCACTTTTCCGGCGGGTCCGGCCAAACTTTGCTGGATTCCGTATAGCCCAGATAACCTGGCTGCGAAGAAGTTATACGAGAGCTTAGGCTTCAACGAGAACGGTGAAGTGTGTCATGGCGAGCTTGTAACGGTACTAGAACTCTGAATTATTTATATAAAATTCAAACCATGACAGTCCTGATGTCATGGTTTTTCTCTGGTTTGAGAATATATGAATCCCCTGACAGGTAAAAATCAGTTTCTAATGAAACGTTACCTATATCCCAAACAACATAATACCTATAATTATTTATATGAGGAACATGGACCAAAACAAATGAAGAGGAGTGAAGAAGTACATGAAGGACTTTTTTGGCTATGACACGATGGAAGAAAAAAAATCTCTGCTGGCTAGGGCCAGAAATGTGGCACTAACAGCATTACAGCAGTATGATTTGGCATGGGAACGCATTCAGTTTATACACTTATCCGATACGATCACGTACAAAATTGAAACAAGTACACCCGATTCTTATTTGCTTCGGATTCATTCCGATCGTTGGAGCAAGGAAGAAATACAATCCGAACTTCTATTTCTTCAATTCTTGGATGCAGTGGATGACATTCATGTCCCAGTGGGAATCGCTTCTCTTAATGGTGCTCATGTCGTAGAGATGGATACGATTGAGGGTTATAGACGACCGTATGTTACGGTGATGAAGTGGATGGAAGGAGAGCATGTGAAGGGCGAAATTACGGGTGCTATTGTTTCTAGAATGGGAGCGATGATGGGGAGGCTTCATGAAGCTGTTTCGGGCTTTAGCTTACCTCCCAACTTTGTACGTCCGGTCTGGGGAGCAGACGCTTTTCGAAGTGAGCTGGTGAAGCTTGAACGTTATTATAACCGATTTTTGTCGGATCAAGCCTGGACGGAATATCAACATGCTATCGAGAAGATATTAAGCAGACTTGCTGACATGGACAAAAATGAACAAAACTATGGAATAATTCATGCTGATTTGCACGCCGATAACATCGTTTTCAAAGATGGTCTACCGTATCCAATCGATTTTGGAAGATGTGGCTTTGGCTATTTTCTCTATGATCTGGCAGGTAGTTTAATTGGACTTTATCCCAGAGAACGAATGACCTTTATCCAAGGTTACGAGAACGTGAGAAAACTGGGAACAGATTATATTCGAGACTTGGAATGTTTCTTCATTATGTTCATGATTGAGAACTACTGTCATCACGCCTCTAATCCAGAAGAAACGTCAAATTTAGTGGATGAACAACC
Organism: Paenibacillus sp. 7523-1; assembly: GCF_002276415.1. Lineage (NCBI taxonomy): Bacteria > Bacillati > Bacillota > Bacilli > Caryophanales > Paenibacillaceae > Paenibacillus > Paenibacillus sp. 7523-1. The sequence goes on along the minus strand of NZ_NPBR01000005.1, from coordinate 299,072 downwards.
CTATGCTCAAGCATTAATCAGAGAATTTTTAAAAGGAAACCCTTTTTTGTTTGTTCCGATTGAACCAGTGGACGTGGGTAAGGTTCAACAGTGAATTGCAAACAATGAAATCATTGAATCGCTAGATACGAGTTAGGGTTGATTCCTAACTCCCCATTCACATAACTCTTCCATAATCGGCAGCAAGCTCTCTGCCTTAGCGGTGAGACTGTACTCGACCTTGGGTGGAACTTGCGGGTACTCCTTCCGGTTCACCAGACCATCGGTTTCCAACTCTTTGAGTTGTGAACTTAGCATTTTATAGGTTATCGCTCCAATTTGCCTCTTCAAGTCATTGAATCGAACGGTTTGACCTTCAGCCAGAAGGTAGAGGATCACCATCTTCCATTTACCTCCAATGACAGACACTGTATAACCAAAAGGGGTATCCTGAATGTTCTTCACTTTACCTTTATATTCAGCCATGCTCATACGTACACTATCCTTCCGGGTAGTACCTATCATTAAAGTGCGTACTACGATTATATTTTCGTTCAGTTTATACTAGCCTTACTTTCAAGTAAAGGTGAGTATCATATTTCTACAAAAACAATACGCTTGCTCATGCCGCAATGGCAGGGGGGACAACAATCCTGACATTCTTTTGGAGCCGAACTTTTAGCCTGTCTGGCACCCGATAAATTTGGATTGATGCACACAGTGATCTGGTTCGATATGTTGGCTATGATGACGGACATACGCTGCCACTCGGGAATCTTCTGGTGAGGGAGACGAGGAGTTCTCGAGACATGTGAAGGTTCCTTTGAAACCCGAAAATATCTTTATGGCTGGATTGGCAGTTCCTACAGAACAAGAGATGGAAGTGATTTCGGAAGCATTTGAAAGATTGGGTGTATACACTGAGGAATCAGATAGAGAAGTCATTCAAAGAATGGGAATCAAAACAGCCGGAACAGAGGAGTTATCCAACAGCACAGAAGTGATTAAAGAATGGATCAGAGAAAGTGGGATCAAACATCTCGCTATCCATATTGATCTGGATGTGCTGGACCCCCAAAAATTCCGTTCTCTACTATTTGCTAACCCTGACGAACCGTATGTTTTCTCACCTGCCGGAAGCATGCAATTACCACAACTTCTGCACTTGCTTAAGGAGCTGTCTGAGGAAACAGAGGTCGTGGGACTGGGTATAAACGAGCATATGCCGTGGGACGCGATTCATATGAGAGATCTGCTCAGCGAGATACCGATATTAAATACGTAATTGTGCAAAGATTCGAACATAGGTGTGGCTAACATTCTATCGGAATATTTGATACGATGTAGGGAGTCTGAATTAATTGAATAGAGAGCTAAGAAAGGCAGGCTGACCATGAATCTTATCTTTCCGAAAGTTAGTACACCTGAAGAAATCGCTGAGCTGTCCCGATTGGCCGCCGGAATTTGGCAGGAATACTACGTATCCATTATTACGCTTGAACAGATTGATTACATGATTCAACAATACCAATCGGTATCAGCTGTTACAGAACAAATCCATGAGCAGGGCTATGAATATTATTTCATGCAACGTGATGATAAGCCTGTAGGATATATGTCTGTAAGAGTAGAGGAAGGAAAAATGTTTCTGAGTAAGTTTTACATCGGGAAGGAACATAGAGGCCAAGGCTTTGCCAGCCTGGCGTTCGCTTTTCTGGAGCATCAATGTATAGAACGAGGCATTAACCTGATCTGGTTGACTGTCAATCGCCATAACGAATCAAGTATTGCTGTCTATGAGAAAAAAGGATTCAGGACTGTCCGGGAACAGGTTGCGGATATCGGCAATGGATTTGTGATGGATGATTTTGTTATGGAAAAGGCAATCCACGTATCCTAAACGAAGCTTTCAGGTCAGTTCAACAGGACGAGTCAGACAATGAATGAATTACTCATTAGCATAAGAGGAGAAGTCGCTTAAATAGCGGCTTTTTTTATTGGATAAAACACGGATCTAAAAATGCACATATTAATGAAAGCCCTTTCTTCATTCTATGATATACTACGTTGTAACTGACAACCCATGAATAACGAAGAGATATTTCTGCTGGTTATCCTCTCACTTTCACGCGCAAAGGAGATGTCTGGATGTTTAATGTTCTTGTTGTGGATGATGAGTGTGTTCAAAGAGAAGGAATCAAGGATTTGATCGCCCTGTATGGATTTCCTTTTCACATCATGGAAGCGGAGAACGGAAAGAAAGCAGAGCAGCTATTGATACGAAATGCAATCGATATTTTGATTACCGATGTCAAAATGCCGCTCATGGACGGACTGGAACTTAGCAGGATCGCACGCAAAACACAGCAAAATATCGATATCGTTATTTGCAGCGGGTATGATGAGTTTGAATATGCACGCAGTGCCCTAAGGCTCGGTGTCGTCAATTATTTGCTCAAACCGCTTATGAAGGAAGAGTTTTTGCAGGTGATGGTGGAGATTACGAAAATGAGTCCTTACGCTGGGAAGCCTGAGCCTGAAACGATGGAAATGAAGGTGATCCGACAGGTGAAGGACTATGTGAAGGATCATTATCAGAAAGATATCTCTCTAACAGAAGCAGCTCACGACGTGTACCTGTCTCCAGGATACTTAAGCATTCTGTTTAAGAAAGAAACCGGAGAGAACTTCTCCAAATATCTGACGGATTACCGGTTGAGCCGTGCGAGCCATCTGCTTGTTCACTCCAATATGAAAATTAATGATGTTGCGGTGGCTGTCGGCATTGACAACCATTCATATTTTGCCAAGCTGTTCAAAAACAAGTTCGGCGTTAGTCCGTTACAGTTCAGAGAGTGCGGGGTGCTTCATGATCGGGTGGATCAAGAGCAGGTTCAATGATATCAGGTTCCGCAACAAATTATTGCTGTCTCATCTGGTCATTGCCCTCATTCCCATTCTTTTGCTTGGGCTGCTCTCTTTCATTCAATCCTATCGTATTCAGATGAGAGAGCTGCGAAGCGAAGCTGAAGCAAGCATGGAACAGGTAGCCAGCATTATGGATTACAAAATCAATCGTTACAATACGCTTAGTGAGTTTATGGTACTTAATCGAGATTTCTCACAGATTTTTACCAAAGACTACGATGAAAATTATTATCAGATGTACCTGGATTTTCGTGACATTATGGAGCCGATGATCTCGAACATCAAAATGATGGACGATGATATTGAAGGGATCACCTTCTACACATCCGGAGAACTGCTCGGAATTCGCAATAACATATTGCCGATAGGGGAGCTCAGGAGCAAGGCGTGGTACGATGGTTTCCGGGGCAGACGCTGGATAGTGGACGGAGAGAAGCTCTACCTGGTTCAGGAACTGATCAGCAATCCCAGAGACAGCAACTTTATGGTCATATCCATACAGCATGACAGCATTTTTGGAGATCTGGATAATCTGTCTGAGCACGTATCCGTTCATATGGAAGATCCGGATCAACATATCATTTTTCAGGAAAAAAGAAAGCGGATTGGTGCAGTCGATTTGGAGAAAAGGGAAATAACAGACCTGAGCTTAAGCCGATCCCTTGCCAGCAATGGCTGGACGATCTACTACAATTTGCTGAATACCAATGCCTACGCGAATGCAATGAGCATTTTTCAAATCACATTATTCGTCATCATCCTCAGTCTGATCATAACCTTTCTGCTGATATATATCATCTCCACTAACTTTACACGCCGAATTCTTCGCCTCAAGACCAAAGTCGACAAGGTGGAACGAAACAATCTGGATGTGATCATTCAGAGCTCCTCCCGTGATGAATTTGGTGAGCTGACGAATGGGATTGGGAAGATGCTCAGAAGGATCAACAGTCTGATCTCACAGGTCTATCGCGCTGAGATCGCCAAGAAGGAAAGTGAATATAACAGGCTGATTAGTCAGATTAATCCTCATTTTCTGTATAATACACTCTCATTTATCAGATGGAGGGCCGAGAAGAAGGCCGATATTGAAACAAGCTATATGGTATCAGCGTTAGCACGTTTCTACAGAACGACGTTGAATCAAGGAAGGCATATGACCACGATTGAGGCTGAGATTCAGCATATTAAGGCATATCTGGACTTGCAGCTCATTATGAATGATGGTCTGTTTGACGTGGATTATGATGTTGACGAAGCGGTACAGCTGGAACAAGTCATTCATTTTGTGCTGCAGCCGATTGTGGAAAATGCGATTAAGCATGGTTTTGTAGAGGCAGCAGCGAAGGATTACTGCATTCAGATTACGGTCCGGCGAGTGAGCGAAGGCATCAGTTTAGCTGTTACGGATAATGGCGTAGGCATGACCTCACAGCAGATCACACAGCTGTTAACCAGTGAAAATGGAGGCTGCGGTGTGCGCAATGTTAATGACCGAATGAAGCTCTATTACGGGCAGGACTATGGGCTCGTTATTCGTAGTGAACCCGGTTGTGGAACAGAAGTATCCATGGTGATTCCGGCATCTTCACCGTAAGCAGCAGGAATACTCCAAATAAAATGCTAAGAAACGAAGGCGGTTGCTGCGGCAGCCGCTTATTTTGTTTCCGTGTTAGAAATTACAAGGCCCACAAGATAATTGAGGTCATGAAAAAAGTGATACATATCCGAAAAAAATTGCATATACGCCAAAAATGAAAACGCATACAATTTGGTTATTCAAGTAAATCACATAAAGGGGATGACAGGATGCACAAACGGAGCAAGATCGCTTCACTGATGATGGCCTGTATGGTGCTGGTTGTATTTAGTGGCTGCAGCGGGGGTAACAGTGATAACGCACAGCCGCAGATTTCAGAGCAGGACTACGAACCTTACGGCAAGTATGAGACGCCAGTCGAGTTCACGATCGGCCGTAATACCAATCATGTGAATAACCTGCCTCCTGGTGACACCATTGAGGACAATTTGGCCACACGGTATGTAGAAGATCGGGTGAATGTCAAAGCGAAGGTGGCTTGGGAAACAGACGACATGGATCAGAAGCTGTCCTTATCCATGACCACGGGTGAATTGCCTGACGTTATGTTAGTTAGCCGTGAGATATTTAATCAGTTAGTAGATAATGATCTGATCGCCGATATGACAGAGGTTTATGAGAAGACAGCATCCGAAGGTGTGAAGAACATCTATGGCTCCTACGGCGATTTGCTGCTCGATCAGGTGAAGGTCGATGGCAAAATTATGGGGCTTCCGATGACAAACATCGGTAATCAGCACCAATTGCTGTGGATTCGGAAGGATTGGGTAGATAAGGTGGGTGCCAAGCTGCCAGAAACCGCCGAAGATGTGTGGAATCTCGCCAGAACATTTGTTGAAAAGGACGTATCTGGCACAGGCAAGACGGTGGGCATGGTGATGGATTCGAATGCGATGAATTTTAGCCCGATGTTCGCGACGCATGGCGCGTTTCCAACGAATTGGATCGAGAAAGAGGGCCAGGTGGTATACGGATCCGTTCAGCCTGAGATGAAGCAGGCACTCGCTGAGGTTAGCTCCATGTACAAAGAAGGCTTGATTGATAAACAATTTGCAGTCCGGTCGAGTGAAGAGAAGGAAGCGCTGGTGATCAACGGGCAGGCAGGAATTGTCTTTAATCCATGGTGGATCGGCTATACCAATTACAAGGATTCCATCAAGCAAAATCCCGAAGCCGTATGGGTCGCGGTATCTGCACCGCTGGATCAGGATGGCAAGTTCAAAACGATTCGTCAGGATCCTGTAGGGGGAGGAATTGTTGTCGTGAACAAGAATTTTGCCCATCCTGAAGCCATAATGAAATCGGTCAATCTGACTACGGATTTTCTGTATTCCTTAACGGATGATGCGATTAACTACAAGAAGGAACATCCCGATGAGATGTTGACTGATGCGAGCCGCTGGAATAACGATCCTACTCAGATTCCAATGCAGGTTGATTATGACGATGTGCTCAAGCGCTATTACGAAGATCTCATGAAAGCCGATGAGTCCGGAGATGCTTCCACCGTTCAGGAAGACCGGGTTGTCTCGTTCAAGGCTTATCAGGAATTCAAAGAGAAAGGCAATGACGTTGACGTCAACACCTATGGCGAATATCTATCTCGAATTGAAGGACAACGAGAAGCGAATAATCCCAATCTGGAAGTGACTCCTGCAGGCTTTTACGGGACTACAGAGACGATGAAGCTGAAATGGGCGAACCTGCAAAAGCTGGAAGAGGAAACAATTCTCAAGATCATTATGGGGCAAGCGCCTATTGATGAATTTGATACGTTTGTCGATACATGGAAGCGCACAGGCGGAGATGAGATTACAGAGGAAGTGAATGAGATGGCTCAAAGGTAATACAGACTGTGTGAAGCAGGACCGCAGTATAGCGGAAGCCTGGTACCAGACTTCCGCACTTCTTTTTGCGATATGAGCTGCCTGTAGATACAGCAAGATGGAGGTGAGAAGGCAATGGCGCAAGCAGAAACGTCGATACCACCCAAAAGGGAACTACGATCAGTCCAGAAGAAACGTAAGCGATTTGACGAAATGACCTATCATTTTATGCTGCTGCCTGGCATGGTGATGCTGTTTATTTTCTCGATTGTGCCCATGTTCGGTGTAATCATGGCGTTCCAGAAGTTCATTCCTGCCAAAGGCATATTCGGTTCCAAATGGGCGGGGCTCAGCAACTTCACCTATATGTTTCAACTGCCGGACGCGAAGCAGATTTTTATCAACACGCTGGTCATCGCGGTCGGGAAAATTGTGCTGGGATTGATTGTCCCTATTGTATTCGCCCTTCTGCTTAATGAGGTTCGTTTGAAAGTGTTCAAGAGCTCGATTCAAACAATTGTGTACTTACCGCATTTTATGTCATGGGTTGTCTTGGGCACGATGCTGACCATGATATTTTCTTTTGACGGCATGATTAACAATTTCCTTGAGCTTCTCGGTTTGGAACGCATCATGTTTCTGGCAAGCAACGATTGGTTCAGACCGCTGCTGATTGTAACGGATACCTGGAAGGAGTTCGGTTACGGAACCATAGTCTATCTGGCGGCATTAACGGCAATTAACCCTGCCTTGTATGAATCCGCTGCAATGGATGGTGCGAATCGTTGGAAGCAGACGCTCCATATTACGCTGCCAGGCATGTTTCCAACCATTATCCTACTGGGTACATTGAGTCTCGGAAACGTACTTAATGCCGGATTCGATCAGGTGTTCAACCTGTATAATCCGCTTGTATATGAAACGGGTGATATCATTGATACCTTTGTGTACCGCATGGGTCTGATCAATATGCAGTATTCGTTCGCAACAGCCATTGGTTTGATGAAGTCGGTAATCAGCTTTGTTCTGATTGTCATTTCGTATAAACTGGCTTCCAAGTATGCAGGGTACAGAATTTTCTAGGAGGGTTAGCATGATTCAATCCAAAACACTCGGTTCCAGGCTATCCCGACTATTGATTATGTTCACGTTGATCCTGATTACATTCATGTCCCTGGCCCCGATTGTAAATACGATTATGGTTTCCATCAGCAGCAGTACGGCAGTTAATGCAGGCCGGGTTTATTTTCTTCCGGTGGAGCTGAACTTCTCATCCTACGCACAGATTTTGAAAGATACGAAGTTCTGGAATGCGTTTCTGATTTCGGTTGAACGGGTGGTGCTTGGCGGTGCGATCAATATGATTTTGACCATTCTAATGGCCTATCCATTGTCACGCAGTATTTCACAGTTCAGATCCCGGAACACATACATGTGGGTTATCGTGTTTACGATGTTATTTAGCGGAGGTATTGTTCCTTGGTACATGGTGATTAGCAAGCTAGGGCTGATTAACAGCATCTGGGCGCTGGTTTTACCGGGTGCGGTACCCGTATTCAATGTGATTCTGCTCATGAACTTCTTCAAAGGCATACCCAAGGAACTTGAAGAGGCTGCCTTTATTGACGGAGCGAGTCCGATCAAAATTCTGCTTAACATCTTCATCCCGATTTCCATGCCGAGTTTGGCGACCATTATGTTATTTGTCATCGTTGGACATTGGAATAACTTCTTTGACGGAATCATTCTCATTAACGACAGCTCCAAAATACCACTACAGACTTACCTGCAGCGGCTTAGTCTCACGCGAGACCAAATGCAGAATCTCTCTGTTGAACAGCTTCAGCAGTATAATAAAATTTCGAACACGACTTTGAATTCTGCCAAAATTCTGGTCTCGATGATTCCCATACTTTTAATCTATCCTTTTCTACAGCGTTATTTGATCCACGGTATCGTCCTCGGGGCAGTAAAGGAATAATCTGATGACTTTAAGAAGGGAAGGGATATTCGAATGCGAAAGAAGAAAATCGTAAGTCTGACGGTGGTGCTCAGTATAATTCTGGTTACGACGATGGGTGCAAGTGGTGGAGGCAAAAAGCACTATGCCAGTCAAGCGCAGTGGGCGCAAGAGAAACTGGAACAGTATTACTGGAACGATGAAGCACAAATGATGAATAACGCTTATCCTTCGACACCGGAAGGTGAAGAGCCTCTGAATTATTGGTGGAAAGCTCATGCGGTTGATGCACTGGTAGACGGATACGAACGAACAGGTGACGAAGCGTATACGGAACGGGCGGAAGAACTGGTGCGCAGTATTATTGAACGCAATGGTTCGCTTCATAATGAATTTTATGATGATATGGAATGGCTGGCTCTTGCTGCTCTACGCCTTTACGATGCCACAGGCAGTGAAGAAATGAAAGATTACGTGCTGGAACTCTGGACAGATATCAAGACAGCCTGGTGGGAAGATGACCTTGGAGGCATGGCTTGGAAGAAGGACCAGCGATACAACCGTAATGCGTGTTCAAGTGGTCCGGCTTCGATTCTGGCAGCAAGGCTGTATGAGCGTTTTGGTGATCCTCAGGATCTGGAATGGGCTCAAAAAATATACGACTGGGAAAAACGCTATCTCGTTAATCCGCAAACAGGACTTGTCGCAGATGGCTTGGTGCTGCGTGAAGACGGTACACTTGATGTGAATGAAGCATGGATCTTCACCTATAACCAGGGCACATTCATAGGTGCCGGAGTAGAACTCTACCGGATTACGGGAGATCAGGTGTATTTGCAGGATGCAGAGAAGACAGCAGCAGGTTCCCTGAAGACCTTGACGAATCAGAAAACAGGAATTTTCTTAGAAGATGGGGATGGAGATGGTGCCTTGTTCAAAGGCATATTGATCCGTTATATGGCGGAGCTGTATGATGCCGGGCATAACAAGACTCTGAAGCAAGCGATCTTCCGAAATGCAGATGCGTTATCGAAAGGCAGCCGGAAAAACGGATTATTCGGTCAGGCCTGGGGTCAACCCGCTCAGAATCCGCTCCATCTTACGGCCCAGCTAAGCGGTGTCTTTCTGCTTGAGGCAGCTGCGAAGCTGGAGACAGGTAAACATTCCAAGCCAGGAAAACAACAGAAATAGCAAAAGTTAAAAAAGTGTTAGGTTGAAACCTTTTGGGCATGAGCAATTCGGATTGTCGCACTACGTAAAAGAAGCATCGTAGCCCTATTAAGGGTTACGATGCTTTTAAGCGTTGGGGTACTATGCCGTATGAAGCATGAAGACTATTTAATAGCAGGCAATTGCTTACTTTCTCGAATGAGGGAGAAATAGTCATCCGCTCGAACCACTTCAAATTCTCCTCCCAGCTCTTCGGTGAGTGCAAGTGCATCGGATGGAGTCATGCTCCAGGCAAGCAATCCAAGAGAAATGAACAACGGCGACTTTCCATCCCAGGTCGCTTTTGCTTCATTGAGGACCTGTAGCCCGTCCTGGGCCGTACTTATTCCACGAATCGTAGATACCGGCAGACTTTTGCCAACGATCTCAACGCCATAGTTATCTTCATAACTAATGAATAGACCTGGCGAATGATAGTCTTTCTCGTAAGCGTTTGCCTTAAATGGGGTGAGTGGTATATTTTCGCTGTCTTCCCGGTTTAAAACATACGAGATTGTCATACCAGTCTTTTTGAGATATTTTTCGGTTTGTTGCAAAAATTGCCGAAAGCTCGAATCTGGCCATGCACCCGGATAGAAATATCCCGCACCGGATGGTCCGGCAATCAGCAGATCATTGGCAGTCGCCGTATTTACATAATGATTCAATATCGCTGGTGCGCCCTCATAGAGAAGCGGGCTTGACGTCCAGTTGAGTGGAACCTTGCCTCGCGCCGGATCGTCCCACATCACTCGCATGCGATGCTGATTGTATTGAAAATTATCGCCTTCAGTGAAGGTATACGTTACATAAATTTTATTCTCCAACTGGGGACGTGGAGATTTTTGGACAGGCTTGAACTTCGGCTCGGTTCCCGAGAATACAGTCAGATTACTGAACCAGTCGGCAGCGAGTACGTAAACACCATAACGGGAGGCAATTTCAACAGAGCTGAATTCACCTTCCACATCATTGCTAAACCAGCCAAGGTAGGGAGTTCCCGATTTTACATCAGACATGATTTTCTCAAAAAGAGCTTTTTGCTCAGGTACATTGGAGTCAAGCCAAAACACCATCGCTTTATTGGCGACCGCATAGTCCCTTAAATAACCATAGGGTTCACGCTGTTCTGCAGAGAGAGGACGGATATTCCCAGCGGATACCTTATACTGGTTCCACATGTCCACTTCAGCCGTCAGTTCCTTCGTTCCGGCAGGAGGACTGAATTCATACACAAAATAATTGCCATTATCGGCGAACCGATGACCGCCCTGACCCTCAGCAACCTTGGAATTCTGTCTGTCATACAGAAATGCTTCTTCTTCGGGGGTGCCTGCAACGAAGTTTGCAATTACTTTGCCATCTGCCTTCAATGTGACTTCATGCACGGCTGGTCCCCAGCCATCCTGAGTTATAGCGTCATCAAACCGAAGGTATACCTCGGACTTGCCAAGTAAAGAAGAAAGGTCAAGGGAGTATATGTCTCGGTTGCTGGCATCACGTATTGGCTGCTCTTCCTCAGCAATGGTCACAAAGGACTCCGGAAGGCCGGATGGAATTCGAATCGCTGTATCCGGACCAAGTCCGACTAACATCTGGTGGGTCGTTTCCTTCCACAGATTCTCATATTGCCAGGTATAAGCATCAAGCCGGCTGCTGAATTTGCCCTGCAGATCATCAAGGATCTTCAGTTTATATGGGGCTTTGGACAATCGGGCGGCAAGCTCTGGACTGGCAACAACCGCATCTTTCAGACCAGCAAGCGTGGTGGCCACATTAATTGAATCAGGCAACTTCGGGTCATACACAATCATGCCTTTGACATCGTTACGATATGCCGAGAACACTTTCCAGTAATCCTGATGAAGCGTATAGGGCACATTGAGATCATTGAGCCAGGTCATTTTTCCTTCTTCCTGGGACTCGATCAGATAAATCCGCGGTTGTTTCCTGTTAACGATCCCCTGCAACGTTGCAAAGAGCAATTTGATATCACCTGGCGCATCATAGATATCAGCTGCATCCAGATGTTTCGGCTTCTTGAAACTGGGTAGTTCCCGGTTAGCTTTGGAATCCACAGGCTTCGTGGTTTGAACAACGGTTTCCGAAGCAGAAGCCGCTCCAGCAGTTAAGGAAAAAGCACATAGGAAGGCTAAACAGAGCATCTTGAATCTACGAGCCATGGCGATTTCACTCCTTGTTTGTAGTCAGAAATTAGAGCGTGTGTATCCCTCAGTTATCTCATCCTCCTTTTGCGGCCGAAAGCCAGACACACTTCTCATTTCAAGATATATTAAATATATTCATATATGTTATTGCAAGGGTTTCGACAAAACTTCCCATTTTTTTAATGAAAAGCGACATTCCTATCCAGATATTTACCTGGAAGAGTAATATAATACTGCGGTTAAGTTCAGCTTGTTTATTGCGCTTGCTTGTGAAAGGATATATTATATATCTCAAATATTACGAATGAATTGGTGATGTGATCCGAATGAGTACAAACGAACGAATTCCGTTGTATCAGCAAATCCAGGACTATGTCAGACATATTATAACTACAGAAAAGATGAAACCCGGCGATCGCATACCGACAGAAAAGGAACTGATGGATCAGTTCCAGGTCAGCAAAATCACCGTGGCCAATGCCTTGACCGGATTAGCGAATGAAAAGTTGATCGACAGGGTGCCCGGTAAGGGGAGTTTTGTGGCTGAAGAAAACGATATCGTAGCTGCGCCGCGAGCAACGACGATTGCATTGAAGGGAAGAGAAGGTACACTGGCAACCGGGATGGTCGGTGTGGTTATGCCTTCAATCCATGATTACTTTGCCATCAGACTTGTTGAGGGAATTGAACAGGCGCTTAGCGAAAAAGGTTATCGCAGCATGGTCATGTTTACACAAGGCAGGCTGGATAAAGAGAAGGATGCCATCAAGGAACTGAAGGCACTTGGTGCTGAAGGCCTGTTAATTTTTCCTGTCGATGAGGAAAACTATAATGAGGAGATCCTTGGCATGAAGCTTTCTGGCTTTCCTTTTGTACTGATCGACCGCTATTTGCCTGGTGTCGAGACACACTATATTGCGGCGGATGGACGACGCGGTACAAAACTTGCCGTAGAGCATCTGTGGGAGCTTGGCCATCGCGATATCGCCATCTGTTCGGATTCGCCACTGCAAACCGTCACGGTTCAGGAGCGGATCGAAGGTTATATCGAGGCATTGAAAGGCAAAGGATCGTTAATTAATCCGGCCCACATGATTACAGATTTCCAACCTTTAAGTGTGCTTAAAGATGCGGAATCCCACCCCTTGTACAGGTATATAGTTAACCGAATGGTCACGGCATACATTTCGCTCAACGGAAGGCTTGGTGTGCAGATTTATCAAATGGCGAAGCAAGCAGGGCTTCGGGTGCCTGAAGATGTATCCATCGTAAGCTTCGACGACCCAACATCCATTGTGGAGGAATTCAGCATTTTTACCCATGTGAATCAGTTTGAACGAGATATGGGATACCAGGCTGCCGTTAAATTACTTGAAGTGCTGCATGGTCAGGAAGAAACGAAAAGTTATAGTAAAATACTGATTGAACCTGAACTTATGATACGCCAGACCACTGGCAAAGCTCCTCAAACCTGAAAAGGATGCACATGAAAACCTTCTCCGTCAACACCGGGAAGGTTTTTTATTTTATTAAAAAACATATTGAATATATTCAATCCATATATTATAGTCTAGAAAATGATGGATAATCATACAACACAGTCCAAACCACATATCACAAGGGGGTTAGAACGTGTCTCGAGACCGAAAGGAAGAGCGCACCGGATTTCAGGAATCTGCTCCGTATCATCCCGACTATGATCTGCAGACTGATTTTGTAATGGTTTATGGCATCGACGAATCCATGCCGGAACGCATCAAGCAGTGGAAAGACAAAGGATATATTGTGCATCTTATGACCGGGGTTGCCTGGGGAGAATACAACGATTACCTTGATGGCGAGGTAGATGGAATATCCCACTGGGATGAGGCTCAGATGGATCGTCACCAGCAGATGATTCTTCATGGGAATAAACCTGTTATTCCGTACATGGTACCAACCATTTCGTTCGGACGTTATCTAGGCGAGCGCATTCGAATCGCTGTAGATGCTGGCGTTGAGGCTATCCATCTGGAAGAGCCTGAATTTTGGGTGAATGGTGGATATTCTGAAGCTTTTAAGAGGGAATGGCAGCTGTATTACAAGGAATCCTGGATTCCGCCGCATGCTTCGCCGGATGCCCAATATCGTGCTTCCCAATTAAAGGCCTACTTATACACCCGGGCTCTTGATCGGTTGTGTGCCGAGATGAAGGATTATGCACTGCAGCGATATGGCCGTGTCCTCCGCTTTTACGTTCCAACGCACAGTCTGATCAATTACACGCAGTGGCGAATCGTCAGTCCGCAATCTCAACTTGTTGAGCTGGCTTCCATCGATGGATACATAGCACAGATCTGGACAGGGACATCGCGTACAGCCAATGTGTATGAAGGGGTTCGCAAGGAACGTACATTTGAAACCGCTTACCTTGAATACGGCGTGATGCAGGAACTGGTACGCGGAACCGACAGACGCATGTGGTTTCTGCATGATCCGATCGAGGATAACCCGAATTACACCTGGGCGGATTACAAACAGAACTATCTAAAGACGGTTGTCGCCTCTCTTCTGCATCCCGGGGTTGCCCATTACGAAGTTGCGCCATGGCCGCGAAGGATCTTTCAAGGGACTTACCCCACGGAAGAAGGTTCCGGCAAGGAGAGAATCCCCGCAGACTATGCAACAACGCTGCTTCAGGTCATGCATACGCTGGGTAACCTGGACCAGAATGTGAGCGAAGTCGATAAGAATTCGCTGCAAGTTGGTGTTCTTATTGCCGATTCTGCGATGTTTCAGCGAATGAAGCCTGATCCAGAGGCGCCTAATCCAGGAAAGTATGATGGAACAGATCCTGAAGGGTTTCAAGAAGAGGGGGATACCGAACTGCTCGATTTCTCTCCTTTTTATGGTCTTGCGCTTCCACTGCTAAAACACGGCGTGCCTGTCCGTCCCCTTTTACTGGATAATGTGCGGCGGTATCCGGGTTATCTGGCGCCCTACAATGTACTGGTCCTGAGCTATGAGTTTATCAAGCCACAGTATCCAGATGTTCATTATGTGCTGGCACAGTGGGTGCAGGATGGCGGGGCGCTGATCTATGTAGGCGATGATAGTGACCCCTATCATGATATTCGCGCGTGGTGGAATCTGGATCAGGAAGAGGGAAGGTCTGGAACCAAGTATCATTCCCCGCGTGAGCATTTGTTCGAGCAGCTTGGTCTGAAGGAGGAAGTGGGCCGCGCCCACCGGATAGGCAAGGGAGGGATGGTCTGGCTGAACGAACACCCAGCAGAATTTACACGATCCAGGGCAGGAGCTGATCTCCTTCGTCAATCGGTTCAAGATATCATTGCCGCGCTCAACCCATCAGCTATCCAGTGGGAACCGAGACCGTATTTCAAAATTAGACGCGGCCCTTACATCATCGGTTCTGTTTTGAATGAGTCGGTAAGCGAAGAACCCCTGGTCATATCCGGCCCAGTGGTGGATTTGTTTGATTCGAAGCTCTCTGTACTAAGCCAGGTGGTTCTGAAACCTGGAGAACAGGCGCTGCTCTATGATGTTGAGTCAGGACGTCCAGCGACTGGAGAAGTTTCCCTCATCGCGGCTTCTTCCCGAATCGAAAATTTGTCCGAATCGGGTACAGGTTTTCAATTTTTGGCGAAAGGACCCGCCCGTCTGCAAGCAACCGCGCGTTTGCACAGCAAGGTGAAGCCTGTATCGGCCCATTACATTGTTCAAGGTCAAGCGGTATCCGCAGCTTGGGAATGGGATCCGGATTCACAGACCGTGCTTGTTCAATACGAGCATGGGAATGAAAACAATGCAGAGGTACATGTGAGATGGTCTTCCTGATTTCTTAGCCCAATCACCGTAACAGAGAGGAGCAACGAACATGCCATACGAACCGATCAGGCCGGAACGGTTAAAACAGATGTTATATAAACTTCGAGAAGCCATATATAAGCCGATTACCGAGCTGGAAGTAAAAGCGTGGGTTACGCCTGAGCCCGTATCCTATGAATCCCGGATGTCGGGAACGGAAGTTACGCTCCATCCAGGAGAACGCTGGGGAGAGCTATGGGACTGTGCCTGGTTCCGTTTCACAGGCAAAACTCCAGCCCTTAAAGTCAACAGTCATGAGAGCTTCGTCCTCTTGTTGGACGTCAGTGGCGAACTATGTCTTGTCGACCACGAAGGAACACCAGTTCAGGGGTTGACGACCATTAACTCCGAATTTGACTTCTCCTTGGGCTTGCCTGGCAAGCGAGTCGTTCAGCTCCGTGAGGCATGTATCAGAGGAGATGAAATCGAAGTATGGGCTGAAGCGGGCAATAATGATTTGTTTGGCAAGTATCAAGGCGGTTCTCTGAGAGAGGCTGTTATCGCAGTCTGCCGGGAAGACATTCGTAGTTTGTACTACGACACCGAAGTTCTACTGGAGACGGCAGAACATCTCCCAGCGGGAACAGCTCGCAAGGAGAGAATCTACCAGACACTCTATGACGTGTCCTTGCAGCTGACTGATCTCTCGGAAGAGCGTATTCGACTAGCGAAGAGACAAACGCATGAACAGCTCAGCCTTGAAGGGGGAGACCCGGTCTTAACCTTGAGTGCTGTAGGTCATGCACATATCGATTTGGCCTGGTTATGGCCGATTCGTGAAACGATCCGTAAAGGGGCTAGAACGTTCTCAACCGTGCTTCGCATGATGGAACGTTATCCGGACTATGTGTTTGGAGCGAGTCAGCCCCAGCTGTACGATTGGATGAAGCAGCATTATCCCAAGTTATATGAGCAGATCAAGGGACGAGTACGTGAAGGAAGATGGGAGCCGCAGGGAGCCATGTGGGTGGAATCGGATACGAATGTGCCGGGCGGAGAATCCCTTGTACGGCAGATTCTGTATGGCAAACGTTATTTTCAACAAGAGTTCGGGATGGAGATGAAATCACTTTGGATGCCTGACGTATTTGGTTATTCGGCAAGCTTGCCCCAATTATTGAAGAAATCCGGAGTCGATTATATGATGACCCAGAAACTCTCCTGGAGTGAGTACAATCGGCATCCCCATCATTCTTTTATGTGGGAAGGGATTGATGGCTCAGCGGTATTAACGCATATGCCTCCCGAGGATACGTACAACAGCCCGGCAGCACCCCGTTCCATCGCCAAGGCTGAGCAGGGATATCTGGACAAAAATGTATCCGGTCACGCGCTGATGCTCTTCGGAATAGGGGATGGGGGAGGAGGACCGGGTGAAGAGCATCTGGAACGACTCGAACGGACCAAGAACCTGCTCGGCTTGTCTCCCGTTATACAAGAGCCTTCATGGACATTTTTTGAAAAACTCAATGAAGATCGAGAGAAATTCCAGACATGGCGCGGGGAGCTGTATCTGGAAAAGCATCAGGGTACCTTGACTAGTCAGGCGCGAAGCAAGCGGTATAACCGAAAAATGGAGAAAGCGCTGCGTGAATTGGAATTTGCATCCGTTCTGGCGGCAGCCCAGTTAGGTCACTCTTATCCCTCTGATCTACTTGAAACCATCTGGAAGGAAGTCTTGTTGTACCAATTTCATGATATCCTTCCGGGATCATCAATCAAGCGGGTATACGATGAATCACTAATCAGGTATGAAGAGCTGTTCATCCAAACAGAGAACATGATTGCAGATACCTACAGCCGTTTGGCAGATCAGATGGCTCTACGCGAGAAGTCACCCTCAGTATCTGCAGTGGTGTTTAATTCATTACCTTGGGAGCGACAGGAATGGCTTCACATGCAAGGCCGATGGATGAAGGTTCAAGTTCCCTCCATGGGATACACGGTTGTACCTGAATATTCAAACCAGAGCAGCATAGCTGAGTCCGGAGCCTGCATTAAACTGGAATCAGGGATACTGGATTCAGAGTTACATGTAAATGTGGAAGAACGCTTCATCGAAAGCGACTCCTTCTTCGTGAAATTTGATCAGAATGGTGCCATTCTCTCTATCCTGGATAAAGCAGAAGCACGAGAAGTCATTCCACAGGGACATCAGGGAAATAAACTCCGTGTGTATCATGATGAAGGAGATGCATGGGATTTTAGCCATGATTATTCAGAAAAGGCCGGTGTGCCGCTAACATTGCATGAAATTCGTGAACTTTGCGAAGGGCCCAGGATTGGACTGATCTTCCAATACAACTATGGCAAATCCGAGTTGACTCAGAGTGTTATTCTTACTGAGGGCAGCCGGAGAATCGATTTTGTAACCAAAGTGGATTGGCGAGAAAACGCCAAGATGCTGCGTACGTCTTTCCCGGTGAATGTTCGCACAGATCAGGTGCATTGTGAGATTCAGTTTGGCAGTCTATCCAGACCGACCCACCGGAATACCATGTGGGATTTTGCGAAGGATGAGATCTGCGCACATCAGTGGATCGATATATCTGAGCCCGATTACGGTGTGGCATTACTCAATGATTGCAAGTATGGTCACAGAGCCTTTGATAACGTGCTTGACCTGAACCTGCTTCGCAGCAGCTCGTATCCTGATCCGGAAGCAGATCGTGCTGAACACGAATTCACTTACTCGTTATATCCGCATCAAGGGAGTCACGTTCAAGCCGAAATCTATAGAAGAGGCAATGAACTGAATATCCCTTTGCGTGTAGTGGCGTTACCCTCGGTAGGCGAGAAACAGGATGGAAATCTGCCTTTCTCAAAATCATTCCTGCAACCCGACCATACACACGTCATGGTGGAGTCCATCAAAAAGGCTGAAGAAGGTGACGAGATTATCGTTCGCCTGTATGAAACGTCTGGAACACATGCTCAAACGGTCATTCACCTTGGATTCGATACCGCTGAGGCCTGGAAAGCTGATCTGATGGAGAACATCATATCGCCACTTCCGATGACAGATCCATCCCAAATATCGCTATCGTTTACGCCATTTGAAATCATTACTCTGCGTTTGAAGTTGTTGCAGGTACAGCAAAGGTAGCGGGTGTCCTTCATTTTGAGAAAGGAGAGGTGGGAATGTGATCAAGCCAAGAGCAACCAACAATCGATTGATCAAGCGAATCTGGCAGCATAAACTCTTTTATTTGTTCATGCTGCCAGGTATAATCTGGTTTTTTCTTTTCTCTTATGTCCCGTTGTACGGAATCCAGGTTGCCTTCAGGGACTACAACTTTATGGGTGGATTTACCGGAAGTCCATGGGCGGGTTTCAAGTATTTCGAACAGTTCTTCAATTACTATCAATCCGGTGACATCATCCGCAATACGATCATCATCAGTCTTATGAAGCTGCTGATCGGTTTTCCGATGCCCATTATTCTTGCACTTCTGTTAAATGAAGTCCGCATGATCCGGTTTAAGAAGACAGTTCAGACGTTATCCTACTTGCCTTATTTCGTATCCTGGATCGTAGTGGTCACGCTGATGCAGAGGCTGTTGACACCATATGGCGGACCAGTCAATGACTTCATGGGAACGATGGGGGCAGAATCAATCCAGTTTCTGAACAATCCAACCTGGTTCTATCAACTGATTGTTGGATCGGACATCTGGAAGAACATTGGCTGGAACTCCATTATCTTCATGGCTGCCATCGCAGGGATCGATCAGCAGCTCTATGAGGCTGCCAAGATTGATGGTGCTGGACGTTTCAGGCAGATGTGGCACGTGACACTTCCCGGCATTCGCAGTGTGGCGATCCTCTTGTTCATTCTTGCCGTAGGCAGCTTGATGAGTGCAGGATACGAACAGCTGCTTCTTCTGAATGGACCTGCTACCGCGAGCATTGGGAGCGTACTGGACGTTCATGCCATCAACTCCGGAATTCGCGAAGGGCGCCTCAGTTATGCCGCAGCTGTTGGGTTATTCCAAAGTCTTATAGGACTTATTCTGGTACTGACCGTCAATCGCATTGCCCGCAAAGTCAGTGATGTATCCCTGTTCTAAGGAGGTGACGATATGGAACGAAAATGGTCTGTATTCTCAGTGTTCAACTATACTTTTCTTGCGTTGGTCGGTTTCTCCATGATCTACCCGTTTATTTATATTTTGGCCTACTCATTAAATGAAGGTAAGGACTCGATGCAGGGGGCAATCTATTTTTTACCCCGAAAATTCACATTGGAGAACTATGCCGAGGTATTTGATAATGCACGCATCTGGAAGGCATACCAAATTACCCTCATGCGCACCGTGCTGGGTACGTTCCTGCATGTGATATTGTGTACCCTTATGGCTTATGCACTTTCCAAAAAAACATTGCCTGGCCGATCCTTTTTTACCTTTTACATCTTTTTGCCCACGATTTTCAGTGCGGGTTTCATTCCGTTCTTCATTACACTTCAAAAACTGCATCTGATTAATACCTTTTGGGTGTACGTTTTGCCTCTGTTATTCAATTTCATGCACATCATCATTATTCGAACGTTTCTGCAAGGTATACCGGAGGAATTGGAGGAGTCTGCCCGTATTGACGGCTATGGCGATTTCCAGATCTTTGTGAGAATTATCCTGCCTCTTTCCGGCCCGGTGCTCGCAACCATTTCGTTATTTATCGGAGTAACTCATTGGAATGACTGGTTTTCTGGTGCCTACTACGTATCCAACAAAAATCTGATCCCGGTGCAGACCTTGCTGCAAGAAATGCTGACGGAAGCAGAAGCATTATCCAATTCCATGCAGCGGGCAGCACAGCAAGGTGGCCAGACGGTAGGTGGAGTCGGCGGGGCAGGAGCAACACCGGAATCCATGCGCATGGCCCTGCTTGTTATTACGGTTTTTCCAATCTTGTGCATCTATCCGTTTCTTCAACGCTATTTTGTCAAAGGGGTCATGATCGGCTCGGTTAAAGGTTAATCATATCGGTTCGATCGATCAGGCATAACCTTGATTCATTGATATCCATATCCAGGAGGCGATTGGTGTGAATAGGATTTGGTCGAAAGGGATGTCCGTATTACTCGTATCCATTATGACTGGAAGTTTGCTGAGTGGTTGTATGAATTCATCAGGGAACGGAGAAGGCGATGGAGAGGGTGGCGGAAACACGCTGAAAATATTGCATAATTGGAATGGTTCGGGCGGATCGGATAATGGAATCACCCCTATAGAGGAAGTCATTAAGGAAAAGACCGGAGTGACCCTGGAATGGGAATATACCAAAGGCAGTGAGACCGAGAAAGTGAATCAGATCTTCGCCACACAGGATTTGCCTGATATATATACCGGACCGGCTTGGGGAGGGGAGCTTGATGGGATCATCAAAGCCGCCAAAGAAGGTCAGTTAGTCGACATATCCGATAAGTTGGACAATTATCCCAACCTCGCCAAGTCGATCGCGGAAGAAAACGTGCCGCCAGCATTATATGAAAAAGCGATCAATGCATATGACGGCAAAAAGTATCTGCTTTTGCAGAATCAGCCCGCTACAAACGAAGACGGTATTGATTGGCTCTACGGGTTCTATGTACGCAAAGACATTGCCGAAAAGGTAGGTGTGGACCCGCAGTCGGTAGTAACGAAAGAGGATTTTTATGCATTTCTCAAAAAAATAAAAGACGCCAACCTGCAGGAAAACGGGCAGCCCGTATTCCCACTGGGCGGATTCAGTAACGGTTGGGCAGTAGGTATCGGCAATACAATGTTCTATTCTGGAGCAAGTTACGTAGACAAAGGTGATGGTTCACTAGAGCACAGTTTCTTCACGCCAGGCTATGAAGAATACATGCTGTTCTATCGTAAACTGTTGGCAGAAGGCCTGCTCGATCCGGATGTATTTACCCAAACAGACCCCATCGCCAAAGAAAAGATTAATCAAGGCCGTATTGCCATCCTCGCCGCACATTATCCGGCCATCTTGGATGCTTCGAAGGAATATGTCACCTCTCATCCCGGAAGCGATTACATTCCGGTTGGTCCGTTAGAGCGTGCGGATGTTGATCCGAGTCGCCCCGTGGACCTAGGTATTCAGGGCAACAACGTAACAGTTATCACCAAAAGCTGCCAAGGTGCATGTGTGGATGCAGCACTTAAGTTTCTGGACTACATGGCTTCTGACGAAGGCTTTATGCTGGCCAGATATGGGGTGCAAGGCGTTCACTGGGATATGAAGGATGGCAAACCTGTAGCCAATCAGGAATGGTTTGAAAAATTCGCAGCTGATCAATCCGGTAAAGTTCGCAAGAGTGTAGGTATTGGCATTGGTCTGGAATCGCTAACCGGACTTGATCGCATCAACTCATATGCCGGAGGAGATATCTGGGCAGATCAGGACAGACTGGATGCCATGGATCATGCTCGTAAAATACTTCGTCCAAACGGTACTCAGGTTATTACCGCCTATAATCCGGGGGATGTCATCACCAAAGCACCTGAATGGGAAATGTTGAAGCCTTCCATGGACAGGATGGGAGATGCCTGGAAGGAAGCTGTTTTTGCAAAATCGGATGAAGATGCCTTGAGCATCATTAACGAATTGAGGGATCAGCTGAAGAATACCGGATACGATCAAGCGATGCAGTTTACCAATGAAAATCTAAAAGGAAAAGACGTGGTGACTGTCCAGATGCCGAACTGATTTTCCTAACACGTAAAGCCATCATGAGAGAATCCATGGGCTTTGTAATGCCTTACCAGCAAGGCTAACAAAGCCCTTATGGATGAATAGAGCAATGACCTTTAGAAGTTTATAGTCGTATACATTTTAATATTCAGAATAAACAATAAATCATATGAAGGAGCTGTACGTCATGACAACAAGTTTCAGGCCGCCAGCGGTGCCGCTTGTAACGGTCGACTCGTATTTTAGCGTATGGTCAACAGCCGATCATCTCTATGAAGAACACACTCGGCACTGGACTAACAAAACTCAGGGCATGGTAGGCATGGCAGTGATCGATGGGAAAATCCGAAGATTTATGGGGAAAATGGATTCACTCGATCGTTCTGCAGATGTGGAGGAAAACGCCACACTTGTACAGACGAATCTAACAGTTGAACCTGTGACGACTCGTTACACGTTTGAAGGGGAAGGCATTGAGCTTCAGGTTGAGTTTATCACGCCGCTATTAGTGTATGATCTTGAGGTCTTATCCAGACCCGTGACGTATGTTACATTCCTTGCTCGTGCGATCGATGGTCAGGAACACCAATTGAAGATTTATTTTGATGTAACAGGAGAATGGTGTGTGAATACACCAGAGCAGCAAGTGACCTGGTCTTCTTCTATAATCAACCAACAATTGCATGCATTGACTATGGGAACGGTTGAACAGCCCATATTGAAGCTTGCTGGCGATGATACAAGAATAGACTGGGGATATATGTATCTGGCGGTTCCCCTGTCCCCCCGAAGCCAATCGGTTGTTCAATCAGTATCAAGTCGTGAGCAATATGCTCAAACAGCGGAGTTGAAAGTAGAAGAGGATGGCCATAAGCCAAGGGCAGTATCTGATCATATGCCTGTCATGGCAACGGAGATGGATATGGGTCTCGTCCATGAAGAAACGGTTTCCGGTTATCTGATGTTAGCGTATGATGACATTCACTCGATTGAATATTTTCATCAACCTTTGAACGCCTATTGGAGAAAAGATGGAATGAACTTTCATGACATGCTGATTATGGCAGCACAGCAGTATGAAGAGATTAGGAAGAGATGCGACACCTTTAATCGTGAACTCCTGCAGGAAAGTCAGGAGGCGGGCGGCGCTTCTTATCGAGACATTCTGGCGCTCACTTATCGTCAAGCCATTGCTGCGCATAAACTGGTTGTTGATGAAGCGGGCGAAGTCTTATTTTTCTCCAAGGAAAACTTCAGCAATGGCTGTATTGCCACGGTGGATGTAAGCTACCCATCGATTCCGCTGTTTCTGAAATATAATCCTGAATTGGTCAAAGGCATGATGCGTCCCATCTATAAATATGCCAAGAGCTGTGAGTGGTCGTTTGATTTTGCGCCCCATGATGTCGGGACTTACCCGAAAGCGAACGGGCAAGTATACGGGGAGAACAAGCTGGAGTACCAGATGCCGATCGAAGAATGTGGCAACATGCTTTTGATGGCGGCGGCGGTTAGCAAATATGAGATGCATGCTGAATTTGCTCGTGAGCATTGGGAACTTCTGACGAAATGGGCATCTTATCTGCTGCAGCATGGTCTGGATCCGGACAATCAGCTATGCACCGATGACTTCGCAGGTCATCTAGCACATAATGCCAATCTTTCCATCAAAGCGATATTGGGGATTGCTGCCTATGCTTATATGTGTGATCAGCTCGAGCTGCAGAAAGAAGGAACCATATACCGCGAAGCGGCTGCAAAGATGGCGAAAGAGTGGGTCTCCATGGCGGATGCCGATGATCACTATAAGCTGACGTTTGACAGCTCCAATGAATCATGGAGCATGAAGTACAATTTGGTGTGGGATCGTCTGTTAGGCTTCAATCTGTTTCCAAAAGAAATTGCTGTGAAAGAACTCAATTATTATGCACGTCAACAAAATCGATATGGAACGCCTCTGGATAGCCGGGATACGTATACCAAATCCGATTGGCTAGTATGGTGTGCCTCCATGAGCGAAACACAAGAGCAGTTCGAACAAATGATTTTGCCACTATGGCAATTCATGAATGAGACAACAAGTCGTGTGCCAGTAACCGACTGGTACGATACCCTAACCGGTAAACAGCTGAACTTTCAGAATCGATCCGTTGTTGGGGGATTTTTTATTCATCTGTTAAAATAATTCCTTTTTCACAGACATGCGCTCTCTCAAGGTAAAGTTAAAAAGGATTGACGTATCCTCATCTGGGAACTAATGTAATAATGTAATGAACCGGAATCCTCCAGGAGGCATTATGAAATTACGTTCCCTTTCTTTTTTATGGAAGCTATTGTTATTCTCTATTGTCATAGGAACTCTCCCGGTAATTGTTCTTGGTAGCTTTTCCTACTATAATTCCTCCTTGACCGTCCAGGAAAAGGTGAATGAAGGCAATAAACTGCTGCTGCAGCAAACGCAGATGGGTGTAGAGCAAATGCTGAGAACCGTAGATAACTCGGCGACGCAGTTCTTGCAATCTCCGATCGTTAGACAGGCATTCAGCAAGCCGATTACGAATGAGGATTTTGAAATGGTTCATGAGCTGTATAAGGGTATTGCAACGATTCAAACGTACGAGCTGGGAATTAAGGAGATCTATTTGTACAGTTTGAACAAGAAATGGCTAGTCACAAGCACCGGTGTGAATGAATACAGCTCCCCTGAATTCAAGTCACAACTCGAGATGTTTTCTCGTGAGCAGGCTGGATCTTTCTGGAGCAGAGGGCAGGACAATCTGCCGGATTCGTCGGAGTCTGTCTATTTCGTCAAAAAATATCCTTTTAACGCTGCGAATCCCAAAGGCCTGATTAGTGTATCGCTGTCTCCTGACGTGATAAGAAGAACGTTATCCGTTCAAAACGGGAAAATAGCAAACGCTTTCATATTGGATCGCGATTTAAAGCTTATTCATCGAAGTGATGGAGGTGCGTCACCAGGAAGCAATATGTCGGATGAGTCCTATCTTCAACAGCTTCAAGAAACCGAATCCACCACCGGGCAGTACATATCCAAGCATGAGGGGGAGAAGGTAACCGTCACCTATCGTAAATCTTCCTACAATGGATGGGTTTATGTTTCGGTAGCCTCTAACGAACAAGTGAACCAACAGAATCAGATCATTGGCTGGCTTACCTTACTCGTTTGCTTTTTGATCTTGTTCATTACTCTAATTCTGGCCTGGTTCGGTTCAAAGAGAATGTACAGCCCGATTCGATCCATCTATTCAACCCTCGCAGCTGTAGCCACCCCGCAAGCAGGGAGGGAGAGAGCTGCGGGAGAGCTGCAAGTGATCGGAGAACGGGTAAACGATCTGATCCGTAACCACTCTGTTGTCATGAACGAGCTCCAGGGCCAACAATCACAGCTGAAAGAGTTCTTCATGCATAAATTGCTGAAGGGTGAGATTGCTCATGCTGATTTTGAAGAGAAATTGGGACTGTATGGCGTGCAGCAGACATGGTCGTCCATGAGCCTGGTGGCGATCCAGATGGACACCCTTATAGGTACGCGCTATGAGGAGAGGAATCGGGACTTATTATTGTTTGCAATCAGTAATATGGTCGGTGAACTGATACCAGGTGATAACAGGTTGGTACCGGTGGTGACCACGGATTACCAAGTAACCCTGATCGGATCATCCAACGAGGGTGCAGAGCTTAAGGAAGAGTTGTTCATGTTGTGTGTGGACGTCCAGAAGGCGATTGCCCAATATCTCGGAATCCGGGTTAGTATTGGAATTAGCCGTCCATTTCACTTCTTTGACCAGGCAAAGAATGCGCTGCATGAAGCCATGACATCACTGAAGTTTAGTGTAGGACTTGGGCAAGAATCCATTCTGTTTATAGAGGACGTGCAGCCGCAGAAAAATGATCCAGGCAGGTTTCCACATAACCGGGAACTGGCGCTGTTTGACGCCATACGAGCAGGAGATCTGGCCCAATCCGAGATCGAATTGGAACATTTTATGGAGGAACTGTTTCCGGCCCAAACACCATTTCAGCACTATCAGTTGTCACTTTTGAGGCTGCTGGTGAATTTTCTCAAATTCGGTCATGAGCTTTCTATTCCAATGGAAGGCATTGAGGGAGATGAATCCTCTTTAATTGATACATTATTTAAGCTGCGAAACGTTACGGAGATGAAGTCCTGGTTTTGGACATTATTTGTTGTGCCCTACGCCAAGGAGCTGGAGCATCGCCGAGAATCGCAGTTTAAGCATATATCGGAAGCCATCGTCGACATGATTCATCGGGAGTTCGATTCGGAATTAACCTTGGAAAGTTGCTCAGCTCGAATCAATTATCACCCCCATTATGTGAGCCGGGTATTTCGACAGGAGACGGGGGTAAACTTCGGGGAGTACCTGACAATGTACCGAATGGATATGGCCAAGAAGTGGCTAAAGGAGACGGATATGAAAATTGCTGAAATTGCAGAACGCCTGCAGTACAATAATTCGGCCAATTTTATTCGCTCCTTCCGGAAAATTGCAGGAACGACTCCCGGAAAGTACAGGGAAGAACATTAACTTGCTGCCATACTTGTCTGAGACAAAAAAAGCCCCCAGGTCACGAGATAAAATCATCGTCCTGGGGGCTATTTATGAATTGATGAGATTATATCCGATATTACTTATTCGCAGATTTGGCGTAACTTGCATTAATCTCTTCAATAATCTTGCTTCCGCCACCTTGCAGCCACTTATCTACCGCCTGATTCCAATCCTCTTCGCTAGCAGTACCCATAATGTACTTGACTGTGGCATCCTGTATGATTTTATTGAGTTCATTGCCGAGCTCAATGGCGGTATTAGAGATATAAGGAGAGGCAGGATTTTGAATGGCAAAAGTGGCGTTGTCTTTGAACAATTCTGTGCTGAGCTTCTCCAATTCAGTACCGAAGTTCTCCACCTGATCCTGCAATATCATAAACTGGTTGCTATCCGTCATTTCTGACCGCAACTTGGGATCCGGGTTTTGCTTGTATTCTCCATTTTCAACGGTGTACTGCTTACCTTCAACGCCATATTTCAAAAGGTTTTGCATGTCCTTCTCCGATACCTTATCGAAGTAAGCAAGAATTTGCTTCAATTCCTCTTCCGTTTTGACACTTGTTTTCGGAATCATGTACATTCCCAAATAACCTGTGCCTGCTCGAGTAGCATCTCCGTTCGGGCCAGAGATCCGGTTAATCAGATTGATTTTGGCATCGGGGGTGACCTTCTTGATATTCTCTTCAATGTTCTTTCCATCCACCATGTTGTCAATCCACAATCCTGCCTTACCTTTATACATCACCGATCGACCGTCCTGAACGAGCGCAAAATCCTGATTGATAAGGTTCTCGTCATATAGTTTCTTGTAAAACTTCATGGTATCCATGTATGCAGGGGTCATGTGAGCCGGGGTTAACTGCCCGTCTTTTAGTTCCCATTCATTTGGGCCTCCCAGATAGACCAAGATGTCTTTGAATCCGGCGATATTATTTCCCTGCATGCCTACCGCGAGACCAACGGTATCCTGTCTGCCGTTTTGATCCGGATCTTTTGTGGCAAACGCTTTCAAAACATCATAAAGTTCATCCACATTTTTAGGAGCTTCCAGACCCAGATTGTTCAGCCAGTCCTGTCGAATCATCAGACCGAATCGGGCAATATCCCTTTCGCGATACAGGCCATAGATTTTGTTGTCTATGGATGAGTTGTTTAACACAACATCAGACATCTTGCTCAGATTTGGATAACTTTCGAGATACGGTCCCAATTCCCAGAACATGCCTGAACGGGCAGCATTAATGATAAAAGAAGCTTTTGGCTCCAAAGCAACGAACGTTTTGGGCAGCTCGCCGGAGGCAACGGTAGCACTTAATTTATCTGTGTAGGATGAGGAGGGGACCCAGGACACGGTTAGATCCGTGTTCGTTTTCTCCTCAAGCTGAGCCAAAATGGAGCTGTTCGCATTCATCTGTTCCGCGCTGTATGTTGGCAGCATCATGGTCAAAGAGAGAGTGCCTTGGGCACCGCCCGTACCTGTCCCCTGAGCCTCGTTGGAATTGTTACTGGCACATGCTGTAATCATTAAGCTTAATGAAGCGATAAGAGCTCCAGTGCTAATCAACGACTTCCGATATGATTTCTTCATATTCAAATCCCCCTAATCGTTATTTTCATGATTTAAGTTACGATCAGCCTTTTACAGAACCAAGTAATACGCCTTTGGCGAAATGCTTTTGCAAAAATGGATACACGAGCAGGATCGGTAGAGTGGATACAACAATGACAGCCATCTTAATGGATTGCTCCGGTGGGGAAACATAGTCTGATTCCATGGCCGTGGAGTCCCCGATTCCGCCAGAAGCCAAAATAACGAACTGCCGTAATAGCACTTGAATTGGCCATTTGGTGTTATCGTTAATATAGAGCACAGCACTAAAGTAAGTATTCCAATGCCCTACGGCGTAAAACAGGGAGAAGGTAGCGATTGCCGGCATGGAAAGAGGCAGCACGATGCGAAAAAATACGCTTAAATCATTGCATCCATCAATCTTGGCTGACTCTTCCAAGCTCTCGGGAAGCTGCTGAAAGAAATTGCGGATAATGATCAAATTAAAAGCGCTAATGGCTCCAGGTATAAGCAGGGACCAGTACGTATTGATCATTCCTAACTGTTTGACCACGAGAAACGTTGGAATCATGCCGCCACTGAATAACATCGTAAAAACGATCAGCATGAGAATCGGTTTGCGGAAGTCCATGTCCCTTCGCGCCAATGGATAGGCCATTAAGCAGGTCAAAAATATGTTGATCAGCGTGCCGAACACAGTGATGTAGATGGTAACAAGCAAGCTTTTGACAAGAGTGGGGGTTGAAAAGATGTACTTGTATGCATCCAGTGTAAACTCTGTTGGAAATAAAATGAACCCACGTAATAATAATTCCTTCTGAGTGGCGAAAGAGCCGGCAATAACATAAACGAAGGGGAGTATCGTGAGCAGAGCAAATACAGTCAACAGCGTTATGTTCAGTACATCGAAAACTCGACTTCCCACGCTAGGTTTGATAGGCATTTCATGATGAGCTCCTTCCTTAGTAAATTCCTTCTTCACCAAACCTCTTGGCCAGATAATTGGCTACAACTACGAGCACCAAACCAATCAAAGACTTGAACAAACCGACTGCGGTACTAAAGCTATATTGCCCTTGACTGATCCCCACGGAGTATACGTAAGTATCAAATACTTCCCCGACTTCACGGTTCATGGCATTGAGCATCAGGAAGATCTGTTCGAAGCCGGTATCCAGGAAGTTTCCCAGACGAAGAATCAACAGAATGATGATGGTGCTGCGAATGGCAGGCAGGGTAATATGCCAGAGCTGGCGAAGCCTGTTCGCTCCATCCATCCGGGCCGCTTCATACAACTGTGGATCGACCCCTGACAGCGCGGCAAGAAAAATGATCGTTCCCCAGCCGGTTTCTTTCCAGATCACCTCAGCAGTAACGATGGTTCGAAACCACTCATTGCTCGCCAGGAAATTAATCTTATCCCAGCCAAAGTACACCAGAAGGTCATTGACGATACCGCCTTCTGTAGTTAAGAAAATGTAAGCAATCCCCACGACAACTACCCATGACATAAAATGCGGGATATACACCAGTGTCTGAATCGTTCGCTTAAAAAAGTGGTGGCGAAGTTCATTTAACATAAGTGCAATAACAATAGGTAAAGGGAAGAAAAACAGAATGTTGAGCATGGCAAGCATGAGCGTATTCCGGAAAAGGATGATAAAGTTAGGATCGTTAAATAAGCGTTCAAAATGTTTGAGCCCTACAAAGGGACTATCCCAGAAGCCAAGGAATGGCTGGTAATCCTTGAAGGCGATGAGTATTCCATACATGGGCCAGTACTTAAATAAAAGAAAGTACAGCAGGCCGGGCAGAAGCATGAAGTATAGCCATCGATTTCTTACCATTCTGCCTAACAGCGTTGGTGCTCTGGAGGCGGGGAACATGAGTGTGGTAGCTTTTGTATTTCTTTGCATCTGACATCATTCCTTTCCTCAAGAGTCTCATATGGGGATGCAACCTTAGCTGTATCATAGTGGCGGGATGAAATTACCGTCGATAGTCCCTGATTGTGGAGATGGTCCTTAGAGTGCGGAATAGCACGATATTACAGCGTGTAGTCATCCGTTGCGCTGGTGTTCATTACTTGCTTTTTGCCGTGTAAACAGCGATATAGCGCCATCAGGAAGCACATGTTCATGAAGACACAACAAAAAAGGAACCCTAAAAACGGGCTCCTTATGTATTCGTCATTCTTTAAGATTTGGAGGGTTGTCCAACCAGCTAAGGTAATCACTGAATATACGTCCAGAGAGAAAGTACGAATTCATACAAAAAATAAAACGAAAACCCGAGCAGAAGTATGCCTGCTGCAATGGAAACCCAATGGATCATTCGCCGGCTCATCACTTTTCGTGTGATAGAAACCAGAGAGACCAGGCCAAGGTCGTGGATCAGAATACCGCACAGCACACCACAGGCCGCAATAGCGAAGCTTTCCTTCCCAGCTGAACGATAGGAATCAGACAGCACGGCTCCGAATACGGAAACCCAAAAGATCAGATTACCCGGGGAGATGGCTACAAGCAGGCCGTTACGGTACGTTTTCCAAAACGATTTCTTCACCTTCTCGTCGGCTGGTGTGATATCCTGGTCTGCATTTCGAATTGAATCATAGCCGAGATAAGCAAGAAAACCGGCACCAACAAGCCAGAGAGGTATCTGGACATAAGGCAGGGAGAGGATGGAGGCGAATCCAAAATACATGGCAAGGATCAATGCTGTATCCAGGGTCATTCCGCCCAAACCAACAGCCCAGCCGTGAATGAAGCCATTCTTCAAGCCCTGTTTGGTCATCTCTACGGTGATTGCTCCGACTGGCATGGCGATAGCTAGTCCAATCAGAACATATTTGATATACAGTTCCATGTCCATAGTCATTTCCCTTTCCTGAATCCGGTTAATGAGACGCTCCTCCTAATATCTGCAGAGTACAGCTTATTCGAAGGAGGCCTCATTTAGGACAAGAAAGGGTAAACTATTATTCCTGAATCTTCTCCGCTTGAAGAGCACGAAGAAAAGGACAACGAGAAGGGGAGGTGTCATCATCTCTAAGAAAGTACTGCTTATATTCGAGATTCCCCTGCGATCCATACTGTTTTAATTCAGGATGAGCAGGGACAGCATCGTATTCGGCAAGTCGTTCACGAATCTTGGGCCCGATGGCAGCAGCTTTCTTGGGGTGAGCATTCCACTGGTCAAGTACCCAGCGAGGTGTCATTGCGAGCATAAAATATGGGAAACTTCGGCTCTGCCTATTGGTGTGAGCGGGGGTCCCGCAATAGACGAAATAACGCTCATCGTCATAACAGAATTCCCATAAGGGATTCTCCGGGTTCTCCGGTATATCATCCGGCCATGGCTTTACATCCAAATCACTGACCTGGCTTAACAGTCCCCAAAAAAACGCTTCATACTCCAAAACCGTTCTTGCTGTATCCCTTAATTCAAGAAACACAATCAATGAAGAATATTCACCAAAAGAGCGCGATGTCCGGCCGTATTCCGAAATGATCTTCGCGAGTTTACGATCGGCGGTCTGGTGATCTGAGCCAGAAACAAAACCATACCGGAGATGCCCCATGGCGAAAGCCTGCGTCGCCGGAATACAAGGGAAACGTGCTTCCCGATCACTCATTTTGGAGGCAAACAAGCGGTAGGCATCCTTTTTCCATTCTTCCAGAGGAGCATCGTTCTTCTCCAGTTCAGAATGTTGATACAAAAGCGACATGAACAGTCCTCCTTTTACCTATAGGATATCGTCCAGAGGCAAAATGGTGACTGTCCCACATCACTTCGGGTGCGTTAGGCGGGGGAATACCATTCAGTAATTTAAAAGGCGCCCACCGTCATGCCATAGACCGTACATTTTGTTATCTCTTGTGTGTGTAATGAATTTATCCAATCTGTGATTAAACGTTGCGGGTTGATTCTTAACGCTCTGGATTGTGTCGATGCGTACTCTTGTATATAAAGCGGGAAAAGCCATGAAATTTTCATAAGTCTGTGTATCCTCTTTAAGCCGGATCTCAATATCCTCAGGAATGCGAAAAGACTCAATTTCCATGGTCGGAAGCACGCGTCTTCCTTCATCTCTCATGAATCCCAGCTTTTCAAGACGCCTTACCCGTTCTTTATTCAATTCAGTCCAGGAGCTGTTATGGCTTCGGGGTGACAATCTCTGTGCAAGCTCTGTATTCGAAATTTTCTTCTTCAGCCCATCAATCCAACCAAAGCAAAGGGATTCTTCCACGACGTCCAAATAAAATAACGTACCCGGCCTAGGAGTCATGCTTACAATAACCCAGCAGGAGGTTTCCGTCCTGCAGTGGGTCTGCAACCATGATCTTAAGTCTTCTCTTGAGTTTACAGAGAGTAAATTCTGAATTTCCATTGTGCGACTGCTCCAATCCTGTTGATCCTGATTCGTTGTTGATTTAATTGGACTGCACGGGTTGCTGATACCAAAACAGACAATAGTCGTTCATGACGGATGCATGCCCCATTTGACGAAGCATTGTAGATACATTGCCCCTGTGGTAGGTCCCGTGATTCACCACATGCAGCAGCATGTTGGACAACGTTGTTTCGCAGATGCCGGCGTATGGATTATCAAGTATGATGGTTTGCTCCAAATCGGTTTGGCGCTGTATCCATTGCTTGTATCGTTCTGCCAATTCGGCATAGGTGTCCATGTACTCTTCGACGGTAAGAAATGTTTTTCCATTCAATGCCATGAACTCTTGCAGCGCTTCACCCATTGCCATACCTGATAAAACAAGATACCACATCTGATCGACTGCGTAGATATGGCTTAGGGCATGGGCGAGGGTGGGGAAGGAACTGTTCAATTCCTGACTTAGAACAGATGAGGGCAATTCTTTGATTCTGCCCAAGATGGTTTGGTTGGCCCACGTGTGATAATTCAGCATCTCCATTGGAACATTTGACATTTGAAAGGTCTCCTTTTGTTGTGCAATGATTTTTGTTTTGGTATCTGTTGTGATTATAAAAAAAGAAGTATGACAACAGCGTGTCATACTTCTTCGTATAGCAGGATTGCTTGTTGCAGCTGTTCTTTCAAAATCCCTCGAAGTTCTCGCGGCTTAATCACTTCGACTCTACTACCCAAACCCAGCAGAAATGATTGAAGCCACCTTGCCTGTAGGGGTTGGTAAACGGAAATTTGCATGGTCATGCTTCCGTCCTTGTTAAATTGCTTCTCTGCCTGATGAAAATGATCCAGCGCTTCTGCTAGTGCCTCAGGCGCAACACGAAACTCAACGTCACTTATCTGATTTTTCCATTCCTCGTTTCGCAAAGAACGCTCTTTTGGCACCTCACTATGCGGTAAAAATGATTCTTGGGTTAGCGAGAGGTTCATCATACGAGATAGACGAAATTCTCGGTAATCCTGCCGTATTCGGCAGAAACCATATACGTACCAATTACGATATTTAAAATAAAGCATCACCGGCTCCAACTCGCGGGTTGTGCGTTCATTCCGGCTGTTAATGTAATCGAAACGGACAACGGTATGCTTTGTGATCCCCGACCGTAGCTCACGAAGCGCATGGTGATCCGTACGGTGAGTTTCCAAGTCAACCGCCAAAGTGGGTGATTGCTGCTCAGAGCCAACCGTTTGTAGTCTTTCAATCGTGCCCTGAGCACGCTCATCCTCAAATACAGTGGAGAGACTGCGCAGAACGGTAATAAGAGAGTGAACATCGTACGACCCAAGCAGGCTTTTGTCCATTTTGTATCCGTCCATCATGCCATACCCGCCGTTCATTCCCTGATAGGAAACCACTGGAAAGCCGGCGGCACAGATCACGTCGATGTCCCGATAGATGGTTCTTGGGGATACCTGAAACTCTTCGGCCAGCATGGAAGCAGAGACAACTTCGTTGTTCAGCAGCTTATAGATCATAGAGATTAATCGTTCCAATT
This sequence comes from Paenibacillus sp. 7523-1, assembly GCF_002276415.1. NCBI lineage: Bacteria > Bacillati > Bacillota > Bacilli > Caryophanales > Paenibacillaceae > Paenibacillus > Paenibacillus sp. 7523-1. The sequence goes on along the minus strand of NZ_NPBR01000005.1, from coordinate 264,737 downwards.
TCATGAGTAAGGACCGCCTTGTCCACTGGTTTTATTCATTATCGTTGGTCGTTATTATATCACAAATGATTGCATAACAATAATAAAACAATAAAAATCAATAATTATTTATTGTAAAACGATAAATAATGTGATAAATTCAAATCACTTAAAACAAGAGAGGTGCTTTTTGTGAAACGAGGTTCAACAATCTTTCTGAAAATGGCTGTTCTGCTTATTGGGCTTCCCATTCTGGCGTTGTGCATCTTCGGCATACCTTGGTTAGCGAATCATCCGGTGAATCCGAATTATGCTGGTTCGCTATATCCTATTGTGATCATTATGTATATCTCTGTCATACCGTTTATCATTGCGCTGTTCCAGTCATTCCGTCTCCTGAGCTACATCGACAAGAATGAGGCTTTCTCTTCAATTTCGGTCGGTTCTTTAAAAATCATAAAATACTGTGCTATTGTAATTAGTAGCCTATATCTCGTGATGCTGCCGTTCGTTTTTCTTGTAGCAGATAAAGATGATGCTCCAGGGCTTATTATTGTCGGAATGGTTCCCATCTTTGCTTCGCTGGTCATTGCAGTGTTTTCCGCTGTTCTCCAAAGACTGTTACAGGAAGCCATTGATATTAAATCCGAAAATGACCTAGTGGTTTGAGGTGAAGACATGGCTATTATAATCAATATTGATGTGATGCTGGCTAAGCGGAAAATGACAGTTACCGAACTTGCGGAGAGAGTTGAGATTACGATCGCCAATATTTCCATATTGAAGAACGGGAAGGCGAAAGCGATACGTTTGTCCACTTTGGAGGCCATTTGCAAAGCGCTGGATTGTCAGCCGGGAGATCTATTGGAATATAGAGCGGATGAAGATGAAGACGCCATTGAGCAGTCTTGATAACGATGTAGATACAGAAGGCAGTCGAACGATTATGTTCGGCTGTTTTTGCTTAGAAAATAAGAATTTAATCATGATTTGAAAATAATAGTAACCTTTTGTGAACCAAATGAAGCCATTGGTGATCTAATGATTAGATAGTGTTGAGGAGGAGGGGAATTTTTCGTGGATTTAAGCGAGAAAGCAGAACTTGCACGAAAAGGGGATAAGCAAGCATTTGTATCATTAATACACACGATTCAGAAGAGCCTCTATGTTATAGCAAGATCAATCGTAAAGAACAACGAAGATAGTGCAGATGCGATGCAAGAGACCATTACCAAAGCATTTACGAGTATACATACATTAAAAGAACCTGCTTATTTTAAAACATGGATTATTCGGATACTAATCAATGAGTGCAATCAAATGAATAGAAAAAAGAAGCGAGTATCTCTGCTCCCTTACGACTTGAGAAAGACTTCATACCAGGACGAGTATGAACAGGTAGAGCTATTTGAGGTGATTGATGAACTGGATGAACAGCTTCAAACCATCGTCACACTCTTTTATATCGAGGATTTGGCGATTAAGGACATTTCCAAGGTGCTTGAAATTTCTGAGGGCACTGTAAAGTCACGTCTGTTCAGGGCTAGAAAACTACTTTCTGAGCTCATGCTAGGGGAAGGAGAAGATAAATATGAGTTATCATGATCCGTTTGATCACGAAATTAAACAGTTTCTTAAGCAGAAATCACAAGACGTCGTCCTCCCCGATACAGTCCAAATGGCTGTGGAGAATGCTCTCTCTTCACTACCTGAGCAAAGGTCGAAAAAGAACGCTCGCCTTAATCGCTGGAGATGGACTGCAGCGTCCATAGCTCTTTTATTTGCTCTAGGGGCGGTCATGATCTATACAGTTCCAACCTTTGCTGAAATGATCAGATCTTTATTTGCCAAAGATAACCCCGATATCGGACTCCTACGAGCACAAGAGCTGGGATTAGTACATAATCCACATATTAAAGTAAAGGACAAGGGTTATACGCTTGTCATTGAGGAAGTTGTAGCAGATCCTACACGAGTGACGCTAGCGCTCCAACTTTTTGATAAAAAAGGAGAGCATGACCGGCATAAGCTGAGTCTAGGGGAGCAGAACACCATTACTATTAAAGATACTCAGGGAAACAATGTGGGCAGTATGTACGATATGGGTTATACAAATGATTTTTATTATATGGTCGAATTCTTTAGTGAGCCGCTCCAAACGGACAAGATTACGATTGAGGGAAATATTAATAACCTTGGAACTGGCAATCAAAGTACGATTGAAGGAAATTGGAATTTTAGCTTTGACCTGGATATGAAAGAGGCGAACAGTAAGACCCGAGTAGAGGAACTCTCTGGAACTTACACAACACCTCATGGAATGACCGTCAATCTAAAAAGGATCACACGAATGGTACAGGGTGTACGATTCGAACTGGAGACTGAGCTCGATGATGCAGCAATGGCTAGATCCCCCGGTGATTTATGGGAAAAACAAGCATTGAGCTTTCACTTTGAGAATCTCGAAAACGAAGAAATACACTCAGTAAATCCATGGAAAACTGGTTATATGGACAGCCTGATGACATCTGACTATAGCGTAATTGAAAAAGGAAAAATGAGATGGAGCTATACGTTTAAGTATCTCCCTGAAAATGAACCTTACCGTTTTGTAATGGATGGATACTCTATTGCAGAAGTGGATGGTAGCAAGTTTTCCTTTAAACCTGCGGAGTTAACAGAGCCTAAGTCTTTTAATGTTTTAAAGGATAGATTGGACGTCATTGGGACTTCGTTGGAGAAATCACAAAGTGGTGGCGAAGCAGATGAATTAGCTGTTTTATTCTACGGAGAAATGGATAATGAAATTCGTAATGATGCTTGGAAAGCATATGATTCGGCAGATAAACAATATAATGTTAGCAAAAGAGGATCATCGAGACTAGAGAACAGCCTGCCTGATCACTGGAGAGAGGGATTTATAAGCATGGGAGACCGTAAAATGAATAGTCCTTTCGAATACCGTATTGAGGGGTTAGGCCATATTCCAGAAGAACTTAGCCTAGTGAGAGAAGTGGTCGATAAACGATATAAAGACCCTAACTGGTCCGTAATACTAAATGAGTAACCCAAAACGAACTTATTCCTGTCATGGAGTAAGTTCGTTTTGGGTTTCTAATGAATGAGTTTATACCATTGAGCCCATTCCTGTTTGTTGATTTTTTGTACGGGCTTAACTTGATTAGTCTTTGTGTTATATCTAAACAGAATCAGTTGATCAGAGGGATACTCACTAATGTAATCCAGAGTGTTCCCGTTTTTTTGCCATAGAACAAGATTAGTACTTATATAATTGGTCGTTCTCGGGAGAAAGTGGAAGCTGTCTTTAGTTGGATCATATATGGCTAACGAGCTTTTTTCCGTGTTTCCAAATGAAATGGCGATCTCATCTCTTTTAGGTGACCAATGAAAGGAGGCAATGGTTTCAATGGTTTGACTTCGTTCCTCTTGCAGACGATCATTTAACACCATTAACTTCCCGGTTTTAACATTCACAAGAATAAGGGCTTTGCCCGCACTCCGCTCAGCATGAATGGCAATCCATGTCTTGGACCGGGAAACATCCATACTGATAATATCCATCAGTTCATCATCGAATTTCTCCGTATTAATGGTGTATGCTTGCTCTCCTGAGGTGACCGTAATGGATTCAATCACGTTTTGTTCGAATGAAGCCCGATCAGGTTTATTCACCACGTCTGCTTCTAAAATAACATTCATTCCTGTCCAAACTATTTTTTTCGCACTGATCTTCTTATTAAATTGGTTTGCGTTTGGGTAAATGGACGAATCAACGACTTTGTATTCTACTGAACTTTTAGCAGCTGTCTTTGCAGCAGATTGTTGTGGCACAATCAGCATGTACAACGAACTGAGCAGGATAGCACCTGAGAAAAGAATATGCGTATATTTCATGATTACATCTCCTTATTGATGGGAGGAGTGAAGTGAAGTCGATCCTCTGAAGTGGCTGTCTGTAGAGATAAACGCCAAAAGAGTCTGTAAGGTTTATAATGAAATAAAAAAATCAGCGCAGAGAATAGGACATCATATTTACTTCTTTTCTTTGTTCTCTTTTTTGTTCTTATCTGACAATGAAATCGTAGCTATCAAAACAGCAATAAAAGCGACGATTAATATGGTATTAGACGGTACCGTCTTGACGATGTAATCTTGAACCAACAGAACAATGATGGATATGGCTAAGATAGCTCTCATGACTCGAGCTGATGAACGGTCCGGATCCTTGGAATGTTGGGATATCAGATACATGACATACCACAGCCCAAGAAATAAGAATATAGAACCTGTAATGACGATTGCAAACATGTAAGAACACCTTTCAAGGAGCGATTTCGTTAAACGATTCGTTCAGAATACTTATTAAAATCAGATGCTTACCGATTCCTGAGTTGAGATTGCTTTCTCGATGGCTAGAGACAAACGCACATCCTTAAGAGCTTCGGTCAAGGGATAAAAAGAGATATTCTCTCTTACAAAAGCAGACATGCGCGTCAAAATTTCAACCATGGCCAGCTCTTCATCGGAAAACGGAGCAGAAGAGAAGGGATTACGGTACAGGCACTCTTGTCCTGCGCGTAGCTCACGAAGGGAGAGCGGTCCCAGACTTCCTTCCATGCCGCTTTGAATTCGGTGGATGGAGTATGTATCATACGCATCGGTACCCAAGCTGATCGTGAGTTCGTTATCCCGGATCTCCCCATGGGACCCGCGAATCAGAACCCGGTTTTGACGAAGAGGAGAGAAGTATTGAGAACGGGTAAAGTCAAGCACAGCACTCTTGCCGTTATGGAAAGACATCATGGCGATCTCTTGAACTTCATTCTCGATTCGATCCTGGACTTGTCGACCGCGATAAGGTACTTCCAGAATCGGAAGTTCGAATCGGCGGCCGACAATTTCACAGCTGATATCCGTGAGCGACAGCCAGTTACGGATCAGACTGATCCCATGATAACCGTGTGCTACGGATGCTTGTACATGATGAACCTGACCCAGTTTCCCTGACTGGATCAGGGACATTCGAGCGAGCTGATGCGGCAGCAGGGGATACTGTTCTGCTATCTGGATCTGACTGTTTTTCTCGGCAAAAGAGGACATGGTCCTCAAGCTGTCTTCATTAAAAGCTGGCGGCGTTTCAACCAAGAGAGGAACTTGTAGTGAGACAAGTTCTTCTAGGACGGCAGGAACGGATGTTTTGGACACAGCAACCAAAAGAAAATCACAATGCCGGGCCATCTCATAGGATGACTCGTACAGGGTGACGCCCCAACGTTTGGCAGCCTCCGCATATTTAGCCGAATTACGCACGACTATTCCGCTGATTTTGAATACATGGGGGAGCTGCTTCGCGATCCGCAGATAAGCTTCTGCTCTCCAGCCGAATCCTATAATCCCAAAGCTGATTGGTTTACTCAAAAAAATCTCCTCACTTCTCATGCTTCTACTGAAAGAAATATGTATGTGTATTACCTATATTTTCTATTCAAGGATACCACGTTGCTAAGCATTTACAACGAAAGAATTGGAAAAAGGAGGTGTAACCCGAATATCGACAAGAGTCTGATCGATGTTTAATCCGTCGTATGACGAAGTTAACCTACACAGTGATATGAGAAAAAGCCCTGAGTTGTTCGATTTGAACGAATTCAGGACTTTATATGATCTTAGTTGGAGAATGGGACGGATAGTTGTCCAATCGCAGCAGCAGTTTTAACCGGATACAACGCGACTTGATATTGCGGAATGGCTTCGATTCGGCGGAATTCGGCGATCTCGACTCCCTCAAAGCGCTCAATTTGTGCCTGATTGACAAAAGTATGGACCGTTCCTCTGCGCTGCGGCGTTATGGATAAGTGCAACTCAGAGAATTCAAGCTGAGTGTAGAATTCCTTTAAGCCTATGGACCAGGTCTTGCCGTAAAAAATATGATCCGTAATAAGCCGGCCATTCAGGAACGCTTCGGCCACATCACCTTCATAATCGATCTCAAGCCACACATCATGAACATGCGCCGGCCATTCTCCGGCAAATTGCAGCAAGGCCGATTTGTCCGCTGGTTTCTTCATCAACACCTCTGGTGTATACTCAGGCAGGTCTATTGTATAGGTAGTGAAAAGAGTGGACCCCCCGTTTTGACAATGAACAGTACTTGAACTTTGGGTTTGCAAATCTTGCTCTGGCTTGGGATACAGCGAAATAGCAATATGGGAAGACCCTGTCGATGTGCAGATAAGCTGATGATTACTGACTGTTACGGGGCTATCGCTGATAACCAGCGTTGGTTGTCCCCATAGTTCAAAGGTGTATGCTTTTTGCGCTTCTTCTCTGGAAAGCAGTACAAAACGTACGGAATCTCCATCTGTGGTTAGGAAGTTAACTGGATTATTTTTGTCCACGCTTGGTTGAATCACATAATAAGATTCGTGGTCCAATATTACACTTCCGCTGCACTGCACATCCTTTAGATTCGTTTTGGAAACGACGTATTCCGGTGTCATGCCTTCATGTGCATAGAAGAAAACCGCTTTGTCTTGATTTGTATCGATCATGGTGAGCAATGGAGCCGTTGCGCTAAGTAGGGACACGCCATGAAGATCCAGATTGAATGGCAGCATCAATCCGATTCCTTCAGGAAGCTCCAGTTCACCTTCAGCAGGGAATGCAACGCTGCCTTTGGAAGTTTCCAATTCGATTCGTGTTTTACGGCGGGGCAGGTCGATCTGGTCCTGAAAATTATTCAGGAAAACAAAGCCAGAGCCGTCCTGATGTCTGACGCACCAGCGTAATGTCTCAGTATCTGTCGGATCGATGGCAGACTGTCCCTCTGGCAGTACCGTTTTCATCGGAGCAAGGACCGATCCGAAAGACTCAAGAAACAAGGAGATGGCGCGGATGCGGTCATAGGATGCACCGACTCTGCCGAATTCACCCAATGGAGACTGGTAGTCATACGTAATTTTCGGCAGGAATTGCTCATTGAGGTAACTCTTCTTGCCGACGGGGTTGGAGCCGCCGTGATACATGTAATAACCCAGCAAATTGCTGCCACTGGCCAGTTTGACAAGGGTCATGGCCTCGATGCTGTTTGCCGGAACGAACGGCCTCACATTATAACTGACCTGCATACCACCGGCCATTTCACAATACGCAACGGGATATTCAGGTGTGTCGAAATGAACGGGCTCTGCCGGAGTATTATGAAGATCGCGATACACAAATTCCTTGCTTGGAGGCTGGTCAGGCAGCCAGGACGTATAGGCGTAGCCTGCAAGCATGGGCAAAAAGCCTTCCTCGGGAACGGCAGCTCCGCCCCAAGCGGTAGCCGTGAAGAACAGAGGATGGATGCCTGCCTCCTCGGCAATGCGGCGCAGCTCGGCCAGATGAGCTGCACCTCCGGTTCCCGAGGACAGAAACTTACCGGCTTTGTAACCCCAGGCATCATTCGGTGCTCCGGCGTGCATGAATTCATTTTCCAACTGCACGGCTATCACGGGTCCTCCGTCCTGATACAGGCTGCCTTTCATTTGACTAGCGATTTCCCGATACAGTCTGCGTGTCAGCTTCAGATATCCGGGATCATTGGAGCGGATCTCAATAGGCTTGGAAACTACCCAATCCGGGATTCCTCCATTGCGAACTTCGCCGTGGCAGAATGGACCGATACGAAGGATGAGGGGCAGATCCAGTTTGGCACACAGATCGATAAAATGGCGCAGGTTTCGATTTCCACCCCATTCAAAAATCCCTTCTTCTTCCTCATGAAAATTCCAAAATACATAGGTGGCGACGATGTGAATTCCACCGGCCTTCATTTTCAGCAGTTCTTCTTCCCAGTACAAGTATGAAAACCTGGAGAAGTGAAATTCACCTACGATCGGGATGAAGGGCTCGCCATTACGAGTCATATAATAATTGGTGAATCCAAAGGCATCTCCTTTGGGATTGGCTCCGCCAAGCATACCCAATTTTCCCGGATGGATGTTCTTACGGTCGGCATCTATTAATGATAATTTTGAGATGTGACTCATTGCTGGGACAACCTCCTTGTGATATGTTCTTTACGATGAATTCTACTGTGTTCAAAAATAAAAGAAATATCGATACAGCTACATTTTATATGGAATAGATCATAGCGAGGTAGTGTGATAATGGCTGAAAAACATGCGGATTATGCTATAGTTGGACACAGGCCCTTTGGAATATTGATCGCAGGTCATTATAAGGAGTTGAACGGATATGAGATTCATCGACCAACAGGGAGCATCGACTGGTTATTAATGTATACGCTTTCCGGTGAAGGGGAAATACAGCATGGCAAAAATTCGATAACCTGCACAGCGGGGGACGTGGCGATTCTTATGCCAGGGCTTCCGCACCATTATCGAACGAAGCAGGATCATTGGGAATTTATATGGGTACACTTCATACCCGATCCCCATTGGAGTACTTGGTTGAAGCTCCCCGAAACGTCAGCTCGTTTCATCTACCAGCGGATTGTTTCGGAAGAGGTACAACATGATTTGCAACATGCCCTTCAAAGATTGGTGCGTCATGGATTTTCGGAAGGCCGTTCCGAACAATATCGCCGATTGTCCGAGCTGGCCCTGGAGGAGACGTTGATTCACATTCAGCATACCTATCCACCGGATGTTCCGGCGGCTATGGATCCCCGAATTGCGGAGATCATGCGGTATCTGCAGATGCATCCTTCGCAGAAAATAAGCATACCGGAACTTGCGAACCGATGCTGTTTATCCACCTCACGCCTCTCTCATTTATTTAAGGAGCAGGTAGGGGATACGATTCTAAATACAGTTCACAAGTTCAGGTTGGAGAAGGCAGCGCAGCTTCTCGCTGGAACGAATCGGCAGATCGCAGAGATCGCTGCGGATGTTGGATTCGACTGCGGTATACATTTTACAAGAAAATTCCGTGAAGCCTTTGGCGAGACACCATCGGCATTTCGTAAACGTAGAACGTAAAATACAGTTGTAGCATCAGAGGAGGACAAGTGCAGCATGAACCTTTTTCACATCCAATCCATCATACACGGAACTGACCGAACTGCAGCCTTTCTGGAAGATAACTTTATTGGGATCGATTGGCCAGCTACAGGGGATCTGGAACAACTGTCTGCTGAAGAATGGAATGAGCAAATCGGGCAGCATTATGCACTACCTGAATCGGAACTGAGCGGAGTAATAGCTACACTACAGACATTTGTAAACATCATGCAGGATGGAGATCATGTCTTAATTCATGACGATGAGTGGGTATATGTTGGAGATGTCGGTGACTACTTTTACGATGACTCCGTTAGCATTGAAGAAGATTCGATATGTCATCGGCGAGGCGTAACGTGGTTGGGACGAATTCCTCTGACAAAGATAAACGATAAAGTGGGTGCTCTGATTTCGAATGCTTCGATTATTTCAACATTCGAGTATCCACTTTCACAGGCTCAATTGGAGCCGTGGATTTCAAGAACTCCCGAAACTGAAACAGCAGTTCAACATCCGGTTGGCGTAGATGACGGAACAGTACAGGAAGCTCTCGACGTACTAAGGAAATCACTACAGAGTGAAGACGAGGAACTTCGTATTCGTGCGGCGACGGCCATTTTACAATATGCGAAAAAATAAAAAGAACATGAATAGATAAGTAGTAACGAAAATGGAATTAACAGATGTACGCACTCTCAAAGCTCATTACCCTTTATGTCTATACACTAAGAAGCACGCAAAGCCCTCATGAAACGAGTGAGCTTTGCGTGCTTTCGTACATATTATGATGTTTTTTCTGATTGCATGCAGGCTGATTTGATCGTGTGTTCAATCAGCGTAGCAATGGTTACGGGACCAACCCCACCCGGGACGGGTGTAATGGCAGATGACGGAGTCAAACAGGATGAAAAGTCCACGTCACCGATATTTCCTTTATTGTAACCTGCATCAATGACAACTGCACCAGGTTTAATCCAGCTTCCTTTTACAAAATTGGGTTTGCCAACGGCAGCAATCACGATATCTCCTGACTTCACGATTTCTTCCAGATTGGCGGTTTTGGAATGACAGGTAGTTACCGTGGCATTTCGGTTAAGCAGCATGGCTGAAACGGGCTTACCGAGAATTGGACTTCTTCCTATGACAACAGCGTGCTTGCCTTCGATTGGAACGTTATAGAAATCCAGAATACGGATAATCGCTTGTGGTGTGCAGGAAGGGAAAGCGGCGACTCCAAAGGCATTTAACGCAAATCCTAGGGTGGTAACGCCATCCACGTCTTTCTCTATGCTTATTGCATCAAAAGCGGCTCTTTCATTGATATGATGCGGTACCGGGTGCTGCAGCAGAATGCCATGAACGGATACGTCTTCATTTAATTTGGTTATTTCCTGAATTAATTGTTCCGTTGTAGTCTCTGCAGGCAAAACCACTTTAATCGAATGTACCCCTATTCGGGCACATGCACTGCCTTTCATTCGTACATACGTTTCTGATGAGGGATCATCACCAACCAAAATAGTAGCCAGACAAGGCGTGATTCCTTTCTCCTTCAACCCGGCAACCTTCGCAGTCATCTCTTCCTTCATGAAGTCTGCTACCGTTTGTCCATTCAACATTAGCTTCTCTGTACTCATGCTCATCATCGCCCTTTCCAAATAAAAAGAGGCAAGGAAATAAAACTTCCTTACCTCTGCCCAGGCGTACGGCTTGATTAGACATCATATGCTCCCTCACGGTTCACCGTGTTCGCCAGTTACATATGACCATATTAAATTGATAGTACTTCATTTTGAAATGTACATCAATCCCTTTAACTTATAGCTATACTTGGAACGGTGTCCAGATTGGTATATACTTTTTTGAGTTAAGAAGATTAAAAGGAGATTATAAGCAGTGAATATTAAAAAATGGTTAGGTGCTGTACTCATTATTCTTGCGACGATGCTGTTCGCAGGCTGTTCGCTTGAATCGCTATCTGTAGATGATTCGACCCAGACTCATGCTGTCTTGAACCAATTTGACGAAGTTGCCAATTATCTTACCGAGCATCAGGAACTTCCGGATAATTATATTACCAAGAAGGAGGCCAGAGCTTTAGGCTGGGAACCAAGTGAGGGAAATTTGCAAGATGTGGCCCCAGGCAAAAGTATCGGCGGTGATATTTTTCAGAATCGGGAAGGCCTGTTACCCAAGAAAAAGGGAAGAACGTGGTACGAGGCAGATATCAATTATTCCGGTGGAACCCGGGGGAGTGATCGAATCCTCTATTCCAGTGATGGCTTAATATACAAGACAACCGATCATTATCGCACGTTTGAACAAATCAAATGACCAAAGGTAGGATGGTATGAAGACAGTAATCATTGATGGAAATGATATTCATGGAAAAGAAGAGCTGCATGATATTCTTCAGGCGAAGCTGGGGTTAGATGACTCTTACGGGCGGAATCTCGATGCGTTATGGGATGTCATTACAGGCTTCATTTCAATTCCGCTAACCATTCGATGGGTTAATTTTGAGGCCAGCAGGGCTGTGCTTGGAGAATATGCTGATCAGCTATTGGAGTTAATGCGTGACGCAGAAGAAGAGCTGGATCAGTTTCAATTGGATCTGAAAATGTAAAATTGAACGGGCAGTCCCCTGAGGACTGCTTTTTTTGTTGTGCAACATGTTCCATGAGATTTCCGTTAATGAGTTTAGGAATCCATAGGAGGTGAGGGTCATCCCCAGGAAGTTATTGTACTTCATTTATGTTCTGTCACTGGTTAGTTTGACCACATCTTGTTCGAGCGCATCTAAGAATGTAGAGGCTGATAACAGTCTAAGCGGACTATATATTACAGCATTGGAAGAGGTCATACTGACAGATTCAGCTCTCAATAGATCGATGGAGTATATATCAATAGACTATGATCAGACTCCCGCATTAAGTGATTCGGATGGACAACATATAATGGAGTTCTTACGAACGAAATATAAGGTGGACGTTTATAACCTAACGTATGAACAATTGCTTAAGCAAGGTTTGAATGAAGGTAATGAAAGCAATCTCCGAGGAATTTTACTGCATTTCGAAAAGGTTGAGCTGGCGGACGAGAAGAACGAGGGCACACTTGTGGTAAGTAAATATCGTTCAAATGAGGGTTCCATCTCTGTAAAAATAACGTTGCAATATAGGGATAATAATTGGATGGTAGTTGATCTTGTTACCTTGAAAGAGAGCTAATACTGGAGAAGGTTGCGAGACTATAAAGTTTTACGAAGACTAAACAATCTGTCTTGAAAGTCGCCAATGGCGGCTTTTTTTGATCCTGGAATGGATGTATGTATGAGGGGTGAAACATGCAATATAACTACATTTTACAAAGAAAACTAGAATTAGCTTGTCAAATAGACTGCATCATGATAAAGTGATAACGATTATCAATATCAATTAAAAAAAGGTGGGTTTACATTGTTGAGACGATCTAATTCGATCTTGCTTATACTGGCATTAACCGTGCTGCTGGTACTAAGTGCATGCGGTCAGACCGAGACGACGAGTACAGCAACGGATGCAAGTGCAAACACGGCAGAGAAGACAACTGACTCAACATCAGCAGCTGAACCAGCGACAACTGACGAAGGGGAGACAGTTACATACCAATCGGATGCGGGAGAAGTTGAGGTACCCAAAACGCCACAGCGTGTCATTGATTTGACGGCGTTTACGACAGGATACTTTGTAGCACTGGATGTTCCCGTGGTAGGAGCTCTGTCTGGAGCAATGGGCAATAAATATATTAAGGATCAATTGATAAGCGAAGGAACGACCGATCTGGGTGAGCAGCCTACAGCGGAACAGCTGGTAAGCCTCAAACCGGATCTGATCATTGCTTATACGGGCACAGAAGGTCTTGATCAATTGTCTCAAATTGCCCCTGTAGTGCAGATCCAATATGGCAAACTCAACTATAAAGATCTTATGATTGAATTAGGCAAGCTAACGAATAGGGAAGATGCAGCGGAAGCCTGGGTTACAAACTGGGAAGCGCAGATTAGCGAATGGAAACCCAAAGTAGAAGCCGCAGTCGGTGACCGCACTGTCTCCATTCTGAATCCATACGCGAAGGGATTGTACGTATTCGGCCATAACTATGGTCGTGGCGGTGAAATCCTCTATGGTGAATTTGGCTTGAAAGCCCCGACCAAGGCTCAGGCAGAAGCGATTGACAGCGGAACAGGCTTTGCTTCGATCTCCATGGAAGTCCTGCCGGAATATGCAGGTGACATCATCTTTACCAGCCCTTGGTCGGGAGATACAAGTGATTCCGAAGTCGTATACAGCAATACATTGTGGGAGAATCTTCCTGCTGTTAAAGAAGGACATGTCTTCCAGCTGGATAACACGTCGGACACATATAACGATCCGATCACTTTGGAAGGACAACTTAAATTTATTACAGACAGCTTGCTTTCTGTGAAGTAAGCAGCAGAAGAACACTCCTGACCGTCACGAAGTGACGGAGGAGTGTTCCTTTTTTATAGCTGAATTATAATACGTAGGATTCTCCATCCTCAGGAACAGCAATGTTACTGGTGATCCCTTTATCTTTCAAAAAGCTTCTTAAGTCTTCTCTGGAGAGACCCCAATGGTTAACTGCTTCCATGTGGACTACAATGATTTTCGCTTCTGGTGCAGCTTGGTATACTTTATAGATATCGTGTATGCCCATAACCAAGGAACCACCCTCCAGAAACTGATTATCTCCTCCATTAACAACAAGAACTTCAGGTTTGTGAGTGTGGATCACTTCTTGAACAGATTCGACCCAAACGGTGTCCCCTGCTACATATAACGTCTGCTCACTAGTGTGTTTAAAGACTACACCACATACTTCGCCAGCAAGCTTCAAGACTTCTCCTCTCCCATGCTCCCCTTTTGTTTTAAACAGTTGAATTCCATGAAATACTGAATCTTCATGAAGAATCTCTACGTTGTTAAAGCCAGCATTTTTAACTTCAGACGCATCAGCTTCGTTCTGTACAAACATTTTGATGTCTTTGGGCAGTGTTTCTTTTGCCTTATCATCAAAGTGGTCCAAATGAAGATGAGTAACGATCACCGCGTCGATACCTCGGATTATATTTTCAACAGATGTCGGAAGGTCGACCAGTGGATTCATCTGATCCTGCCTCGCAGAATTTGGGAATGGAGGATACACGCCCTTGTCGGCCAGGAATGGATCAATTAAAAAGTGTTGTCCTGCATATTCAACGATAATCGTAGCATTTCGGATTTGAGTTATTTTCATTGTAATTCTCCTTTGATCATGAATATATAAATAGCTTACACGCTCAGCATGTCTGCGTACATGCATAGAATCAAGTCTTTCTTCTCATTTGCTTGAATAATGAAAGTATTTCTTTTCTTGATGGGTTTGTATGTAGAATAGAGTAAGCTTTACTTATCTCATGATTTGGGTTTTCATTGGTGTTGATACTAAAATTAAAAGGGGTAGGATAACGAGTGCTTGATCACATAGATGAATTAATTATTAAAGAGCTGTCCGAGAACAGTCGAATAACGATGAAAAAGCTGGGGGAGAAGGTTCATCTCACTGGACAAGCAGCTGCTTCGAGAGTGTTGAAACTCGAGGAAAACGGAATTATTGAAAAATACACCGTCCAAGTAAACCAAGTCAAATTAAACTGTTTAATCCATGCGTTTATCACCATCAAACTGACGAATCCTCACCATCAGTCATTCTTGTCTTTTGTTAAAAACGAAAAAGATTTTGTAATCAATAACTATAAAGTGAGTGGAAACGGATGCTACATTCTGGAGACCAGATTTCCATCGAATGAAGTGTTAGATCAATTCCTTGTTCGTTTAAACAAACATGCGAACTATAATCTTTCCATTGTCATTAACAAGCAGAATTGAATATGAAACAAGGATAAGGATGCCTGATCCATCCAGCTCTAGCCATCGGAGAGTACTGGATTGGTCGAGCATCCTTATTATTAGTCTGAAAGTGCAAGACATGATAGCGTTATTTTGTCCTAACCATCAACTTAGTCATCGGAATACACAGTTGCGTTAAAACTTTCGGGTCCGAGCCGGACATTACTTACGCCGGTATCCGGACCATATGAGAATGTGGCATAGGCGGAGTAGACGAGCTGGCCATTTGCCGGGGGAGCGACATTATAATCAGAGCCCGTAAAACTAAGCACACACGGACTGAAGAAAGGGTTGCCGAGGACAGTCCTTTCTGCACGGTACACCAGCTGCTGCGAAGCTCCCAGACCACGATATACCTCAATGGCAAGAGAACCATTGTTAAATAACTGATTGGCGGTTACCGTTACGATACCTGAAAAAAGTGTGCGGATGATTGGTCCCGGATTACTTACTTGCAGCCCAACCTGGGCGAACAATAACGGAACACCGTTTGTGAAACTGGGAGTGAGAACGCCCTGACCTTTAGATCCTTGAGAAGTTCTTGCATCTAATGTCTTAACCATTTGAAGTTCCTCCTTTCTTCGAAGCTAAGGAGTAATCGAAACGTAGAGTTAATCGTCGCTGTAAGCAACCGCGTTGAAGCATACCGGTCCAAGACGGGTGGCTTGTTCTGATGCGGATTCAGGTACGAACGTTGCAAAGCAGGAGTAGATGAGCTGCTCATTGGCTGGTGCAGGCACATTATAATCCGAACCTTCGAAGCTCGCCAGAATCGTACTGTCGTTAGGAAACACAGGCTGAGAAAGCACATAGATCGGTTGGCCCGTATAGGATGCCCCTCTGAATAATTTCAAAACGAATAGAAGAAGGCAAGGAAGACACATTGGACAACGAGATCCGATAGGTCGCATTAAATTGCGTTCAAATGATCGGCCCCGGATTAAAAATATTGAGTCCAACAATCCCTAGCAGGGTAGGTGTATTTGTACCAAGCGATACGTTGAGCGGGGGAATGCCTGCTAACCCCAGTGACGTACGGGCGATAAGTGTACGAACTACAGCCCTTTCCTCCAATCTATCAATTTGCCATATGATATGTTGCTCATCGGGAGGAGTTGTCCGCTTAGCGGCAAGAACTTTAATCTGCTCCAGAGAGATACAGCATGAATCAAACGGATTTTTGTTTGGAGACTTGAAACGAACGTGTATACTTGATGAAAAGAGTAAGTTACCAAATAAACAAACGAACTAAACTATTTTCTACATAGGAGGAATTTACTTGAAAGAATTTGAAGATTTTCTAGCACGGATGGATAACCTGGAACAGCGTGCTCGAGCAGAAGATGTGCTAAATTGGGTGGCTTCGAAATTTCCTAACCTTAAGGCCAAGATTGCTTGGAATCAGCCAATGTTTACGGATCATGAGACCTTCATTATCGGATTCAGCGTTGCCAAACAGCATATGGCGATTGCTCCCGAGAAGGCAGGCATTCTTCAGTTTTCAGATGAGATTGTGGAGGCTGGCTATAATCATACGAAGGAATTGATTCGAATCAAATGGAGTCAACCCGTGGATTTCTCTCTGCTGGAGAGAATTATTGCTTTTAATATTACAGACAAGGCAGACTGCTCGACTTTTTGGCGGAAGTAAAAGCAAAGCACGAGATAACGGCTTTTCGCGAATGACAATGGTTATGTAAAGTTTAAATAGAAAGGTGTGAGCCAGATGGGGCAACATACGGGTAATGAAACTAAAGGTGATATCGAAGAGACATCTGCTGAAGAGACTGCAGGATATGGTTTGAGCGATACACCGGAGTCATTAATGGAAGCGTTCATGGAGGCTGAGTATATCGTTGGCGGTCATGGCAGTCGCAAAATCAAGGTTCTCCAGGAAGCATTTCAGCACATTGACGGTGAGATGTACAGCGATCATTACGGGAGCGGAGAAACCATTGAACATTTCCAGCAGCAGATGGCTGAAGTACTGGGCAAGGAGGCAGCCATCTTTTTCCCAAGTGGTACCATGTCACAGCAGATAGCGCTGCGGATTTACTGTGATCACAAGGGACTGAAGCGTGTAGCTTATCATCCCCTGTGTCACATTGAAATTCATGAAGAGAATGCATTGAAGGAGCTTCATCAGATAGAAGCGGTTCTGCTCGGTGACAAGGACCGATTGATACGATTGGAAGATGTACAAGCTATCGAAGGCGACATAGCCTGTCTATTGCTTGAATTGCCCCAGCGGGAGATTGGCGGCCAGCTGCCTGCATATGAAGAACTCGAAGCCATCTCGGCTTATTGCCGTGAACGGGGAATCAGGCTGCATTTGGATGGAGCGAGACTGTTTGAGATCACACCTTACTATCAGAAGTCGGCAGCTGAGATCTGCAGCTTGTTTGATAGTGTGTATGTATCTTTTTATAAAGGCATCGGCGGTATTGCAGGAGCCATACTGGCTGGTGATACGGATATGATAAAGGAGTCCCGAGTTTGGAAACGCCGGTTTGGCGGGGATCTGATCGGTCTGTATCCATATATTCTAAGTGCCCAATATTATTATGATCAACGCATCAATAAAATGGGAATTTATTATGAACAAGCGAAGCAGCTCGCTTCTTTGCTGAATCAATGTCATGGAGTACGCACGCTGCCCGAAGTACCCGTGTCGAATATGTTTCATGTGTACATCGAACGAACCCCAGCTGAAGCTGAACCCATTCTCAGCAGAATGACCGAGCAGTTTGGAATAGGGTTAACTTCGTATCTAAACGAAAACAGCGAGACCGGGCATTGTTCATTTGAACTTTCTCTGGGAGACCGATATGAAACCATACCGGAAGATAGGCTGCAATCTGCTCTGATGTGGCTGGATGAGCAGCTGCGTTCACATGGTCCGAAGGGCTGAGTTGGACTTCATTGTTAAATACATGAAATTTGTTCGAATTGGAAAAATCAGTCTTTAGTCGGAGGCGTGGGAAGATGATGTCCGTATAATTATGATTTGAAAGGAGACGTCAGATCATTAAAGTATGGACATCTTTATGACAAATGGAGGTTGAGGGGATTGAATAGGCAAGTCCAAGGCACTAATGCACCAAGCCTGTTTCGCAATCGGTTTCTTCAGACAATCTTGTTATCCAGCGTTCTCCTACAGATCGGCATATGGGTTCGGAATTTTGCAATTTTACTGTACGTGGCAGAGACAACGAATAATGATCCATACGCCATTTCACTCATTAGTGTGGCCGAGTTTGCCCCGATTTTTGTGTTTTCGTTCATCGGAGGTACCTTTGCTGATCGCTGGCGGCCAAAACGAACGATGATTTGGTGTGATGTATTATCTGCCGTATCGGTATTTGCAGTTCTCCTGACCATACATTACGGCTCATGGCATTCGGTCTACCTTGTTGCATTTATTTCGGCAATTCTGTCACAGTTCTCCCAACCTTCAAGCATGCGATTGTTTAAGTATCATGTTGCAGAAGAACAGCTGCAGCAAGGCATGGCTCTATTCCAATCGCTGATGGCCATCTTTATGGTGCTTGGCCCAATGCTTGGCACCTTCGTATACAGCACGTTTGGCCTGGAAATATCCATCGCTGTTATGGGCATCGTTTTCCTGCTATCCGCACTCGTTCTTGTTCGCCTGCCCGAGGATCAGATGCAGACACAAACGGCTGGGGCTAAAGGGCAGTTCCGAAAAGAATTCGTGGAAGGGTTTCGTTACGTTTGGCAAAGTCAGGTGCTCCGGATGCTCGGGCTGGCGTTTATACTTGCTGGTCTCTCCGTTGGCGTAGCTCAAGCGCTCAACCTGTTCATTGTTACAGAGCAGCTTGGCAGGAGCAAGGAATTCCTGCAATATCTTCTGATGGTGAATGGTGCAGCCATGCTAATTGGTGGGGGAATAGTAGCCACATTTGCGAAGAAGGTTCCACCACAAATACTGCTGGCCATTGGAATGGTAGCGGGTGCGGTCTGTACGGCCATCGTGGGTTATTCAACAAGTGTTCCCGTCACGCTGACCGTTCAATTTCTGAATGGACTGGTCTTCCCTTGCATACATATAGGGATCAGCACCATGATTCTGAAATGGTCGGAGGCTTCTATTGTTGGCCGCGTGAATGGCGTTTTGAATCCGATGTTCGTAGGCATGATGGTCATTTCTATGTCCTTCGCAGGTGCGTTAAAAGATGCCTTTTCACTGAGCACCATCTATAGCGGAGCAGGGTTTTTATTTCTCATTGGCGCATTGGCCATGATTCCAATCATGAACCACAAAGCACCGGATAAATTACCACAAGTTGCCCAAGAGGTATAGTACAGCAATAACTTCATATGAGCAATTCATAGGAATCGGCATGAAGAGCCGGTTCTTTTTTGTCATTCACGATGATGTAACCTTGCATATAACCAGCGGTTCATACAAAATGGGATGGAAGGATTTCTATAATGAGCGTCGTCCGACTTGGACTGATTCATTGCAGCGAGGATGGAGTAAACGAAGAGAACGAAAATGGAGGAAAACAGATCATGACGTTGGAAGAATTAACGGAATACTGCTTGTCGTATCCCAGTTCATATGAAGATCATCCATTTGGAGAAGGATGGACGGCGATACGCCATCAAGGAAACCAAAAATTATTTGCACTCATATTGCACAACTACAACGGACATGTCAGTGTCAATCTGAAGTGTGAGCCGGAACGTTCAGATTTCCTGCGAAACGCATTCCCGGAGGTTATTCCCGGTTACCATATGAACAAGGAACACTGGAACACGGTTAATGTGGAAGGTAATCTGCCTGTGGAGGATGTGCAAGGAATGATTAAGCACAGTTACGAATTGACAAGGCCCAAGCGGGTAAAAAAGAAGAGCGAAGCTTAGTGCAGGATAGTATCTTCCCATTAAGTTGAAGACAAAGGTTAAACGACAAAAACCCACCTTGTTAGGTGGGTTTCTTAGGGTTTGATTAAACATCGTGAGCTCTGGTTGTAGAGCTGCTTAGCCTTTGACAGCTCCAGCTGTGAGGCCGCTTACGATGTATTTCTGACCGAATAAATACAGGATGAATACAGGCAGCGAAGTCAGTACAAGATTGGCAAAAATCAAATTCCAGTCCCGGCTGTACTTGCCGTAAAAATTGTAGATCGAAAGCGGCATCGTCCACGTGGAGCTATCTGTCAGGAAGTAAACCGGAATCGTGATGTCATTCCATACCGACATGAACACCATGATGGCTACCGTCGCGTTAACAGGCAGAATGAGCGGCGTGACGATCCGGAAGAAAACGCCGAACACGCTTGCCCCTTCCAGAAACGCAACTTCGTCGAGCGCTCTTGGAATGGTTTTGATAAAACCACTGTACAAGAATACACTGAATGCCGTATTCAGAGCGGCATAGATCAGGATAACGCTTGTAATGCTTCCGTAGAAGCCCAAGCCCTGTACAACCCGAATCGTTGTAATGATCGACATTGGAGCAATGAGTCCCATGAAGAAATACATATAGATCGCTCCGGAGACTTTCGTTTCTCTGCGTGCAAGAATGAATGATGCTGCCGAAGATGCCACGATATTGATTACCGAGGATACACCAGTAATCCAGATACTGTTGAGAAAAGCCCTAGATAGGCCGCCTTCTTCGAAGACCCGCACGTAGTTCGAGAACTTCCATGTATCAGGTAAACTAAGGGAGAAGCTGAGTACCTCGGCGCTTGTTTTGAATGAACCGAAGATCAGAATCACGAGCGGCAGGAGAACAATCAGGGAGGCCAGAATTAGAAATCCTTCCACAATGTAATTGCGGATGGCAAGTTTGCGAGTATAGCCCATGTTATTCGGTAACCTCCTTACGACGCATGAAAATCAGCAGCGGAATGGCGATAATGGTGACAACGACGAACAGCAGTGTGTTGACTGCGGTACCGAGTCCCCAGTTGCCTTCACCGAAGGAGCGCAAAATAATGGTACCCACAACCTGAGAAGCATTACCCGGACCTCCGCCGGTCATGACGTAGACTTCCGAAAATACTTTGAGTCCACCGATAAGTGTCAGCATCAGGTTGATATTAATGGCTGGCAGCAGCAGTGGCAGTGTGATTTTAAAGAAGCTTTTCCATGAGCTAGCCCCGTCAATGGTAGCCGCTTCGTAATATTCCTGGGAAATGGATTGCAGCCCGGCCAGATAGATGGCCATTTGAAATCCGGCGCTTTGCCAAATGGAGACGATGGCGATGGTCCAGATGACGATGGACGGATTGGTCAGCCAAGCCTGGCTTAATGAGTGCAAGCCTACAGCTTCGAGCAAATTGTTAATCGTGCCTTCGGTTCGCAGCATCGGTGTAAACAAAATACTGATGACGAGAATGCTCAGAATGGAAGGGGAGTAGAAGATGGCACGCAGCAGATTCTTGGTTCTTAATCTCATGTTCAGTCCTACGGCCAGCAATAGACCGATGACATTTTTGCCAACGACAGTGACAATCGCGAAGATCGCCGTGTTTTGCAGTGCTAGGATCAGCGTTTTGTCAGAGAAGATCTTCTTGAAATTGTCCCAGCCGATGAACTGAAGTTCCAGTCGATCCAGCCGCCAATCCGTAAATGAGTAGTAGAATCCTGCGATGGCAGGGATGACGAAAAAGATGGAGTAGATCAGCAATGCCGGATAGATCATGTAGTACGAATACAGATTTTTAGCCCTTTTCATGTCTCACGCTCCGTTATAGCTCGGGCAGCATAGATAACAAGAATCTATGCTGCCCGGTTTTTTATCTTCTTAGAAACCGGCCACACCTTTGTCCTGCATCAGCTGGCTGAACTTCTCGTCCCACGCCTTCAGTACTTCTTCCGGTGTCAGTCCGCCTGCAAATTGATCCTGCAGCAATCTGTACAGTTCACTACGGTCAACGAGCATATACGCATCAGTCGTTAGCACCGTTTTCTTAGGCGTAATGTAATTGTCTACGATATCCTGTTTATAGGCAGGCAGCTCAGGCGTTGTTACGTCACTGAAATTGGATACATAACCTTTCGAATCAACGATCTGCTGAGCAACTTCCTTCGAAGCAATAAAGTCGAGGAACTGTTTGGCTTCTTCCAGATGTTTGGATTTCTTCGGAATGAACAGCTGCCCGCCGAGTGGACTTGCGCCCAAACTCGCATCCTGGGAAGACGGAATAGGGAACACGCCGAGTTCCATGCTAGGGTCCTGCTCTGCCACACCTTCAATCAACCAGTCACCCATAAACATCATGGCGACTTCCTTGTTCAGGAATTTACCCACGGCCATATCGTAGCTGTCGCTAAGCACGTCTGTGTTGGTGTAGCCTTTGGTGTACACTTCGTACTGTTGCTCCAGGAAGGTTTTGAACTCCGGAACATCGGACCATTTTTTCTTATTGCTGTTCAGGTCATCAAAGAACGTAGGATCATTCTTGGCTACGAAGTCGGCAAAAGCTGCAGCGGGCCAGATGTTGGCTGCCCAGGCATCTTTGTAAGGCATAAATACGGGAGTGATGCCGCTCGCCTTGATCTTTTCGCATATAGCCAAAAACTCTTCATAGTTTGTCGGAATGGACAAACCAAGGTCCTCAAAGATCTGTTTGTTGTAAACAACCCCTTGCATGCCTGTATCCTGGCTGACATGGAAACTGTAGAGATGACCGCCGGAAGAAAGGACGTCCTTGTTCACAATTCTGCTCGCCCAAGGTTCGTTATCCAGAATTTCAAAATTACGTTCCAGGTTCAGGTCCGTCACAGCGCTCGCCAGGTTGTATTGAATGATATCAGGGGTTTCATCAACAGCCAGCTTGGTTTGCAGTACGGTCGTGGTCTGTTCTGCTGGTATAAGCTGCAGATTCACACGTACATTCGTCTGTTTTTCAAACTCATCCAGAATGTCCTGCTGAATAAAGGCAGAGTCCTGCGAGCTTTTGGAAATGGCGAGTTCCAATGTGACCTTGGAACCTTTGCTGTCTCCGCCAGCAGCTGTTCCGGAATCACTTCCTCCAGATCCGCATGCGGTTAATGATATGGATAATAAACTGGCCAAAACGATAGATGCTGCTTTTTTTCTTTTATGAGTCTTCAATGCAAATCCCCCTCTAAAACGTTTAATGAATCCGTTTACAATATCGATTATAAATTTTTATCGGTTCCCGGTACATGTCTGTGCTTGAACGTTCATGTGTAATATTCTGAACTTGAAATCGCTATCATTTCAAACGTTCACATGATACAGTAGGACATAAATGATTGAGAGACGCATCATGATGGGGGAACAGGAGGACATGGAGAAGGATGATAAAGCTAATACATCGGGCGACTCAATTCAGTTTGCAAACGAAGGTATTCTTGACATTTCTGGCCCTGCTAATGTTCGTGCTGGGCTGTTTTATCGTTTATGTAAACATTATCGTTATCCGCCCGCTCAAACAAAAAACGGAGCAGGATATGCTTGTGACAGCGACTAAGGTTAGAGAGCAGGTTGATCTCTATGTCGAGCAGCAGAACCAGTTGTCCCAGCGAATTTTGGCCAGCAAGGATATCTTTGCTACGATGGAGAAGAGTTCCACGGCTCACAGTAATTATGAGAGGCTGAATCAGATCCGGAAGCTGAAAGACATCATGTTTCAGGCCATCGGACCCAGCATGAATATGAAGGACATGACGATCTATGACAAGGAAGGGGTGCTGCTTACCTCTTACCTGGGAAGTGGAGATCTTCCCGCGATGCTCAGCAATATGGTGGCTAACAGCGGCGATGAACGAGAGTGGGAAGGGAACGGATTCATTCTGGTGCGCCAAGAGGATACGATATCCTTCGTCCGCACGATCAATGATCAGAACGGGAAGGTGTACGGTTATCTGAGTATCCAAATGGATCAGGCTTATATCCAAAAACTCACTGACGGAATTGCTGCAGGCGAGGTGTATATTCTGAACCAGCAAGGTAATCAAATGACCGGATCGGAATCAGGAACCACGTTGTCGAAATGGACCAAACCGTTATCCGACGAGGGGTTGGACGTGGACAAACAGAATAATTACGTCTCACATTCGACTTCCCCCAGCACGGGATGGATTACTTATATCGTTACGCCCAAACAGTCGGTACTTGGCTCAATCCATTCGGTACAGAGCATGTCGATCCTACTGATTACAGCCTTGATGCTGGTTTCTTTTGTATACATCCTCTTGACCACACGCAATTTACTGCTTCCGATCCGCAAGCTTCGCAGTCAGATCTGGCGTATCAATTACAGCAACATGAATCTGAAGGTCGACGAGAGACCGAAGAACAATGACTTGCTGCTGCTGAATGAAGCTTTTCAGGATTTGATGGAACGGTTGCAGCAATCCATAGACCGGGAAAAGGCAGCATTACATGAAGAAGTCATGGCGCGCAATTCGGCTTTGCAAGCTCAGATTGCTCCTCATTTTATACACAACGTCCTGTATCTCATCAGCATTGCAGCACAGGAGGGAAAGACCAAAGTTGTATCGGATATGTGCAAACATCTCTCGGACAGTCTGCGTTATATTGTCTCCTCGCCTTACGCACATGTGACTTTGGCAGATGAGCTGGAACATACCAGGCACTATTTATCACTTGTACAGCAGAAGTATGAAGAAGATCTGGAGTGGGAGATTCATGCCGACGCTTTGGCAAGCGAAATACGACTTCCGAGGCTGGTTATTCAACCTTTTGTAGAGAATTGCATTGAACATGCCTTTTCCAATACGGCTCCGCCTTGGCGCATTCAAATTACGGTGAAACAATATAACGGACTATGGGCTCTGGAGATTAAAGATAACGGACAAGGCTTCCCACTTGATAAAATGCAGGAGATCCTCGCAAAGGTTCAGGAATCCGCTGCTGGAGAGAACCATCTTCTCAACCATCCAACGTCCCTTGGTAATATGGGGATGCTCAATAGCATCAACAGGCTTAAACTCATGTATAGCAATCGGCTTTTTTTCAACATTTTCAACAATCACGCGCATGGCGACAAAGGAGCCACCATTCAAATCATCGGCTCGCTGACAAAGGACTTCTACTAGGCAAAGGGGAGACATGTGATGTATAACATCATGATTGTAGAGGATAGCAAACCAATATTGCGTAATATAAAAATGCTTTTGGATGCGCTTACCCTACCCATTCAAGTGGTGGCTACAGCAACGAATGGAGAGGATGCCCTGGCTGCAATTCAGCTTGAGCCCATTGATCTGCTGCTAACCGATATTCGGATGCCGAAGATGGATGGGTTATCGTTGATTGAGCAGGCGAAGAAGGCAAATCCGGACTTGAAAGTGATTCTGATTAGTGGTTATAGCGACTTCGAATATACACGAAAAGCGCTCAACCTGCAGGTGTTCGACTATTTGCTGAAACCGGTGGAGCAAGAAGCGTTAGAAGAGGTCATGAGACGGGTGATTGACCAGCTTGATCAACAGAAATCCAAAAATCAGAATGACCTACGAGAGATTGTCGACCCTCAGTGTTATGCTGAAGTTCAAAAGGGAGAGGATTTATCGCTCTTTTCTCAGATGATGATCATTTTGCGCAAGCAGCCATTTACACCCGGGAAGGAACAATGGACACTGCAGACGCTTCTTGGCGCCGTGGAGGTTCTTTTTGCTCCGCAGCCTTGTCGTGTGTTACAGAGTCAAACGCCGAATCAATATATCGTTTTCGTAAACAAGGGAGCGCTTGCTGCTTATTCCTCCATGCATGAATGTCTGGAATCACTTCGTCGGCATTTGGCTACGTATCATATGGATGCGATGATTGGAGGGCAGCTGCTGTCCTCTGATTCGGTACATCTGCCTGAAGTCTATCATCAAATAACGTCGATATTGCTTGCACAGCAGCGGTTAAACCAAGGATTGGCACTCGATACCGGAAATCCGGTTTCGACGGCCAGGCTGGAATCAGGATGTCTGGATTCCGCCTTGGAATTCACATTTGTGCAAATGATACAGGCTTATCAGAAAGATCGCTTCGCTCTGAAGCTCTCCGAGCTGCTTGAACGATGGGCGGGGGAGCATGTGCATGTGAGAGAGGTGGAACGTTTCATTGGGTTATTGGTGGATACATTCGCTCATTTGTACGAAGAACAAGGATCGGGGATCAGGCTCGGTCTGGAGCATCGGGCCAAACAGCTCTTGGAAGCACCGACATATGCCGACTTCTGCCAGGAAATACAGGAATGGACAGGGCAGTGTTTTGATATGCTGCAGTCGCATGTCCGAAAAAGCAAGGAGCTCCTATTCGAGCAGATGGACGAGTATATCAAGCTTAATAAATATTCCCATTTATCCATCAACGACATTGCTTTGAAGTTTCACGTCAGTCCATCTTATGTGAGCAGGGTGATCAAAAACGTAACGCAAGCCACGTTTGTTCAGTATTATACCCGGCTGAGAATTCAGGAAGCCTGCAGGCTGATGGAACAGCAACCTGATATGAAATTTAAGGAATTGTCGGACCTCCTATCCTTCAGTGATCAGCATTATTTCTCTAAGGTGTTCAAGGAATATACAGGATACAGCCCTACGGAGTATAAGGAGTTGATGCCTGATATTTAGAATAATTTGTAATAATCCTTCTTGGGTAATAGTTAGATAGAAGGGGGGATTTACATTAGAGCATTCAAAGGTTCGTTATTTGGTTGTGTACTTTTTATGTTATTTTTGTTGCTTGCTTGCGGTGCAGATGATATTAAACACAGCAAGACGGATCATTGGGATGTTTCGCTGCAGCGATCCACAGGTTCATACGGAATTGTCTATATAGGGGATGAGACAAAAATTAGCGATTTCAAATATGATGTTTCCGGAACGAACATCTCTCAGCAAGGTAGTTCTTTGAGTGATCATACCACACCCTTTAATATGTCCGGAACGGTGACGGACTCTGAAAAGAACAGTGATCCCATTCAATTCGTGATAAGCTGGAACAATCAAATTGAATCCGTAACCTTTCAGTAAGAAACACCAAAAAACCTAGCTCCCAAATGGATTCTAGGTTTTTGGTGTTTTTCTTTAATTGGTCACCGATTGACCCATCTTATTCTTTTTATGAATATCTTCCGTTCCTGCAGCGATGGCGGTTTTATAATAGTCGCATTTGTGTTCAATGACTTCCATGGTCTTTCTCAATTCTTCCATTTGTGCTTCCACACTGGCTTTACGTTCAATGAACATGTCGTATCTCTCCTGCAGCGTGGAGTCACCTTCGGAACACCATTCAATGAAATCCTTGATATCCTTAATCGGCATACCAGTGAGCTTCAGGCACTGAATAATTTTCAGAAAATCAATGTCCGATTCTTTAAACTTGCGCACTCCGCTCGGGGTACGTTCGACAAAAGGCATGAGCCCTTCTTTATCATAATAACGCAATGTATATACGGTGAGATTTAATTCCTTGGCAACTTCGCTGATCGAGTATGTCATACAGATCTTCCTTTCTAACGGCATAGACTTCGAGTTAACTCTAGTTACTGTGGGGAATCTTATCACGGTATATACAGGATGTCAAAGTCAGCAAAGACATAATGGGGGCTTAGAAATATCTTTATCTATTTCTATAAAAAAATTGGAAAAGATATTTGACCTAGAGTTAACTAGAGGGATTAAGATGATTTTGCGAGAGAAAGAGAAGGAATGATTGACCAATGTATCAATCGTGATTCTTGCCCCTGAATGGGTGTATTCTCTTGGAAAATGAACATCTTAGGAGGTTTCTATTATGATAACTGCTAAAGCACGTGCTGTGGACGGACCGGATCAATCGTTCCGCTCAGCTGAAATCAAACGACGGGATCTGGACACACATGATGTCCTGATTGAAATCAAATATGCCGGCATTTGTCACTCTGACATTCATACGGCTCACGGTGAGTGGGGCCCTGTGAATTATCCGCTGGTTCCCGGTCATGAAATTGCAGGAATTGTCACAGAAGTAGGACCTGAAGTTTCAAAATATAAAGTGGGTGACCGAGTAGGCGTCGGATGTATGGTTGACTCCTGTGGGGAATGCGAAAATTGCCGCCGCGGAGAAGAACAGTACTGCCTTAAAGGCAATATTCAAACGTATGCTGGGGTTGATAAATACGGTGAACCCACACAAGGTGGATATTCGACTCACATCGTTGTAACGGAAAATTTCGTTGTCCGGATTCCGGATAACATTGCGCTGGATGCCGCTGCGCCGTTACTCTGCGCAGGGATCACGACGTACTCGCCTCTCCATCATTGGGGAGCAGCTCCAGGCAAAAAAGTAGCGATTGTAGGTATGGGCGGGCTCGGTCATATGGCTGTCAAAATCGCACATGCCATGGGCGCCGAGGTAACAGTGCTGTCTCAATCCCTGAATAAAAGGGAAGATGGTTTACAGTTTGGTGCAAACCATTATTACGCCACAAGTGAAGCTGAAACGTTTGAGAAACTTGCGGGTTCCTTCGATCTGATCATTAACACGGTAAGTGCCAATATCGACATTAACGCTTATTTCGGATTGCTTACGCTAGATGGTACACTTGTAAACGTAGGTGCACCTGGTGAGCCACTAGCAGTTAACGTCATGTCTCTCATCGGTCACCGTCGATCATTTGCAGGCTCCATGATCGGTGGTATTCGTGAGACTCAGGAAATGATGGACTTCTGTGCGAAACATGACATCACACCTCAGATCGAAGTGATCTCGGCTGATCAAATCGACGAAGCTTATAAACGCGTACTTGCTTCGGATGTGAAGTACAGATTCGTTATTGATACAAGCACAATGTAAGTGCTGAATTAAAATTAAACTTCATGTAAAAAGACTGTGAGGATGTCTCCAAAGTGTTAACTTTGAGGACATCCTCGCTTTTTTTATGGGCAGTTAGTTATAAGTTAAAATGTATATTTCTATTGTTTAACTCGGAGATTATCTTTTATATATAGTCGCACTTGAATTCAGAGAATTCTGCGTGAGCTCCTTCGGCATAGGCATACAAACCAATAACGACGCCTGTAAATCCGCCGGCTACCTCAGAGGATAGATATTTCGTATGTGCGCTGCCTAATTCAATCTCCTCGCCCTGGGTATCCAAGCTAAAGGTATAACAATCATTGGTTGCCCGGATCTTCAATGTGGCGTGATTACGGCTTCCGAGATCCACTTCTTTTTCAACCGATTTGATATCTCCAATATTAAGGCGCTCGATTACCTTATAACCTTCAGCGTCTTTCCGTATAGCCAGATCATAATGATGGTGCTCATCCATGTACAGGGTGATGCCTGCTTCTCCGTCTGTAAGATGAACATTACAAGAAATAATGGCATTGAAGTCCTTTTGCCGTATACCGATGAAGGTAGGTGTGCCCGGTTGATCGAGTGAGACGTCGGTTCCTTTAAGCGTTAGCTTGTTGGATTGCAGCTTATAATTCTGTGGATGAGGATGTCTGAGATAACACCAGTCCTTGTCCCATTCCGTGTTGTCAAAAGTAAATGACTTCTTCTCCGCCTGAACGACAGATTCGGATATCCGGTCTGTTTCAAAAGTTAATAAAGTCGTTCCATGGTGACCTGCTGTAAACCAGCCGTCTTCATCAAATGTTACAGGTGCTACAAAAACTTCGCGGCCCAGATGATGAAACGTCTGCCATTGTCCAATTTGCCGGAATCCCAAGTGGAAGAGCCACCAATTTCCCTCAACATCCTGAACCAGATCGCCATGCCCAACACCCTGCAGCTCATAACCGCCCAGGTTACGGTTGGTTAACACCGGATTGTGGGGATAGGCTTCGAAAGGTCCGGAGACAGAGGATCCGCGTGCGTACGTTTCCATGTGACCGTATTCGGTGCCTCCTTCAGCAGCCAGCAGATAATAAAGACCGTTGATCTTATACATATGAGGACTTTCCAGGTAACGTCCACCCGTACCTTGCCATATGGTCCGGCTTGGCGTAAGCTTTTTGCCGGATTCAATCTCAATCTCACATTGAACGATCCCCGAGACCCCGAAATCGTCGGAACCGTTACTCATAAAGTACGCTTTTTGGTCTTCGAAATATAAGTCCGGATCGATGCCACCCTGATCCACGAATATGGGCTCAGACCACTCGCCATAGATATCGTCTGTCCACACATAGAAGTTCTGGCGGGTCGTATCATTCGTGGTCGTCATGTAGAATCGCCCGTTATGATGCCGAAGGGTAGGAGCGAATACGCCTCCTGAACTGTTCACATGTTCAAGCTGAACCTGACTCGTTTTGGTTAGACAATGACCAATTTGTTCCCAGTTAATTAGGTCTTTGCTCTCGAATATGGGTACTCCGGGGAAGTATTGAAATGAACTGCAAATCAGGTAATACGTATCGTCCACTCTGCATACGCTTGGATCTGGATAGAACCCTTTGATAACGGGATTGTTAAACTGCATTCGTTCTTTCACCTCGATGATAAATTCATAAAAATAAGAATTCTAATAATAGGAAGCTACTGAAATTAAACACCAACCCGCTGTTCATTTCAATAGAAGGGACTTGTAATTTCAAGTTATATTCTTTAAATTTATATAAATGTGATTTCATTGAAGTGAGCAGGAGAGTGTGAAAAATGATTCAATCGAACGGGGAGTCCCGGTTTATGCCTTTATACGATGCGCTGGCCAGTGAAGTTCGCTGGCGGATTATGGAGTTGATAGCCGACCAGGAGATGAGTGTCAAGGATATTGCCACACAGATCAAACTTAGCCCTTCCATTGTCACAATGCATATTCGAAAACTGGAACAAGCCGAATTAATTGGAAGCCGCAGAGTCCGCCGTAATGGAGGAACACACAAAATGTGTTTTCTCAAACAAAAAAAGATCGAAATTGAGCTGCCCGCAGCCAGCAGAGTTACCAACATGAGGGAACAGACCATTTCGGTGGGTCATTATACTGCGTTTGATATTCATCCCACTTGTGGTCTGGGTACAAGGGAAAAGGAAATCGGGGTATGGGACGATCCTCGCTATTTCCTGGATCCTGAACGGGTTCAAGCTTCCATCCTGTGGTTTGGGAGAGGTTATGTGGAGTATAAGACGCCTAACTATCTATATCCTGAGCCCAGTGTGAATGCTATAGAAATTTCCATGGAGATCGCTTCTGAAGCACCCGGTCTAAGAGATGATTGGCCATCAGATATTACGTTCACCTTTAACGGTATTAAGCTTGGAACCTGGACAAGTCCAGCGGATTTCGGCAGGGCGGCACGAGGCAAATATACACCCGAATGGTGGCATCGCAACGTGAATCAATATGGATTATTAAAGACGATTCGAGTGGATGCTTCGGGGACAACGATAGATGGAAAGTGGATGTCAGACGTGACGCTGAATGAGGTGAAGTTGGGTGAACCGTTCTGGACACTCAGGTTTGCGGTTGAAGAACAAGCGGATCATGTCGGGGGAGTGACGTTGTACGGAGCTGGTTTCGGTAACCATGATCAGGACATTGTGATCCGAGTATATGTTGATGACAAACCAAATTATGGTTAACATAGCCGTTCGATCTATGCTATAATACAAAACAAATAAGGCTTGTTACTGATTTTTATCAGGCAATACCTGTGTATATGTATGCTCAACGTTTCTTTGAGTGTGCATATATATGGGTTTTTTTGCGTTTACATACGGTAATACATCGACAATTACGGGAATTACATCACTGAAGTGACGTCTTTTACAGAGCGATTATTAGCTATTAATAAAAATAAATATATACCATTAATTAAATTATTTACTAGATATACCGATATATAGTTTTGTTCTTTATTTTAACAAGAGAGGGAGATCCATTTGAACGAAAAGAAGAAAAAGAAAAAAGCGTCATTATTCACGAGACTAGCATCTGTATTACGTTTGATGAGTACCAGACTTATAGCTGCTTTCCTAACGGTTCTTATCATTCCAACAGCACTTATCGGATATTTCTCTTATCACAGTGCACAAGAACAGGTTCAAAAAAGTATGACCGATCCGATGAATACGATAATAACAATGGCAGGGCAGCATATTAATAATCTAGTAGGGACAAAAGCAGAACTGTTAAGTTATATAGATCAATTGTTAAATGCTGATGCCAGTCAGGTGAACATTGAAGCAGTGCAAGCAGAATTAAACCAGTTAGCATATACATATCCTGATATTCTAGCGATTACTGTAGGTAACGATCAGGGCAGCTTTATTGCTTCTCCAGAGATCGGAGATACAACATATGATCCACGCAGTACGGAATGGTACACCAATGGTAAAAATAATAATGGATCGGTCTATTTTTCTAACATTATGAAAGACTCCGATTCCGGAGAGATTTATGTTGAGATATCCCAGGCTCTCTCAAGTGGACAAGGCGTAGCAAGCATAAAACTTGATCTGGCGCCATTAGCAGAAGAGATCTCCTACGTGGATGTTGGGGGGAACGGAAGTTTGATTGTAGTCGACTCCAATCGAACCATCGCCGCCTGGGCTGGTGCGATTGTTGAAGGTGGAGGAGGAGAGCTTGGCGGGGCACTTATTGATGGGATACCTGTCCATCCGATTACAGCATCTAGTCCTGATGAACCCATGGCATTCTCCCAATTTGTCCGAACGGACCTGGAATATGACTTGGAGGTCTACAACGGCGTTAATGCGTTAACAGGCTGGAATGTCATCGCTTTGATGGGGCATGAAGATTTCATCGCAGCTGCGAAACCAATATTGGTCACTAGTCTTACCGTAATTATCATTTCTACATTGCTGGCTGGAATAATCATATTCTTTATTTTGAGATCTTTCATGGTTCCTATGCAAAAATTACGAACGGCAACCCGTCGTGTTCGAGAAGGGAATTTGACAGAACGGGTTGATCTTAGGAATAAAGATGAGTTCGGCATATTGGCTAATGATTTTGACCAAATGACCATTTCATTACAATCTGTCGTGACAGAACTTAATCAGACATCGTCGCTTCTAAACCATACCTCACAAATGATACAGGAAAGCACTGAACAAACGAACACATCTGTTCAGCATGTTGCTGAAACGATCCAGCAGACCGCTGAAAGGGCAGTCGCTGGTGCAGAAAGTTCTGAACAAACAGCGAACGCAGTGGAAGAGATGGCCAGAGGGATTGGTACCATTGCTGAATCTGCAAGTGCCATTGTAGATTCGGCTGAAGAGACAGAGCGAGCTGTCGCGAACGGTGGGAGGACCATCAACCAGGTTGGCGACCAAATGGAGCACATCCTAGTGGCCGTCCAGGAAACCTCAGCATTGATTAACGAGCTGTCTAATCTATCAGCAGAAGCGAGTAGAATGAACGAGGCGATTGCGGATATCTCTCGCCAAACGAATCTTCTATCACTTAATGCTTCAATTGAAGCAGCGAGAGCAGGGGAGCATGGAAAAGGTTTTGCCGTCGTTGCAGGTGAAGTACGCATGCTGTCCTTGCAATCCAGACAAAGCGCGGAGGAAATTGGCGCAACCATCGGCAAAATGCTCGACCTGATCGAGAAATCCACATCACTAATGAATGATAACGTTCGAAATCAAGTCGGCGAAGGGATGCGCATCAGCCGCGAGGCTTCAGCAACCATCTCAAACATTGAACAATATACGGCTCATATCGTGGATCAGATCCAGGATGTGTCTGCTGTATCAGAGCAGCTGGCAGCAAGTACGGAGCAAGTCTCTGCTTCTGTGGCAGAAATGGCCAATATCTCCAAAGTGTCTGCTGACAGTGCCCAGACCACTTCGGCAGCAGCCCAAGAGCAAATGGCGGCCATGGAGGAGATTGCTGCTTCATCCGTGCAATTATCCAAAACGGCTGAAAATATGCAAAACTTGGTCCGTCGATTCACGCTCTAAGTTGAATAAAAGTTTAGGTTTGAATGACAAAGGCGCTCCTTATCAGGAGCGTCTTATTACATGATATCTTAGTAGCCGTGATAGTGTGTTAAGGATTAACTAGATCAGGGAGATATCTCTTTTATGATGAATGGGAGGTAGTATCCCCGAACATATCTTTTTGATTTCGCTTGCGAAAGCTTCGCGGGGATTCACCGACCGTTTTGGTAAAAAGAATGGTGAAGTAATTGGGATTATCATACCCAACCAGCTTGGCAATTTCCCATATTTTCTTCTTGGTTGAAACTAACAGACGGGTTGCTTCACCCATTCGTCGTTGGATCAAGTAATGATAAGGGGAGGTACCGTAGCGATTTTTATACATATGAATGAGGTAATAGAAATCGATATGAAACTGTTCGGCGAGTTCCTTCAGTTTAATGTTTTGCCGGTAGTTGGTATCCAGATAGTCCTTAATACTCTCAGCAAGGGTAATGCTCCGTATAATCTGTTCAGAAGACTGTTGATGTCGGGACATGCGTTCGATGATCAGTAGTACGGCTTTTAACACATGCTGGGAGATGCGCTCGTATCCATCCTCACGAATGGAGAATTCACTGAATAAGGTCTGCATTAACGTATGCAGCTCTTCCGAATACCGGTTTGCGCGAATGATTGGTTCACTACCTGGAGGTACGACCCAATCGGCATCGCTATGGATATCCTCTTTGAAACGAAAGCCACAATAAAAGGTCGATAAGGGATATTCGGGGTCAGACTTTTCTTCGTGAAGTGTTCCTCTATTGTATATGAGCAGGTCTCCCTTTTGGGCCAAGTGCTTCGCACCATCAATGGTGAATGATCCTTTGCCTTCATTAACATAAATAATCTCGTGCAAATCGTCATGCTTATGCGTCGGAAAACTCCACTGGGGATTGCCGGCCAGCTTCCCGACATAAATAATGATACAATCCTGATCTTCATATCGTTGTTCGGGTTCGTGGCGTGTATCCATCTATGTCTTCCCTTCGAGGTTCTATGATGAAAAATGACAACATACATCATGTTTTGAATCAAATCCACAACAACCTTGATTGTCGTCTGACAAGTCTGACAGTACAATTTCACTATCCAATATGTACTATATATCGAAATCGAAGGGATGGGAAAGCAGAAAATACATAGATTAGGAGCTGTCCTAAGAATTGAAGCGCTTGCAACATTAGAAAGGATTAGTGAAATTAAATTGATGACCAGAACTAGAGAAAATCTACTTATTTTAACGCTTACGCTCGTCAGCTTTGTACTGGGAACGACCGAGTATGTCATTGTGGGTGTGTTGAAAGAAATTGAGAGTTATATGAAAGTATCTCTCGCTGCTGCAGGTGCCCTAGTGTCCGGATTCGCTATTGCTTATGCAGTGGGGACACCATTCGCCGTGGCTTCCTTGGCCAAAATTTCCAGAAGAAGCTCCATCTTAATTGGATTCGCCATTGTGCTTGTGTTGAATGTATTAACTGTGTTCTCAACAACATTCCCTTCCTTGTTGGCTATTCGCATCGTTTCGGCCGTTGCTTGCGGACTTACGATATCGCTTTCGATCTCAATCGCAAGCGACGCCGTTCATCGGGATCGGAGAGGGGAAGCTATCGCTTGGATTTTGGGCGGGTTTTCCATCGCGAATGTACTAGGTGTGCCGCTCGGTACATATATTGGACAGCATCTGAACTGGTCCATGACATTCGTAGTTACTGCATGCATCGGTGTTGTTCCGTTTGTATTCATGTTCCGAATCCTTCCACGCCGCACGACTACCGTTACCGGTTCATTTGGTGATCAGATGGCTCTCTTTATGAAGCCTCGCATATTGTTGGCCTGCCTAATTCCCGTGCTGGGCAACAGCTGTATCTTCGTCACTTTTACTTATATTACACCGCTCCTCAGCGAGTCTATGGGGGTGCCCGTACGTTGGATTAGCGCTATACTCCTGATCTATGGGGCATGCAGTATTCTGAGCAACTGGATCGGTGCCAAAATAGCCAAGGGTGATTTTCTACCCAAACTTAAGTGGCTATTCGTCATCCAAGCGGTTATTTTCCTCGGACTGAGTTTCGCTGTGTCCAATCTGTGGCTAGGTTTGACATTCCTGCTACTGATCGGCTGTCTGTCGTCGTCAATGAGCGCAGCATCCCAGTTATATCTGTTTGATGTATCTGGATCGATTGCACCGGAATCCAAAGCTTTTGCATCCACACTGCTGCCTGTGGCGGCCAATGTGGGCATTGCTCTCGGTTCTGGGGTCGGTGGACTTGCCGTTAATCTTGGCGGTGTGGCATGGGTGCCGCCGGTAGCCGTGGTATTAGCTTTGCTGGCTTTTGCCATTACAAGAATATGCCAGCGTACCATTCAGTTGAATGCGGATGAAGCGCCCACTTCTAACGCTGCGTAGATACATGAGTACCAAAAAAGACCAGGTATATGGGCTTACCATGTACCCGGTCTTTTTATTTATAATGGACCGAAGAGATTTGAATTAACCTTTTCCGTTTTTGCTTTTCGGAATAATGTATAGTTCTCCGTCGTCACCATATTCTGCATAGGCGATATCCTTTATATTGTCATAGCCCTGCTTCTGAATTTCTACCTTGACCATCTCCATATCGATATTTTTACCTTTCATGGACTTCTTAAGCAGCTCTCCTTTATCAATTACGGTTACCGCAAAACGATCAGGTGATGTCTCCATACCCATATCTTCTGCGGTAGGTGGTTCGTACTCGGGCTTGCGAAGCACGGATAACGATCCATCCGTTTCCAGGATGGCGTATTTCACTTCCTGAATTGAAAATACATTCTGTTTACGAAGCATGGAGAGCAGCTGCTTAAATTCAATGTCGTATTTTTTTAACAAACCTTGATTGACTTCTCCATTATCAATTAAGAGCACGACTCGTCCTTCCGCGACATATCCGAACTTCACAAATCGCGTTGTGGCTTTCTCGAAAAGGTATGAGAGTGCAGTCCAAAGTGCTAATGCGAATAATAGATGAGATACCTTGATCTCATCATCATACAGCGTATTTCCCACAATCTCACTGAGCACCAACGAGGATAGGAAATCGAGCGGTGTAAGTTGGCTTAGCGTTTTTCTGCCGGTAATAAAGGCAATGGCCCATAGGCCGAAGAAGCTAATGACTAGTTTGATGCTTAACTCCAGGAACATTCCTATCCCTCCCAAGTTCGGAATCTTGATTAATCATTACCCGGGATATTCTATAAATAACATATTGGATTATTTACCAGTGAAGCTAAATCTGTAAAAGGTATGCAGGATGAAGATAGGCAAAGCGTAGGAAAATGCAATAATTTGGTGAGTTTGTATATGAGGAGATCTGATAAAATGAATGAAAAGATTTCCCATTCCTAGCAAAGCGATTCACATGAAAATGACCCCATTAGGAGGTAAACCAATGAAGAAGCCAATAATCGGAGTCCTGCCGCTGTATGATTCCAACAAAAAAAGTTACTGGATGCTTCCAGATT
Organism: Paenibacillus sp. 7523-1; assembly: GCF_002276415.1. Taxonomy (NCBI): domain Bacteria; kingdom Bacillati; phylum Bacillota; class Bacilli; order Caryophanales; family Paenibacillaceae; genus Paenibacillus; species Paenibacillus sp. 7523-1. Next base: position 227,367 of record NZ_NPBR01000005.1, on the reverse strand, counting down.
ATATGAACGCAATCGAGAGTGCGGGCGGGATTCCAGTGATGCTGCCGTTGACAACGAATCTCGAAATTATTGCAACTTTGGCGAATGAGTTTGACGGTTTCTTGTTCACGGGCGGACATGATATTAATCCGGAGCTTTATCATGAAAAAGCAGAGGATACCTGCGGGGAGTTATGTATGGAACGCGATATGATGGAGGCCTTGCTATTTCAGAAAGTAATCGAACTCGATAAGCCTATCTTCGGCATATGCCGGGGATTACAGCTGTTTAACGTGATACTGGGTGGATCTTTGTATCAGGATATTCCTACACAGCTTCAAGTAAGCAATACGGTTAATCATAAGCAAAGCCCACCCTATACGAATCTGGTACACGATGTACATATTGAAATAGGTAGCTTGCTGTATGACATTATTCAAGCAGATACGATTAAAGTGAACAGTTACCATCATCAAGGAATCAAAATGCTTTCGGATAAGCTGCAAGCAGCTGCAGTCGCTGAGGATGGAATAGTTGAATCCGTAGTAATGCCTAACCAAAAATTTGTGCTGGCAGTGCAATGGCATCCGGAGTACAGCTATACAGTAGATTCATTTAGCCAAAAGTTATTCTCAGCTTTTGTTCGTTCTTGTACTTTCGTTGGCTATGATATTAATATTGACGAGATAACAGCATAATGAAAAAAGCAGCTAGATCCTTGCGATCAGCTGCTTTTATTAATTTATAGCGCACATAGGTATATACATTATGGATATGTATTGATTCATGATTATAGATAAATATGTAAAAAATGTATGGTACAATAAAATAGCATGTTAAAGTTTAATCTTCATCCGGATTGGAGGTGAAAATTTGCGATTAAGACAGTACATAATTATCTTCTTGTTTGTACTAACAGGTTGTTCGGCAGATAGCGCAGAGGCTATTAAACCGGACAAATCGATAACTGACAGCATCACATTAACTCCGGTGGATCTGGCTCAAGGAGAAACAGCAAAATTAAGACCTTTCCTCGGCACCATGTCCGGTGCATTTAAATTAAGATACGAGGGAGTGAAACCGAGCGCCAATTTGGATATGGACATCTGGGAGAATGGATCGAAGGTAGATTCTGCAGGATCCATAGGGGACCTGTTCTTCAGTCCGGAAGGACAGGTGAATAACAGTAATGAAATTGAAGTCATTATATCCATTGATACGGTAAGAACAGAAGAAGACAAAGAAGTATGCATTGTTAAAATCAGTACAGGGTCAGGCTTAGCTACATTTACGCTTCCTTGGAATTCGGAGTTGAAAGGACGAGGGTTGATTCAAAACACCGAAGCTTTAACGTTTGTACCAGATCATCCAGTTCATACATTCGCTATGCATGCAACAAGTTCAAACCAGGTATTTGCAGGAGGTTTCTCAGAGGAAAGTTTAAGCAAAATCGAATGGGCTCTTGTGTTCACTTTGCGCTTTGACGAATAGGAGACTGTGAAAAGGTAGCATCTGAATATAAATCAGATTATCAGATTAAAGTTCATACCTGATCATGAAGCAGCTGCAGTGGCAGCTGCTTCATGTTTTTATTCGAAGTTAAATGAACTTCTGATCAAGTGTTAATCTAATCAATGTTTTCGATAAGCCAATTACCTTCTTTGTTCTTTGTGAAGAAATACGTTATGGCTTTATTCTCAACACTTCCATCCTCATGTTTTTTGGCATATTGAACGCCAATCCAAATTTGTTCACGGCCATAAATGGTTATCTTTTCTAGAAGGTCCAGATCATTAAACATAAACTGAGCGTTTTCTTCATCGAAGAAGAGTGATTCTTTCTGTGAACCTTCATAGAGATGGACTTTGAATTTCGCTTTATCATTTTCAACAATACCCTCAAGATTGCCTTTGAACTTTGAAATGATGTCATCATTAAAAAAGTCTTTTTTGTACCGTTCAAAATCAATGAACACGCCTTTATTAAAATCTTCGACTCCAATCTCCTTGAATTCCAATCCTTCGGGGTCAATTAGTCTCTCCGATTCGGTTATGACATTAGTTGAAGTAGGTGTTTGACTCACCGGTGTTTTGCTGCTTGAATGATTTGTTTGGTTAATTTCATTCATCGAATCTCCAACGGATGCTGTACAAGCAGATTGAAGCAAGAACACAGTCATTACAACAGAGAAAATACCATAATACCTTTTATTCATTTAAGAGACCTCCAATTTCCAATGACTTCGTACCATCAACTATTTCAATTAATGAACAAAATGATTGGCAAAAGGTTTGAAACCACAAAGAAAAGGTTTAAATTTATCCCTATTTACAATATTTAAACATATGAAAAATTCACAATAGAAAAAGCTTTCTACGAACTTTGCTGCTACCTACCTTAGCATTCATCAACTCACCCTCGATGTTTTAAAAAGTTCACGATCCTTAAGAAAAACACAAGCACTTTTTCTGAGAAGATTGAATGATTCGCAGTTGAATCCTCTGAAATTAATATGGAAAAAATCAGCTAACTTCTATGTAGTATTAATATAGTAATAATGCATTAACTTTGTGATACGATCTAAGCTTTGTATAGCCGTATATAAGTAATAGAAAGAACCCCTTGGTGGTACTCAGCCAGAGGGTTCTTAATGAGGCTCGTTCGATGTCCTCGATTACAAGCTGCGCTGCGATTCTACTGAATTCAACGGATCATACTCCATTTTCATTCCATCAAGGAAGGTTAACAACTCTTCGTTGAACTTCTCCGGTTCATCGAATAGCATGGCATGACCACTATCTTCAAATCTCACGATGCGGGAACCCGCAATGCTCTGTGAGGTTAGTTCTCCCAACTCAGGCTCAACAATTTTGTCTTTTTGCCCATGGAACACAGTAGTTGGAATTTGAATTGCAGCGAGGTCTTGACGAAGATCCTCATCCCGTAAAGAAACTGCAGCTTTGATCGTACCATGGTGTGATGCCTGATAACAGAGCAATCCCAGCCACACCAGCATACCCGGGTTTGATTTAGTCTTGGTAAATTTCAGACCTAATTTGTTGAGCATTGCAGGTCTGTTCTCATAGGTAGCATGTATTAACTGCGAAGTCACTTCGTCAGGCTCCATTCCATACTCAATACCAGGTCGGCGGGTAAATACGGGAGTAGCAGCTCCTGCCAAGAGTAGTCTTGTAATACCGTGGCCGTTATGACGTGACATATAGCGAGATGCTATGGCTCCACCCATAGAGAAGCCAACTAAAGCTGCATTCTCCAGGTGAAGTTCATCAATAACTGCACGTACATCATCCGCCATACGGTCATATGAGTAACTCTCCCAAGGGGCATCAGATTTACCGAAGCCGCGAATATCAATTCCGATGCAGCGGTAACCGTGAGAAGCCAGCAAAGTATATTGATATTCAAACATAAGATGGTTGGCAGGCCAGCCGTGCAGGAAGATAACCGGAACACCTTGACCGATATCTTCGACAAAAATTTTAACGTTGTCCTCAACTTGTACATATTGTCCCATGTAAAATTCCTCCTACCCATTTATAGTAGTCTGTTCCTAATACAGTTGGCTTTGTTCCAACCTGAATAGTACGGTCATGTTGATCCCTATTAAACGCATGTCCGCTTTGGGAAACAAAAAATAACATCTTCATTAATGCCAATGAGCAGCAAGTATATGGAATTTGAATCTGGGCGATTAATCTATACATGGCTTGAAAAGACAAGGGGAAAAAGCGAGAACTTAATTTGAGAACGTTCGGTAAAATTTAATTCTTTACTGATCGTTCTCATTCTGTTAGGATGATTTTACAGGAAATAAAAACCTATGAGAATCTGCAGAATATTCTTTAAAACGTTATAAACACATTACTATTGGTGAAGGGAGGGTACCTGAGATGGCGAGAAGCAAAGAATTCGAGGAAACCGAAGTTTTAGATAAAGCCATGAAGCTGTTCTGGGAGCAGGGGTATGAGAAAACGTCGATGAGTGATCTCGTTGAACACATGGGTATTCATCGCAGAAGCATTTATGATACGTTCACCGATAAACGTACCTTGTTCTTCAAAGCAATGGAACGGTTCGGTAATCGTACCGATGCCAAATTGGCTGCAGGCGTCAAGCAAGCGAAAACAGCCAAGGAAGCTCTTCATTTTATCTTTGATTATATGAGCAGCACTGAAGAGGGCGAGCCACCTGGATGCATGTTTGTCAATTCTGCAGTGGAAATGGCCTGCCGAGATGAAGATGTAGATGCCAAAACGGTTGGAGCCTTTCAAAAAGTGGAGCATCTTCTTGTGGAGATCGTCACCTGGGGGCAAGAAAATGGGGAGTTCTCAAGCCAGTATGACGCGCAAGAATTAGCGGAGTACTTGCATAATTCTTTAATCGGGATAAGGGTAATGGCCCGGACATCAGTGCCTAAGGAAAAGCTAGAGCGTATTTCCACAATGAGCATGCTTTTGTTAGAAAAATAAGATGAAGTGGTGTCATCTTGACGGGATATTAGAATGGTCATACTCAATAAAAGCAATGGCGGATGGTTAAGTGCAGGAGCCAGCTTCTGCCTTAACCAAATACAGAACATTCTTTTGCGCCATTTTTAGAACGATCGTTCCCATATAAAAATTAAAGGAGTGTTTAAACATGAAGACACTAATTATTGTAGCTCACCCGGATTTGCAAAATTCACGGATTAACCGGGCATTGGTTGATACCATGAGGGAGCAGCCGGATACGACCGTACATGTGCTGGATGAGTTATATCAAGATAAATCTATCGATGTGACCCATGAGCAAGGACTGTTGGAACGTCATGACCGGATTATTTTCCAATACCCTTTATATTGGTACAGCACGCCACCACTCTTGAAGCAGTGGTTCGACGAGGTGCTCGCATACGGCTGGGCATTCGGCCCGGGTGGGGAGTATCTTAAAGGGAAAGAGATCGGCATCGCAATTTCAACAGCAGGCACTGCGGCTTCATATCAGCCCGGCGGATACAATCTGTTTACCATTCGGGATATTGCAAAACCAATGGAGGCGCTCGCCAACTATGTCGGGGCCCATTATCTGCCGCCATTTGCTATCCATAACGCCAATCATATCACGGATGAGCAGATCGCTATTAGCCAAGAGGCTTACGTGGATCATGTAAGAAGTGTAAAACATGTGCAAACATCGGGTTTGGTCACCATTAACAAATAATCATAAAATCTGAGGAGGAACAAAAAATGACAAACAATAAAATTGCATTGATAACTGGAGCAAATAAAGGAATTGGGTATGAGGTTGCAAGACAGCTCGGCGAATTAGGCATTACGGTTTTGGTAGCCGCACGCAATCAAGTAATAGCTGATGAAACAGCAAACCAACTAAGCAAGAAAGGCATCGAAGCCGTGGGTGTGGAGCTGAATGTGACAAACCCGGAGCATATTGCGAAGGTAACCAGATGGATAAGTGACACGTATGGTCGATTGGATATCCTGGTCAATAATGCAGGGGTATGGGCTGAAAAAGAGGATTACGAAGGCGATGCACTGCGTGATACGTTTGAGGTCAATACATTTGGTCCTTATCATCTCACAGAATCATTAATGCCTCTGCTTCTGAAAAGTGATGCTGGTCGAATCGTCAATCAGAGCAGTGCTCTCGGTTCCATACAATTTCTGCTGACCAATGAGCTTGCACAGCGGATTGCTACACCTGCATATTCTGCATCCAAGGCAGCATTGAACATGCTGACAGCATATTGGGCTCAGAAAACGCAAGGAACGAATCTTAAAGTGAATTCCGTACATCCCGGTTTGGTTAAAACACAAATGGGTGGTGAAAAGGCAGAGCTATCCCCAGAGGAAGGTGCCAAAACGGCTGTGCGTCTGGCTACCTTGTCTGAAGACGGTCCAACAGGCAGCTTTTACTATATGGATAGTCAGCTTCCTTGGTAACTCATTAAAGCCGCATATTGCGGCTTTTTATGTTGGTGGATGTTAGATGAAGAAGCAACAAACGTTTTAATCCAAACGTCTAATATAGGAGGTAGCTGTGTTGTGAGGAGGAATATAATTGAGAAAATCGGTCATAAATGTGACGCTACTCGTTCTTCTATGTACACTTAGTGGATGTAAAGTATTCTCGACAAGTGAAGTTGGGAATTACATTCTTCAGAAGGAAGAAGATCGAATTCTTGTAGCGGAAAATATATCTAGAGAAGATGCGGATCAACCTTTTGGCGATCTTAGAGAAAAAAAGGTCACCCTAATCCATTATATTGTTGAAGATTCGGAGCTCCTTGAGCAGCTTGAAGTAGGAGACAAAGTTAAAATTACTCCCAAAGTGAATGAGGAAGGGTTCTATCATGTCAGAAAATCTGATCCACCTCAGATTATCGCAGGCAGGATTGAGAGAGAAGAATGAACCATAAACTTCAATGATTCCTAAAGTAAATAAGTACAAAGAAAAGGGAGAACAATATAAATGGGTAAAGGTGTAAAGTTTCAGTAACTTTAGTAACTATACTAATGTCTGTTGATAAACTTGATTCCATAATTAACTTATTGTATCCGGGAATGCAGAAAAGACTTGTAATTCTTGCGGATATGGTTCGTGACCTTATAAAAATGTTCTTTCTTCAGTGAAGAAGATGATAACTCATATGTTCCTGTTACATTGTGCAAACTATAAGTAAGCATCGGAGCAGAAGAGAAAACCATAATGAATGTCATTAACCAGCTCGGAAAGCTAAACAGAAAAGGCATATCGGATTAAAGGAAACTCTGGACCAGAATGAGGAAAAAAGTTTTTTTGAGTTATCCCTTGATTTTTTTAAAAGTGTTTGTTATTGTTTAACCTGTGATTTTGGAAAGCAGTTATATCAATTGGAACGAGCACTTTCCAGCAGATAATTTTGACCACTTCCATGAGGGAGTCAAGGCCATACGGACAGCCGGGTCAAACGCCGATTGGCAACTTATGTTGCCTTATTGATTGAGTTAAAAGCTCAAATTTTATAAGTTGGTTACTTTACAACCAGTGCAATAGCACATCAACTTGTGAAACGGTCAATAAGAGTGGTAAAGGCGAATTATTTGCTATATAGACTCTGATCTGATATTGATATACATGAGGGAGCTTTCCACCAGAGGAGTTCTTTGAACTTTTTTGGTTATGGAGACTTTACGTTTTTTCACGATGTATATCGACAAGCAAGTGTGATGATGCGCGGGTTGCGGCATTTATTCACCTTGCTTTTTTTGTTGTCAGGAATTGACGGAAGTTGAACAATGAGAAGACCTTGAAACGGACATTTGAATCAAAAACCAAAAAAATCTACATATGGGATAGGAGAATGTAAAAATGGGAAAAGCACTAATCATCGGCGCCGGCGGCGTGGCTTCTGTGGCAGTACACAAATGCGTTCAAAATAGCGAAGTTTTTGAGGAAATCTGTATTGCGAGTCGTACCAAATCCAAATGTGATGATCTCAAAGCGAAACTGGACGGTGGCAAAACAAAAATTACGACAGCACAAGTAGACGCGGATAATGTAGACGAATTGATTGCTCTGATCAACGAAGTTAAACCGGATATCGTCATGAACCTGGCTTTGCCTTATCAAGATCTGACGATCATGGATGCGTGCCTCGCAACCAAAACGCATTACATGGATACGGCAAACTATGAGCCAGAAGATACTGCAAAATTCGAATACAGCTGGCAATGGGATTACAAAGAGCGTTTTGAAAAAGCAGGAATCACTGCACTGCTCGGCAGCGGTTTTGACCCAGGCGTAACTGGCGTATTCTCTGCCTATGCCCTGAAGCACTACTTTGACGAAATCGAGTACATCGACATCCTGGACTGCAACGGCGGCGATCACGGATATCCGTTCGCAACCAACTTTAACCCGGAAATCAACATCCGCGAAGTTTCGGCAAACGGAAGATACTGGGAGAATGGTGAATGGATCGAAACCAAACCGATGGAAATCAAACGTGTCTATGACTTCAAGGAAGTTGGCGAAAAAGACATGTACCTGTTGTACCATGAAGAGCTGGAATCTTTGGCGAAAAACATTCCTGGCTTGAAACGAATCCGTTTCTTCATGACATTTGGCCAAAGCTACCTGACTCACCTGAAAGCACTTGAAAATGTGGGCATGACTTCCATCGAACCTATCGAATTCGAAGGCAAACAAATCATCCCGCTGCAATTCCTGAAGGCGGTACTGCCTGACCCGGCATCCCTTGGACCACGTACTGTGGGCAAAACGAACATCGGCTGCATTTTCAAAGGCAAAAAAGACGGCAAGGACAAAACATACTACGTTTACAACATCTGTGATCACCAAGAGTGCTACAAAGAGGTTGGTTCCCAAGCCATCTCGTATACTACAGGCGTTCCAGCAATGATCGGTGCAGCTATGGTCATGACAGGCAAATGGAACAAACCAGGCGTATACAACGTGGAAGAGTTCAACCCGGATCCGTTCATGGAAGAGCTGAACAAATGGGGACTTCCATGGGTAGAAGACTTCAACCCGGTTCTTGTTGACGAACTGCCAGAAGAAGCAAAAGAATCGGAGCTCGTTCGTTAAGATGCGGTTTGAGCAATTACCGACACCATGCTTTGTTGTTGATGAGGCGCTTATTGAGAAAAATGTAAAAATCCTTAACGGTGTCATGCAGCGTACAGGTGCCAAAATCGTGCTGGCTCAAAAGGCATTTTCCATGACAGCGATGTATCCACTAATCGGACAATATCTGAGCGGGGCAACAGCAAGTGGGTTGTATGAAGCCCGTCTGGGCCACGAGGAAATGGGCAAAGAGAATCATGTATTTGCACCAGCCTACCGCGAAGACGAGATCGATGAGATTATTTCAATCTGCGATCACATTATTTTCAACTCTTTTTCGCAGCTTGCGAAATTTAAGGATAAAGCACTTCAGGCCGGCCGCAAGATTGGCTTGCGTATCAATCCTGAATGTTCAACCCAAGAAGGGCACGAGATTTATGATCCGTGCTCTCCGGGTTCACGTTTTGGTGCCAAACAGGAGGATTTCCGTGCAGAGCTGCTGGAAGGCGTCTCCGGTTTGCATTTCCATACACTATGTCAACAAAATTCCGATGATCTGGAAACGACGTTGAACGCAGTCGAAGAGAAGTTCGGACAATGGCTGCCTCAAATGGAGTGGATTAACTTCGGTGGTGGACACCACATTACGCGTGAAGATTATGACATTCCAAGACTGGAAGCATGCATCAAACGCATGCAGGACAAATATGGCCTGGAAGTTTATCTGGAGCCAGGAGAAGCTGTTGCGCTTAACGCGGGTTATCTGGTGACTTCTGTGCTGGATTTCCACAAAAACGGAATGGACATTGCCATTCTGGATACGTCAGCCACTTGTCACATGCCAGACGTACTGGAAATGCCATATCGTCCGCCGCTTGTTGGCTCCGGAGAAGCAGGAGAGAAGCCTCACCTGTACCGTCTTGGCGGTCAAACTTGCCTATCTGGTGATGTCATTGGAGATTATTCGTTTGATGAGCCTTTGAAAGAGGGCGATCGTCTGGTCTTTGAAGATATGGCGATCTATTCCATGGTCAAAACGAATACATTCAACGGAATGCCATTACCAGCCATCGCTGTAAAACGAAAAAGTGGCGATTGTGAAGTTGTCCGTGAATTCGGATATCAGGATTTCAAAATGAGACTGGCTTAATTAGCTATTATATATATCATCAATCATAAAACCGGATTCCGCGAATAGGAATCCGGTTTTATTTTTATCTTAGATGCACTACGATGAACTAGGAACTATAGTGATTTATAATCTCGGATGATCACATCGATAACCCGTTTTCCCCAGATGGATGACTCCGAACCTGGTTCATTCCAGGCATAAGTGATAAGTGCTTTCCATAATGACCATCCACGTGCACGGTTAATCATATCTTGGTCAGCATTCATTCTGCGGAGGAATATATTACGACTCCTTTCATCAAAAAAGTTCCAAGCCATCACCAGGTCGCTGGAAGGATCACCCACGCCCATCGTTCCGAAATCAATGACACCGCACAATCGTCCGTTTTGTACGAGCAGATTTCCTACAGCAACGTCACCGTGCAGCCAGAGCGGTGCAGCTTCATATTTTGTGGCAAGGGCAAGCTCCCATATTTCCAATAACAGCGTAGGATCGTACGGACTGGGTAAAACGTCTATGACGGATCTGGTGTCCTGGTCATAAACAGCCAGGTTTCCTCCGCGATGAAAATTTTGGATGCCTGCTGGAATACCTTGGCTTGCATCAATCGCTTCCAGTTCAATTAGAAAACCAGCGAGATCCTCAGCAAATGTGTTCAGATCCGTTATATTTTCAACTGTGACTGTGCTGCCTTCAATCCATTGGTTAACAGACCAGGGTAGAGGATATTCTACCGTAGGCTCACCTTTTGCAATCGGTGCCGGAATCGGTAAGGAGAGATAAGGCTTGAAAACGGGCAGCCACGTCAATTCTTTTTGAACAGCAGAGGCATATCGCTCATGACTCGGTAAACGAACAGTCATCTCATTTCCTAATCGATAGGTCCGATTATCGTGTCCACTTTTGTCTACGGGTGCTATGGCTAAGTGCTTCCACTCGGGAAATTGACTCTGGATCAGCTGACGTACCAGTTTTGTCGTAATTTCAATCATGTTATTCCCCCCTGCGGAAGTGGTTAGGTGTTCGTTGATACTGTTTTTTGAAAGACTGAATAAAGTGATTCACATGATTGAAGCCCACTCTATGGGCTATCTCTGTTATTGTATAGTCGGTCGAGCTTAATAACTCGCAGCTTTTTTTGATTCGATACTTAATCAAGTAGGCGTAAGGGGTCATATGAATTGTACGCTTAAAACTTCGGGTGCATTCCGAAACACTCAGATGAGCTGCATCCGCGATCTCCTGTAATGTGATCGGATCTGCATAATGACGGTGGATGAAACTGAGCATAAATTGAAGTCTCTCCTGTTGCCGCTTCACGTTCGCTGATGCTTCCTCTGTCGATAGCGAGAAATTGGAGATTATGGTCAGCCACAACTGTACCGTCTGAATGGAAACCTCATATTCCCAGCCCCATTGTTTGGTCTTCTCAAATCTTGCTTTCATATCCCACAGCATTTCTAATACTTGGATTTCCCATGTAACTTCGCCTTTGATTACAAGTGATACGAAAGATGAGTTGGTATAGGGGAGGACATAGTTTCTCTCCATAGCACTATCAGAGTAGAAAGCCAGCAGTTTCTCCGGAAAATTAAAACTGACATACTGTCCGTTATGCGTCAAATGGGTCGTCACATGAAGAATGCTTTTATTGATCAGAATGGCCTGACCTGCATGTAATTCATGATCCATCCCGTTAACCTGGATCACCAGTGTTCCTTTGGTAACCAACGTGATCTGTAAATCTTCATGCCAATGCAGGTCGTTAAACCCTCTCCCTTCAGGGATGCTATCGTGGACCGTATGCGTGTACATGATATAAGGGAAGGAAGTATCGGGATATTGGATGGTCTCATGTAAGGGTTTCTCCATGGGGTTAATTCCTCTCAAATGACGATATTTCGATATAAATGAAAGATATTATTGCACTAATGATCGATAAGCGGTGATATTATCATATCAGATCTTAAGGTTATCAATACAATCCTGTGCACAGACGATTGGATAAAATATCATGGAGGCCTTACATGTGAAAATCAAACCATCGTCATTACCGCTTCATCCGTATGTATTGCTTTTAATCAGCATCCTGTCTGTTTCGATCTCATCGATTATGATCAAATCATCAGATACGGCAACCGCTGTGGCTGGAATGTACAGATTGTACATATCCGTAATCATTATGCTTCCTTTTGTACCCTGGAAAGCCCTTCGAATCTCTAAGATGAACAAGAAAGACTGGGTTACCGTAATAGTAGCAGGTCTATTTCTTGGATTACACTTTTTATTTTGGATGGAATCCTTGGTCCATACTTCGGTGGCGAGTTCCATGGTCATCTTGTCATTGCAGCCTTTATTCGTAATGATTGGCTCTTATTTTATGTTCAGAGAACGAAACAGCATGCTAACGATCATTTGTTTAATTGCTGCCCTCATTGGTTCAATTATCATAGCTTGGGGAGATCTAGGGATTTCGCGTGAGGCGTTACTAGGAGATGGGCTATCCTTGTTGGGAACCATTTTGGTCTCTGCTTATATGCTTGCAGGGCAGAAGGTCAGCCGTAAAATAGACTCGAATTTATACAGTATCCTTGTTTTTTTCCTGGGCGGGACCGTGATGCTGGTTTATTGTTTGTTCAATCATATCCCTTTGGTGGGTTACCGTTCTTCGGATTGGACCTATTTCTTGTTGCTCGCCGTAATTCCAACCATTTTTGGTCAGAATATTTTTAACCTGTTATTAAAAACGATCGGCGCAACGACGGTTTCTGTAGGGATTATTGGAGAGCCTGTTCTGGCAATTCTTTTGGCGTATCTATTTTTGGGAGAAACGATATCTGCATTTCAATTAACAGGCGGATTGATTACATTGTTCGGCATGGGCATATACTTTTGGATACGATCATCAAGTCATTTCGTAGCTAAAGAAAAATGGGTTTAGTGTATTATATTGGAATAGAACAAAAGATGAGGAGATTATATACATGGCAACCATTGATGATTTTATGAAGCTGGATATCCGGATTGGAACAATAATTCATGCTGAGTTTTTTGCAGAGGCAAAAATGCCGGCGATCAAGCTGGAGATTGATTTTGGAGAAGAGATTGGTATCAAGAAATCGAGTGCACAAATTACGAAAAGATATGAAGCGGAAGTGCTCATAGGGAAACAAGTCATTGGTGTTGTTAATTTCCCTCCGCGCCGGATAGCCGGATTCAAGTCGGAGATATTGGTTCTAGGGGGTGTACCCGAAAAAGGGGATGTGGTGTTGTTAAAACCGGACATTGAATTACCACCAGGAACACCTATAGCGTAAGAAGATTCTCGGGTTAGCGATCAAACTAAAAATCGTACGATGTAGAGGCATCAAATAACGACGTATAGAGGCTATTTCCAGACATGTTTATCTGTCTGTGAAATAGTCTTTTTATTTTTCATAGATAAAAGCGATATAAACGGTTGTTATATTGTCATGTTAAGCGTAATTAGATCATAAGATGGGGAAATAAACTGGACAAGCGAGTAGGAGTGAGGAAGTCTTGAGTGTTCAACTTCTGATCAGTTATATTTTCCTTGGTTTGACGCTTGCTGCTCCCATTGGGCCTGTCAATTCAGCCCGGTTGGACAAAGGCATCAAAAATGGTTTTTGGCATGCCTGGATGGTCGGGGCGGGTTCCATGATCGCCGATGCTGCCTTTATGTTGTTGATTTATATGGGCTTGGTTCAATTTCTCAATATCCCCTGGGTACAAATTCTCCTCTGGCTCGTTGGCGGGTTCACGCTAACCTATACTGGCATCGAAAGCATTCTGCAAATGAACAAAGTGAAGCTGCATTCGGCCAAAAATCGCAAGGATTCCCTCTTTCACTGCTTTATGCTGGGATTTTTCATGTCGATTACCAGCCCGATGTCCATCATTTTCTGGTTAGGCATTTATGGATCCATTCTGGCCAAAACAGCAGTATCATTTGGGACAAGTCATCTGCTGATTTACAGCAGCATGATCTTCATCGGATTGACGCTCTGGGATTTGCTTGTGGCGGGGTTAACTACAGGAATGCGGCGTTATCTCAATCAAAGAAGCCTCTCCATCATATCCGTGGTATCCGGTTTGTCTCTGGTTGGGTTCGGCGTTTATTTTGCGCTTCAAGGGCTGCGTGCATTGTTCTCGTAGAGGATGGGCGTACACCCAAATGCTTCAATTCTGGAGTGGGACAACGCGACACCGCCATGGTAGGCACATAGACTGCTCTCATCAGTTATGCAGAAAACTGCATGATAATCAAACTGAAGGGACGATGTACTTTCATGCTGCGAACGATAGTTGTACCGAACAAGTACAAACCGATGCTGAACCTAAGGGAAACTGCTGAGGCCATACATTTTTCAAAAAAGAAGTTTCAGGAACGAATGGAACAGCATTTAAATCTCACACAGGTACCCTCACCTGTTCTTTTGCAAGAAGGTACAGGAATTAACGATAATCTGAACGGGGTAGAGCGTATCGTTTCCTTCGATGCATTGGATATGGAAGAAGGACAGATTGAAGTTGTTCAATCCCTTGCGAAGTGGAAACGGATGGCTCTGAAGACATATGGCTTTCAGGTGGGTGAAGGATTATACACCAATATGAATGCCATCAGACGGGATGAGTGGATGGATAACCTCCATTCCATCTATGTGGATCAATGGGACTGGGAGAAGGTCATTGCTGAAGATCAACGCAACCTAGCGACTCTGAAGGAAGAAGTAAGCAAGATCTATCGTTCGATTCAAGCAACAGAGCAAGAAGTCTGTACTCAATACTCATGCCTTGAACCCATTCTGCCCGATCAGATTTTCTTCATTACAACACAGGAGCTGGAGAACCGATATCCGGATCTTACCCCAAAAGAGCGGGAAAATGAGATTACACGCCAATACGGTGCTGTTTTTATCATGCAGGTAGGCGGGCTACTGAATTCAGGAATTGTGCATGACGGTCGCTCACCGGATTATGATGATTGGACGTTAAACGGAGATATTTTATTATGGTTTCCTGTGCTGGAGCAGGCCCTGGAAGTCTCATCCATGGGAATACGTGTTGATGCCGCTGCACTTGAAAAGCAATTGAACCTGAGTCAAGCGAACGAACGGGCCGCTCTTGATTTTCATCAATCTGTCTTGAATGGAGAACTTCCTTTCACGATTGGAGGCGGGATTGGTCAATCCAGACTGTGTATGTTTTTGCTGCGAAAAGCGCATGTTGGAGAAGTGCAGGCGTCGGTGTGGAATGACAGAACGTGGCGGGAATGCGAAGAGGGAAATATTCCTCTATTATAGATAGCGTTTGTAACAGGAAGAGGATATCCTCGCGGGATACCCTCTTTTTTGCTACGTCGAGATCTTATGTTTTTTCCACCATCTTGTCATGATCCAGGTGACCAGAGCTATCACAAAAATCATGATCAGACTTACATAAAAGCCTACCCGGATGTCCGGTTTCATTAGCGTCCCACTTACCGCGCCCAATAACAGAACCAGACCGGAAATGCCAAGTGTGACATCCCTGGCGCGGATCTGAAGTATTTTGAAGGCAGCGATAATGATAAAGGACCAGTTATACATCTGCAATATACCGGCTGCGGTAGTGATGTACTCATATATCTTTCCTGGAAGCAGCAGGGCTGTCACTATGGAGGCGCATAAGCCAATCGCAGCAAGCACAAGGGAAGGTAGGGGAAGTTGTTTGAATTTTAATTTTGCTTTGAACAGCTTAGGCGCGTCTCCATCCTTGGACATGGTCACCAGAAGGTTGACGACAGCAAACAACGAAGCGCTCATGGCCGAAAAACCAGCCAAGATGATGGCGCCATTGAATACATGAGGAAAGAATTCCAAATGATATGACGATAGAGCCGTAACAAACGGGCTTTCCTTTTCATTCATCTTCGTATAGTGCACCATGAACACTGCCATACCAATCGATAACATATAAAGGATGGAGAGTCCGGTTAACATCACCTTTCCGGCTTTAGGGGCGTCCTTTTTATCCTGTAACTGGATGGACATGAGTCCAATAGTCTCTACACCGCCATAAGCGTAAAACGCGTAGAGAAGTGACGACCAGAAGGATGGAAACTTACCTGGGAACAGTTCAGCAGCTGAACTTGGCATGCCAGGCCGTTCATTGCTTCCCCCATGGATCCAGCCAAAGAGTGCTGCTGCAGCCAGCAGAATAAACATGACAATGGCTGCGGTTTTGACCACAGCGAGAACATTCTCAATCTTGTCAAACCATTGTGTCCCAAGTAGGACAACAAAAATGGAGAGCAAGGCATAACCCGCCGCAAAAACCCAGAGGGGAACATTAGGAAACCAAAATCGGGAGAGAATGGACAAGGCCGTTAACTGGCTTCCCATAATCAAAATTTTAGTACTCCAATAGTTCCATCCACAGCCAAAGCGGGCCCAACGCCCAAAGGCTTTGCCGGCATAATAACAGAACGAACCTTCCTGAGGATCTGCAGTAGTCATTTTGGCCAGGAAGTGAAACACAATGTAGGTACCCAGAGCGGCGATCAAAAAGGATAACACCATTGAAGGTCCGGTCTGTTTGATCCCTATTCCCGAACCCAGAAAGTATCCGGTACCAATCGTACAGCCGATGCCAAGCAGGGACAGCTGCCACCATTTTAAGTTTCCCTTCTCCTTACCTTCAGATGAGGAGGAAGCATCTTGTGCAGCGCAACTTAAATCCGTCAAAGTAGGTACACCTCTCCTTCTCAGATAAGGTGAACCATTTGAGGACAAAATATGCCTCCACTTGTTACTTACGCTTTTTCGGGAAAAGAACAGAGGTTCGTTGACACAGCTCTAAATGGTGTCTTACAATCTAAACGTCATGACATGGTGTCTAATCCCACAACCGTCTACACACATTGAAAATCAAGATTAATCCCTCTCAATGAAAGTTAAACTTGAATGTCCAAGTTATGGCTGTATCCTATGAATAAATAAATCGGAGGGTTCTAACGCATGAGTGAATCTAATCAGGAGTACATTGTACTCACTGGTGCAAGGGAGAACAACCTCAAGAACGTATCCTTGCGCATCCCAAAGCGTAAAATTACGATCTTCACCGGAGTATCCGGATCCGGCAAGTCATCGATTGTCTTTGATACAATCGCTGCAGAATCCACACGATTGTTGAACGAAAACTTCAGTATGTTCGTTCGTACGTTTCTGCCTCGTGTTCCGCAGCCAGATACCGATGCCATTGAAAATCTGAGCATGGCGGTGATTGTGGACCAGAAGCGGCTCGGCGGCGGATCTCACTCCACAATGGGAACAATCACCGATATTTCACCTATTCTTCGTCTTTTATTCTCTCGCGTTGGACAGCCTTATGTCGGGCCAGTAAACATGTTCTCGTTTAATGATCCGCAAGGCATGTGTTCTGAGTGCAACGGAATTGGACGCAGACTTGGCGTGGATATGAGCAAGGCTGTGGACATGGAGAAATCTCTAAACGAAGGGGCGCTCATGCTCCCGGATTATGCCGTCGATGGCTGGGATTGGAACATGGTGCTGCAATCAGGAGACTTTGATCCCGATAAGAAGTTAAGCGAATACTCCGAAGCGGAATTGGACCTTCTTTTATATGGAAAGGCAAGAAAAGTAAAGATGGATTTCGCTGGTAAAGCAACGAATATTACCGTAGAAGGTGTTATTGAGAAATTCACGAACAAGTACATCAAGCAGGATGTGAAGACGAAATCGGAACGTACTCAAAAAGCGGTAATGCCGTTTATCTCTGAAGGTCCTTGCTCCAGCTGTAATGGTGCGCGACTTAGTCAGGCAGCACTCAGTTGCAGAATTAATGGATTGAATATTGCGGAGATGTCTGCCATGGAAGTGGGCCAGCTTATTCGCGTCATCCGGGAAATGAATGATGCAGTTGCAGTACCGGTCATCAAATCTTTGTTGGAGCGGCTGCAGCATCTAGTGGATATTGGACTGGACTACCTGACATTGGATCGTGAGACAGATACGTTATCCGGCGGCGAGTCGCAGCGCGTCAAAATGGTGAAGCACCTAAGCGGCAGCCTTGTCGATGTCACCTATATCTTCGATGAGCCCAGTGTTGGCTTGCACCCTCGTGACGTACACCGATTGAATGAATTGCTTCAAAAGCTGCGCAACAAAGGTAACACCGTGATTGTTGTTGAGCATGATCCGGATGTCATCAAGGTTGCGGATCATATCGTGGACGTCGGACCTTTCGCTGGCAAACGCGGTGGTACTATTGTATATGAAGGAAGTTTCAGTGGATTGCTTGAATCGGGCACTCTGACTGGCACACACATGAAGCGGCCTTTGCAATTAAAACTCGACTGCAGACAGCCATCCGGCAAACTGCTTGTTAAAGATGCAACGTTGCATAACTTGCAGAATGTGAGTGTAGATATTCCGACCGGAGTGCTTACTGTCGTTACAGGTGTTGCCGGATCGGGGAAAAGTACGCTAATCAACGAGGTGTTTCTCAGTCAGCATGCAGATGCAATAGTAATCGACCAGTCTGCAGTAGGTGTAAGCACACGGTCGAACCCGGCAACGTACACGGGCATTATGGATGACGTGCGTAAAGCGTTTGCCAAGGAAAATAAGGTGAATCAGGGCTTGTTCAGCTTCAACTCCAAAGGAGCGTGTGATAACTGTCATGGACTTGGTGTCTTATATACAGACCTTTCCTTTCTGGACAGCGTGAAACTGCCATGTGACGTATGTGAAGGCAGAAGGTTCAAAGACGAGGTGTTAGAGTACAAACTTGGCGGCAAGTCAATTGCTGAAGTGCTGGAGATGACTGTTGAGCAAGCGCTCGAGTTTTTTCAATTAAAAGAAGTGGTACGCAAGCTTCAGGCGATGAGCGACGTCGGATTGAACTATATTACACTTGGCCAGCCGTTAAGCACACTCTCAGGCGGGGAATGCCAAAGAATCAAACTCGCAAGTGAACTGCACAAAAAAGGCAGTATTTACGTAATGGACGAGCCGACGACAGGTCTTCATATGTCGGATATCGGCCATCTTCTGGAGATCATGAACCGTCTCGTGGATGCAGGCAACACGGTTATTGTGATTGAGCATAATCTCGATGTGATCAGCCAGGCCGATTGGATTATCGATATGGGACCGGATGGAGGAAGCAAGGGTGGACAAGTTGTATATGAAGGTATTCCTTCACAGATCATCCATGCAGAACAGTCTATTACCGGGCGATACTTGTCTATGAATTGAAACATTATTGGCTGTCCAGCCATACGATTCAGAACGTCTGATGATGACTTGGCGTAAATGGAGCAGGAACATACTTACGGAGGTTACTTTTATGTTGATCAGAGAGATTGAAGAAAGAGATAATCAACAGGTGGAACATCTGATCAGAACGTGTTTGATCGAATTTGGCGCGAACAAACCAGGGACAGCCTGGACAGATCCACATTTGGGAGATTTCTATCATCTGTACCAAAATGCGGGGTCTAAATATTGGGTAGTTGAGCAAGATTCTACGGTCGTAGCGGGCTGTGGTATTGGTCCGATTGACGGTTATCCTCAGATTTGTGAGTTGCAAAAAATGTATGCATTCAAAGAAACGAGAGGTACAGGTATTTCAAGCGAATTACTGCACGTTGTCCTTGATTATGCGAAAGATCATTATGAACAATGTTACCTGGAAACCCTGAGCAATATGACGGCAGCCAACAAGTTTTATGCGAAAAATGGATTTATTGCATTGGACAACCCCTTGAATGGATCTGAACATTATGCATGTGATACGTGGTATTTGAAAACATTATAAGTGATCTGATTATCTCGAAAATTTGCATTACCGGTAGACCCAGAGAGATGGGGTTTATCGGTTTTTTATTTTTATATATCACTGCAGGCGAGCCAACAGTAGCTAACTGCACAGGATTACCTTTTTATGTATAATCAGAGTGGGAAATGGTTTATCCATGAGCTTGTAACTAATAATTATGAATAGAATGGAGGAGGGAATATATGCTCGCTATCATCTTAATTTTGGGTTTGCTCTTTATTGTTGCTTACTTGCGTGCGATCTATATGAAGCTTGAACGAATAGTGGAGGTCCTGGATCAAAAAAATGAATCCTGATAATAGATTGCCATGGGACTGCAATTATTATCAAAAAGAAGGTATTCATCTTAGAAGTGTTACATAATAGAGAACGATAAAGAGGAGCTGCAGCGGGCAGCTGCTCTTTTTCATTTTGAAACACGATTTTAATCTACTTGGGCTAAAAATATGCATCGATATGATTAGTGGTTTCGGATAAAGGTGACTTTGCACTGCCTTCACGTAGTTCTTAAATTTATAGCATAGGAAGCTTAAAAAACTGCATACAGACATTTTAAGACGAGTGGTATTCTAAATTCGATATGTGGTCCAGATTGGCAAAGACAACTTCTCAAGAAGAAAGAAGGACTGGTGTATGCTTACATTAGACGACAAAACGGAATGGGTAAATCACGTTGTAGACAAAATCACGGCAAAAATGGATTGGGTCAGTGTTAAATCCAAAAACAAAATTCCATATACGACCATTGATGGTGAACATGATGACAGATCGGTCCATAATCCAACCCGTTCAGCTGACGACGGAATATGTTGGTGGACAAATGGATTCTGGGGAGGCATGATGTGGCAGCTGTTTAATGCAACGGGAGAACCAAAATACAAACAAATTGCTGAAATCTCTGAAGTAAAATTGGATAGCTGCTTCCTGGAGTTTGATGGGCTGCACCATGACGTAGGATTTATGTGGCTGCCGACGAGTGTAGCCAATTATAAACTTACTGGGAATCCAGATTCGCGCAAAAGGTCCCTGCATGCCGCCAATCTGCTTGCTGGCCGGTACAATCCTGCAGGGGAATTCATCCGAGCCTGGAATGATATTAAGGGTGAAGACACAAGGGGATGGGCGATTATTGACTGTATGCTTAACATACCACTTTTATATTGGGCCTCGAATGAAACAGGAGATCCGCGTTTTAAGCACATTGCGATGAAACATGCCGATACCACGATGAATACCTTTGTAAGACCAGACGGTTCGGTTAACCATATTGTTGAATTGGATCCGGCGGTGGGTGGGGTCATTAGAACCTGTGGAGGACAGGGATACGCGGAAGGTTCTTCCTGGACGCGGGGACAGAGCTGGGCACTGTATGGTTTTATGATGAGCTATAACTGGACACAAAAAGAGGAGTATCTGAATACGGCTAAACGAGTAGCCCACTATTTTATCGCGAACATTCCTGAACACGGAATCATTCCTATTGATTTTAGGCAGCCTGCAGAGCCTGTACTGGAGGACTCAACAGCAGCGGCCATCGCTGCCTGTGGCTTGATTGAGATTGCCAAGATTGTCGGAACTCACGAGAAACAGTTATATCTGAATGCAGCGTTGAAGCTGCTCCAAACGCTAGAACAGTTACGGACCGATTGGACTCCCGGCTGCGATTGTATTCTCCAAAACGGTTCAGCAGCTTATCACGCCAAAAGCCACCATCAGTCTATTATCTATGGAGATTATTTTTTTATTGAAGCCATATTCAAACTAAAAGGTACGGATTTATATATTTGGTAGATTGATAACGATAATGAAGAGAAACAACCCACAACCGGTTATGTCGTGGGTTGTTTCATATGACTGAAACAGATCGTTGTATAATCGATGAATGAAAATTGTGCAGCACAAATTCTAAAAAAAACGTACAATGAGATGCAATAGATCATATTTCCTCCTGCATGCTTATGATCATTTGGGGTATAGAGGCGAAGTTAAGGAAGGTGAATGTATGGAATACATAAAATTATTACTCGCAGATGATGAACCCATCATATTGCGTGGGCTAAAAAAACTGGTGTCCTGGGAACAGCTTGGAATCCGGATTGTGGCTGAAGCTAATGATGGGATCGAACTACGAGATCTGATAGCCAGACATAATCCTCAACTTATTATTAGCGACATCAGTATGCCAGGTGGAAGTGGGATAGATGTGATTACGGAGTTGAATGAACAGGGATACAGCGGCAAGGTTATATTTATTAGTGCTTTTCAAGAGTTTGGATATGCCCGTCAAGCGATTCAGTTAGGAGCACTGGATTATCTGGTAAAGCCAATAAATAAAGTTCAGCTGGAGAGGGTAGTTGGGAAAGCCGTATCTATGATCCGCGAAACATCGGATGGTGAACGAAACAAAAAGATGTTAAATTACTATGAGGAAAAAAATCGAGCCAATACCATTGAGAAGCTTCTTGACGGATTACTGGACGGTGATACGAATACCATACTTGACTTGACACAATTGGGTGTCATCGTAGTTAGCCGATTTACTACCGTTTGTGTATTGGAAATGGATGATTATGCCGACACCTCCCGGTGGGAAGATCGTGAACGTCATTTGGTGAACTTTGCAGTGTCCAACATTATTCGAGAGACATTGGATCAGGAACCAGTGATGGGAAAGGGTTTGCTAGTTCAAAAGGAAGGATTGTCTACGATCCTGGTTCAGCATGAGGAGAAAGACTATCCTCTTCAATTGGCACAAGACCTTCGCCATAAGATTCAGCAATATTTGAAGCTAAGTGTCTCGTGCGGAGTTGGAACGAACAAGGCTGGCTTGGAGAAAGCAGAGGAAACTTACCGCGAAGCATTGAAAGCGCTTCATAGCAAGTTTTTTATGGGAACAAATCAAGTTATTCGTTTTGGAGAAGCAGACACGGAAGCGAATAAAGAGAACAGGCCCATTACCGTTCTTCAATCCCATCTAGTCAAAGCATTAACCGCCATGGAACGAGAGAAGATCGAACCGCTGATTAAGGAGCTCCTTGAACAAATCAGGATACAAGCGGGAAACAACAAAAACCTTGCGCTTACAGGAGTATATAATGCGGTTTTGACATTGATTCAGGAATTAGAGAAGTTCGGTGGAGAGTTAGAGGGGGACCAAGGAGGCTTGCTTGAAAGATGGAATGACTGTCTCTCTTATGCAGATGTTGCTCAAGAAGTCGAAGCAATGTTAACGGAAATGCAGCAGAAACTTGCGAGTAAGGTGTCAGGAAAAGAAAGAGCGCTGCTTACGAAAGTCAAATCGTATATTGAAGAAAACTATGACAGCAACATCACACTGGAATCCATGGCGGCCCTGGTCTATATGAATTCCTACTATTTCAGCAGTTTCTTCAAAAAGCACACCGGTCAAAATTTCAAAAACTACGTCACAGAAGTGCGTATGAGTCACGCGTTAAAGCTGCTTATGGAGACGGAACTCTTGGTTTATGAGATTGCCGACCGTGTGGGCTACAACAACGTAAGGCATTTTAGTGATATGTTCAAGAAAAGATATGGAAAGGTACCGCAAGACTACAGGCAGTCCTTCCGTCAGTTTGAAACATAACCGATAAAGAAGGTGTTTCCTTCATGCGCTTTTTGACCAAAAGCATATTTGTCAAATTCTCAGCTTCCTTTATTTTGGTGGGGCTAATCCCGCTCTTTGCGCTAAGTTATTTCTCCGTGCAAATCTTCTCAAGCTACGTGGAACGGTACACTACGAGTAATCAGCAGCAAATGATTATGTATATGAGTTACAACCTGAACTCAGCATTTCAGCAATATAATGATATTTCCAAGCTCATGTATAACGTACGCTACGAGGGTTTGGCCGAAAACATCAATCAAAATCAGACGTTCAATGTCAATGAGCTGGAGCAGATCAATTCAATTCCTATCGACTCGTTTCTGAAGACATTAGTGTTTAGCGACAATTATATATCAGCAGCTTATTTTATGAGGTCGTCAGACGGCAAAATCTACTCTCAAGAAAGAGAGAATAGAGGCATAACAGAGGAGGCACTTCCGGTTCATGAATGGAAAGAAACGATGAGAAGCCAGCCTTCCAAGGCTGCGCTTTTCCCGACGCATAAGGATGATTACTTTACTGGTTCCAAACGCGAAGTATTTACACTTGCACGTAATCTGATCGATACCTCCGGACGTCTAACACGGGAACCTAAAGTGGTTGGTACGCTCTTCCTGGACGTCGATACCACCATGTTCCAGCAATTTCTGAATGAGCTTTCTCTTGGTACTCAGGATGAATTAGTTCTGCTCAATAATCAGGATGAGATGTATTTCAGCAACCAAAAGGATAGGACACTGGATGAATTCATCTCCAAAAGTAAGGATACCGAAATGCTGGTACTCCGGGAAGACATCCCTTTTATTCATGGTCAATTGGTTGCAATTATTCACCGAGCCGGGTTGTTTGAACAGCTTTTCTCCGCCAGGGCTACCGTATATCTCGCCATCCTCATTTGCACCATTGTATTAATTGTTATGGGGGCATGGTTTTCACGGCGGCTCGCAGCACCCATTCGCAAGCTGATCCAGCAAATGGCCGTAGTGGAGTCCGGGAAGCTGAATGCCAGACTCCCTGTTACCAGCAATGATGAAATAGGCAGACTGACCCATGGATTCAATCGAATGGTTGAGCGGTTGCAAGTACACATTGATGAAGCTTATGTCGCTCAGATCAAACAAAAGCAAACCGAACTAAACGCACTAAAAAGTCAAATCAGACCGCACTACCTGTATAACACGCTTGAAGTGATTCGCATGAATGCAGTAGATAAAGATGCGGAAGAAGTCGCTGACATGATTCATTCCTTGTCCAATCAACTGAAATATGTCATTGATTACGGAGAAGATCGTGTAAGTCTATGGAGAGAAGTCGAACATCTGCATGATTATTTCTACATCATCTCCATTCGTTATGAAAATAGATATGTACTGCAATGTGACATTGCTCCTGACGTGCAAATGGAATGGCCGATCTTGAAATTATGTTTGCAGCCTATTGTCGAAAATGCCATTCAGCATGGACTTCGTGAAAGGAAAAAAGGGACGGTTGGGGTAACGATAGACAAGCAAGAGCAGAATCTGGTCATTGTTATTTATGATAACGGTATAGGCATAAGCGAAGAGAAGCTCAAAAGCATTAATGAAGGTCTGTACACGGCCAATCCGCATAACAGATCAGTGGGACTGAAAAATGTACATGAAAGAATCCGATCGATGTATGGAGAAAATTATGGCCTCTCTGTGAGTAGTCAGGAAAATATCGGGACTTCCGTGCTGCTCAGCTTTCCTGTTCCTGAATAGCGCCACCTTAAGAGCGAATGATCTTGTCCGCTCTTTTTTTATTCTTAAATTTACACCACATGAGGCTTTAAAAAGTTCATACAAACAAAAACCAGGCAATGCTATTCTAAATACGAAAACGCTTACCTGTAAGGGAAACTGATTTTAACTTTGTTGATATGGAAGGGAGTTTTGCACGATATGCTGAACAAATCAAAATTCAAGTTGTCGGCTTTGCTGCTTGCGTTGACTATGACCTTAGGTGCTTGCAGCACAAGCAGTAGTCCGAATTCCGATGAAAACGGGTCAACAAGCAGCAGTGACAAAGTAAGTTTCACCATTGGTTATGCTTCAGGTGATCCTGCTGCCAAAAAGGCGATTGCTGATTCCATCAAAAGATTCACGGAGGCTAATCCAAGTATTGAAATTAAGGATATGAGCGAGAACACAAGCAATTCCTACTTGGACTGGTTGAAAACAAAGGATGCGGTCGGCGAGTTCCCTGACCTTGTTGAGATGAGGGATACAGAGGTTTTTGCGGATGCAGGTAAAATCGTGGAACTTCCTTCTGACCTGATTGAGCTGTTTGATTCACCACCTGAAGTAGACGGGAAAATTTGGAATGCTCCTATAGCCAATAATGTGCCTCAAGGGATTATATACAGCAAAAAGGCATACGCCGATGCGGGGATTACTGAGCTTCCCAAAACGTATGACGAATTCATTGCTATCCAGGAAAAACTGAAGGCCTCCAGTATAACTCCGATCGTTGTTGGAGGCAAAGATATTTTTCATATGGGGTTCTGGGTGAACAAGTTTCTTATTGATGAAGTATATGCGAAAGATCCAGATTGGAATTCCAAAAAGACAGAGCAGGCTGTCAGCTTCGCAGATGAAAACGTCGTGCAGGCGATGACGGATTACAAAGCGTTGTTCCAAAATTATGTAGACAAAGGTTGGCTAAGTACTCCTGATAACCAAACAGCTTCTTTTCTGATCACGGGAAAGGCGGCACAACTATACTCGGGTACTTGGATGTTCTCACAGATCGAAGAAGCAGACCCAAGCTTTGAATACGGTTTCTATGCAGTTCCGGACCGGGAGGGTCATGTGAATGTGATCGGACTTCCATCACCTGCCGGATGGACACTTTCTGCTGAGGCGGCTAAGGATCCGAAGAAGACTGAAGCCATCAAGAAGTTCATTCGTTTCTTCTTTGAGCCAGAGCAGTACTCCCAGTATCTTGCAAGTGTTAACGGAATCCCATCCACTCAAGCAGAAGTGACATATGAAACCGGAGAAGCGATGCAGACGGCCCTCGACCTGATGTCAGATCCGAACGTAACGAAGTCCTTGGCGATTAACAATTGGTGGGGAGAGAACTTAATACCGCCACAATTCCGGAACTGGTTCTATAAAAAGCTGCAGGAAATGGTCCTCAATGATGGTGATGTGAAAACGTATATGGAACAGGTTGATGCGGAATACGATAACCAGGTCAAGGCGAATTCGATGTAAAACTAATTCGCGGGGGACCGCTGCTCGGTGGTTCCTCCTTGGATAAGGAAGGAGTATATGAAATGGGAATACCTGCATCAACGGAGAAAGCAACTTTGGCAGCAGCAGCAACTCGAAAACGGAAGAAAAAGCATCATCCTTTTGCTGTTGTTTTTATACTTCCGTCGTTAATTTTGTACACGCTATTTGTTATTGTGCCTACTCTGGGGAGCGCATATCTAAGCTTTACGTCCTGGGATGGCATAAGTGAAGATATCCGTTTTATCGGCTTTGCTAATTTTGTTGAGATATGGAGCAGTCCGAGGGTTCATAATGCCCTCAAAAATACGCTAATCATGACGGTGAGTCTGGTTGTGCTGGAAAATATCGCTGCGATCGCCATGGCCCTCATGGTGGACAAAGTCCGTTGGTTCAAAAATTTATTTCGGAGCATATTTTACTTTCCTACCTTACTGAGCGGAATCGTAATGGGCTTCGTATGGGCGATGATCCTGAATTACAACTTTGGTGTGGTAAATCAAATTCTGAACAATATTGGCCTCGGTAGTTGGACAGTGGATTGGTTGGGTGATCCCCAATACGCTATGCTGTCCGTGATCCTGTCTACCGTTTGGAAAGGGGCAGGTTACTATATGATCATTTATTTGGCCGGACTTCAGAGTATTCCCGCAGAACTGTCCGAAGCAGCCAATATAGACGGTGCCAATGGCTGGCAACAATTTCGATTCATTACATTTCCACTGCTTGCCGGGTCCGTTACCGTATGTATGGTTCTTTCGATGATTAGTGCACTGAAAATATTCGATCAAATTGCGGTAATGACCGATGGAGGACCAGGCTTCGCAACAGAAACATTGACTTATATCATCTACAAAGTTGGATTCGGGGAATTACGTCAGGGTTTCGGGACAGCTCTTGCCATGGTGCTCTTTGTGATTATTCTAGTTATCACCGTGATTCAGGTGAAAATCCTCCGCAAGCGGGAGGTGCAGTATTAACATGAGTATGCAGACACGCAAAAAAACAACGGATGTCGTGCTCTTCGTCGTTATTCTGATATTCGCTATCCTGTTCTTTTTTCCCATCTTCTTTAATTTAATGTCTGCCTTCAAAAGCAATAGTGAAATCATGCGAAATGCGCTCTCATTACCAACTTCGTTGTATCTTGAGAATTTCAAGTACCTGTTGACCGAGACAGAGTTCCCGAGGGCGATCCTGAATAGTCTGATCCTGACCGTAGTCTCCATTGTGATGCAGATATTGATCATCCCTATGGCGGGTTATGCCATTGAAAGGAGAAATGCCAGATGGACGAATTTTGTATTTCTCTACTTCCTGGCAGGGATGATGATTCCATTTCAGGCATACATGATTCCATTATTTAAAGAATTGAAAATGCTGGGCCTCTATGGCAGTCTCGCTGGTCCAATATTGGTTTATATCGCAGGAGCTATTGGATTTGGTTGCCTGCTGTACACCAGCTTTGTTAAAGGGATACCGAAGGAAATTGAAGAAGCGGCGGAAATTGACGGATGCAGTCGTTACGGCATTTTCTGGAAAATTGTATTCCCACTGCTCGGACCGGTCACAGCCAGTATGATTATTCTAAACGGCTTGGGTATCTGGAACGATTTTCTCATGCCAATGCTCGTTCTTCCTTCAGGTGAGCCCAAAACCATGGTTGTCGAAATTTACCGTTATATCGGTGAGTTTTCCTCCAGATGGGATATGATATTTGCCGGAACTGCCCTGTCGGTGGTACCTGTGCTGATCGTTTTTGTTGCTCTGCAAAGATACTTTGTGAAGGGGATCTCTGCCGGAGCAACCAAGGGATAAAGATCAGTATACTTCTTATAACAATTGAACATATAAGGATATGATAATAAAAAATGATGAAAATACGAAATGAGCCAGTCGCCAAAATTATTCAGGTGACTGGTTCATTTCGGTATCGGAGTTGCTCTAAACCAGGTAACCTAGGTTCAATAGAATCGATAAAGTCTTACGCCGTGCGAAGGAATCTTCGTCTGTAGAACGTCTCCTGCAAGTTCGGCTGGCGTTTCATTCCACAGCTCGGTGCCCGAGGTATAGCCCGTAAGATCGATGTCATCAACAGACAGACTTACCGGGAGCTCAGAATCACCTACATTGAATAATGCAGCGTAACGAGATTGATCAGCAGCTTCTGCTGTCCAGACAATGAGATTGCCTTGGCGAAGCGTTTCCTTGGCTCCATGGCTATCCTGATTCAAGCGCAGCACTTCCTTGTTGGTTAACAGGGATAGGGTCCATTCGTCACAGTCGCGAAGCTCACCGCCGAATATGAGCGGAGAGCGGAAGATACTCCAGAGCGACATCATGGTCAGCTGCTCATCCCGTGTGAAACGAGTCCAGCGATCCGCACCGCCTCCGTCAACGGAACGGATTCCGATATGGCCGAGCGGGAGCATGTCGCAGTCCGGCCAGCAGCCCGCCTCCGGGATACCTTGCCAAGTTCGGCAGCGGTCAAACATATCCAGCAGCAGCGGCCATTGATCCCAGAAGTCATCCGTGACCCGCCACATATTGGCATGATCAGCGAAGAACGCGGCGTATTCCACAGGAGCGGGACCAGGAGAGAGACTCAGTACCATGGGCCGGCCGCAGCGTTCAATGGCTTTGGAGATTAGCTCGATCTCAGGCTGATGGGTATCATACAGTCTGGAGGCAGCGATGTCGTCTACCTTGACCAAGTCTACTCCCCACTCGGCGTAGAGTTCAAAAAGAGAGTCGTAATAGGCCTGTGCACCTTCCTTCGATGCGTCAATGCCATACATATCCGTATTCCAAGGACAGATGGAATTGGTATGTGCAATATCACGTGCTGTAACGCTTGTATTGAGAATAGGGGTAGCTGCATGTGCAGCCTGCCTTGGAATCCCACGCATAATGTGAATGCCGAATTTTAATCCAAGGCTATGTACATAATCGGCTAATGGCTTGAATCCTTGGCCACCTTCTGCAGAGGGAAAGCGGTTCTCGGCAGGCATAAGCCGGGAATATTCGTCCATCACCAAAGGAACAAAAGGCCGGTATTGAGATGAATTCGCATAAGGTTCATACCACTGGATGTCGACGGTAATGTAGTTCCAGCCGAAGGCTTTGAGATGTTCAGCCATGTATTCTGCATTCCCGCGAATTTCTTCTTCCGTTACGGCCGCACCATAACAATCCCAGCTGTTCCAACCAAGCGGTGGTGTGGGTGCTGCATGCTTGTGATTCATGTGTAATCTCCTTTGACTGATTAATTATTGCTCTGGTTATGTTCATCTTAATCAAGGAGATACGCAATATCTATAGTAATCTTGGAAGTTGAATTGTACTATATTGCTGTTAATCAAAGAACAGTTTGCGATAAGCAAGGCTCTCGCCCCCGCTGCGAAATTCTCCTGGGGTAAGTCCGGTCATGGTACGAAATGCTTTAATAAAATAACTTCCGCTGGAATACCCAATACGCTCGGCAATCAAGTCAATGCTATGCTCGGTTCCCCGAAGCAGTTCCATGGCTTTATCAATGCGAATTCGAGTTAAATAAGCAACGGGAGTAAGTCCTGTGCTGGCCGAGAAGCGACGTATCAGATGATATTTGGACAAAGAGACATGTTCGGCTAACTGATCGATACTAATCATTTGTGAATAACGCTGCTCTATAAATTCAGCTGCACGCTTGACGTTATCCGGCCAAGTATACTTGTTCCGCAGAGTCGTAACCTGCAATCTGGCCAGCTCGGTCATGAATTGATATACCGAAGAAGATGCGATCAAGGGATCGGAGATTCGGCCGGCTGCTGCGTCGTTCACAATCATTCGCAACAACTTTACTGGTGCACAGTCTGCTGGGAGGTAAGGGACTTCCCCGGCTTCGCGTAAAAATTTACGCCAGTGAGGCAGAATTAGATTCGGGCGGAAAAGCAAAAACAGAAATTCCCACGGCTCACTGGATTCAGGGTGATAGTAATAACGATGGGGTCCAGGGATTTCAGCAAGAAAAGCCTGTCCGGCAGAGACACGGTGCAGCTGTTCTCCTGATTCGTATACTCCTTGGCCAGAAAGCGTGTACTGGAAAAGGAGGAGAGGCCCATCGTTTCGTGTCAACCCGTCCCAATGATAGGAAGGATTGCTGATGGTATCGGAGCCTGCCGCGTATAATATACATAGCTGCAGTTCCGGATCTTCAGCGAATCGAAAGCCATATGTACCTTTGGGTATGTCCATGAATATCTCCTTATGGTTCTAAGAATATATGCGATTTAGCTAGTGGAATAAGTATGATTATAATGGAAATAGCGACCGTTTGTTATGTTTACTGTTCGCACGGGAGGATTTCATGAATCTGACCATGAGCTGGCCTGATGGATGAAACGTTCCAAAATTCTTTTGGTCAAAGGCATGAAGATATTCAATATGAATCCGCCTAAACAAACGGTTAGAATCGTTCCCATCCCGATGGGTCCTTTTAAGATCAACGCTAATCCAAGGAAAATAAGATAAATGATCGTTCTAGCTACAAAGAGATTCGTTCGGGTTAGTTCCTGTACAATTAATGTTAATCGGTCCAGTGGGATCGGTGCAAAATGGGTCAATAAGTATGTAGCCGTTCCTATTCCGATGAGGATCAGACCGATGACCATGTACAGCAATTTATGAAGCCATAACTCAGGTGTACTCCAGCTGTGCGATAGAAAAAGCCAAATATCGATGCCAATTCCCGTAACAAATGCGGTTAACAATCCTAAAATTTCCGGTCTGCTTTTCAGTATGAGCGAATTACAAGATAGCAGAAGTAACGCTACGATAATCTCCCAGCTGCCTACAGAGAGCCCCAACTGAACGGACAAACCTACCAAAAGAGCGTCAAAAGGGGAGGTTCCGAGGTCGGAATGGATTGTGAGTGAGATACCAAGAGTCAATATCAAGATTCCAACGCAAAAAAATACATATTTCAACTGCATCTACCTCTTTTTTTATGTTTTTTGTTGCAAATACAACATGTTTGAAGTAGATTAAATATAACCACTTTTTATTGCATTTGCAACAAAAAGAGTGAGGATTCAAAGCGGGAAGAGGACTACGAAAAGCGTTTAATCCATAAAGGGGCGATATCTTAACATGACAATAATAATTGCGAAGTGCAGTCGTGAAGATCTGCAGACACTCCAAAAAATCAGTATAGAAACGTTTCATGATACATTCAAAGATCAGAATACGCCTGAGAATATGGAGGCATATTTGGCAAAAGCATTTCACTCGGAACAGCTGGAAACGGAGTTAGTTAATCCATTTTCAGACGTTTATTTTATATATTTCAACGAAGAACTAGCTGGCTATTTGAAGGTCAATGTCAATGATGCACAATCCGAGAAAATGGGGGAAGAGTTCCTTGAGATTGAGAGGATCTATATTAGAAGCCCGTTCCAAAACCATGGTCTGGGTAAGCATTTATTGAATAAAGCAATCGAACTAGCGATGGAGAAGAACAAAAGCAAAGTATGGCTAGGGGTATGGGAGAAAAACAGGAAGGCAATTGCCTTTTATAACAAGATGGGATTTATCCAGACAGGGGCCCATTCCTTTTATATGGGGGATGAAGAGCAAACCGATTTTATTATGAGTAAAACTCTTGTATAGCATAGAAAACTTCATAGTTCCTGCATTGTGAAATCAAAATATGAGTACCGTAAAAAAGAACCTGAATACTGCATTCAGGTTCTTTTTCTATGGTACTCGCAGGGGGAGAAAGCTTACTGATATATGAATGATTGATTTCACTCACATGGCCTCTTCAATCTCTGGCAATGCCTTGGATACTGAAGAAGATCTCATTCGTTGATTCACATACAGAACGAGGCCAAGAGCGATCCAGCCCGTACCAAGGAGCAAAGAGGAAGCTTCAAGTTGAGTGATGAGATATAGAATGAACATGGCGCCTAACAAGGGAAAGACCATTCTCACAATCCAGTCCTGCACACTACGTTTTTTCTCGCGAATGATGTAATGACAGATGACGGAAAGATTAACGAACAGGAAGGCCGTTAGCGCACCGAAACTGACAAACATGATGGCGGTCTCCAGACTAATGAATAAGGCAGCCAGGGAAATGACGCTGACCAGCACAATGTTGAACACAGGTGTACGGAATTTGGGGTGAACAGAACTGAATTTCCGAGGAAGCAAGGAGGATCTGCCCATGACAAACAGCAGCCTTGAAACGGTTGTCATGGAGGACATGCCCTGTGCGAGCACGGAGAAAATAACGACAAAGGTGAAGATGGATGCAAGCGTTCCGCCGCCTATAACTTGCATTAATTCGAATCCTGCAGCGTCCATATGTGTAAAAGTGAACGAAGGATACATTTGTTGAATTAAATATGCCGTCGCGAAATACATGATCCCGGCGACGCTAACGATAATCAGGATGGCTCGAGGTATCGTCTTTTCGGGTTTTCGCGTTTCTTCTGCCATTGTTGTGATGGAGTCAAAACCAAGGAAAGAGAAGCAGACAAGAGATGCACCCGCCATTACCGCGGAGAAAGGAACTCCTTCTACGGAATGAAGAGGATTGAATCCTGCGGACACGCCTTGTGTCACTGCTTTGTATACAAGAAATGCACAGAAGCCTGCTATAAAAATGATCTGCATCAGAACAAAGATTTTGTTGACGTTCGCTGATGTTTTGATGCCGATAATGTTGATGGTCATCACAATTAGGGTTAGAAGCACAATCCAGACAGGAGAAGGGATGGAGGGAAACTGAGCATGTAGATTAATGCCAAACATGAGTACAGCTACAATGCAGGAAAACAGATAATCAAGCAGAATCACCCAGCCCACCAGAAAACCGATAAATGGATTCATAGCCTGGCTTACATAGGTATATGCGGAACCTGAGACTGGAAAAGCCTTGGCCATCTGTCCGTAGCTGCCAGCTGTAAATAAAATAGCTACAAAAGCAAGGACATAGGCTGCCAGGAGCATGCCTTGTGAACCCTCATGCAGCACGCCGAAACTTGTGAAAAAAATCATGGGAGACATCCAGGCCAGTCCCATGGTCACCACATGGCTCAAGGAGAGATTTCTTTTAAGTGTTATATTTTGTGACATTATAAAACCTCCTTCAGAATCGAGAATGATACATCGTTATGCTATGTCATGACACTTCACATTTTTACAGGGGTTTTATCAAAAATCAAGTTATTTTTTTGGGAATATACGAACATCAGTGCATTTTCTATAGTAGGTATTTCGTTATTTTTGAGAAGAATGAGAAAAAAGTGCAAGTGAAATTGTTTTTTTATCGTATATTTTTAAAAAAAGTATTGTGAAATGTAATTTCACGTGTTAGTATTCATAACATCAATTAAATAAAATGTTTTCTAGGGTTCCGAGCCATCCACTGGCTGACTGGTCCGAGAGAAAACGCATTGGGAGATTAAACCTGATGTACACGGCGGGATAAAAGCCCGGGAGAATCGATCAAAGAGCAATCTTTGATGTTTCTCCCGGGCTTTTTTCTATACTTTTCTACAGGAGGAATGAACAATGACAGCCCTATTTACAATAACGATGCAGCCTGGAAGCAAATGGTCTGCTCATGTAGGAAGAGGAAAATCCATTACATTAAAGGCAACAGGGGATCGAGCCAATGTGTCGGCATTGTTCTTCCATGCACAAGATCCAGCGGAACGGTACAACATGCCGGATACGCTCAAAGCCCAACATACCGCTTTTCTGACAAGAGGCAATATATTGATGACGGATCAAGGGAAGGCGCTTGCTTCCATTACGGAGGATTCGGTAGGGTGGCATGATCCTTTATCGGGATATACAACCCGAGAGGGTACGGATGAAAAGTATGGGAAGACGACATATCAGGAGCAGCGCAATGACTGGCTGAGAAGCGGGGAAGAGAACTTCAAGGTTGAAGTGTTCCGGAACAATCTGTTGCCACGCGATATCGGGGTTCCGGTCAACTTTTTCTCCAAAGTCGTTTGTGAGCTGGACGGAACGATGAAATACACACTGCAGGAAACGTCAGCACGCTCGGTGACTATTCGTACAGAAATGGATATGCTGCTCGTGTTATCGAACACACCTCATCCACTTGATCCTTCGGGACAATACCCGGACGCATCGATTGTTGTTTCCGTGGCAGATGCCGAACCTGTCTCTGAGATGGACCCTTGTGTGCTGCATTGTGCAGAGAACCGGAGAGCCTTTGAAAATACGTGGAACGCATATGCTTTGCTGAAGGGAGCCAACTAATATGAGTACATTTCAACCTGTCCAGAGTCCATTACTGACCGAAAAAGCCATGTATGAGCAAGTCATCACTGCGGGTGATGGCTGGATACATGATTTGCTCCCAGGCCAGGTTCTTCGCATAGTTGATATGGAAGGCAATCAAGCTGTTGATACGCTGTTCTATTCCACGGAGGATCCGTCAGATCATTATAGTGCAGTGAGAACGATTACCCGCCAGGGCAATCTGTATTTGACAACAGGTTCAACGCTGCTCGCTGAATCAGGCCGAGAATTGTTGCGTATTACAGCCGATACCTGCGGAAGGCATGACACCATCGGTGGCGCATGCTCCGCTCAGAGCAATACCGTCCGATATGCTCATGATAAATTGCCCATGCACAACTGCCGTGACACCTTTATGCTGATGCTCTCTCAGCGGGATGAATTCACTAAGCGTGACCTCGCCCCAAACGTCAACTTTTTTATGAATGTGCCGGTGACACCGGAAGGAGAGTTAACCTTCGCTGATGGTCTATCTGCACCGGGTCGCTATGTTGAACTCCTTGCTATGGCACCGGTAACCGTGCTGATCAGTAACTGCCCGCAGTTGAACAATCCTTGCAATGCCTACAACCCAACACCAGCCAAAGTCCTTATATGGGATGCAGAAGGAGTGAGCGCCAATGTTTAATAAGGTACTGATTGCGAATCGAGGTGCCATTGCGGTACGCATTATTCGGACTTTGCGTCAGATGGGTATCTCCAGTGTAGCTATCTACACGAAGGCAGACCGAGACAGCCTTCACGTTGAGCTTGCGGACGAGGCGGTACTGATTGGAGAAGGCCCTGCTAGAGAGAGTTACGTGAACGCCGAATTGGTACTCCAGACAGCAGCAGAGACAGGGGCAGATGCGATTCATCCCGGGTACGGATTTCTGAGTGAGAACGCAGCTTTTGCCAGAGCGTGTGCTGAGCGAGGTATTACGTTTATCGGTCCCTCTCCTGAACATATTGAGATCTTCGGCTTGAAACATACGGCACGAGCAATGGCTGCAGAAGCTGGAGTACCCTTACTGCCGGGCACAAGCCTGATACAATCTCTGGATGATGCGGTTCAACATGCTGGAATTATCGGTTATCCTATAATGTTGAAATCCACTGCCGGTGGTGGTGGAATCGGCATGCGGGTCTGTGAACACGAGGATGTGCTTAGGGAGGCATTTGAATCCGTAACACGTTTGGCATCCGCCAATTTTAATGACGGGGGCGTGTTCATTGAAAAGTATATTGCACGTGCACGTCATGTTGAGGTTCAGATTTTTGGTACAGGTAATGGTGAAGCAGTCGCTTTGGGAGAGCGTGATTGTTCGGTGCAGCGGCGAAATCAGAAAATCATTGAAGAAACCCCTGCGCCATGCCTGCCGGATGTAATCCGGCAAGAGATGCATGAGTGTGCCCGCAGACTGGCGATTTCGGCAGGTTACCGTAACGCGGGAACCGTTGAGTTTCTGTACGACCCTGATGAGCAGCAGTTTTATTTTCTCGAGGTGAACACCAGACTTCAAGTGGAGCATGGGGTGACAGAAGAGGTACTTGGCATTAATTTGGTGGAATGGATGGTCAAGGAGGCAGCTCACGAGAGCCATTCATTGAACATTACGGTTCCCGCACCAACAGGACACAGTCTCCAGGTACGTCTGTATGCTGAGGATTGCATGAATGATTTTCGGCCGAGCGATGGACGCATTGATGCCATTCACTGGCCTGATGACGTGCGAGTTGAAAGCTGGATTCAGCCTGGATTGAACGTAACTACGTTGTATGATCCGATGCTGGCCAAATTAATTGTGCACGCGAGCACGCGTGTTGAAGCTATAGACAAAATGAAGAATGCTCTTCGTCAGCTTAGGGTATATGGTGTCACCACCAATCAGGCGTATATTGAAGCATTTCTGGATAACGATGTCTTCGCTAATGGGGAAGTATATACCCGAATGCTTTCGGGCTTTAAACCCATGGAGCATGCGATCGAAGTTCTGGACGGAGGCGTTCAGACGACTGTGCAGGATAGTCCCGGCAGAATCGGCTACTGGGATATCGGCGTTCCGCCGTCCGGCCCGATGGATCAGCTTGCCTTCCGCATTGGCAACAGACTGCTTGGCAATGACGCACAAGCGTCCGGACTGGAAATGACGCTGCGTGGGGGAACTTATCGATTCAGGGATGAAATGACCTTCTGCCTGACAGGAGCAGATATGAAAGCCGAACTGGATGGCGTCCACGTGGAACCCTACACACCGACAAATGCATCTCCTGGTGCGGTGCTGACTCTGGGTGAAGCCAAACAGGGAATGCGAACGTACCTGCTCGTATCCGGGGGGCTCGACATGCCGATCACACTTGGCAGCTCAGCTACCTTTACATTGGGAGGATTCGGTGGGCACCGGGGGAGTGCGCTGCGAACGGGTGCAGTTCTCCGCGTACATGAAAGAGGAGGAAATGCTCCGGTTCTGCTTGCTCCGCTCAGTACAGAACGCAGACCACAATACAACAATGAATGGACGATTGGTGTGATACCGGGACCTCATTGTACGGACGAATATGTTCTTCCGGCTTATCTGAATCAGCTGACGGAGACGACATGGGAAGTGCATTTCAACAGTTCCCGAACAGGTGTCCGATTGATTGGTCCGGCCCCGCTGTGGGCAAGAACCGACGGTGGAGATGCAGGACTGCACCCTTCCAATATTCATGACAACGCCTATGCCGTCGGTGCACTGGATCTGACAGGCGATATGCCGATCCTGCTCGGTCCGGATGGTCCCAGTCTTGGCGGTTTTGTCTGCCCGGTGACAACGGCCACCGCTGAATTATGGAAGCTGGGTCAACTCAGCCCTGGTGATAAAGTTCGTTTCAGACTCATTACTGTTGAGGAAGCCGAGCAGTTAAGAGCAGACCAAGAGTTGTACCTGCGGGAACTGGACGTTCCGCATGAGTTACCGGTTTTGGTCGAAACATCAACTGGTGAGTATATGCCGATTTTGGCCCAAGCGGTGGAAGGCAGACGTTTCTCCATTACGGTACGCTGCTCTGGTGATGAAAATATTCTGGTCGAATACGGAGAACGCGAGTTGAACTTGTTATACCGATTCCAGGCATACGTACTTATGGAAGCAATCAAGGAGAATGGAAACATTCCATATATCGAACTGACTCCAGGCATTCGCTCTCTGCAAATCCACCTGGATGCTTCCCGTATGACGGTAAAAGAAGCGGCGGCACGGATCATGGAGCTGGACCTGCAGCTTCCTGAGCTGGAAACCATTGAATTACCTTCACGAATCGTTAAATTACCATTGTCTTGGGATGACCCAGCGACGCAGCTCGCCATTGAGCGATATCAGCAAAACGTTAGACCTGATGCACCTTGGTGTCCCAGCAACCTGGAGTTTATCCGACGTATGAATGGACTTGGTTCGCTGGAAGAGGTAGCGGAAATTGTATTCAACGCCTCGTATCTCGTCATGGGACTTGGTGACGTGTACTTGGGAGCACCTGTTGCCGTACCACTGGATCCGCGCCACCGTCTCGTAACCACCAAATATAATCCTGCACGGACATGGACTCCGGAAAATGCCGTAGGCATAGGCGGCGCTTACCTCTGCGTGTATGGCATGGAAGGCCCGGGTGGATATCAATTTGTCGGTCGTACAGTGCAAATGTGGAACTCGTTCAGGGAAACAAGCAATTTCGAGGCAGGAAAACCTTGGCTGCTGCAGTTCTTTGATCAGCTTCAATTCTATCCTGTTACGGAAGCTGAGCTGCTGAAAATGCGTGAAGAATTCCCGCGAGGAGGATTTGAACTTCAAGTAGAGGAAACCACATTCCATCTGGGGTCCTATCTGAACTGGTTGAAAACGATTGAGAACGAGTCCGGAACTTTTCGTCAGCAGCAGCAGAGTGCATTCCAGGCTGAACGAAATTACTGGAAGGAACTCGGTATTGCCGAGTACGTATCCGAACCTGAAGCAGCGGCAGCGCTGGAAGAAGTGGAGATGCCGGAAGGGAGTCTGGGCATGAGCAGTTCAATGTCGGGTAGTGTATGGAAGGTGCTGGTTGAGCCTGGCCAGGAAGTGCGAAAGGGAGACACTATTATAATAGAAGAAAGTATGAAAATGGAGTTTCCGCAGCTCGCTCCAACGGATGGAATTATTGCTTCCATTTACGTTTCGCCCGGTGATCAGATCAAATCGGGAGACTGGATTGCTGCCATCATTCCAACGATTAAGGAGGAGGTTGCACGATGACGGTAAATGCCATCCCGAAAATGATGTCGATCAGTACTCTGCGTACAGGATATCTACGAGGAAGCTTCACACCAGCGGAAGTGGTGGAGAGTATCATCGAGCGGGCAAAGGATACGGAGGATTACCATGTCTGGATCACGCCGCCGTCTAGGGAACGAATTACGCCGTACCTGGAGAAACTTCAACACTTGTCCATTACCGAATACCCGCTGTGGGGCATTCCTTTTGCCATCAAAGATAACATTGAGGTTCAAGGGTGGCCGGTAACGGCTGGTTGTCCTGAGTTCTCATCGGTTTCGGAACAACATGCCGTTGTTGTTGAACGACTTATTGCTGCAGGTGCCATACCTGTCGGTAAAACCAATCTGGACCAATTCGCCACAGGACTGGTCGGAACGAGAAGTCCTTATGGGGAGACATGTAACGCATTGCGGCCCGAACTGATCAGCGGAGGATCCAGTTCAGGCTCGGCCGTAGCGGTGGCGCTTGGGCAAGCAGCGTTTTCACTTGGGACAGATACCGCCGGGTCAGGCAGAATTCCGGCTGCACTGCATGGTCTGGTTGGTTACAAACCTGCAGTAGGCGCATGGCCTTCCGCTGGTTTGGTGCCTGCATGCCGCAGCATTGACTGCATTACCGTGTTTACCCATGACCTCGAAGATGCTGTTTCCGTTGACCGGATCGTACGAGGCCCGCACGCCGAAGATGCTTTCTCCAAAACACGTCCTTTGGAACCAACCCGTGCACCTGCCAAATGGTTATTACCCAAAGGTGAGCTAACTTTCTTTGGTCCCTTTGCAGAAGCATACGAGACGACTTGGCAAACCGCCAAACAAGCCTTGCTGCAGTCAGGAGTACATGTCGAAGAGGTCGATATATCCATGCTGCAAGAGGCCGCAGCGCTTCTGTATGAAGGACCGCTTGTTGCTGAACGATGGACGGATCTGGAGATGTTCGCCCAGCAGCATCCAGGAGCGTTGTTTCCTGTAACGGAGAAAGTGCTCCGAACAGGCAGCAAGGAAACATTTACGGCTGCTGCACTATTCCGGGCACAGCACCGACTAGCTGAAATTCGGCGAAGCACGGCAGAATGGCTGCATAACGCCGTTCTTGTATTGCCAACCTGCGGAGGAACATGGACAAGAGAACAAGTGCAGCAGGATCCGATTCAAACCAACAGCCACATGGGATTGTACACGAATCATTGCAATTTGCTCGATTTGAGCGCCATTGCTGTTCCGGCAGGCAAGGTTGCAGAGGATATGCCATTTGGAATAACCCTGTTCACATTGCCTGAGCAGGAAGCTTCCATGGTTGAAGCGGCAAGAATACTTGAGCCGCATCACAAACGTCTTTTGGTTGCTGTCTGCGGACTGCATATGAGAGGTATGTCACTGGAACCCCAGATGACAGGGTTAGGAGCCTTTTTTGTGGAGGAAACCCGAACCGCTCCAGAATATCGTCTGTACAAACTGAACACAAGTCCTGCAAAACCGGGGTTAGTAACTTCCCTTGAAGAGGGGACATCCATAGATCTGGAACTGTGGAGCATGCCGCTATCCTCCTTTGGTTCATTCACTGCAGCCATTCCTGCTCCATTAGGTATAGGGAAAATTAAGCTTCAGGACGGCAGGTTGGTATCCGGATTCATATGTGAAGCTTCGGCTGCTCAGGATGCGGTAGATATGTCTCATCTCGGAGGATGGAGAAACATCGTTGCTGGTGATGCAGTAGGCACGAAATAGTGGTTTTTGTTTACGGAGGATAAGTAAGGCTAAAATGTTGATTAATCATTCATGGGTCACATCTCACATTAGAGTCGCTATTTTTAGCGGCTTTTTTTGTATAGCTTTCTTTTTTTGTTTGAACATTATAGGGATATTAGTATAGAAAAGAGAGAGTGACTTTATTTAGAAAACACATCTTCAAACTAAGGAGTATTCATAGTATTTATTATGTAAACTTTCATTATTTATATTGATAACTGATTCTATACATTCTACAGATGGTAGACCCCAATCTATGGATTTGATAAATACACTGGGGGATATATTCCTCTCTATACATTTTGAACGATTAACATGTCTGCGCCTTATTGAATTGTTGAATAATCATATTCAAATAGTTTAAGAACCTTGAGATGGTATCTAAATCAAGTGAGCTAGCAGCCTCATTTTCCAAAAAATTTATACGATCATTCACAAAATGAATAGAAGTATACACATTAAACATAAGGACAGCGGTTTCTTCTGAAATAGAGGTAACAACACTTTTTCATCTGCGTAAGAGGAATAGGCAAACATATGAGACAAATGAGATAACTGATATTATTTCATTTGTTGCATAATAGGATCAGGCGTTTCGTGGATTATCTATAGCTTGAATAGGAGGAATGAAGAATGGAATATGTAACATTAAATAATGGGGTACAGATGCCGATTCTCGGATATGGAGTTTATCAAATTCCAGATCAGGACGAATGTGAAAAATGTGTGCTAGATGCGATAAGTGTTGGATACCGTTCCATTGATACGGCACAGGCTTACCGGAATGAAGAAGCAGTGGGTCGTGCCATCCAGAAAAGCGGTGTGCCGAGAGAAGAATTCTTCATTACGACGAAAGTCTGGATATCCAATGCAGGTTATGAAAGGGCGAAAGCTTCAATTGAAGAGTCCCTGAGAAAACTACAGCTTGATTATCTGGATTTGCTTCTGATCCATCAGCCGTTCAGTGATTACTACGGAACATACCGGGCTATGGAGGAATACTATAAGGCTGGTAAGATCAGAGCCATCGGGGTAAGCAATTTCTATCCGGATCGATACATCGACCTGGTACAGTTCAGTGAAGTAGTACCTGCAGTCAATCAGGTTGAGACACATGTTTTCAACCAACAGAATAAGGCGCATGACATTATGAAGAAATACAATACGCAGATTGAATCGTGGGGTCCTTTTGCTGAAGGAAGAAAGGAACTGTTCACGAACGCTACTTTGCAAGAAATTGGGGATCAAT
This sequence comes from Paenibacillus sp. 7523-1, assembly GCF_002276415.1. NCBI lineage: Bacteria > Bacillati > Bacillota > Bacilli > Caryophanales > Paenibacillaceae > Paenibacillus > Paenibacillus sp. 7523-1. The sequence goes on along the minus strand of NZ_NPBR01000005.1, from coordinate 185,340 downwards.
ACAATAAGTCGACAGCACAAGTCGCTCTGCGCTTCCTCATTCAACGTGGTGTGGTTGTAATTCCGAAGACGGTTAATAAAGATAGAATGGTACAGAATTTTAACGTTTTTGATTTTCAATTAACCGCTCAGGATATGGAAAAAATAGCTGCTCTGGATACAGAAGAAAGTGCATTTTTCTCTCACTATGATCCGGAAACCGTTGAATTTTTGACGGACTACGCCAAAAAAGGGTTGGAATAAAGTTGTAATATATGTGTACTAGTGGTGACCGTCCAATTGGACGGTCTTTTTTTAGCTTCTGTGATAGCGTGATTCTGACGGGGAGAAGTTTATTATTCGAATTAGTACCAATACTACATATCCAAGGGGATGGTGAAAATGAAGTTACAACACGAATTTTCCAAACCAATTTACCAAAATATAGATCTCATATGTGACTTCATGGGAAAAAGTTCGGATTTTGTTGTTCGCGAGATCACCGTTGGCAGTTACCACGCGGCCCTTTTTTATTTGGACGGTATGACAGACATGCAGAAGATACAGGATAACGTAATTCGTCCGTTGCAGGAGACTTCTGCAGAAGAGTTAAGTTTATCTTTCCTAAAAGATAGCGTTCTTGACGTTGGTGAAGTAAGTTTCTCTGACAACATTGAAGATGCGTTGGAACAGATTCTATCAGGCGGACTTCTCCTGCTAATCGACGGGATGGGGGAAGGGTTAGTCGTTTCCATACCTGGTTGGGAAGAACGCAGTATAACGGAATCGAAGACGCAGCCTGTGATCCGAGGTCCACAAGAATCGTTTACGGAGAATCTTCGTACCAATACAACGATGGTCCGTCGCCGAGTGAAGGACACAAGAGTTCGGCTAACAAACGTCAAGGTTGGCGAAAAAACAAAGACAGACATATCGGTCATGTATATGCATGGAGTTGCTGATGATGAATTGGTACGAAACATGATATCCAGACTGAAAAATATGAAAATGGATCGCGTGCTTGAAGGGGAGTACCTCGAAGAATGTTTAGTGGAGAACAAGCAATTGACCATTTTCCCTATATTTTATAATTCGGATCGCCCAGACTCTATTGCAGCAGGTGTGATGGAAGGAAAAATCGCGATATTTATCGACGGAACTCCCTTTGTCATCCTTGCGCCTGCAGTATTTGTTGATTTCATTCAATCCGCGGAGGATTATTATCAATCCTTTATTTACAGCAGCATCATTCGAGTCTTAAGGTACATTTCCCTGGCAATATGTTTGCTGGCTCCAGCTATATATGTGGCACTAACTACATTTCATCAGGACATGATCCCAACGGTTCTATTACTGAGTTTATCTGCGCAACGTGAAGGTGTACCGTTTCCTGCATTTGTTGAGGCGATGATTATGGAGGTCATATTCGAAATCCTGAGAGAAGCAGGTCTACGAATGCCGCGGACGGTCGGTCAGGCCGTTTCGATTGTTGGGTCCATTGTCATCGGCCAGGCTGCTGTAGAAGCTAACATCGTTTCGCCCGTTATGGTCATTGTTGTTGCCATTACAGCGATTTCAAGCTTTGTGATCCCGTCCTACACCATGGCTATTCCCATCCGGATATTAAGGTTTGCTTTTATTGGAATAGCAGCCATGTTTGGCGTATACGGATTGACGGTTGGCATTCTTATACTCCTTGTGCATTTGAATAGTCTTCATTCGTTCGGTGTGCCGTATATGAGCCCCATAGCCAATTTTCAATCGTCGAAACACAGCGATGCCGTACTGCGGTTTCCTTTTAGGAACAAAACAAATCAAAACAACAAACCAAAGGAGTAAGCCAATGAACTCGTACCGATCCACCATGTCTACATTGCTAGTGTGCATCTTGCTTATGGTCATTGTTACGGGTTGTTGGAATAGTAAGGAGTTAAACGAAATATCCGTTGTGATGGCTATGGGTATTGATACCGTAGATGGCCAGTATGAGATCAGTCTGCAAGTGGTTGATCCGTCTCAAATGTCTCGTAATCGGGCGATGGAACGGTCACCTACAATCGTTTTTTCCAGCCGTGCAAACACGCTGTTTGAGGCCCTCCGAAAACTCACGACGGAATCATCAAGGAAGATGTATCTGTCTCATCTAAAGTTTGTAATCTTTGACGAAGATACAGCAAAAAAAGGAATCAAGAAGCCGCTGGATTTTCTGTTCCGTGATCATGAAGTGCGGCCTGATTTTCATTTGGCTGTTGTCAGAGGCAGTTCGGCTAAGGATGCGGTTACGTTTGTGGCTCCAACCGAGGTTTTACCTGCAATGGATATGTATAAAGCTCTTAATGTGTCTGAAAAGACATGGGCACCCACTTCCGCGGTCAATGTCAAAGACATTCTGCAGCGTCTAAAGAAAGATGGCATTGAGCCGGTCTTGACTGGCATTCGACTGAACAATCTGGACAAAGGATTGAATGTGGATAATGTGACCAAGTCACCACAACATGCGAATTATTTATTTACCGGCATTGGTGTCTTTCAGGGAGACCGTCTGATCGGCTGGATAGAAGAATCCAAAAGCAAGGCGTTTACCTACATATCAAACCGTGTTTCCAGTTCTGTAGCCTCCATCGGATGCCCAAACTCAGAAGGGAAATTTGCTTTTGAAATCATACGTAACAACGTCAGGATTAATCCGGAAATAAAAGAGAGTGAACCGAGTATCTCTCTTGTCGTGGAAACAGAAGCGAACATCGGAGAGGTTGAATGTGATGCTGACCTGAAGGATGAGAAGACATTTAATGAGTTTCAGGCAGCAGCCAGAGAAGAACAAGAACAGATCCTGAAGGAAGGTATTGAAAAAGCGCAGCAGATTGGCTCCGACATATTCGGATTCGGGGAAGCCTTTCATCAAAGATTCCCTCGTGAGTGGCACCAATGGAGAGGGGATTGGAAGCAGAAATTTCAAAAGCTTGAGGTCAAGTTGGATATTCATTTCCATTTAAACCGGGTTGGGAAAATCACCAATCCCATCGACGCTGAACCGCAACATTAGGAGTGAATGTATATGCTGTATGCGGTACTTATCATCTCGATCCTGACCATGTTTTATGAGTTTCGTCAATTGAAGGAGAAGCACCATGTGCGTGAAATGGTAGTTAGCTCCATTTTGTTCGCCGCAGGAGCGATATTGATCGTTCTGAAAATCGGACACGTTGAACTACCGAGTCCGTTAGCGGGTATCCGGATGATATTTCAACCGGTAAGTCAGTACATTGCAAGTATTTTATCTTAAAGGGGGGACGGGAGTGGGTAGCAAGTTAACTGTTCGACAAGCCATCACATGGTTTGTGTTGTATCAGATCGGAAGTGCATATTTGGTGCTTCCAGCTGCGATAACTTCTGTTGCTAAACAGGATGCTTGGCTTTCTGTTCCGATTTCCCTGGCATTTCATTTGCTTTTGATACCGTTATACACTTCCATCGTCAGGCAAATGAAGGGCAGAACCTTCGTTGAGTATCTCCGAAATGTCTTTGGTCCCTTGGGCGGGACCATAAGTATAATTTTTATATTTGCCTTTCCCTTTTTGGAGTGCATCATGACACTTCGAAATCTGGGAGACTTTGTCACGACCTCCATTATGCCCGAAACTCCTTATGATGCCGTATATTTTATTATGCTCCTGGCAGTCTATTTTGCAGTTCGCTCGGGTCCGGTTGTTATCGGGCGTTGTGCGGAGATTCTTATCTTTTTTCTTCTGGCCCTATACTTGTTGGTTAGGATCACACTTTTTTCGGATGCAGATTTCAAAAACCTTCTTCCTGTTTTGGAAAACGGACTGAAGCCTGTCGTTCTCGCATCCATTAATCTGTTTGCTTTTCCTTATCTGGAGGCGGTATTGTTTCTTTTCTTTGCCCATCACTTCCCTGATCCGAAAAAGTGGAGAAAATCGGTGATCGTAAGTGCTCTGATTAGCGGAGCTATGTACTTTTTCATGGTTATGCAGATCATCGCTGTGATCAGCGCTGGTGTCGTGGCGGACTTGACGTTTCCTACTTTTTTTATTGATCGGACGATTAGTATTGGTGAGTTTCTTCAGCGATTTGAAATCATCCTTGCCATTGTTTGGTTCGTTACGATTTTCTTTCGACTTGCATTGCTTCTATATGTTTCAGCAGAAGGGCTTGCAGAAGCTTTTCGTCTTCGAAGCATGAATTCACTATTCATTCCTTTGATACTGATGGTGTTGGCCATGGCTGATTTTATCTGGCCCAACGTTTCATATATCATTGAAATAAATCAGATTTGGCCTTACTACGCCATGATCTTCGGCATTGGGTTCCCAATCGTGCTCTGGTCGATTAGTAAAATGAAGGGTCCATTGGAGTCTATCAACAAGTAGCAAGACCCTGGATTCAATGTAAAACACCCTGATTGTGCAGATAACCACAATCAGGGTGTTTAAGTATTAGAAACAGCTGAAGGAGCTAATCCGCTGCAGGTCAATGCCGCTGTACACCCAGAAGAATCCAGTCCAGCGGAAGCCGGCTACCGAATTTCTGCCGACAAATACCGGGTACATCCAGAAACCGGGACCGCGATTCGGCCAAATATAAGTGTAGCGGAACAGACACCCGGATATTGCTCTTGGATCTACCGCATATAATGAAGGCGACTGCTGTGGAACAAATGAAGGAGGCGGTCCGGGAGGGGGCTGCACACCTTGCGGTCCACCGCCTCCACCTCCGGGGAACGGGGGAGGACCTGATGGACCTCCAGGGCCTCCAGGAAACCCAGGTCCGAAAATTCCACCAGGACCGCCTGGTCCACCAAACCCACCACCAGGTCCAAAGGGAGGTAAAAATGTCATACATCATCACTCCTGTTCATTAGTCTAAGGTATTGTATGTAGGCACTTGAACAGGGGAATGGGTTGAAGCCCATGGATGCCGAAATTTTGTAGGCTGTTCGGTTTTATGGAATCAACACTCTTGTCCTGAGTATTGAGCTTAACGTATAGTATCTAATTGCTGGGCAATTCATTAGATGGGTAGGTTTTCCGTGGCATCTACATTGAAGGAAGAGAAATTATACATCAATTTGATTCGTATACTAGGAACTTTGCTCTTGGCATTATCCTACTATTATGAATATACCAATCAGGCTGCCATCAGCTTAATTGGTGGGTTTCTTGTATTGTTGCTGTACATGGTCTTAATCTGGGCGGAGACAACGTGGTGGAATGAAGTGAAGTATTATGTTGTTTCAATGATGATCATCTCGATTATTCTTGTTCTCCACTATGTTTTTGACTCACCACATACCACATTACTATGGCCGCTTTACTTTATTATCCTGTTGATGAATCGAGTGTATCCCCGTGTTTCGCTGATTATGGGCTTAATTACGTTATCTTGTATTGCTTGGGTAAATACGTTGTCTCTGAGTACGATCTTAGGACTGCTTGGCGTGATGCTTGTTGCTCGAAGTATCAAAATTCGAAGAGATGCTCATCTTTTGACAACTCTTCATCTTAAAGAACTAGATAGAGCACATCAGGAGCTGGAGGTAGCTCATAAGGAGCTTCAGGAAGCGACTGTACATTCGATACGTTATGCAGCGTTGGAAGAAAGGACAAGACTTTCAAGAGAAATTCACGATGGACTCGGCCATCAATTAACATCACTAATCGTACAATTGCAGGCGCTACAGATTATGCATGTAACTGAACCTGAAAAGGCTTCGGATTCCATCAACCAGTTACTTGGCATTGCCCGTCAAGCCATGGCCGAAGTACGAGTAGCTGTTAAGGAATGGACCAACGACGAAATGGGCTTGGGAATCGTTGCACTCAAAGGCCTGGTCTCTCAGACACAAGGTAGATCTTCCGTGCAGTTCAAATTCAATCAAAACTCGGAGTTATCCGAGTTTTGATTGAAACGAGTATTGTGCTATATCGAGTTCTACAAGAATCGTTAACCAATATCCTTCGTCATTCAGATGCAGATCAGGCCTGGATTGATATTGATGAAGCTGGTGACAGAATACAACTTACAGTCACAGATAATGGCAGAACTGAAAAGGGAGGAGCAGGACATTTGGGTTATGGGTTAAATGGAATCATAAAGCGATGTGAAGAGTGGGGCGGAAATGTTTCTATTTCATCAGTCGAGCCACATGGTTTTCGTGTAAAAGTTATGCTCCCTGTTGAGCGTATAGCTATTGTGGAAGAGAAGGAGTAATGTTTATGAAAGATGTAATTCGGATTGTGCTTGCTGATGATCAACCTTTTATCCGACAAAGGTTAAAATACATCATAGATTCTCAAAGTGATATGGAATGCGTGGGGGAAGCGAGCAATGGGAACGAAGCTTACCACATTTCAATGGAAATGAGTCCCGATATTGTATTAATGGATATTCAGATGCCGCATTCATCGGGGCTTGAAGCAACTCAAAAAATTCTGCATGATAATTCAAAAATTAAAATAGTGCTCTTAACCACCTTTGATGTGCAAACCTATGTTATCGAAGGTATACGAGCTGGCGCAGTAGGTTACTTGTTAAAGGACACGGATATGAAGGAAATCCTTGAAGGTATACGCTGGGCATTTCAAGGGAATGCGATCTTCAGGACACCAACGGCCAGCAAAGCACTGGCTGAAGCTATCTATAGTGATGGAAAACCCATACAATCAGGGCAAGTAACGAATTCGTCAGATTTGCTGACAGAACGCGAGTTAAATGTGCTGCAACAAATGTCTTACGGCCGCCGTAATTCTGAAATTGCTGAAATTCTATACATCTCCCAAGGTACAGTCAAAACTCATATCCATCGCATTCTCCAAAAACTTGAAGTTGAAGATCGTACTCAAGCTGTCGTTTTGGCAATACGAACAGGGATGGTAGAGTGACCAGTGAAGTAAAGCAATATATAGAAAGACCGGCGAGAGTTGAGCCGGTCTTTATTGATTTTATGACAAAAGTCAGGTTGACTGGTGACATGTATATCTCTAGATAGAGCTATTGCAAAACCAAAATCAATCGCTAAGTGGATGTGGGGTATCATAAAATTCTTTACTATTGAATTATAAGTTCAAAAAAACTTCATTGCATAAGTGCATGAGATGACAATAGGAGGAAATATAATGAACATCACAGTCCAACAGATTATTGTAAACACACCAACCTGGGTATGGATGCTCTTAGTGGCTTTATTTATACTGGGCATAAAAAATTCACAGGAAAGAGCGGTTAACATGGCCAAGATGTTTGTTGCCCCATTAATATTCATGATATGGGGTCTGTGGACCATAACGACATCATTCTCTCATATCGGTCTAACCTTAACGAGTTATGTTATCTTTATCGTTCCTGGCTTTCTGATTGGATACGTCCTGAACAAAAACTTTCAAGCATTTTATATCAAAAATTCAACCTTTTATAAGAAGACAAGTTATCTTCCTCTGGTGATCGTCCTGCTTAACTTTGTAGTTAAGTATGGTCTGAATGTCATGCTGGTCTTCTATCACAGTGATCTTTTCCACGTGGTATACTCTTCTGCGAACGGATTAACTGTCGGTTTGTTCTTTGGAGGAATAGTGTATACCATTCTTATCAAATCAGAAATAAAGAATTCGAAAGTAGTAGCGTAAATATTGTTGGGAGCAATTATCAATAAGCATCGTTCAGAACATAGACTTTCCTTTCACAAAAGACCCATTGACTAACTGGAGAAACGTAAAAACACCTCATATGAGGTGTTTTTTTATTTGGAAATTTGCTGTGAACCGAGAAAGAAGCCACTCATAGGCTAATTTTTAAATGGTGTTGACACGACACCTTTTGGTGTCATATAATCAATTCGACACCAAAAGGTGTCTGATTAGAACATTTCACAAAAATATATAGCGACATTAAAAACAAATCCTCCGTATCATCCGTGTTCCGATACAGCAGATTGGAGGGAAGTGGCGTGAGTGAGAACCAAAGATCACGTGATGTATTTGATGCCATTGCAGATCCAACCAGGCGCCGGTTGATGCAGATGTTAACCGAAGAAGAGGAGGTACCGCTTCATGAATTAACCTCACAATTCGAAATGGGACGGACAGCGGTATCCAAGCATCTGTCCATTCTTAAAGAGGCGAATCTGGTCGTTGACCGAAAAGTCGGCAGGGAAACGAGGTATAGGCTCAATGCTTCACCATTACAAGAAGTTCAAGATTGGGTGGCTTTCTACAGCAAGTTCTGGAGTATAAATATGATGCGCCTGGACCAACTATTAAAGGAGGAAGAAGAATGAGTTTAACATTGGAATTGGACTATCAGTATGCGACGTCGGTCGAGAAGCTCTGGTCAGCCTTAACGGATTCAAGCAAGCTTGCCAAGTGGGTAGCCAACATTCATACCGGTCAAGGAATGGAGAATGATTTCAAACCAGTGGTTGGTCACCGTTTTCAATTTCGAACGCAGGCAACGGAGTACTGGGACGGAATTATTAAAGGAGAAGTCCTGATCGTAGAAGAACCACATTGCCTCTCCTATACCTGGGAAAGCGGAGAGAAACATACGGTTACGTGGACATTACAAGATTTAGGAAACGGTACAGTAAACCTTCACCTTGAACAAACCGGAATTTCCAATCCTCAAGCACTGGCTGGTGCCAAGTATGGCTGGAGTAAATGGTGCGAAGGGCTTGAGAAGCTTCTGGCATAATCTAAGGAGGGACATCGATGTTAAAAGGTGAGAGAAATACAAAAATTGATCCCTATTTCAACAAGCTGAAGAACTGGAAAGAAGAATTCGAGCTGCTGCGGGAGATCGTTCTGGATTGCGGGCTGACAGAAGATTTTAAGTGGATGCATCCCTGTTACACTTTGGACGGCAAAAATATCGTTTTAATCCATGGTTTTAAGGAGTATTGTGCCCTGTTGTTTCACAAAGGGGCGCTGCTAAAAGACCCTCATGGAATCCTGATTCAGCAAACGGAGAATGTGCAGGTAGCACGTCAGCTTCGGTTCACCAATGCTCAGACGATTCAAGAAATGCAGTTGATCATCCAGGATTATATTGAGGAAGCCGTTCAGATTGAGAAAGCGGGTCTGCAAGTTGAACTAAAAAAGCATGACGAGTATATCCTGCCTGAGGAATTAGCCAACAAATTTGTTGAGATACCCGATCTGAAAACAGCTTTCGAAGGACTGACACCAGGACGCCAGAGAGCATATATCATGCATTTTTCTTCACCCAAACAATCCAAGACCCGAGAGTCGAGAGTCGAAAAGTACATCCCGCATATCATTGATGGGAAAGGGCTTAATGACAAGTAATTGAGTGTTTGTGGGCATAAAATGCGTCACACCATAAGTCGCTGATATAGCGGCTTTTTTGTGTTTTTTTTAAAAATTTCATGACTGTACTTTTAAGGTTTGTCAGGGGATACAACGGGTAACAAGAACGAAAAAAAGCAATACTAACAGTCATAACTAATGCGAAAAATTTGTCAAGTTGGTGATTATTAATATAAACTATATTTTATGAGTTCTTATCCAAGGAGGAAATTGAATGCATCAAAGAAAGAAAGCAAAATCGAATAAGGCAAGAATTTTTTCAAAAGTTGTATTGATCATCATCGGGGCTTTTATTACGGCATACGGGCTTGAAGCCATTTTGATCCCCAACAATGTCTCGGACGGTGGTGTAACGGGTCTGAGTATCGTTGGTTCACAATTGTTTGGATTGCCGCTGGGGATGCTGATCGGTATAATCAATATTCCTTTTGTGTGGCTGGGATATAAGCAAATAGGTAAAAGCTTCGCTCTCTATTCCATTATCGGTATTGCTTCACTCGCAGTAAGTACCAGTCTGATGCACCATGTACCTACAATTATCGAAGGGGACACCTTGCTGGTTACCGTTGTCGGCGGGATTATCATCGGTTTCGGTATGGGTCTGGCACTTCGTAATGGCGGGGCGTTGGACGGAATAGATATGCTCGCAGTACTGCTATCACGAAAAGTTCCTTTTGGTACCAGTGATCTAATCTTGTTCCTAAACATGTTTGTATTTATCGTCGTTTCATCTGTGTTTGGTCTGCAAGGGGCCATCTTGTCAGGGCTGGCTTATTTCATTGCTTCCAAAGTGATTCATATCGTTGAAGAAGGCTTGAGCGGTTCCAAAACGTTTAAAATCATCACCAATCAACCCGAAATCATGGTCGAAACTATTCGTGACCGTTTAGGTCGTGGAGCAACCTATACGGATGCTTATGGCGGATACTCTAATGAACAATTTAAAGAAATCACTTGTGTAATCAACCGTATGGAAGAGAGCAAAATTAAAGAGATCATTCATGAAATTGACCCGAATGCTTTTGTAGTTGTGTATGATGTAGCAGAAGTGAAGGGCGGCAGCTTCAAAAAGAAAGATATTCACTAATACTTAAGCATGATGTCATGACATAAACACATAAACATAGATACAACAAAAGGTCGCTAATTCTAGCGACCTTTTTTTATTGCTTTTTATATTTTTTATTCTCAAACGTCAATTACAGGCTTCCGATCCGCTTCAAACAGAAACAAGTTTGTGCAGCCTCAATAAAGGCATTTGAAAAGCAACGTCCAGAGCATTTTGGAAGCGGACAGGAAGGACCGCTTAATATCGTAATGGTTTACCTTTTTCAGACAAAAAGAAAATAAAGAAGGCAGAGACTGTTGTCCCTGTCTTCTTTGCGTTTAACCTATTTTGCTGCCAAATTCATCTCGACACACATGAGTATGAAGGCACCTGCCCCGTGCAGATCGTTTTCACTGGTTGGCCGAGCAATATAGTGATCATAGTCGCCGATTCCCGTGCCAATACAGATATTACCGATGATAACGTTTCCATTTTCGTCAAACTGTAGTGTATCAATAACGCCTTGGTAACCTTTCCATGCATATTGCAAATATTTAGGGTCCAGATAGCTGAATCGAACGGCTTTGGCAATGGCATGAGCAAAGAGAGCCGTACAGGAATTCTCATGCCAGTTATCCGGATGATCTCCTTTGTCGATGACTTGATACCATAATCCGGTGGCGGGATCCTGGTAATTGGTCAGAGCTATCAGCAGATCCTGTACGATCGTTACGAGTTTATCTTTGTCCGGATGATCCTCAGGCATGTATTCGAACATTTCAAGCAGTGCTACCGGATACCAGCCAATGGCCCGGCCCCAGAATTCCGGAGCAAGACCCTTAACAGGGTCAGCCCATTTGGCTTCTTTTGTCTCATCCCATCCGTGGTAGAGCAAGCCAGTGACAGGGTCTTTTGTATGCTTTTCCATAAGCAGCGCCTGATAGGTCATCATATCGATGTAATCGCTCTCACCGAATGTTTTGGCGAATTGCACCGCGATCGGTCCAGCCATATATAAACCGTCCAACCACATTTGGTTCGGATAATGTCCCTTATGCCAGAATCCGCCTGATGCATTAGTGGGCCAGGATTTTAGGAGAGGAACTAAGGTGTGAAGCGCCTTTTTGTACCGTTCATCTCCCGTCTGTTCGTAGAGAGTGAAGAGAAGAACACCGGGCTGGATGTCGTCGAGTTCGTCAGACTTAAACTTTTTGATGCTGCCATCCTCCAGAATCTGACTATCGACCCAACCTTTCAAGTAATCATAGAGCTTTTGTTCTCCGGTTTGTCGCCAACTTTTCTCCATCCCGGATAAAAAGACACCCTGATGATAATGGAATCGGTCTGGCGGAAGATGCTCCGGCTCGAATGTATCCATAATGGCCTCACAGGCTTTTAACGCCCATTGAATTGGCGTCAAGGTAGATGAAGTGGTTTGCATGTATCCTTCCTCCTTGGTTGGTTGTACTCCCATTTTACCAACAGATAATGTACATGATTTGCGGAAAATGCCCATTTCTTCTTATTTCTTGCGATATAATATAAACATCCAGGACGGAACGGAAGGGAGCATGACTTTGATGGGGAATCTATACTTTGAAAATTCGGAGAGTACATTCCTGGTATCCCACCGAAAAGCATTAAGCCATCATATGCCGGTAAGCCATTTTCACAGCACATATGAAATCTATGTGTTGATGTCAGGGCAGCGGGAGTTTTTCATTCAGGACCGGACGATTACCATCGCGGAAGGTGACGTGGTTATTATTTCTCCCAACGTTCTTCATCGCACGACCAATGCGGAACGGCCAAAGCATGAGCGGCTTATTATTAATATGCATGCCCAGTATTTTTCGGTGGACGGTTCCCATGAAGAAGTGCTTCAACCTCTGCTTCAGCGGGATTATTTGATATTGAAAGGTTCCCTGCGCAGTAGAGAGCTGATCGATATGCACACAAGAGCCATTATGCAGGAGATGAAGGAGCGAGGAAGCGGCTTCGAATTGTATGCCCAGACACTTGCCGTGCAGCTGCTTATCATGTGCTGTAGACATTTCAAGCCGCATGATGCGGAACCGCTGGCATCGCCAAGTCCCATGCATGAGCGTATTTCAGAAATTGTCCGTTATATTAACGACCATTACATGGATGAACTGTCGCTTCATTTGCTGGCAGATCAGTTCTATATCAGTCCTTATTATTTGAGTCGATCGTTCAAAGAAGCGACAGGATTCGCTTTTGTAGAATACGTCAACAGTGTGCGAATCAAGGAGGCAAAAAAGCAGCTTGAGAGCTCAAACCTCAAGGTCAATTTGATTGCGAGGAAGGTTGGATTCGGGAGTGTAACCCATTTCGGCCGGGTATTCAAAGCCGTCACAGGCCATTCGCCATTGCATTATCGAAGGAAAGGAGACTGAATTTCATGCATAAGCTTCGCTCTCTTATGGAACACTTCTGTAGTGCGAATAAACAGCACTGATTCCATTTTTGGGGAGGTGAGATGTATGAGCAAACCGGATAACCGTGAAGACAATGTGCAGCATTTGCAAAATGCAGTTCAAAACACAATCGAAAATTACCGGGAAGCCGAGGATTATCTTGAAGAATTCGGTGATGAAATTCCAGCTCGGGAAAAAGGTCAGATTGAGGAAAAAAATGAGCGCCGTAAACATAGCATTTCCGGATTCCGTGAAGAAATTCAAGATGAATCCAAGCATCAGCAAAACTCATAATGTGGAGACTATTTCGGTGTTGTAGGAGGGTTAACAGATGACGAATCAGGATCCACAAGAACTTCTTAAACAAAAACACGAGCTGGACGAGCATAAAAGACAGTTCACCAATTTTGCCCGAAGCGTATCAGGGCAGAGCGAAGTAGAAGCCGGGCAAGAGTTCAGTCATGACCGGCAGGATGACGACCAAAACCGCATGAAATCTGTTGAGAACAAGCGTGCTTAACAGATGAACCCCGCAAATAAGCTGATCCATTATTGGATCGGCTTATTTGTTTCTTTACATTACTTTTATTCGGTTGTGATTCTCACCTGGATTTCCGTCAAGAATTGATCGGAAACGATGGTATCCCGATTATCAATTTCATAAATTTCAAAAGGATCTCCAGATATGCTCAGCCCTTGTTCGCTTGCATACGTAATCACGTCCAGCATTTTCTCGTGACTTTGACGATAATGACCCCGATAGTAGAGTGACAAATAATCACCTGCAGGCAGCGAATAATCTGGATCAATTCGTTCTGCTTCATCCGAATTAAATATAAAGAACACGGAATTAAATACATCTTTTACACCTTGCTTCAAGTCTTCAAGAGAAACTGATGCCCCGTATAACTGATTCCCAAAATCCAACACGTGACTATTATGTTTCTTGTGCAGCTTCTTAACCGCATAATCCATCTCCTCATCCCTGGTGATCCGTGTATTCCATTGCAGACAAGGTCTATTGGGGTAGGTTTTGATGGTAAAAACACCTGTCTTGATCTGTCTCGCTTCGGTCAGTACCTTGATTCGGCTCTGAATGATCTGCTGGTTCATTTCAAGCTTGGCAACCTGCGCCTGGATCAGCTGTTGTTCCTTGAACAACAATTCAAGCGTATTTTCAACACTTTGATCATCCAGATACGCTTTAATCTGTTGCATGGTGAAGTCTAGCTGACGCAGGTCGCGGATGATATTCAGTTTATACATATCTTGAAGACGATAAAGGCGATATCCGTTGCTATCCTGCGCAGGAGACAGTAATCCCAATTTCTCATAATAACGCAGCGCATCAACACCTATGCCGTAGAGCTTTGCGATTTCATTGATTTTATAATCGTTTTTCATGGTTTTCCCTTCTATCTGCACTTATCTATTCAATGTGTACACGTAAGAGTCGGAGGCGCCATACACTTCCTTATACAATACGTTTCGAACCGTTTCAAACTCACTAGAAGTCAAAGGGGCAGGATAACTCATGATCTGAAGAGGCAAGGCACGCTGCCCCTCACGAAGAGCCGGCTGAACATACGGATAATCTTCCAATTGAAATCCCAGTCGTTTATAGAAACCTATTCTTCTTCGTTTCAGATCATCCTCAGGCAATTCAACTTCCAATACAACGGGTATATCCGACTTCTTAATGAAACGTTCCATCATCCGTCTGCCTATACCGCCACCGCGAATGGCTGGAGAGACGGCTACATTCTCAATATACCTGAATTTTTCGAACTCCCATCCAGCGAGGAAGCCAATCACTTCATTTTGATCGTTCTTCTCAGTAAATAGGTGATAACGTGGATTAGCCAGCAATCTCTTCTGGTGTGCGTATTCCCGGTACTCTGATTCAGGAAAAGACTGCTTCATAATTTCAAATACTTGATCAAATGGATCAATAAACATTATTATTCCTCCTGATTCGTAAAAACCATATCTGCTATGGATTACGATAAACCCTGGTACAATACCAGAGTCAAGCCAGCTGGAATACCTGTTCTAAAGGGTACACTTCAAATCTATACATTAAATCGGCATCTACATCCTCAAAATGAAACGTCATTTTTTTCCAAGCGTATCAGTTGTTTGAAGGCGAAACACATTGTCTATTGAATGGAGAATGCCCATGAGCGAAATAAGGATGACTGACACTGGAATATTCCCAAAAATGAATGCAGCAGTAATGAAAGCGGTGGTCTACGATACCTATGGAACGCCAGAGGTCCTGCGAGTAAAAGAGGTAGATGTTCCGATGCCGAAAGACAATGAAGTATTAATTGAAGTACATGCGACTTCGGTGAATTCCTGGGATTGGGATCTTCTTCGCGGGAAACCATTTGTTAACCGCATAGGTGCGTTTCGTCACCCACGTTACCCGATTCTTGGTGCAGACATTGCAGGGAGGGTTATCAAGGTGGGACCCGCT
The DNA here is from genome assembly GCF_002276415.1 of Paenibacillus sp. 7523-1. Classification (NCBI taxonomy): domain Bacteria; kingdom Bacillati; phylum Bacillota; class Bacilli; order Caryophanales; family Paenibacillaceae; genus Paenibacillus; species Paenibacillus sp. 7523-1. Next base: position 170,053 of record NZ_NPBR01000005.1, on the reverse strand, counting down.
GCCAAACGATTCAAACCGGGCGATGAGGTGTTCGGAGATTTGTCCGGCTGTGGCTGGGGAGGATTCGCGGAATATGTGTGTGCGAATGAGAAGGCGTTGACTCCCAAGCCAGCGGGAATCACTTATGTGCAGGCAGCATCCATTCCCCAAGCGGCCGTTCTAGCTCTGCAAGGAATTAGGAAGCATGGGAACCTGTTAAAGGGAGAACATGTTCTAATTAATGGAGCTGGGGGCGGAGTTGGGACGTTCGCCATTCAATATGCCAAATTACAGGGAGCAGAAGTAACTGCGGTGGATCGTGGTGAGAAGCTGGATATGCTGCTTGAATTAGGCGCCGATGACGTTGTGGATTATACCAAAGAGGACTTCACAGCGAGTAGAGCAGCATATGATTTGATTCTTGATGTTGTCGGCAACCGATCTGCTTTTGCGTTGAAGCGAGCGTTAGTGAAGGGGGGCACCTATGTCATGATCGGGGGCCCTATGCCGCATATCTTGCTTAACTTAGTATGGAGCCCGTTCGTTTCTTGGCTGGAAAAGAAGAAATTAACTCTTCTTATCCATAAACCGAACCATGGAGACCAGACCATCTGGAAGGAACTTGTTGAATCAGGCCAGGTTACTCCACGTATTGATCGGGAGTATGCTTTGAGTGAAACATCTCAGGCCATTCGTGACTTAGGAGAAGGTAGGGTAAACGGAAAAGCTGTTGTCAGCTTGAAGAAAACTAAAAATGATGATTAATGATGGCAGTATGATGTCACAACGTTTTTTCAAAAGACAGGAAACAAGCATTTTATGTTATAAGAGATTTTTCATCATAGTTAATAGCAGAGTAAAATGACCAAGTCGCGATTTCTGCGACTTTTTTTTATTTTTTAGGTACTGCTTTCGAATGTTTGAACGTGTACAAACAAATAAAAATTTGTATGTTGGGAGGATTTTATCTGTATGGACAGGTTCATGGGGCCAAGTTGCTCTGGAGGAAACTTACCTGTTGCTAAAATGGCATTCTATTGTACAATATTTTCGCAACGATTAGTTTAAGGTGAAAGGGAAGTCTTGTAGATCAGGAGAGGTTGATGAAGTTTGATTAAACGAATTCAATTCAAACCCGGAACGTTCAGTCGGTGGGCTCATGGCATCTCATTTAAACAAAGAGTTCGATTCGCCTTCTTAATTATGATAACGCTTGCAATAGCATCAGTAGGCATGATGACATATTGGATTGCTTCCAAGGAAATTCAAAAAAACGCATTTGAATCCAGCCAAGAGACGGTAAACAAAACGAACCAGATCTTGGACGATAAGCTGTCGGGAATCTCCAATTCGGTTCGTTCTCTTATGTTCAGTTACGCCTTTAAGGACATGATGCTGGATGTACAGAGCAACGATATATCGAACTATTATGTTCACTTGTCCGAACTTCAGTATGTATTCTCACAAGTCTCCTTTAATGAACCTTTAATCGACAGCATCCTTATTGCTACACCCATCGGAGACTTTTATCCAATATCGCAGCGGCGTACGCAAAATCATTCCTTCTATGAGTCCAGCATGTATTACGATGTAAAGGAAAACTACGGGGGGATATGGATCAAGGGGCACATTGACAAGTTTTTTACCGGTAACAGTCGCGCACTATCCTTTGTGACGAAGGGAACACTAGATAACAATTCCAATACGAATGTGTTTATCGTCGTAAACGTGAACGAGAGCGGATTGATTGGTACGGTGAACAAACATTCCTTGAATGATGACAGTGACTACTTTGTCATTGATTCAAAAGGTGAGGAAGTAATTCGGACTGCTTGGTCCTCCAGCCATAATCTGATGAAGGACAGCATGCTTTTGATGAATTTATCTGAAGACGTACAAGGTTCCTTTTTTCATGCATTCGACAATACCGATTATCTGGTGAACTATACCCGTTCTTCCATTATGGATGACTGGAGTTTGTTCGGTATTCAGCAAAAGGATAAACTGCTTGAGCAAATGAATAATGTCAAACGAACCACCTTTTTCATTATGCTTTTCTTTTTACTTCTTACCTGGTTTTTATCCACCCGATTGACGGCACTCCTGTTAAACCCACTCTATAAGCTGCAGCGCCTCATGAAGGAGGTAGAAGATAATCGCTTAAATGTCCGCTTCAATAGCCGTTCTACTGATGAAGTAGCTCAAGTGGGTTACCAATTTAACCGAATGCTGGATGAGATCAATCGTCTCATCGATGATGTCAGACTCAGTGAATCCGGGAAAAGGAAGGCAGAGATGCGAGCGTTAACCGCGCAGATGGAACCTCACTTTTTATACAACACCCTTAACACCATATATTGCAAATCCATATTAGGTGAAAATGATGAGGTCAGCGAGATGATTATGTCCTTGTCTCAAATGTTCCAGTTAGGTATAAGCGGAGGGAAAGACTGGAATACACTTGAGGAAGAACTGCTTCATGTGAAACAATACTGCCTCCTTCAGCAAAAATGCTACGAGGGGATGTTCGATTTTGAAGTTACGGTGACTCACGATTCGCTATTAACGTCACTCTTGCCGAAAATTTTGCTGCAACCCATTGTTGAAAACAGCATTCAACATGGCTTTAAGGATATAAGCTCAGGTGGCCGGATTCAAATGCATGTCACTCTCCAGGATCGTTTATTACATCTAATCATAGAGGATAACGGAACAGGAATGGATGTTGAGCAAGTATATAGGCGGATGCGGGAACCTCGGATTACCAACAAAGGGTATGCTCTAAACAACATTGTAAACCGGCTCAACCTCTTTTATGGAGAAAAAGCCGGAATTAAACTGACCAGTCTTCCTGGAAAAGGATCAAGAACGGAAATATGGATGCCCATTCTAGAAGGGGAGGTAGAAGCATGATCCTTGAACAACAAATGGTAAAACTCTGCATCATCGATGACATTCGAAGCGTGGTTGATATGATCGCACGAAAGCCCCCTTGGGAGGAGCATCACATTGAGGTGGTTGGTACAGCACTGGATGGTGTGGAAGGGATTCGCCTTGTGCAGGAAAAGAGGCCCGAAATTGTGCTAACCGACATCCGCATGCCCAAAAAGGATGGTCTCGCCATGACTCAAGAAATCCTCGAAAAATCTCCTTCCACCAAAATCGTTATCCTAAGTGCATATACGGATTTTTCATTTACGAGACAGGCCATTCGTTTAGGTGCATTTGACTTCGTGAAGAAGCCGTTCTCGATCGACGAGATTGTGCAAGTCGTATTGAAGGCGAAGAAGGCTTATTTGGAGGAATGGCAGGAACATAGCAAAGTGTTGGAACTGAAACAAAATATGATGCAAAGCCTGCCTGCTCTGCAACAAGAACACCTGTCTCTCTTGATTCATCATCGAACCAATGCAACGACTGCCTATCTCAGATGGCAAACTCTCGGCATTCAGCTTGATTCTAGGGACTTCAATCTTTTTATCGTGGAATTGGATCGTTTCATGGACAAATATAAACAGCAGCCTGCGCGGGAAGTAGAGCTCATCCGCTTCAGTCTGCGAAATGTTCTGGAGGAAACGATTCGAGGTTTCACTCGTGGTGTCGTTTTTGGCGAGGCATTAAACCGTTTTGTATGTCTTATCAATTGCAGGGACATCGAGCTGGCAGAACGGATATCGGAAGCGTGCCGAACAAACATGTATCAATTCACGCATTCAACGATTTCCATTGGGGTTGGAACCTGTGTGGATGCGATTGATGAACTGCCTGATTCGTATCAAAAGGCATTAAATGCGCTGGAGTATCAATTCTATACCCATGGCATGAATAGTTATATAAGCACTTCGGAGGAAGAGAAAACACTCTTGAATTATACGGTTTCGACGGAACAGGAATTGCTATTCTCCTTACGCTCCGGTCATCGCGAAAAGTGCCGGCTTATTTTGGAGCAGATTTTTAATGATCTATTACAGCGGGACCCCCTGCCGAAACCGCAGCAAGTCGAAAACATATGCTATGAGCTATCCTCCAAAATCTGTAGGGTGATGTCGGAGCACTATTCACCGGATCGGGTAAAAAAGCTTGAAGATCAATGGAATGCAGTAAGGCGTTCAGGTCATGTTTCATTCCAGCTGATGAGGGAGACGGTAAAGGGAATATGTCTTGAAGCTTGTTCATGGATTGAACATGAACGATCCGACGAATCTACGAAACTGATCTATCAGGCAAAAGAATATATATGTGCACATCTGCATACGAACTTATCCCTTGATGTTTGTGCCAAGGAGTTTAATATCAGCCCCGGATATTTTTCGAATCTATTCAAAAAAGTACTGAATATTTCCTTTCAACAATTCGTTGTTCACCAGCGGATGGAGAGAGCCAAAGAGATGCTGATCGACGATTATCAGGTCCAGGAGATCGCTCAAAGCCTTGGGTACGAGCATCGCCGCTATTTCAGCGAAATGTTTAAGAAGCATACCAATATGACTCCATCCGAGTTCAAGCTGTATAGTACAGGGAAAATCAGTACGCCTGCCGATCTGGTCTAGAGTTGCTCGTTTATAGATTAAGCCTTGTTTCCGAAGGATATTTGGATGCAGGGCTTGTTTTATTGAATGATGGCACATTGATGAAGAAACCTGCCCTTGATGTGTGGTTACCCGCATTATGTAAGTGAAGAGCACCCCCTATACTAAAGGAGAAAGAACGAGATTGCAGATATGATGAGGAGGCTAGGTAAATGAAAATAAGCAAAAAAATTCTCATCTCGGCGATGTTTTTGGTGCTTACAGGGAGTTTGGCAGCTTGCAGCAGCCCCAAACCTTCCGAACAAGGATCGGGAACAGAAGCGAATGCCAAGACAAAAATCACATACTGGACGGGAGATCGCCATGATTCCGAGTATGTCAAAGAAACGATCAATACATTCAACCAAACGAATAAGGACAACATTGAGGTTGAGCTGGTCATCAAGGGAGACGATTTCGATCAGGCACTGGATATGTCCTATCAGACCTCAGAGCCACCGGATATTATCCGCGTGAAGGAAAATACCATCCAGACATTCTATAAGAAAGGATTTCTTGCACCCATTGATGAGTTTTTGACGGATGAGATGAAGGAAAAGTTCCCGGTCATGGAGGACTTGAACAGTTTTGAAGGTAAACGCTATAGCCTGCCAAACTATGGCACGACGATGCGATTGATCTATAACAAAGAACTTTTTGACAAAGCAGGCATTAAGCAACCACCCACCACTTTGGAGGAGCTGGTCGAAACAGCTAAGAAAATAACCGAAGTGGGGAAGGCTAGCGGAGCCTATGGATTCGCTCAGAATTTCAAGAGTCCTTCGAGTGCATTTGGGCGCTCTGCGCGAGTAATCGCAGAGGTTAGCGGGTACGGAGGGTTTGGATATGATTTTAAGACCGCACGCTACGATTTTAGTAGTTTTAAGCCCATTATAGAGGCTTTCAAAAAAATCAAAGATGATGGCAGCATGCTGCCGGGTGTTGAGTCGCTGGATATTGATCCACTGCGCGCACAATTCGCAGAAGGTAAAATTGGCATGTATTTATCCTTTTCCGCAGAGGCAGGAGTTTACCAATCGCAATTCCCGGCGAAGATTGACTGGGCCGCAGCACCAGTACCATCCATTAATGGACAATTCAATGGCGCATCTGGTTTCTTGGGTGGGCAGTGGTTGGCCATTAGCTCTCAGTCTGAACATAAAGAAGCTGCATGGAAATTTCTCACGTACATGTACGACGAATCCATCCTGAAACAGTACCAGGAAAAAGGATTTGGCATATCCATGGTTCCTTCCGTTAGTGCGGTCGCCGCCAAGCCGGAAGTGAAAGGGATTGACGGATTCCTTCCAAACCAATACGACGGTGTCTGGCCAGTATATCCGTCTGTAGCAGTTCAAGGCATGAAGTCGGATGATGCGTTTTTCAGTTATATGCTGAGTGGTGGCGATCTGGATTCCATCATTAGCGATTTGAACACTCGTTATAACGCCGCATTGGATGCTGCCATCGCAAGCGGGGATGTGAAGGCGGAACCAATAGCAGATTTTAATCCGCTTGATCTTGCGGGGCAATATGCGAAGTAGAAGCAGACCGGGGATGGTGCTTATACCATCCTTACCTTTAAAAAAAGTGAAAGTAATACAGGGAGTTGAGAGGATATGAATAAAGCGAAGAATGCTGCCTTCTCATACAGTTTTCTTTTGCCTAGCTTTATTCTGACCATGGTTTTAGGCATTTACCCGATGGCATGGGCGCTGAGATATATGTTCTATGACTACAAAGGATTTGGCACGGAGCGATTTGTAGGTTTGGCCAACTTCAAACGCATTATGGGAGATCAGCAGTTTTGGGAGTCCGTTGCCAATACGTTTATTTATGCCGGAGGCAAACTTCTGCTATCGATTCCGCTTGCCTTGATCCTGGCTGTGATTCTGAACTGGAATATTAAAGGAAAGAATCTGCTTAGAGCTATTTTCTTCATGCCGACGATTATAAGTACGGCGGTCATGGCAGTTGTCTTTTTTACAATCTTCAACTCGTATAATGGCATTCTGAATCAATTTCTGATGAAGTATCTTTTTATTCAAAATGCCATCGACTGGCTCGGCGTGGATTATGCAATGCTGACCGTTATTCTAGTGGCGGTATGGGGAGCGGTTGGAAATTACATGCTTTTATTTCTGGCGGGTCTCCAAAACATTCCCCAAGATGTGTACGAGAGCTCTGCACTGGATGGAGCTAACAAATTCCAGCAGTTCAGATACATCACTATTCCAATGCTCGGTCCTGTCATGCAGATGATTATCATGCTCGCCATCATTAATGCACTCAAAGGTTATGAAAGCATCATGGTCATGACCGATGGAGGTCCGATCGGGAAAACGAATGTCATGTTCCTCTACGTGTACAAATTATTTTTTCCACCGGCTGGCGGGGCCGCGGCGACGCAAATTCAGGAGTTTGGGTATGGGAGCGCCGCCGCCTTTGTTACCGCCTTGATTGTCGGCGTGATTACAATACTTTATTTCTACGGCTCTCGTAGAATGAGTCAGAACGATTAAGGAGGAACGTTCATGAAAATCGCCTGGAATACCGCACTATGGACGTTTCTGATTGTCGTTGCATTCCTGACCCTGTTCCCTGTGGCAATCACCTTTCTCGGTTCTTTCAAAACCAATGCTGAGCTGACGGCCGGGGCCACATTTCTGCCGGCTGATTGGCAGTTTTCCAACTATCTCGAAGCATGGAAACAGGCGAATTTTTCAACCTATACGCTGAATAGCCTCTTCGTTGCCAGTGCCTCGACGCTTGGGACATTGCTCGTGGCTTCCATGGCAGCGTATGTTGTGAACCGCATGGATTTTATCGGTAAAAAGATCTACGTCAGCCTTCAGGCATTTACGATGTTTGTGGCCATTGGAGCTGTCGTGCTTCGACCTCAATTTGACCTTATGGTTAAGCTTCATCTACATGACTCACTGTGGGGAGTCATTCTGATTCTGATCAGCGCCCATGCTTCAGCCTTTTTTATCCTGCTAAGTTTTATGAACGGGATCCCCAGGGAGTTGGACGAAGCGGCTCGAATCGACGGCTGCTCACCGGGAAGGACATTTTGGAGAATCATCATTCCCTTGCTTACGCCAGGGCTTGGTGTCTGCGCGTTGTTTGCCTTCCGAGGGGCGTGGAACGAGTATCTGCTCCCGTTTGTATTTACGCTTAGCAAACCTGAATTGCAGACGTTGACCGTCGGTTTGGCCAATCTGAAATACGGGGTCGCCGCCGCTTCACAGACACACTTCATGATGGCTGGGGCGTGCCTCTCTATTCTGCCGATTCTAATCGCTTATATTTTTGCTAACAAATCTTTTATGCAAATGACCGCCGGTTCCTTGAAGGGCTAGCAGGAATCGATCCAACCAGGAGGCATATGCCATGAATTCAATTCATATCGGAGATTTGACCTCAAGTTCTGTCATTAAACGTTATCCGGAAAATCCGATTCTGGATGCATCCCGGGTTCCATACCCGACTGCTCTTGTATTTAATGCAGGCGTAACCAAATTCAACGGGACGTATGTGATGGTGTTTCGGAACGATTACGGCTCCACCGAACAGATGACACTTGAACCACATCATACCACCGACCTTGGAGTCGCTTTCAGTACAGACGGTATCCATTGGGAAGTACGGCCTAAACCTTGTTTTAAGCTGTACGATCAAGAGATCATTCGGGCATATGACCCTAGACTTACGGTGCTAGACGGTCGTTGTTATATGTGTTTCGCCGTGGATACGAAGCATGGTATTCGCGGTGGAGTTGCTGTTACGGACGACTTCGAGAACTTTGAAATTTTGAGTCTATCCACGCCGGATTTGCGCAACATGGTATTATTTCCCGAGAAAATCGGTGGAAACTACGTGAGACTTGAACGGCCATTCACCGTGTACAGCCGAGGAGGAATGGACCGGTTTGATATGTGGATATCCGAATCTCCGGATTTGAAATATTGGGGCAATTCCGACTTACTGCTGGCTGTTGAAGACGTTACTTTTGCCAATGACAAGATCGGCCCTGCCGCTCCACCAATCAAGACAAAGCATGGGTGGCTTACCACATTCCATGCCGTAGATATTGATCCAGCAAGGGGGAAGAATGGATGGGAATCATCCTGGAAGAAGAGATATACGGCTGGCTTGATGCTGCTTGACCTGAATAATCCGAAGAAAATCATTGGCAGGGCCAAGGAACCCTTAATAGCGCCAGAAGTAAGTTACGAGATCGAGGGAGGGTTCAGGAATAACGTAATCTTTCCTGGCGGGATGATCCTTGAATCTGATGGTGAAGTGAAAATCTATTACGGCTCGGCGGATACGGTGGAATGTTTGGCCACGGCACATATCGATGATCTGATCAAGCTATGCCTAAACGATTAAAACGAGGTGGATAAACTATGACAGTATGGAACCTGCTAAAGGATCCGCCTGCTCGTTATCGAACAAAACCATTCTGGTCATGGAATGACGATCTAAATAAGCACGAGCTATTAAGGCAGATCGAAGAAATGCATGAGGCAGGCATTGGCGGTTTTTTTATTCACGCCCGAGGAGGCTTAACGGTACCATACATGAGTGAGGAGTGGATGGATTTAAACCAATTCTGTATCGAGAAATGCCAGGAACTCGGGATGGAGGTGTGGCTGTATGATGAAAATGGCTGGCCCAGCGGTTACGCAGACGGAAAGCTGCCTGCCCTCGGTCATTCCTATCAGCAAAAGCGACTTTCATACGAGTGGGCACCCTTTAATCAAGAAGAAAAAGTGACGATTGCCAGCTATATTCAGATTGAAGATCAGCTGCATCTCCTTAAACAAGATGATCCACGCAGACCTGACTTCCGCGTGTATTACGAGGTCAATCCGTATTATATTGATACGCTAAGCAAGCATGTAGTGAGCACATTTATTGAGATGATTTACGATGCTTACTGGCTAAGGCTGGGGCCAAAATACACTTCTGCAATCAAAGGCATATTCACGGATGAACCGCAGTTTGGTCGAGGTGATCTACCGTGGTCACTGGAGCTAGCGGATGTCTTCGAGAGCCGTTACGGTTATTCGATTCTTGAAGCTCTTCCAGGACTGTTTCTGGATACGGATAACTGCCGCAAAATGAGGTATGATTATTGGTCTTGCGTTACTACTATGTTCACAGAAGCCTATGCCAAGCAGGTGGGTACGTGGTGCGGTGAGAGAGGGTGGATGTCTGTCGGTCATGTCGTAGACGAACAAACGCTTATGAGTCAAGTTACCTCGGTAGGCGACCCTCTTTGCTTTTATGAGTACCTGCATATTCCAGGGTGTGACTGGTTGGGCCGATCTGTTGGCGAAGATCCGCTGGTTCCCAAGCAGGTCAGCTCTGTTGTACGTCAACTCGGCCAAAAACAGGCCATCACTGAAAGTTACGGCTGTACGGGGTGGAATATCAGCTTTCGGGATCTGAAACGAATCGGCGAGTGGCAATTTGTTCATGGAATGAATCTCATGTGCCAGCACTTGCAGGCATATTCGCTAAGAGGTCTGCGAAAGCGGGATTATCCGCCTTCTCTTTTCTATCAGCAGCCTTGGTGGGAACACTATCATCGCTTTAACGATTACTTTGCCCGGTTATCGATGCTTCTGGTCGAAGGCTCCAGGCAAGCGGAGGTATTGCTGCTGCATCCCATCGGCACCGCTTGGGTGGAACAACAGGGTTCAGATTCAGCAGGGATAGAGCCGTATCATCAATCGTTTGCACAGCTGTCTCGCTGGTTGTGTCAATCGTTCATTGAACATGATTACGGAAGTGAAGGGATGTTGAAGCGCCATGGAAATGTTGATGGCGGACAGTTCGTTGTAGGAGAAGCCGGCTACTCGGTTGTAGTCATACCTCCATGCGTCACATTAAGCAGCAGGACAGTCGGTTTGCTTCATCAATTTATCCTCCAGGGGGGGATGTTAATTGCACTTGAACCCTACCCACGGTTGATTGATGGAGAACAGAATCAAGAGATCGATCGTTTGATCCATGCTGCCCTAAAACCCGCCCATACCCGTTTATCCATAGCCAAAATGATATCCGGTCAGGTTGCGCCGTCGATCTCAGTACATGACAGGTTGGGAAAACCTATTGTATCCGATATGGTTAACGTCCAGATACTTAAGCTTGACGACGCTTACCTTTACTATTTGGTAAATTCAGGTGACGAGTCATATTCGGATATTGAACTAACCATTTATCAAAAGGGAACGCTTTGTCTTATTGATTTGGAAAGCGGTGACCTCAAATCAGTGAACCAAAGAACGGTCGATGGCGGTACGCGCGTTGCATTGACGCTGTATCCGGCTCAGTCCTATATGTTCCTGCTTACACACCATGATGTGAAAAGTCATTCCGATCCAATAAATCTGCTTCAAACGGACCTAAGCAATAGTCCTATTTATCATCTGGATAACCAGTGGAAAATCGAGCAAATCGATGTGAATAGCATCACGCTGGATACCTGCAGGTATCGCGTAAAAAATGGGGAATGGTCAACGGAAATGCCCCTTATTTTTATTCAGGAAAAGCTGCTGCAGATCGGTTCCCCCGTTCATATCGAGTTGGAATTCAGCATTAACCTTGCATTCGAACCTGCTGACGGGCAGGAGATGTATTTAGTCGTGGAAAAACCGGAAAAACTGCAAATTGTAGTGAATGAAATAGATGTTGAATCAATCAGCAGCGGTTGGTGGAGGGATATCTCTTTCCAAAAGATAAATATCGGGGGATGCCTATTCAAAGGAAGAAACAAGATCAGGTTCAGCCTGTACTTCTGGAATTCACCTGAAACGTATGCAGCGATGGCTCGGGCAAACCAATTCGAATCCGAAGCGAATAAGCTTACACTGGATACGGAACTTGAAAGCATATATATTATCGGTGATTTTGCTGTCATTTCCCAAGCTGGTTATGTGGGTGATGAACATGGAGTGAGATGTACGGAGGGACCATTTATACTCGCCGATTCTCTGCAAATATGCTCGCTCGGAGACGATTTGGTAAGTCAGGGTTTACCGTTCTTCGCAGGAAGCATTAGAGTTGCGCAGACGATCCAAATACAATTCGGTGATGGAGATTCCTGGCTTTGGGATTTTGGTTCACAACCAGATGCAACAGTCACCAGGTTAAGGATTAACGGAGTAGAGATTCGTCTTTTCTTATGGGAGCCGTATGTCTCCAATATCACGGATTTTCTTAGACCAGGAGAAAATCACATTGAGCTGGAATTGACCGGAAGCTGCAGGAACTTGCTCGGGCCACATCATCATATAAAAGGGGAGCCAATTAAAGTAGGCCCAGACAGCTTTAAGGATAAGCCGGGATGGACGGATAAGGATCTGGATCCGAATACTTCTATTTACCAGGAGCGTTATGCGTTTGTACCTTTTGGACTCTCTGCCACTCCCAGATTGGTTCGTATTCCTGAATGATTAGAACAAGGATAATTTTGCTGAAGAATTATTGTATGCGCTTTCTAAGGTGATGAAATGACTGGAGGCGATATGAAATGGCATGGGTTAGAACGCATTTTCGTGCAACCATTATGCTTACTATAGTTTTTGCTTTACTGCTGACACCATATTCGAATTCTCACGTTAACGCATTGGAGAGTGAAGAACAGCATCTTCAGGGGAGTTCAGCGACAATTACAACCTACGAGTCATCGGTCCGGTATGCACGTTCCGTGAATTACACGCTTAAGGCAAACGGTGTGCCTGTTCCTGTTGTGAAGGGGTTCAGCGATTATGACTATGCGCATTTTTCGATGTCAGATGGCCCCGTCACTTACGAATTAACGATCCTGAACACGGACAAGGTGCATGAGTATTCGATAAGTCCGAAGAAACTCGGAATCCAAGCGGACAAGATCGAGGGGAGAACCATCACTTTCACGACTCAATCTGACGAATACCTTATCGTAATGATGAATAATCGCAAGACCCGCATGGTCATCGCTGCAGATCCACTCGAAACGGATGTGCCTGCTTCAGGTGGGGAGGGGATCTTTAATATCGGAGCCGCGCCGTATCATGTGGCATCCTCAGGTTCGTCATCCACTGGAGTTTCAGCAAGGACCCAGGCCATTCAACAGGCCATTGAAGATGCCAGCCAATACGGGACCTTAAAAGGCGGAGGAGCCCAAGGGATAGTTTATGTACCTGCAGGAACTTATTCTATTGGCAACTTGGTCTTAAAAAGTAATACAGCCATCTATATGGCACCCGGAGCCACCTTGGTAGGTACGGGCAAAACTACAGATTACACGGAGCACTGGTTCAAGGATTCGATGGGACGACCCGCAACCTGGTGGATCTCCACGGCTTTCCAATCCGAGAACATTCGAATATATGGACGAGGTACAATTGACGGCAACGGGCAAGCGCTGCATGATGACAAAAGTACCAATGGAAAAGGAATGATTAATAACCTGGTTGTTCCGATCGATACGACCCACTTTGAGATGGAAGGCATTGTCATCCGAGAATCAGCGGGCTGGGCTGTGGTTACGGTGCGTTCAGACGATCTTGTCTTCCGAAATCTAAAGCTCTTTAACAGTTTGGGCATGGGGGAGAACGATGGTATCGATATTTGTGAATCTCAAGATGTCATTGTACAGAATGCCATTGGCATCTCACTTGATGATCCTTTCTCCACAAAATCATGGAAATCGGATACGGATATCGCTTCCGGAAGAGTGCCATGGCCGGGTAATCCTGAGCCTGTTCGCAATGTGCTATTTGAGGACACGATTGCTTGGACGTTGTGCTATGGATATAAGGTTGGTCAAGGCGTTATGCAGAATCAGTCCGATATCGTATTTCGCAATGGCGTTGTTTATAAAGCAGCAGTAGGGTTCGCCATTCATCACAAGTACGGCACCGGTGCGGTGAGCGATGTTCGGTTTGAATCCATGGATGTGGAAGACATTAGCGGGAAGAACGAAGACAATAGTGCCTGGATGACCCTATTTACGGTGAATGCTGGCAATAACGGTGTTGGGCCCATCAGTGATATTAGGATTAAGGATATTACGGTACGTGACGCTGGCGAAAGTTTTGCGAAAATGAAAGGCATGGAAGGTGCCAAGATCACGGATGTGACCTTTGAAAATATATATATGCCTGGAGCAAGCCAGCCGGCCACTACACTTCACGAGATGAACTTTTTGAGCAAGGAACATTACGATGATATTACAATCAGGCCAGTTCAAGATGAGGAACCACTTCCCAGAACAAACTTAGCGCTTCATCGTCCCGCAGTAGCTTCATCTCGTGATGGAGTTGAAGATACCGCTCCATACGTAAATGATGGAAATTTCACTACGCGCTTTGGTTCAAAACGGGGAGTGGACCCGGGCTGGGTATATGTGGATTTAGGCGAGAGTAAAACGATAGATGAAGTGAGGTTGTATTGGGAAACTGCTTATGGCAAGAGTTATCGAATACAGGTTACCGAAGATCCGAGTCATGAGGGGAATTGGCAGGATGTATACAGTACCACAGCAGGTCAGGGTGGTATAGAAACCATAACCTTTGACGAAGTTCAAGCACGGTATGTTCGAATGTATGGAACGGTTCGAGCAACCATATACGGATATTCGATCTGGGAGTTTGAGGTTTACGGTCCCGAGTAGAATATAATAGCATTGCGGCAGTCTATATCCTTGAATCGATGCATTCGGAGACTGCCGCTTTTTAAATTATTTTGAGATGTGATCTTTATCCAAGCAGAGTTACGATGAAAAAAGTGCTTCCGTTGCAACTGGTTTATGGATCGGGAGTGGCTGAAGGGCAGTTGTCTGATCAAGATGGACAAATGCATCATAACGGTCCGCCATGCTGGAAGGTACATAATTGCCAAACCGTTCAAGCTTCGGATCATATACCACACCGATGGCGCGGTGACCAATGACTTTATGCAGTAACGAGGACGCTTCGGAGAGCATGACCATGCCATTACGGCCTCCTCCTGCCTGATGCATGTAATCCTCCCAGCTTCCCGGCTGCCCGGGTGGCACGACCATTTTCTCAACAGGATCTCCCCAGGCTCTTCCCGCAAGGACTTCTCCTTTATAGGTTCCGAAGCCAACGGCAAACACCCGATGTTGTGCATCCTCACGCAGCAGCTGACCAACATTCACCATGCCATCTTCCAGCATGTCTGTTGCTCGCGCATCTCCAATGTGTGTATTATGCTCCCAGACAATGGCTTTGGCAGAGGATCCGTAATAGGACATGATACGCTTCAGTGATTCCACCATATGCCTGTCACGTACATTCCAGGAATCCGGGCCACCACGCACCATCGTTCGATAATAGGCTTCGGAGCTGGAAGTTACCAGCATGTTAACCTCTGCGTTCAATTCTTCTTCACTACCAGGGTGCACCATACGCTGTTTCTGCATCTGCTTCAGTAGCTCGACCACTTCATTCTCACAGCTCTCGGAGAGTAATCCTGCTGCAATACCATAACTTTGATGATCCTTGTTGTATGGATCGAAGCAGGCATAGGTGCGGCGGGCCTGTTCCAATTGAGGAGACCTGGTTTTCTCCAAATACCCAATAATGGCCTCCATCGATTCCCATAAGGAGTACATATCGATCCCATAAAATCCGACCTTAGAACGTTCACTGCTAGCGCTGATTTCAGCTGCATTATATTTTTTTAGCCACTCGGCAAAATCACGAATTTCTGTATTCGCCCACATCCAGGTCGGCCAGCGAGTAAAATCACCCAGTGCGTCTGCTGCCGAGGAATCGGCACCCGGTGCTCCTTTTATATACCGATTCAACCGATAAGCTGCGGGCCAATCCCCTTCAACACCGATAATGTTAAATCCCTTGCTTGAAATCAGCTTTTTCGAAAGCTCAGCCCTGTATCGATAGAAGTCAGCTGTCCCATGACTTGATTCCCCCAGGAGCACAATATCTGCATCCCCGATCGCATCAACCATTCGGTCCAGATTCTCCATCTCGTCCAAAGGGATAAATAAGGCACCCAGTTCTTTTAAATAAGCGTCTTTCTCTGATTGAGAGTTAAAATTCATGAAGTTCTTCCTTCCTATAAGCGGTATGAGAGAATTATTTCCGAATTGTTCACTGAATAACCGAATCAAGCCGCTTAGGTGGGGAGGGTAGGTTTGATATTGTCTTTTATAAGGCTTTCTTTAGTGTTCCATTTTCAGCTAGGTCCAGGCTCCTTAAGGATTTTCGCTGATAGTAATTGTTCTGAATCAAGGCAAAAATAACAAGTAGTGCACCGTAGAATTCATTCATACTGATTTTGTAGCCTTGTAAGGCCATGAGTACAAAGGTCGTTACCGGAACCACACTCATAAATAGGATCCCGTTTACGGTGGAGAGCATTTTGATTCCAGCATTCCAGCTCAGCAAAGCTATGAGACCAGGAAAAATAACCATGAACGTCATTTGATACTTAACAGAAGACAGCGTATGCCAATCAGGCGTCTGCAGTAAACCGAACAAGGAACCTAACGCAACAATAAAGAAGGAAACAATCGTCCCCAGCAAGCAAGTTAATGCAGAATATCGCAGAACAGACCATTCACCGAACTGACTTCCTCCCAGTGAATACAGAACCCAACCTACCGCTCCAATAAATATAAAGAGAACAGGGACAAGGTGTTCAGCGGCCTTTGCAAAAAAGGTAAGACTCCCATTGGTAATGACGAGTAAAGCACCTGTTAGAGCAATCAGGATACTGATCATCATGAATCGTGCGGGTTTGATTTTTGTTCTGAACCATAGGATGACAATGGTAATCATGGGCATAAGTGCTTCCATAATAGAGGCAATAATTGTACCTGAATCGCCCATCAAGTCCTGTCCGGAAAAAATCATGAAGTTATACAGCGTGAAGCCCATCGTTCCATAAAAAAGGAGTTTTCCTCCTTTTCCCTCCAACCGGAATGCGGATTTTCCTTCCTTGAAGACAAGTAATATCACAAGTACAACCGTCACGAAGAAATAGCGGAAAAACGAAAAATACAGTGGATCCATGAATTGTAGTGCGCTGTGCGCTACGGGGAACATGGCACCCCAAGACATGCTGGCAATCAGGCACAGAGCAGTGCCCAGACTAACGTTCTTTCTGTTCATTTTGACAACTCCATCATCATTGGTGTCCAATTTAATCCACTGAATCATATGATATAAAAAGTGGAGAGTAAAATGATTGAAAATCGTACTTATCATCATTTAAAATGATAGGTGAACGAGATAGATAAGATAGATGGTTAACTGCATGATCATATACATGGGAGAACGAGCAAATTGGAATTAAATGACTTGAGGATTTTTAAAACTGTTGCGGAGCGGGGAAGCGTGAGCCAGGCTGCTGTTGAGTTAAGTTATGTTCAGTCCAATGTAACCGCAAGAATCAAACAGCTTGAAAAAGAATTAAAGACCATGTTGTTCACCAGGCATAAACGAGGAATGATTCTAAACGCGGAAGGTAAACGGCTGCTGATATACGCGGAAGAAATATTGGCCAAGTTTGATGAGATGAAACGTACTTTTCAGAGCGCGGATGCCCCTTCAGGTATTCTTAACATTGGAATCGTAGAAACGATGATCAGCTTGCCTGGTATACTATCCAACTATGTTGAGAAGTACCCCAATGTGGATTTCTCCTTGAATGTAGGTGTGAGTGAACAATTGCTTCAGGATGTGATGAATTTTAAATTGGATGGGGCTTTTGTTACCGGACCGATCAATCATCCTTTGATTGAGGCGAGTGAGATTTTTCGGGAGGAACTCATTCTTGTTACCAAGAGCAGTTCATTTACAATTGAAGATGTCACGAACACACCGCTATTGTTATTTAACAAAGGGTGCAGCTATCGTGAGAGGTTAGAAGGCTGGTTAAGGGAAGAAGGCATTGTTCCTAGAAAGATAATGCAGTTTGGCACATTTGAAACGATAATCGGAAGTGTTACCGCAGGGATCGGGATCACAATTGCTCCCAAATCTTCTGTAAGTCACCTGATTGATGAAGGCAAAGTGCACGCATATCCTGTTTCTCAAACGTATAATGAGGTCTCAACTGTATTCATTCACCGGAAAGATTCCTTCCTAACCAGTACACTTCGTTCATTCATAGACGAATTAATGTTATCCGCAGATCGCAAGACAAATGGGTCAAATGTAAAAGGGTCAGAGTGGGGAAGGAAATGAAGAAGCCGGAACAATTACAAGTACATAGTAAACCAGCAGTACCTCGACTGAAAGATGTAGCTATAGGTTATGTATCCTTGTTGTTTATATGCTCTGCGGCACTATTCGTATTCGTTCAGATGGATATGGTATCCATGCAGCGTCTGTTAGCTTTTGAGAAACCTTTGCTTATGATCCTTCTTGTCCTGGGATGCTCGCTTGGCCTGATCTTATTTGGTGTTTTGATGACGTATCTGGTACCTGAGAAGTATATTCAGGAGTCCAATAAGGAGTATGCCAATCAGCCCCTATGTTACATTTTTATTTTTATGAGTTTGGCAGGTCTCTTTGAAGAGCTGCTGTTTAGGGGGATCATCCAGAATTTATTTTATATCGTATTGGATGAGAAGTGGGTCGCAATTCTTGCTTCTTCAGCCTTGTTTGTAGCTTTTCACTTTTTCTATTTCAAAACTCCTATCATGCTGCTCAATATTGTGATACCAAGCCTTCTATTCGGCTCATTGTATGGGGCCACTGATAATTTAATTGTCCCTGTAATTGTTCACGTAGCGATGAATGTGGGTGTGACACTGCTATTCAAGTATAAAGTCATCGTTCTTAAAAAAGATAAGTAAGACAAGGGCAAGGGAGCTGATCATTATTACCCATAACACCTGGATAAATTGAACGAAATACCACAAAAGGACCAGACATTTAGTCAGGTCCTTTTTTAATTATTGCATATAAATTAACACGATGGTATGATCAGTTCACGAGTATCTTTATGTATATGAGCATAGTAAGTCTATCTTATATTTTTATTGTAGCATGCCGCTAAAATCTTGTCAAAGGATTTTTTTCTCAATTTGATGATTAGGAGAGATGTTGAATGAGTTCTATGGTTCTCAGTTTCCAGGAGATCGAAAAGACACAGCTTTGGCTTGTGGGTGGGAAGGGTTTGAATCTAGGAGAATTATCCAAGAGCGAAGGGATTCAAGTTCCAGACGGATTCTGCGTTACAACGTTGGGATACCAGAAAGCCATCGAACAGAACATGACATTCCACGCTTTGCTCAGTCGACTAACGATGCTTCATGTAGAAGAACGAGATCAAATTGGTGAAATCAGCAGAGAGATTCGGCAGATCATTTTAAATTCGGAAATTCCTTACGATGTTGTCGATGCAGTAAGCCGCTACCTCAGCCAGTATGGGGATGAACATGCATATGCGGTGCGTTCCAGTGCAACTTCCGAGGATTTGCCGCATGCTTCATTTGCAGGTCAGCAGGATACCTATTTGAACATCATCGGCAAGGAAGCCATACTGGAGCATATCCGCAAATGTTGGGCGTCCCTTTTCACGGATCGTGCTGTAATCTACCGAATGCAGAATGGATTCGATCATAGTCAGGTATACTTGGCTGTTATTATTCAGAAGATGATATTCCCTCAGGCTTCAGGAATTCTATTTACTGCTGATCCCATGACGTCAAGCCGAAAACTTTTATCGATCGATGCCAGCTATGGTTTGGGAGAAGCACTGGTTTCCGGCTTGGTATCTGCTGATGGTTATAAGGTACGGGAAGAAGAAATTGTCGATAAAAGAATTGCAACCAAAAAACTCGCAATCTATGCCCGTAAAGAAGGCGGGACTGAGACGAAGACAATTCCATCTGATCAGCAACAAGCTCAAACACTCACGGATCATCACATTTTGGAGTTAGCTCGGATAGGAAGACAAATTGAAGGATACTTTGGTTGCCCGCAGGATATTGAGTGGTGCTTGTCCGATGGCGCGTTCTACATTGTCCAGAGCCGACCAATTACGACGTTATTTCCGATCCCTGAAGTGAATGATCAAGAAAATCATGTGTATGTTTCTGTTGCCCATCAACAAATGATGACTGATCCCATCAAACCACTCGGACTGTCATTTTATCTCATGACAACTCCTGCACCCATGCGTGTAGCGGGCGGGAGGTTGTTCGTGGATGTAACGCCTATGCTAGTCTCACCTGTCACCAGAGAAAACATTGTGAATGCCCTTGGGAAATCCGATCCGCTTATCAAAGATGCTTTAATGACTGTAATTGAGCGAGGAGATTTTGTGAAAACATTACCGAACGACAATCAAGCTGAGAATTCCGGTAGAGGCAATAGAGGTTTGCCCCCAGCAGGCACTCAAACTCCAATTAATGAACAAGATCCGTCCATCGTTACGGATTTGATCAAGAAGAATGAAGCATCTATAGAAGAATTGAAACAAAAGATCCAAACAAAATCAGGATCTGACTTGATTGATTTTATTCAGGAAGATATCCAGGAACTTAGAAAGATATTATTTGACCCGCGAAGTTCAGCTGTAATTACAACGGGTATGAATGCTTCATTCTGGCTCAATGACAAGATGAACGAATGGTTGGGTGAAAAAAACGCAGCAGATGCGATTTCCCAGTCTGTTCCAAACAATATCACGTCCGAAATGGGGCTCGCCTTATTGGATGTCGCAGATGTGATTCGTCCTTATCCTGAGGTCGTTCAATACTTACAACATGTACAAAAGGATCAATTCCTGGATGATCTTGTTCAATTCACGGGTGGCCAGGAAGCACAAGAAGCGATTCATGCCTATCTTGAGCGATATGGAATGCGCTGTGCCGGAGAAATTGATCTAACCCGAACTCGCTGGATTGAAAAACCATTGACACTTGTTCCCCTGATTCTGGGTAATATCAAAAACTTTGAGCCTAATGAAGGGAGCCGGAAGTTTGAGCAAGGGCGACAGGAGGCTTTGAGAAAAGAAGAGGAATTATTGAAGCGATTGAAGCAGCTGCCTGATGGAGAGCAGAAAGCACAAGAAACAAAAGAAAAGATCGACATCATTCGAAATTTGAGCGGGTACAGAGAGTACCCTAAATACGGCATGGTTCATCGTTACTTCATTTATAAGAAAGCTTTGCTCAAGGAAGCCGAGCGACTTGTTCAAGCGGGTATTTTGCGGGAAAAAGAAGATATATATGATCTTACTTTTGAAGAACTTCGCGAAGCGGTGAGTACCCGTAAAGTAGATGACCAGATGATCCGCAGGCGAAAAGATGAATACAAGCTATATGAAAAACTCACCCCACCACGTGTGATCACGTCAGATGGTGAAATCATTACAGGTAAGTATAAAAGAGATAACCTCCCAGCAGAAGCATTAGTGGGTCTCGCTGTCTCTTCAGGTGTTATCGAAGGGCGTGCACGTGTGATTCTGAACATGGAGGAGGCTGAGCTGGAAGATGGAGATATTCTCGTTACTGCTTTTACAGACCCTAGTTGGACACCACTATTTGTATCCATCAAAGGGCTAGTCACCGAAGTAGGTGGACTGATGACCCATGGAGCCGTTATTGCACGTGAGTACGGCTTGCCAGCGGTGGTTGGCGTGGAGAATGCAACGAATCGTATAAAAGACGGGCAGAGAATTCGTGTGCATGGAACAGAAGGGTATATTGAAATATTGTCGTTGTAGCTACAACTTCAGAAGGGCAGCATGAGATTGAGTTTAAGACTAAGTTAGTTGCAGTTAGAGATATGCATGTTACCTTCAAGCCGCTAGTTTAGCGGCTTTTTTTGTTTTTGCGGAACAAGTTATTTCGGATGGTAGTCAACGCTTACAAATGGTCGTATAGTAGTAATATGTGATTCGTGGCGTGACCATGGTTCACAGTGTGCAATAATAAAAGATTCTACATAGAAGGACGGATAAACATGGACTTTAAACCGCTTGCTTCATTTATTGATCGCATCACATCCTGGAGAATTCCATGGGCTGAGGTGATGGTCATCCATCAAAATGATACCGTTTTCCACTATCGTAACGGTTACGCTAATCTAGAGGAGAAAACACCGATCAACGATGGGGCCATCTTCAATCTCTATTCCATGACCAAAATCATGACGTGTGTTGCAGCACTTCAACTTGTAGAAAGAGGGCATATGCTGCTCAGTGATCCAGTGTCCGACTATCTGCCGGAGTTTGCAGAGATGAATGTGAAGAAAGTCATGCCGAATGGTGAGGTCCGATTGGAGAAAGCCACAAGAGCCATTACGGTGCGAGATTTGTTTACAATGACCGCGGGCTTCTCGTATGACGTTGGTGCGCCATCTATCAAAGAAGCTGTGCAGAGCACCGATGGGAAACTGCCAACTCGCGAGTTTGCGAAAGCGCTCGCGAAGGAACCGCTTCTGTTTGAGCCAGGCACACATTGGAACTATAGCATGTGTCACGATGTGCTGGGAGCATTGATTGAGGTGGTAAGCGGCAGACGTTTCGGGACATATCTGCAGGAAGAAATCACCGGACCACTCGGCATGAACGACACAGCTTTTGATCTGAACGACGAGCAGCAGTCACGTCTGATTCCGCAATACGCGTACAATGATGAACTCGAAAAAGCCATCCGCATGGACGGCAACGGGTTCCGTGTTGGTACGGAATTGGAGAGCGGAGGCGCGGGACTGCTATCTACCGTACGCGATTATGCGTTGTTCCTGAACGCACTCACTGGTCATGGTACCAGTCCTGAAGGTGTTCGGATTTTGTCGCAGGCATCCGTGGAATTAATGCGGACAGATCATCTGAATGAGATGACGCGCCCTGATTACTCTTGGGATCATATGGGCGGATATGGTTTTGGACTCGGTGTCCGTACGCATATCTCCAAGTCGGAGAGCGGTTCATTAAGCCCTCATGGCGAATTTGGCTGGAGCGGCGCTGCCGGATGCATGGCGATTATTGATCCCGACTCCGGGCTCACTGTCATGTATGCCCAGCATCTGCTTAATAGCCAAGAGCCTTACATTCAGAGACGTTTGCGCAATGTTGTGTACTCCTGCCTATAATTTTGAAGACGAAGGCAGAGCACCAGTAAACAAATCAAGTTGGCTGGAAAGTGAAAGTTTACAAGATCATCGTATATTAGATATCCTTATAACGAAAGAAACAGGGACACGTGTTATGGCGTGTCCCTGTTTCTTATTTTTTCGTCTATTTGGTTCCTGTCAGTTAGTATCTACATTGGAATTGAGACCAACCATGTGGAGTCGTAACGACTAATACATGGATGGATTCAGTTTCATTTAAGCTACCTGTTTTATAGTTGATTTGTGCTCAAGGAGAGCTTGATCAAGTTCACTGAGCTAATAGTTTTAACTTGCTTAACAGAGCAAATACATCATACAGCGTACATCGTACATAAGGAGACATGCACATGAAATTCAGAAAAATAAGATCGGTCCGAACAAGGCTCGCTGCTTCGCTGCTCGCCATGCTACTGCTCCCTAGCTTGGTCATCGGCGGATTTTCGTACTTCACGGCCAAGAATCAGGTGGATACACAGCTCGCCAATATGGCGAATACAGACATTTCATTAGTAAGCAGCATGGTTGATCAATACATACAAAGCACAATAGCAGATGTGGGGCAGCTGTTCGATTCCATTTCATCTGCTGAAAATCCGGATAAGCTGTTAAATGCCTATACCAAAAACCATCCGGAAGTGGAAGCTGCGGTATTTGTTACGGATGATGGTCAATTTTCATATAGCTCAAGTAACCAGAACGAACCAAGCAATTACAATCCAAAGGATCATGAGTTTTATGCCAAAGCAGTTGCTGACCCTAAAAACGTCGTATTGTCCGAGCCTTACACCTCTGAACAGTCGGGCCAAACTAGTGTAGACGTAGCACTAGCGTCGAGTGACGGCAAATCCGTTGTTGCCGTTACACTGGACTTAAGTACACTTCAGGAAACCGTAGGAGATATTCAAATTGGCGACAATGGCTTCGTCGTTATTTTTAGTGCTAATGGTTCCATGATTGTGTCACCGTCTTGGGGATCGGAAGGTTCCGGCACGGAAGGAGAATCACCGGAATCGGGAGATGG
The DNA here is from genome assembly GCF_002276415.1 of Paenibacillus sp. 7523-1. NCBI lineage: Bacteria > Bacillati > Bacillota > Bacilli > Caryophanales > Paenibacillaceae > Paenibacillus > Paenibacillus sp. 7523-1. The sequence continues at coordinate 146,363 of NZ_NPBR01000005.1, read as the reverse complement.
GCCGCAGGACGTTTCCACGAATCTCGAACAGGGAGTTCCTCAAGAGGGCGAAGGGTCTCCAGCATCCATGCTGGATGAAGACTACGGGCAGATCGAACAAACGTCACCGGAAGGAGAAACGCGCGATCTAGTGTACATCACCAACGCGTTGACAGGATGGAAGATTGCTGGCGATCGCTCTCCCATCGAGGTCGTACAGGCGGCTGAACCCATCTGGAACAATACACTTCTGGTCATTCTTGTCTTTGTTCTGCTTGGCTTTGGACTCACCGTAGTCATTGTATGTTCTATCACCAAGCCATTACAAACGTTGAATGAGTTTTCCATTGGAGTAGGCCAAGGGGACTTGAGCCGTAATACATCGATTGCTTCGCGAGACGAATTTGGTGATTTGGGAAAAGCCTATAATCAAATGGTAGGATCCCTGAACGGGATTGTATCTGAAGTTGCGGATTCATCCAGTCAGCTTGCCGCAGCTTCTGAGCAGCTATCTGCGAATGCTGGACAAGGTGCAACGTCAACAGAACATATCACACAAATCATTGAACAGATGGCACAAGGTGCTGATCGCCAGGTGTTGCTCGTTGAACAAAGCATGCGAACCATTCAGGTTGTTGCCGGAAACATGGGTCATATTGCAGACAACGCCTCTACTACAGCTGTAGCCACGGCTCACGTTGCCCAAAAATCGAAAGAAGGCGGGGAGGTTATTCAGGGAGCTGTGTCGCAAATGAACAACATTCATCAGTCCGTCAACCATGTGTCGGATGGCATCAACCATCTGGTTCTAATCTCGCAGGAGATTGGACAGATCATTAAGGTGATCTCTGACATTTCAAAGCAAACTAATTTGCTTGCTTTAAATGCATCCATTGAAGCGGCCCGAGCAGGCGAGCATGGTAGAGGATTTGCGGTCGTAGCCAGGGAAGTGAGAACGCTGGCTGAGCAGGCAGCTCAATCTGCCGACCAGGTAAACGGACTGATTGGATCCATTCATGAAGGAATCAAGCAGGCAGAAGGTTCCATGGATGCAGCAATGGATGAGGTTTCAACGGGGATGGTCATCATGGATCATGCGGGACGTCTGTTTGAAGAAATTAACCTCTCCGTAGACACTGTTAATGGCAAAGCAGGTGAAGTGTCTACGATGGCGGAACATATTGTGAAGGAGACTTCCAATGTTGTAGCTGCAATTGAGGACATCTCTCATCTGTCCCACGAAACAGCAGCAGGAGCACAAACTGTATCCGCAGCAACCGAGGAACAGTTAGGCTCCATGCAAGAAATCAGTTCATCTTCTACTTACCTGGCGCGTATGGCGGCAAGACTTCAGGAGTTGACGGATAAATTCAAAGTCTAGATGGGAGCGCTAGTTTTTCCATAAATGAGCACTAGCTAGCCTCAGTTGTAAATTCGTAATGAATCTTTATCAGATTCCTTGAAGATTGCATGATCAAAACATATATAGTATCTATGTCTAGCAGCCGTTTCCCGTTGTTGTATCGGGTGACGGTTGTTTTATTTTTTTGAATCATGCCCATTTATAGAATTGATATAATAAATGCAGATTTTTCTCCGGAATTTTTGCAAATTTGAAACCTTATGTTCATGTTAACCATCTAACACTCGTCTACGCGGAAGGAGGGGAACTTATTGGACGTACCCAAAGAAGTACGAAGAGCTCAAAGAGGCAACGTTCAAGCTTTCGAGAATCTGATACAAGCACATAAAGTCGTTATGTACCAAGTGTCCAAAACTATTCTTACACGGGATGCGGATTGTAGAGATGCCATGCAAGAGTCAATTTTGAAGGCGTTCGAAAAGATCAAGACACTACGAGATCCTATTTTTTTCAAAACTTGGCTGCTCCGCATTGTTATTAACGAATGTAACCTGATTCATCGGCAAAACAAAAAAGTGACAGACCTAGGTGATTTTAATGTTCCTTCTACATATGAGGATGGATATGAACGGATTGAATTGGAACAGTTACTTGAGACGTTACCTAGAGAAGACAGGCGACTCCTTGAGCTGTATCACATTAATGATATCTCCATTAAGGATTTGGCTGAGATCTATCAAAGATCCGAAAATACGATCAAAACGAGGTTACGCCGTGCTCGTGAAAATGCACGACATATCTTGGGGAAGCAGGAGGGCTATGCATGGAAAAATGGGAGCAGCAACTAAAGGAACAAGTGAATTGTCAACTTCCCGAAAACATGGATATATTCATGACCCAAACGCTTAACGAACTGACAACAAAACACAAACATAAAAGATCACGTAGACGCCTGTTCTATACATCAACAGCTATTACTGCTTCATTAGCTTTCTTGGTTGGCATGGCGTCTTTGTCTCCCGCATTTGCAGATGCTGTGAAATCCATACCAATCATTGGATCTGTCTTTGAGTTACTAGGGGACGATGGAGTAAAGAGGGGGAACCAGTTAGGAATATCACAAAAACTTAATCAACAGGTACGAATTGGTGATCTGGATGTTACGTTTATAGAGAGTCTATACGATGGTTCTAGCATCCACCTCGGCTGGATTGCATCCACACTTAACGATAATATTTTTGAGTTTACAAGCAATATCAAATTTACAGTGAATGGTAAGCCAGTTTGGAACTATAGTTCGGGCGCCCCTGCTCTGAACCTGGAGAATGGCACGTATGCTGGAAGGCTTCATATAGATCCAAAAGAAAAGTTGCCAGACAAGTTTACCCTGGGTATTGTTTCACTTGATGAGACAACCACGTATGTCGAGATCCCGATCGAGCGTCAAGGAAGTTATCAAACAATTCCAATTGCTAAATCAGGAATGTGGAAAGACTATGAAATGAGTTATGATGCACTTGCGCTGTATCCAACGACAACGCAGTTGACCTTTCGCCTACAAGATACATATAGCGCGATCGGGATATTAGAATTTATGGTGAGAGATGAACATGATCATGTTTTGAGGACTACGGGTAAGCAAAGTATGAGTATGACAGGGGACAGTAGTGAATACAAGTACCTTTATGAGCCCTTTGATTCTCAGCCCAACCATGTCACAATCACACCTTATATAAGTACAGTTTATACGACGGCAAAATTAAACTTGGATTGGAAGGGGAGACCGATCACTATTCTGCAGGGAGAAGTAGGGTCTCTCATCATATTGGATCAGCAATGGGAGAATAACCAACTGACCCTTACCTTTGAAGTTACAGGAGAACGTATTAATGAACAAGTAAGCGATATTTGGCTTTACGATCGAATGGGTAATCCATTTCCAAGAGTGAGCCCTCCGATTCGGATTGAGGGTAGTGACACGTATGAGGTTACATTTTCCAATGTCAACAGCACGGAATCTATCCAGATCGCCACCCCTGTTTTCAATCCAACGAAATATTTTCAAGACCTTGAAGTCACTGTTGATATGAAAAAACCGAACTGAAGTTATAACATATTTATCCATGGAAATGAAAAGTTTCTGTCTTCATATGTCTCAAAACAGGAAAAATAATGTTACACAACTACAAGTCGCTAAGTTTAGCGACTTTTTTTGGTTCAAGTTTGGAGTCTGTCTTTCCAAAGCAAAATGCATATACACGTGAATAATCGTCATAATAAGGAAATGCTGCTTGAAGAAGGGAGTGGAGTGAGAAAATGAGCGAACCATCTGGCACAATTCCGAAAGATGATAGCATCACACCAAGTTTGAATGAATCCACCGCCAGAATTCAAGAAATCTTTACGAATACTCCCGACTTGATCATTCGGAAGCTATACATTAAACAAACCGGTGAACAAGCTGCCATCATATACATGGACGAAATGACTGACAAAACGATACTGAATCATGATGTTCTTGCTCCGCTTCAGCTAGAGTCCGGTAACCCGTCGGAAGACTTCATCACAACAGTGGGGTATGTAAAGCCTTATTCTAAGTGGGAGGACCTCAAACGTTCCATTATGATCGGTTATAGTGTGCTTTTTATTGAAGGGCGAAGTGACGCCTATGTACTGGATACGAAAGGTATTCCCCAGCGTGCAATTGAAGACCCTCAGCAAGAGCCTTCACTGAAAGGGGCGCATCAGGGATTTATAGAAAACGGTTCTCAAAATGTAGCCTTAATTCGACGCTATATCGCGGACAAGGAATTAAAGCTTAAACGGTATATCGTTGGGACACGAGGCCAGACGGCCGTATCGTTGCTTTATTTGGAGGATGTAGTTGATCCTGAGGTTGTAAAAGTTCTTGAAGAACGCATTCAATCCATCGATGTAGACGCCATTATTAATACGGGCGAATTAGTTGAGTTTATTGAAGACCAACCGCTCGCTTTGCTTCCTCAGATCATCACGACAGAAAGACCGGATGCTGCTGCCTCGCAAATATTGCAAGGTCGGTGTGTCGTGGTCGTTGATGGTTCGCCCAGTGTAGTGGTAGCTCCAGTTACGTTTATGTCCTTTTTTCAAACGGTTGATGATTACAGTTCCAGATGGTCCATCTCGTCATTTCTTAGATCATTGCGTATTTTTGCTTTTTTTGTCGCTATCTTTCTGCCGGGTTTTTTCATATCCGTTATTTCATTTCATTATGAAATTATACCCATGAAGCTGTTGTTAACGCTTGGTGAATCCAGGGGCCAGGTTCCGTTTCCTCCTTTTGTGGAAGCAATCATCATGGAACTGACTCTTGAAATGCTAAGGGAAGCAGGGGTTCGACTTCCGGCTCCAATTGGTCAGACGGTGGGCATTGTTGGAGGTATTGTCATTGGTCAAGCGGTTGTACAGGCTGGTTTGATTAGCAATGTCATGGTTATCGTAGTCGCGTTCACAGCGATATCCTCATTTATTATTCCGAATCAGGATATGGCTGCTGCTGTGCGATTAATGCGTTTTATGATGATGGTTTTCGCCACCTGGTTCGGGTTCATTGGACTGGTAGTCGGCATGATGACCATAATCGGCAGATTAATAACGTTAAATTCACTTAACACTTCTTATAGTACGCCTATTGCTCCATTCAGACCTGTAGATTGGAAGGATACCTTACTCCGGTTGCCGTTATGGATGATGAACACGCGCCCGATCAGCACGCGATCACGCCAGACAAGACGACAAGGAAATAGCAGGGAATGGAAGGAGAAGAATTAGTAGATGAAGACATATCGCCCGATAACGACGCTTCAATTCATCCTTATCATTTCTACTTTCCAGATCAGTGTTGCCTTCCTGGCTCTTCCAAGAGAGCTTGCAAGACATGCTGGAACGGATGGTTGGATGACGGTCTTCTTAGGATGGGGGCTCGCCATGTTAGCCTCCATAGCAATGGTGAAATTAATGAAACATAATCCGGACAGTACAATACTTGAATTAGTTCAGCGTTATATGGGCCGGTGGGCGGCAAAACTGATTACTCTTCTATTTATGATTTATTTTTTGCTGCTCGCATATGACGGTTACGCGGTTGCTACGCTGGTCATTAAACTCTGGTTGATGCCGACGACGTTAATTTATATTCTGGCCTTTCTGCTTCTGATTCCTACCTACCAGATTGCGCAGCATGGATTTCAGGTGATCGGGCGGTACACCGAAATTGTTTCGATGCTCTCCATGTGGATTCCCCTGGTTTATGTGTCAACGCTGAATCGTGCTCACTGGCTTTACTTGCTCCCACTATTTAAAGAGGGTTGGCTTCCCATATTTACTTCCATAAAAATCATGATCTATCCCTTGCTGGGTATTGTACTGGTTTTGTTTCTGTACCCTCATTTGGTGAAAAAGGAAAAGGCTATGACTGCTATGGTAATCTCCAATTCCCTGACTTGCCTGGCATATTTGGGGATCACCATTATTTGTTTTGTTTATTTTAGTCCTGATGAGATCGGAGAATACAATGATCCGGTGATTAGTATTTTGAAGTCTATTGAATTTCAATTTATTGAACGGGTCGAAGTGTTGTTTATTGCATTTTATCTGTTTATCTTCTCATGTATTTGGATTCCCTCCATGCACATTGTTTCCAGATGCTCTGCCTCGTTGCTGGGAAAAGGTAAGGACAATATTCACCTTGCTGTATGGTGTATTGTGATACAGATCAGTTTTTTCATCTATCGCCCGAGTTTTATGGCAGCTGGACAAATCAACAATTCACTCAATCTCATCGGATTTGTGATGGAATTCGTATTGCCTGCAGCCATTCTTTTGTATGTCGTTATTTTCAACAAATGGAAGGGGGGAAACAAACATGAAATGGGTTAAAAAAACGGGTATTTTTATTGTAGTTTGCATAGGGGTGTGCTCAATCACAGGGTGCGGAAGTGGAAAAACCAATTTGGAAGATGCTACCGTACCATTGGCATTGGGCTTGGATGTCGAAGACCAAAAGCTCCATTATTATGTCTCCGCCCCTGTATTCAGCAAAGACATTCAAAAGAAAAGCCGCGAAGCGCAAGGGTTAGCTGAGGGATTAAGATCGTCCAAGAATCAGCAGGATGCTCAATTTCCAGGTTCGGTAGGAGGACGGAATTTTCAGGTCATTGTTGTAGGGAAAGAATTACTTAAATATAAAGATTGGTTTAAAGTATTGGATGTGACCTTTCGTGATCCGCGAAATACGATTACCGACAGGATCATCGCAGTTGATGGCCCAGTTTCGGATATTTTTAACTTTCAATCGAAGGATCAGCCGCCAATACTCATGTTTTTAAAAGCGATTGTCGAATCAGGAAGCAAAATTTCGACTACGGTCTCAACAACTGCGCAAGAGCTGCATCGACAATTGTACGACCGGGCGATGACCCCTGCCATCTCGGAAATCAAGATTGAGAATAACAAGATCATACTTAAAGGAACGACTCTCCTATCTAGGCAAGCTCAGTACCAAACGTCCCTGACCTATCAGGAAACTTCACTTCTTCAAATTTTGAAAAGGGAGGCGGGACCCGGAATCAGTCTCACTTATCCTGTAGATAAACTCCAACAAACAGTTCCGTATAACATAGATAAAGTAAGTTTTACGCTAGGAGGCACCTCAGTAAAGATTAAATCTTCTCATGAGAACGGGAAATTTCGATACAAGGTAAAAGTAAAATCAACTATTGCTATCACGGAAAAGTTTCTTGAATTTGAACTTCAGGATAATTTCAAAAACATGGGGAAAAAATTGAGCGAGGAAATGAAAGTAGCCATTGAGAAGCTCATTAAAAAATTCCAGCAGCACGAAATAGACCCTGTCGGTTTCGGGTTCTATGCACGGGCTTTTCAGTACCCGTTGTACAAGGAAGTGCAGGACCAATGGGGAAAAGAGCTATCCCGTGCCCAGTTTGATGTCGAAGTTGATCTTCGAATCGCTGCCACCGGGGCAGTGGAGTAATCTGACAACTGACAATGTATCCATGGCCGTTCGTATGGTTCTGAGGAGTGGAGTTATATGTCGTTTGCATAAAGAGCCGCTAAGCAGTGACTTTTTTTTGTTGTGTAGAAAAAGGTTTCGTCCTTAAGAACGATCAGAGTTACATCAGTCCTGATACTCTGTTGTATATGTATTCTATAAAGAAAAATAACACCTTACCTAATTATGAGTTTAAAACAAGAGTAAATATAAGTCTATATTTTTCCATAAATCTTATATATTGTTTACTTGTATCTGTTGGGAATTTAGATAAGTTGGAGGGGCTCTAGATGGTGAACTTGAGCATATTGTTAAAATTTGCGAACTCATTTGATTTTCATGTACATACTCTTGTTTTTCTAAGTAACTCAACGAACGATGTGTATCGGTTTACTAAACGTAATCGATCTTATTACTTACGTATAACTCAAAAACCATTGGAATATGAGGAGAAAATAAAAGCTGAATTAGACTGGATCCAATACTTAGTGAAGAAGGGAGTACGTGCTGCGTTACCCATTCAAACATCGAAAAATCAATTTACAGCCGTTTGCCAAGAAGATAATAAGTGGTATATTGCTACTGCTTTTGAAGCAGCTACAGGCAGTTTCTTTGATAAGAATAGTGATCAGTACTGGAATCCAAAAATATTCAGAAACTGGGGAGAAACCATGGGGATGATGCATCGGCTTTCGAAAACGTATGAATCATCGGAGGTCAATGGAAGCAGAGATTCCTGGAGCATGTCAGGCAACAATAACCCTAATTTGCAGGTGGGTCGTTATAAAGTGCTTCGTGACAAATGGATCTCCATGGAGCGTCAAATTGATATCCTTCCAAGGGACAAAGAAGCGTTTGGGTTAATCCATCATGATTTTCATCCTTATAATTTTGTTATTCAGAATGAAACAATAACTGTCTTTGACTTTGACGATAGTATCTTCGGTTGGTTTTCACTAGACATAGCAATTGCAGCCACTCATGCTATTTGGTGGGGAGTGAAAAAAGAAGATCGTTGTGCCAAAAATGAATTTGCTCACCTGTTCTTATATGAATTTTTAATGGGATATCGAAAAGAAAATGATTTATCTGAACGGTGGGTCAAGACGATTCCTATGTTTATGGAATACCGCAATATTTGTTCGTTCTTCTGGTGGTTAGGTGATTGGGATGGAGATGAAAGCCGGCTTACAGAAGAACAACGAAACGCAATCGATAATGCTGTTAAGCTCATTGAACGACATGTACCTTTTGACGGATGTGACATTAAAATTTAAGAATTTTCTAACTCCGAACATAATAAATATTATGTAAACTGATTGCGTGCGAAATTGGAAAACCTGAAATAGGTGTGCCTAATTCGGATCTAAAAATTGGACAAACATGCATAACGCAATGTTATTGTTACCATAAAATCGAACACACAACTAACTCCGTGACTCTTAATATACTCAATAGGTCGCGGAGTTAGTTCGTTGTCCTTTTTTTTAATTTAGACAGGGAAAAGTGGGTTTCCATTCATTCCTATCCACAGTCCGGATGCTTCCAACTGGCCAGCTAGATGGAGCAGCCAGTCTTCACGCCCTTTGGTTGCCATAACTTGCACGCCCATCGGCAAGCCATCAGCTGTGAGGTGCAGCGGAACACTCATCGCAGGCTGGCCTGTCAGGTTAGCGAGTTGGGTGAAGGGAGTGTAGGTGAGACTTGGCTCAAACATTTCATAGATCAATTGCTGCTGATGCACCTTGTCCAATTCGCTAATCTGCATCAGATGCTGAATTTGCTCCTCATGAGGAGTTAGCTCTCCAACCTTTGGTGCAGGAAAGGCATTAACGGGTGTGATATAGAAGTCGTATCGCTCGAAGAGCGTAGACATCTGTGCGGCAGCCACGTCCCATTCGGCAAGGCTGTGAACGAATTCCGCAGCCGATACCTTTTTGCCTGCCTCAGCCAGCACCCAGGATTCAATTTCCATATCGCTCGATGTCAAAGATCGGCCCAACGCATGCTCCATGGAGGCGATCATCGCCGCCATTTCACCACTGTTCATCATATAATAGTTCTCCATCAACCGAACACCGTTGACCGGACTCAATTTCTCCTCCACGTGATGACCTTGTTCTTCCAGCCACCGAACCAGCTTGTACACTGCTTCCTTTGCATCCTCGCTGACAGGGGTGCCAACAGGTGAATCCGTGGTATAAGCAATCTTTAGTTTGCGTTGGTGCGGATAGTTCATATCGGCCAAGTAACTGCCCGGAAAGAGCGGGGCATGAAACGCGGCTTCAGGCTGAATGACCTGCAGAGTATCCAGTAAGGCGGCACTGTCTCGCACAGTCCGGGATAGCGCGAAGTCGATGGATGCACCTTGCCATTGACGGCCTACACCTGGTCCAACAGGAGTCCGTCCCCGAGTAGGTTTTAGTCCAAATAGTCCACTGAAGGAGGCTGGAATCCGGATCGAACCCCCGCCATCACTGGCTCCGGCCATAGGTACGATACCCGAAGCAACAGCTGCGGCTGCACCGCCGCTTGAACCCCCGGGTGAATGATTCGTGTTCCACGGATTGCGACTCGGACCATGAAGACGAGGCTCAGTAATATTTTTGAGGCCAAATTCCGGTGTGTTCGTATGTCCAATAATAACAAAGCCTGCATCCCGGAGTCTGGATACAAAGTTAGAATTGCGCAAAGCCCGATGATCCTTGAGAAGGCGGGAACCGGAAGTCAGAATTTCCCCCTCCAGCGATTGCGAGATGTCTTTGAGGAGCAATGGAACGCCTGCAAAAGGCTGTTCACCTGGACGAACGTAGCCGGCTTCCTCACGTGCGCGTGTTTCATATGTACGAATGACCGCATTAAGCTGCGGATTAACTTCTTCTAGGCGAGCATAAGCCGCTTCCAGCAACTCAACGGGGGAAACTTCCCGTGAGCGAACCAGTTCAGCAAGACCTATGGCATCATAGGACGTATATGAAAATGAAGACATGACGATCGTTCCTCTCCGAAAATATGAAATAGTATTAATAGCTGTCCATATGTCATCGTACCACTGGAATTATAAAAAGACAAAAGGCACTGCCGATCCAGAAGGATGTGCAGTGCCTTTAAGATATAAATAAGATCTTTATTACTCTGTCCGAAGCTTAGGAGCTGCGTCTGCAGCAGTGGAAGATCGTTCCTGCTGTTTGGATATAGCGAACAAAGCAATCCAGATGAGAATGAATCCAAGCAGTTGTTCCCATGTGATGAGCGTCCGGAATGCAATCCAGTTCACAAGCACACCCGCCATTGGGAAGCTCAGCTCAGCCAGTGTGGCCACGGAAGCTTTGGTGGACGAGAGACCTTTATAGTATAGCAATAGACTCAGTAAACCTGGCAATAGCGCCTGCCCCAGAATGTTGAGCGCAACAGCTGCCTGTTCTCCAGCACCGGATGGCAAGGTCCACGCTGCACCTTCGTTCCAGGTCATGAAGATCAGCAAGGGCAGAGCTACGACGAAGCGAAGGGAGGTGACCGTCTCATAACGGGTTTGCCCCAGCATCAGTCGGCCCATCACCGTGGAGCCGCCCCATAAGGCAGCAGCGCCAAGTGACAGCAGGCTGCCCGCATGAATCCAATTGTTCCAGTTTCCAAGCGGAAGTGTAAACCCAAATGTAAGCAGATAAGTTCCAATAAGAGCAACAACAAATAACCAACCGAAGCGGCGCGGCAGTGTTTCCTTCAGTAAGATCTTAGCTAAAACAATCGCGAAGATAGGCTGCATTTTTTGCAGCAACAAGACGGTATTCGGATCATTGTGTGTCAATGCGAGCGTGAATAAAACTGTTGCCAGTGCAGAGCCGCCCCATGAGATAAAGATAACGGCGATCCAGTGGCGGGCTCGCAATTGTTTCAGGTCAGCGCGGAATTTCCATAAGACGGGAATAGCGATTAAGCTCACGATAATATGTTCCACCAGTACAATTTGAGTAGAGGTCATTGTTTGCAGCAAAATGATGCGGAACAATGGATCTACGCCCCATAGGGCTGCACCGAGAACAACGAGCCAAAATCCGGTATTGCTTCGTTCCTTGCGATAAACAGTTGATGCATGCTGTGTCTTTTCCATATTCAGGACTCCTTCGTCAGAACACGGAATCTTCAGTTGGCAAAATCGACAAAAGCCCCCGTTTTGGCATACACCAAATAAACGGGGGCTCATCCATGAACATATCGTCAGGAAAGAAACCTTCCCATAGGCGGTATGTCATGTGTTGATCTTCTCTCATCCGGACTGTACCGTCGGCCTTGGAGTCACACCAAGTCAGTCGCTGATAACTTAAGCAGTTAACAGCGAGTCGCGGGCTGGTTCCTGAAGGAACATCACCGCCGGTTGGGAATTGCACCCTACCCCGAAGATCCTATTCAATTTATAGGTTATAGTACAAGTTGTAACATTAATAATTTCATCTTATTCCTGTAAGCGCTAGCAGTTCAAGCATTTTTTTAGAAGATGATGTTCCAGCTTCCTTGCTGCCTGCGCAAAAGCACAATCTGACCGGCGTGATAAGCGTCGTGAAGAACCCAGCGGGCGAGCGTTTGAGCCCAGTTTTGTTCGGAATCCAAATAAGCTTCTTCGAGTCTGGAATCCTGTAAATTAACCAGGTTATCGTGCAACTGCTCTGCCACCTTAGTGGTTCGCTCCACAAGTTGGCTCCAGCCAACTTGGTCCAAGGGATCACCTGGACTGCCAAACGTAGCTTCATTCGATTCGGCAGCGGGTACAGATGGAACCTGACCTTGAAGCCGCTCTAAGATCCGCTCGTTGTAATAATACATATGATTGACCAGCTGCCATATGCTCAGTCCTCCTGAAGGAGGGATCCAAGCTGCTTGCTCTGCGGTTAGCCCTTCAAGCGCCTTCGACAATGGGACGATCCAGTTACATTGATCCCAGGTATCTTCTTTTTGAATAACCAACACATCTAATGCGGTTGTAACAGACGTCATCTTTAAAGTTCATTCCTCTCTAGTGGAACTCATCTCATGACTTGCGTCTTCATGCTTGTAACTAGCTAATATGGTTTGAAATGGTTACAATTAATATAACACAATTCAAAAGAAAGTAACCATCTTTATTTGATTTAGATAGTTACATTAGTGGGGGTATAGATGGATAGGTTATGGACAGATTTTGTGAATAGCGACTATCATGATTGGCGCGGCGGGAATCGATCTGAAGACAGACTGGGAAAATCAAGCTGGCAGCAGGATTTCTTGAATCGTTGGCAATTAGAGGCACAAGTGCCTGCATCGACTGAAGAGGAATCCACCATGAGAAGCTTTAGAGATGAGTTACAGTCTCTGGCTATCCGTTTGTCAGCGGGAACGCCCCTAACGGAGAAAGATCAAGCATGGTTAAATGACTTTATGCGGAGTGGTGGGGTGATCAGACGACTAATCTCACAGGATCAAGGACTGGATGTTAAGCTGGTTCCCATCCATGCACATTGGTTTCAGGTGATGGCAGAGGTCGCTGCTGACTTTGCCCTGACACTGGTAGAGGGCGAAGGTAAGAGAATTCGATGCTGTGACAACCCGGACTGCCGCTGGGTCTTCTATGACGATACTCGGAGTAGGACACAGAAATATTGCGATGATAAAATGTGTGGCAATCTAATGAAGGTGAGGCGTTTTCGAGCGAAACGTAAGCTGGAATCCAGCGAAAAAAAGAATGAAGTTTAACAATTTAAGAACAACATCACTATAGATAGTCGTTTGGTGTTCAGAATTGATAAATATTAACAATCGGTATATAATGGTTATATACTAGCGAAAATATAGTCACAAATCATATGTAAGGACAAGCAATGCGGATCAGATCATTTTACAAACCATTACGATTGGAGAGGTGTCTCATGGGGACAGGTTATCTATTGAAAAACGGTTGTGTATTATCGATGGATGCTCGTATTGGTCAGTTTAACAGGGCAGATGTACTTATTCAGGACTCTTTGATTGCAGCCGTTCAACCGAATATCGAGGTGTCCGATGCAGATGTTGTGGTGATCGACGCATCAGACATGATTGTCATGCCTGGATTGGTGGATACACACCGGCATATGTGGGAATCTCTTGTGAAAACAGCTGGAACGAACTGGTCGCTGCCTGTGTATTTGCAAAATCTGTACTATGGTGCCATGGGAAGCAAGCTTCGACCACAGGACAGCTACATTGCCAATCTTCTAGGTTCTTTGGAAGCGCTTAACGCGGGTGTGACGACGGTACTTGATTGGAGCATGCCATATTCACCTGATCATACCGATGGACTTATTCGTGGGCTGCAGGATGCAGGGGTCCGAGCTGTCTTTGCTCACGGTGTTCCAGGGGAAACCGCCTATTGGAATCGGGAAAGTACCCTTTCATACCCGGAGAATATCAGAGGGGTGAAGGAGCGTTATTTTTCCTCTAGTGACCAATTGGTCACGTATGGACTAGCTATTCGCGGCCCAGAGTTTAGCCACTGGGATACAACGGTGCAGGACATTCAGCTCGCAGAAGAACTGGATGCAATTTGTTCAATGCATGTCGGGTTTGGTAGCTGGGGATCTGCAGACCGTTCCATTAGCCGAATGTACGAGGCAGGGCTGCTTACCCCGCGTATAAATGTCGTTCACGGCAATACGATGGGCATGGACGAATTCAAAATGCTGGCAGACAATGGAGCCTCTTTGTCAGTTACGCCTGAAATAGAGATGATGATGGGACATGGCTATCCTGCTACAGGATATTTTCTGGAACATGGTGGTACGCCAACGCTTGGAGTGGATGTGGTGACTTCGACAGGTGGAGACATGTTTTCACAGATGAAATTTGCGTTGCAAGCTGAGCGTTCCAGAACGAACGAGTTATTGCTTGCGCAAGGCGAAATGCCTGGAGAGCTGAGTTTACAATCGAGTCAGGTACTGCGGTTTGCAACTTCGGCTGGTGCACAGGCTTTAGGGCTGGAGCGGAAAACAGGTTCAGTTACACCGGGAAAAGAAGCCGATTTGATTATGATTCGCACAACCGATCTGAATTTGTTCCCCGTTCACGATCCGATCGGTGCTGTTGTGCAATTCGCCAATCCATCCAATGTGGACACGGTCTTTGTTGCAGGAAAACTTGTGAAGCAAAATGGTAAGCTGCTGCATGTGAACCTGGACGACATTCGAAACAAAGCGATGGAAAGTAAGCAATATTTATTAACACAGTATCGGATGTCTGATGCGGATCGGATTGTATTTTCTTAAAGGATCGGGCAGCGAATTAGGCTGGGAGTAAAGATCTCGTATAAATCGTTTAGTCAAAATCAATTGTCGAGAGACATCTGTATGACACAAGAATATATCGCATTGAAAGGAGCCGCTAAATGTAGCGGCCTTTTTCTATATCTAAACAAAAGGAAGTCAACTATAGACGAGAGCAGGGAGGGGGAGAGGTAGCTCTCAAACGAATTTTGGCGCGAAGTGACAGCAGAAAAAGACGAAAAAGCCCTTTATTTATGAAGATGCTTATAACAACGGGTTAAAGTGATTTATGCTCTTGTAAAAGCACTTAAAAAACTGCGCATAATATAAATTATACGCAGTTTTGTTTTAAATCGATTTTCATTTTGCGACCTATCCATCAGTTCATGATATTATTCGCCTCAAAAGCACAAAATAGTACAGTGATCAAAAATAAATTTAGCATATCAACGCGACAACGTGTAGAATACGATAGATTTTTGTAGGTGATCGGTAATATAGAACAAACGACTTTTTTATAGAACAGATCGAGATGAAGCAGCTAGGAAGGTATACTTCAATCTACGTTTGTAATGAGAGGAACATGTCTATGTCAGAGAATCAGAAACGATCTTCGCTGCTTCGGAAAAAGCCACTTGCCTTCGGAGAAGAAAATAGTGCGTTAAAGAGGGCACTAGGTCCTTTGGACTTAACAACACTTGGAGTAGGAGCAATTATCGGTACAGGGATTTTTGTATTAACAGGAGTCGCAGCGGCAAATTATGCTGGTCCTGGATTAGTGCTCTCCTTTTTGCTTGCAGGCATCATCTGTGCATTCGCTGCACTATGTTATTCCGAATTCGCATCCAGCGTACCTGCTTCAGGGAGTGCATACACGTATAGTTACACTGCCTTTGGTGAAGTCATTGCCTGGATTCTTGGCTGGGATCTGATTCTGGAGTATGGATTTGCCAGCGCGGCAGTGGCCAGCGGATGGTCCGGTTATTTTCAGTCGCTGCTGTCAGGCTTCGGATTACAGCTTCCGTATGCACTGAGCAGTGCATACAATCCTGAAAAGGGGACCTATTTCGATGTTACCGCAGCAGCCATCACGTTACTGATCACCTTCCTGCTCACCCGTGGAGTCAAGGAGGCAGCCCGTGCCAATGGTATAATGGTGGCGATCAAAATTATTGTCGTGCTGATTTTTATCGGAGTGGGTGTGTTTTATGTACAGCCTTCCAACTGGCAGCCGTTTTTGCCGTTTGGCATCTCAGGAGTAACCGCTGGTGCGGCGACGGTCTTTTTTGCCTATATTGGATTTGATGCGGTTTCCACGGCAGCGGAGGAAGTCAAACGACCTCAACGGGACTTGCCGATTGGTATTATTGCTTCCTTGGCGATCTGCACTGTGCTGTATATCGTTGTATCCTTGATTCTGACAGGCATCGTGCCTTTCCACATGCTAAATGTTAGTGATCCGGTTGCATTTGCGTTTGAATTCGTGAATCTGCATGGTCTGTCCTGGATTGTGGCTCTTGGTGCAATCACGGGGATAACAACCGTTCTGCTCGTTATGATGTATGGGCAGACTCGTCTACTGTATTCCATGTCACGTGATGGATTACTATCCCCGGTATTCTCAAAAATCAGTGGGAAAAGTCAAACACCTGCGACAGGCACATGGGTGGCAGGTATCATCATCGCGTTATTCTCAGGGTTCATCTCACTCGGTCATCTGGCTGAGCTTACCAACATCGGTACATTGTTTGCATTCGCAGTCGTAAGTCTGGGCATTATCGTTCTGCGAAAAAACAACCCTGATCTCAAACGCGGCTTCAAGGTGCCTTTTGTTCCATGGATTCCGATACTGAGTGCAATTGGTTGTGTATATCTGATGACCCGTCTAGCTGCTCTGACATGGATCACGTTTTTCGCTTGGCTAGTTATCGGTTTGATCATTTATTTCATGTATGGACGTCACTACAGTCACCTGAATCCTCTGCGGCGGGGATCAATAGCTGTTGATCCACAGCCTTCGAAGTCAAAGGGAAATAAATAATAAAATATAATGGCTAAGTATCACTAGATATTCCTGATGCACTCACTACCCCATACTGCCTAGCTTACACTAGAGCAATATGGGGTTTTCTGTTATAAAGCGAAGGGGAAATAAGAAAAAGAAAGTTGGCTTTAGACCTATATTCGGGTATCTATTAAAGTACATGTCCATACTCGATCATACCCAGCTCGGGGTTGCGGCCAATTCAAATATGACATATATTGAGGGATGTGACATGCCATCAGACATAGGAGAGGGGATGTATCATGAACACACCAATACATACTACTAATCAGCTTCACCTGAATCCGAATTTCGGGTTTGCACTAGCAGACTCTGTCGTACTCGCAGAGGCAAAAGTGAATATCTCACATCCTGAGGGTAAGAATGCCTTTCAGCTGGAAATGGACCCGGATCGCAAGTTGAAAGATGGACGCAAAGTATCCGTTATTGCACAGCAGCTTGATACGCCGATTCACCGGGATGACGCTGCGATCATATATGGTCAGGAACTGGGTTTCGTTCAATATCCTGTTTCTTTGAAACCTGAAAGCACGATTTTCTTAGACTCCATAGAAGGGATCCAGCAGCCTATACAGTGGGGATGGACCGATTTTGCAGAAGGTGATTACGAGCTTCGGATTTCATTGCACCTGAAGACGCCCCGGATTGCTGAAGGTCCTCTGGAACCTGAACAAGAAGCTATGGTAAAATACGCGCAGGTCATTACGGTATTAATGAATTTGTTCCCATCAGAAGCAAATCAAGATCAATCTGCCGTTTCATCCACATGGAGCAGAGATCATCATGTATTTGACGGGTATGGCAGTGCTGGGTTTATATTGGCGGATCTGCAACGCATGTCAAAACGAGTGGAAGAGCTTATTGGTTCTGGTGATCATAACTTGATTGAACAATTCGGAGAGGGTGATCTCTCGGACACATTATTGGAGGAAGGGCTCGTGGCTATGGCCTGGGGCGTATCTCCGTGGTGTTACTCAATCTACTCCGCACCCGACAAGCAAGCGGCTTCCCTACTTGCAGTGGACAAGCTTGGTGAGGAGCCTGAGTTCAGAGGTGTTTACCGGATTGCACCGGCTGTACAGCAGTTAAGCATCGTACCTGCTCATGAACTGGCCAACTGGCCGGCATGTACCACGAAGGATTGGCCCGTGATCGATGTATCAGGCGAAGGGGAGACTTTGCATATGGACCTGTATGTACAGATCTGCGAATCGGTTAACGGTTTGTTCGAAAATCCGCTGCCATCCTTTGTGCTAACGCGCAGCGAAGGTTGTCCGAAGGAGATCAGCCCACTTATTGATGTCATCATTGTTGATTAAATGAAACGAAGTTTATTTCAGGAACATAACGTGAGCAGAAATGGCTCTCCTTACGTATATACTAGAATGAATCGTGGTGACGAATACCGATGATAAGCGAGGAAATTCAGGAGCAATACGCTGATGAGCTTGAAGCTTTTCACATATGGATGAAAGACGCAGGTTACACGGGACACACTGTAAAATCATACACGGGTGACGTCGCCGAATTTCTCTCTTCTATTCAAGGAAAGTCGCTGGAGCAGGTGAAGAAGCTGCATGTCTTGTCATTTCTGTCACGTGCCCGCGAACGTGGAGTTAGTGATGCGACGAGAAATCGCAAACATGCAGCGGTAAATTGTTTCTTCAAGTCGCTGATTGAATTGGAAGTGTTAACGAATAATCCCGCGTCAGGTATCAAAAAATCCAAAACCGAGAAAAATCGGGCCCCCGTCTTTCTGGATGAAAGCGGTCTAGAACGATTCCTGCAATCGGTAGAAGGAAAGTACCGTACACGCAATCTTGCGATCTTTCTGTTAATGGGTTATATGGGATTGCGGGTTGGTGAAGTCCATGCGCTCAATTGTAAAGACTATAATGCGGAGCGGCGCACGCTGGACGTCTTCGGTAAAGGCCGTAAATGGCGCACACTCCCTGTTCCCGAGATGGTTGCGGAGCTGTTAAACTTGGCTGTAGAAGAGCGTTTATCTCCATGGCGGGCGAAGGAAGAAGCGATGTTTGTTTCGCAAAAAGGGAAGCGGTTATCCATTCGCAGTATTCAGCTCATATCTACGGAAACCTTCGAACGTTTTCAACAGGAGTCTCCGACTCATCAGCGTCTGCACTATTCCAGCCATAAGCTGCGACACTCATTTGCAACCATGATGCTGCGGCGCGGCGCCGATCTACGTACGGTTCAGGAATTGCTTGGTCACGCATCGATTCAAACCACAACCGTTTATACGCACGTCACCAGCCGGGAGAAGGAAGAGGCGATGGCTCTGCTGGACGTCAAACTTCCGGAGTTTATGGTATCTCAACGACTCTATGATTAGGAGAGATGTGCAGAATGGGAGGGAACAAAACTACCCCAACGCTGGACGGGCTACAAGAAAAAACAGCCTCTCTTTGGGAAGTGCTCCTGGTGTCAACTAAACTGGGATTGACTTCCTTTGGAGGACCTACTGCACATTTGGGTTATTTTTACAATGAATATGTACGCAAACGACAATGGATGGATGAGCGAAGTTATGCGGATCTTGTGGCGCTGTGTCAGTTCCTTCCCGGGCCAGCCAGTAGTCAGGTTGGTATTGGAATTGGTGTAATTCGGGCAGGTATTATTGGAGGGCTGATTGCATGGATCGGTTTTACACTTCCTTCCGTAATTGCTCTGGTGTTGTTTGCTTTCCTACTGAAGGAATATGATATAAGTAATGCCGGATGGCTTAACGGATTAAAGATTGTAGCTGTCACGATCGTCGCTCATGCGATTCTGGGAATGGGCCAAAAATTAACGCCTGATAAAATGAGGGTTACGCTTGCTGTGTTGACAGCAACAGTTGCTTTATTATGGACAGCTGTTTACAGTCAATTCGTTCTTATTTTGTCAGCAGGATTGATTGGTTTGTGGTTGTATAGGAAAACATCTGCTCCGCAGGTTCCTGATCTTGTTGTCCCGATAAGTCGAACGGTCGCCGTACTTTGTTTGACTACCTTTATTGGTTTGTTCATAGCACTGCCGATATTGCGTCAGTTTACGGGGATTCAGTGGTTATCCTTATTCGATTATATGTACAGATCGGGTTCGCTGGTCTTTGGCGGAGGACACGTGGTTCTGCCACTTCTGGAGCAGGAATTGGTACCCAGGGGATTGTTGACAAAGGATGATTTTCTGGCTGGGTATGGGGCAACGCAGGCCGTACCAGGACCGCTGTTCACTTTTGCTGCTTATCTCGGAGCAATCACAATGGGTGTTTCAGGGGCGATTGTTGCTACGATAGCCATTTTTTTACCGGCTTTTTTACTCATCATTGGCACGCTTCCTTTTTGGAGTTCCCTCCGCAAAAATCAGTACATGCAAGCAGCACTGATTGGAATAAACGCAGCGGTGGTTGGCATTCTTCTGGCAGCTCTATACCAACCGCTATGGTCGACAGCCGTTACTACACCTGCTGATTTTTCGTTGGTATGCATTCTCTTTATCATGCTTGTTTTCTGGAAGTGCCCACCGTGGCTCATTGTCATTACCGGGATTATAGGTGGTACGTTAATTGAACTATTATAGAAAGAACTGATGAATCCTCGGATTCATTGGTTTTTTTTGGTTATGAGGCGATTAAAAAAAGTGGAATTATAGAAATTCGCTTATTTTCTGATTAGTGGAGTGATACAAAGAATAAATAATACACGTAATAAATATTATGTTAACTAAAATGAAGTGTCGGACTTTGTTTAGGCCATTACCGTTTAATTCATACGAAAGAACCATCCGAATCGGCATGAAATCCGATCCAGATGGTCCTTTGGTTATATTAAAATAATGACATTATTCCAGTCCTTCAATCTGTTCCTTTAATTTGTTTGCTGAAGCCTGGAAAGCGACTTTCTCTGTCTCATTCAGTGGAAGCGGCAATATTTCACGCACTCCGTTGCGATCCACCACGCATGGAACCCCGAGATAGACATCAGAAACGCCGTTGTAGTCTTCCAGCAGTGTAGATACGTTTAGGACCGATCCTTCATTGCCCAAAATCGCTGCTACAATACGATCCAAAGCAAGTGCGATTGCATAGGAAGTGGCTCCTTTGGCATTAATAATCTCATAAGCCGCATTCTTGGTGCGATCAAAGATATCCTGCTGTGTTTCCTCGTCGAGTTCCAGATCTGTTCCGGCTACGTTGGCTAGACTCCATACAGGTACTTCGGAATCACCATGTTCCCCAATGATGTGTGCATGAATGCTGCGGGGATCAATGCCTTTGTTCTTACCAATCAGGTAGCGGAAGCGTGCGCTGTCGAGCAAGGTACCGGAGCCAATTACCCGTGAAGCAGGCCAGCCGCTCTGTTTCCAGGACGTATAAGATAATATGTCTACAGGATTGGTGGCTATGAGCAGAATACCATGAGAGTTCACTTCGGTAATACGTTCAATGATATCTTTGAATATGCTGGCATTTTTCTTGAGCAGATCAATGCGGGTTTCACCCGGCTTCTGGGAGGCCCCGGCTGTAATGATTATGATGTCTGCGTCTTTGCAGTCCGAGTAGTCACCAGCCCATACTTTGACGCCTCCGGTAAATGGAAGCCCGTGGTTCATATCCAGCATTTCGCCTGTGGCCTTATCATGATTCACATCCACAAATACCAACTCGGATGAGCGCTGCCTTAACATCAGCGTATATCCCGTTGTTGTTCCCACCGCGCCCATGCCAATAATGACTACGCGACTTGGTTTGAGCATTGCACTGTTTACCATGTTCATATCCTCTCCTTTTTGAGGTAGACTTCCATCCATATTAAGGTATAAATGTTTGAAAAGAAAGCGATGTCTATAAAATATTTCACTTTCATTGTCTGTTTAAGGAAGATTGAGTCGAAAGTACGCATGGGCATCCAACGATGGTACGAGGACTTGATACGGGTTCGCTCCTGATCCCTATTACCCAAGATGAGCCTTTTCGACATCGTTTGTGGTAGAATGGGAGAAGTGGATTCTAATGAATCGTAAAATGTATACCGATCGGACAGGCATGCGCGCCTGCTATTGGATGAGAGAGGTGAACTCCACTTGCGTTTGCAATGGACCAAAATCGCGCAGACAGCATTGCTGTCTATAGGAATAGCTGCCCTGCTGGCTGCCTGCACCGACACAGGTCAGACCCCGGTGGCAGAACCGCCCCAAGAGCAGGAAGAGATCGGAAATACCGGACAGACATTAACGGTTGTTCCTCCTGATAGCAGTACGCAAGCGACAACAGATACAGCGGAATACCAGATCCAAACACGTCTGACCGACTTCCAGCTGCTTAACGACAACGGAGGGTTGGCGTGGGGTGTTACGAGAAACGCACTGCGTTTATACTACACTCAGGATCAGGGCGTAACCTGGACGAATATTTCTCCTTCGGAGAATGTGCAATTTCCAGCCAACCCGCAGTATGGGCAAAGTATTTATTTTGTGGATCGTACCCATGGATGGATCGTTCGTGAAGGGTTGGGCGGAACCGATACGATGGTCTTGCGCACGAATAACGGGGGAGTAAGCTGGAGCTTGTCTTCCTTATCCAAGACGGACAAAGTTACTGCCATATCCTTTGTGTCCCCCGAGAAAGGCTGGATTCTGACTACGGTGGATACCTCCATCGGGAAGCAGGATAAAAAGCTGTATGTTACCGAGGATGGAGGCATCACCTGGAAGGAGATGTCATCCAGTGATGAGGATGATCAGCCTCCTTCGGCCGAGATTCCGACACGCGGATATACAACAGGCCTGACTTTTTCCGATCCGAAACATGGCTTCTTGACAGCCCTTGAATTTGGAACTCCGAAGCTGTATGTCACGACAGATGGCGGAGAGAATTGGAAGACTGGTCCGACATTTTTTGACCGCAATGACTTCAATGGGTGTGGCAATTTCAACATTGGTTCACCTCAGTTTTTTGGTCGGGAAGCGAAGGGAGCCTGGATGCCTTTAACCTGTTCCAGCGGAGATTATACCAAGTTCAACGGATACTTCACAGATGACGGAGGTAAGAGCTGGACGTTATCGACCTTCGGCCTGAATAAGCAGAAGGGAATCAATCGTAACCTGACTCCCGCTTTCCTAAATGCTTCAGAAGGATGGATAGTTCAGTCGGGCACGACATACCAGACCAAGGATTCGGGAAAAAGCTGGAAGGCACTTCCGGGTAGTAAGGTCATGGACGGTATTCTGGAGGATTACCCGGAGATTGTGAAGCTGCAGATGGTTTCCTCGAAACTGGGCTGGATTCTGGTAGAGAATACGGATACCAAGAGATCCTTGCTCCTGCAGACTGTGGATGGTGGTATGCAGTGGAAAGTGCTGTAGGTAAACTTAATATAGGCGTTATTTAGAAGAGGAACCGTCGGGTTTCTCTTTTCTTTTTAACCACTTTGTGAAATTAATCACAATAACTTCGTTTAAATAATGTTATATTGAATTCAAGAAGAGATGGGAGTGATGAAGATGAGAACCAATGAACAAACTCAATTCACGCAGGCGGACGAATTAACGAGATACATGCTTCACTTATGCTACAATTGCGATGATGCCAACCGTTGCACAACTGAAGAAGAAGTGAAGGCCTGCATGGCGCAATACGCTCAGGCAGAAGAACCGGAACAAGCGGAGGGAGCAGAAGCAACCCGCGGCTTCATGAACCTGATGTATGCATAAAAGCAATGCAAGATAGAGCATGGTGACAGATAAAGAATGCTGATGTACTGAATGCAAGGCCCCTGATCAGGGGCTTTTTATTTGCAACTAATCATGAACCTCAAGCTGCAACATGAAAGAGGTCATTCGCGAGGAACATTTTCTGTCCGTTCCTTACAATTTGAACTCCCGATAACAAGTTCCATATTACTCGCGCATATACATGTACAGGAGACGGGTCAAGACTCTGGCTGTCCTAGGTGTAAGAACGGAGGGGAGAGACATGGGCATTGAATCATCCTGGATGTTTGATTTTTTCGGAACCGTCTTTCCAGTCGTATTTGTTCTGATTATAGGTATTGTTCTTCTGTCTGTGGGGAAAGAAGTATGGAGATGGGGGCGCAACAACGCAGAGCCTCTGCTTACCGTACCTTCGCGGATAACGGGCAGAAGGATGCAGATCAGTCAGTCGCAAGCTGAACCAGGCAGTTCAGCCCGTACGCTGTATTACATTACCTTTGAAGTAGAGAGCGGAGATCGGCTCGAGTTCAAGGTGAACGGAGAAGAGTACGGATTGTGCTCCGAAGGAGATGAAGGCCGTCTTTCCTTCAAGGGAACACGGTATATAGGCTTCGAGCGCTACAACCGCCTGTATTCAGAACGTTTACGCGGATAATCCGGCTGGCTTGCGCCATAGTGGCGTAAGCTTTTTTTAATGTTAATTTTCTTGGACAAGCGTTTCTTAAAGGTGGTATCGTGTTTTTATATAAGGAGAGGGTCTTTATAACAATAAGGTTTCTTGATTCGACATATTCGTATGTGATGACAGAAGCGTCTTAATAGAGGAGGAGTTCATGATGTCATTTACAGATCAAGTCGTTGTTGTTACGGGAGCAGCTCAGGGGATCGGTCGCAGCGTTGCCGAAGCTTACGCGGTTGCTGGTGCCAAAGTTGTACTTGCCGATTATCAGGAGGCGGAAGGGGCCGCTGCTGCTGCTTCGATTCGCAATGAAGGCGGTGAAGCCATCTTCGTTCAGTGCGATGTTCGGAAGGAGCAGGATATTACGAATTTGATTCGCACAACCATCGAAGAATTCAAACAGATTAACATCCTGGTGAACAATGCCGGAGTAGCCAGGTGGAAGTCTCCCTACGAGCTGACCTTGGAGGAATGGGACGATGTGCTTAATACGAATGTAAGAAGCTGCTTTCTCGCGAGCCGTGAAGCGGCCAAACATATGAAACAAAATGAACATGGAGGCGCTATTGTCAATATGGCATCGACACGTGCGTTTATGTCTGAACCTGAGACAGAGGCCTATGCAGCGTCCAAAGGAGCCATTGTGGCCTTGACACATGCGATGGCGGTCTCACTTGGCAAGGACGGTATTCGGGTCAATTGTATCAGTCCGGGATGGATTGAGACAGGCAATGTGGACGAATTGAAGCCGGAAGATCATGAACAGCATCCTACAGGACGCGTAGGCGTCCCTTCGGATATCTCCCGCGCATGTTTATATTTGTCGGATCCAAGCAATACCTTTGTCACTGGGACCAATCTGATGATTGATGGGGGCATGACTCGAAAAATGATATATGAGGACTAGAACCGGGATTCCCTCGATCTGTTGTACAAATTGAATGCTCTAGCACCCGTAAGCCCAAGTTAAGCACTTGGGCTTATTTGAAATTCAGAAATCGGTTGCTATAATGAATGTGATTTTACAACAGAACAAGAATGGAGGGAGTATATGTTCGGGAATTCATCCCGGAAGATCATTGGCTTATTACTGCTGATTGGAGGGATCATAATGACAGGAATGGCTTCGCCTGTGGAGGCAGACACGGGCGACATACGGGCAGCCTGGGTATGGCAGGCCAAGTCTGTCCAAGATGATGGAGGAGACGAGCTGCTGGCTAACGCAGCTAAACATAAGATTAACAGACTCTATGTGAACGTGGATATGAATTTATCGGATGAGGTATATCGCACGTTTATATCTAAAGCCAGTGATGCGGGTATTGCTGTTGAAGCACTTGGAGGGGACCCGTCATGGGCCATTCAGGGCCGTGAAGCACCGATGCTCCGTTTGGCTGCATGGGTTTCCGATTATAATCAGGGAGCTGCTGCAGAAGAACGATTTGATGCCATCCATCTGGATATCAAACCCTATGTTCTGCCTGCATGGAAAGACGATTCAGAGTCTTTGGTTCAGTCATGGGTAGCGAATATGAAATTGTTGCTTGAACAGGTCGAGGCAAATGGTGCCATCGACATTAATGTGGATCTGCCATTTTGGCTGGATTCTTATACGATCGCTGGTACAAAAACAACAGATGATACAGATAACCTGCCGTTATCACGCTGGTTCATGGAACAGTTCAATCATGTCACTTTACTAGCTTACCGCGATAACGCACAAGGGAATAACGGCATTATTCAACTCATTGAACAGGAGATGAATTGGGCCGATGCCAGCGGTGCGTCAGTCACCGTTGGCGTAAATACGAAGCCGATGCCTGGTGAAGAGTTTACGACTTTTGCCGGAAAGGGAGCAGCGCAGCTGGAGAGTGTCTTGGCAGAGGTTGCGGAATCCTTACGTAATCACGCTTCATATGCCGGTTCTGCCGTACATGATATCGTATACTGGGGACAGCTTGAACCTGAAGAACAGCCTGTGCCGGAGAAGCCAACTTTACAGCCTGAGATTCGCGGAACTTACATATGGGAGGCCTCGCAGGTGACGGATGATGGAGGTCAGCATATTCTTGAATTCGCCGCAGCACAGCATATTAACTTTTTATATGTCCGGCTTGATCTGGACCAGCCCTACTCAAGTTACCGCAGTTTTGTTAAACGAGCCCAGGCACAAGGGATTGAAATTCACGCCATGGGCGGTCATCCCATCTGGGGTAGATCCGAGAACAGACCACGGATCGAGCGACTGATCAATTATGTGAAAAATTATAATGCCGAAGTTGAACCCGAAGAGCGATTCAAAGGCATTCACCTGGATATCGAGCCCTACACACTGCCGGAATGGAATTCCGACCGGGATGCACTTTTGACAGAGTGGGCTGCCAATATCTCTTTTTTCCAGGAAGAAACGAAGAAGGACAGCAGTTTGGAGACCAGTGCCGATCTGGCCGTGTGGCTGGATAGCTCCCCTTTGCCAGGACAGGACATGTCTGTTAGTGAATTTATGATCCGCACATTGGATCATGTCTCTCTCATGGCTTTCCGTAACAACGCTGAAGGGTCCAATGGCATTGCGGCAGTGGTCAGTCAGGAGATGGAAATCGCCGACCGTTTAGGTAAACCGCTGCTGATTTCGGTAGAAATGAAAGAGAATCACGAAGGCGCACATATCTCATTTTACGAAAAAGGTGCTGCCGAGATGGAACAGCAGCTTGCGAAGCTGCCTGAACTGCTGAAGGCTTATGAAGCCTACCAAGGTAACATGGTACATGCGTACGATTACTGGATTAATGCCAAGCCTTAAATTGGGCTGGTTATATAGGAAATGTTTGTTCTCGGGACTTCACATGGGGTGAGGTTCCGGGATTTTTTTGTGGAAAAAAGTTGGATTCGTGTCACCGAATAGGCTCCTGCACAATACGATGTACGGTGATGAAGAGAGCTGAAGCAAGGGAGGAAACAGACTATGGCTGTTATTAAAGCCAACTCAGAAGACGTCAGGCTGCTGGCAAGGCTTATGAGGGCAGAGGCTGAAGGTGACGGCGTACAGGGCATGCTGCTTGTAGGTAATGTGGGTGTGAACCGGGTACTGGTTGACTGTCTGGATTTTGGGGATATTCGTGATATTAACCGCATGGTATTTCAAAATCCCGGTGGGTTCGAATCGACGCAAAAAGGCTACTTCTATCAGCGGGCAAGACAATCCGAGATTCGTTTGGCACAACGTGTAATCAATGGAGAACGGATTTGGCCAGCCAGCAATGCCCTGTGGTTTTTCAGACCTGTAGGCGACTGTCCTGCAACGTGGTATAACCAGCAAAATACGGGCCGTTTCAAAGCGCACTGTTTTTTCAGTCCGACAGGTGAAGATTGTCCGGAAGTTTATTAAATTTTAGGAGGAATTACAATGATTAATCAACCATATCAACCAACAACACAGGCAATGGGTCAACAAGCCAACTCGCAAGTTCAAGGAACATCCTATAAAATCGGTAACGGCGCGCCTTCGATGTCACCAACACCGGGTATGGTTTCACCAAGTATGGTTTCACCAAGCATGGTTTCTCCAAGCTCTACAAGCGTACCACCGCTTGTATCCAGCGGCAGTCCAATGACGCCAACAGGTGGAGTTGTAACGACAACTGCGCCGCAGTTTGAACAATCATACATCGAAAATATCCTGCGCCTGAACCTCGGTAAATTTGGAACGTTCTACATGACATATGAAGGTAACAAGGAATGGAATGCCCGCATTTTTCAAGGAGTCATTGAAGCTGCTGGACGGGACCATATCATTATCAGCGATCCAAAAACAGGTAGACGTATTATGCTGTTAATGGTTAACTTCGATTATGCTACGTTTGATGAGCCATTGTTGTACCAATATCCAGGCGTTATCGGAAACTTTCCTCAAGCTCCAAGCAGATTCTAATTCGTTGTAACAGGGGGGTCTCCATACAAAATGTTTAACCAGCTGTCCCGCATGTGGAATTAAATCCACAAGTGGGACAGTTTTTTTCGTTATAATGGAGACTATAGTAACCTTTACTCGCAATCATGGCACTTATACATATACAGGCTGAGCAAGACGCTCGCAGAGAGGAGTTTACATCATTGAACGAGTGGATTGAGGGAGCCATCCGGGGCGAGCCTGAGGCTTATGAGCAATTAATGAAACAGTTCCGCGGAATGGCGCTTGCTGTAGCTTATAACAAACTGGAGGATGCTTTCTGGGCTGAAGATATTGTACAGGAGGCGTTCACAGAAGCATTTGCTAATCTGTCGAAGCTGGAGACAGCCGAAGCCTTTCCAGGATGGTTCAAAGTGATTGTTGAACGGCAGTGCTACCGTTGGTTAAGGCGCAAGCAGCACAGCACTTCCCCTGAACAGGAGTTAATGTACAACATCGATTCGAGCGAAGAGAGGGACAACCCTGAACAGCTTGTTTTGCAAAAGGAACGGTATCGGATTCTTCGCGATTCCATATCCAGTCTGCCGTTATCCATGCAGGATGTCGTGGACATGTTCTATTTTCAGGGATATTCGCTTAAGGAAATTTCCGATTTCCTTAGCGTATCTGTTCCGGCATTAAAGAAAAGGCTGTTCGATGCCAGGGCGAAGCTGAGGCGTAGATTACCTGTGGCGGACGTTATAACCGTATTTAATGAACTTTATGAAGGGGGCAAAGGCATGCTGCATATTACCAATGGGGATCATGCTGCAGATCGTTTGCGGCAAAGCGGGATCGAAGGAGAGGTTATGGTCTGGCGGGAACTTTACACCTTTGGTCCTGTCGTCCAAGATATGGGGAACGAGTTGGAGAGAAGCAAGCGCGCTGCCTATCTGGAACAGCAATTAGGGATTCCCCAGACAGAATATCTGCAAATTGCGGAACTGGAGCGAAAGCTGCATGCGTTTCATCAGTACAAGGAGATTGTACTCTGGTTTGAATATGATCTCTATGATCAAGCGATGTTATCTTATCTGCTGCATGTTTTTAATGATCAATCGCTTGGGGATACCAAGCTGAATCTATTATGTATTGATGCTTATCCGGAAATAGAGAACTTTCGGGGACTGGGCCAGCTTACCCCCGGACAGATCGGACGTTTGTCTGGTACGTGGCATGTCATGGGGACGGAGGAGATTAAGGCGGGAAGTCAGTTCTGGCTAGCGTACACCTCTTCCGATATTCAGGATCACATGGATTATTTAAAACAAAACAGTACGGTTCTCCCATTTGCGCATGCTGCATTTGAAGCTCACTTGACCCGCCTGCCTTCACAGTCCAATGGTCTGGGTGCAATTGAACAAGCGACTCTGGAAGCTGTGAGTCAAGGTGTTGATCATCCATATCCACTCTTTAAGCATGTGAGTGAGCGGCTGCATGTGTTGGGAATGGGAGACTTGGAATATTGGGCACATCTGAGAAGAATGACCAAGGAGCCCCATGCTCTACTACAGATTAGCGGAGCAGACACGTTTCCTGATTTCACCCAGCACCATGAACATTTCCGTAATGCAGTCTTGTCTCTAACTGAGCTCGGTAGCCAGGTACTTTCTGAAAAAGCAGACTATGCAGAATTAAGAAAAGACGAAATGTGGATTGGAGGTTTGTGGAACGCACAAGGCGAAGAACCGCAGTGGCGATGGGATACGGCGTCCCGTTTCCCTGTCGAAATAAGCACATAACATTACGTCCTTAATTCACAATCCCATCAAAGAGTATTCCCCGAATTTGGATATCAAGGGGAATACTCTTTTTAGGTTTTACATTTTACTTGGAATTCTATTTTGACACCCACTGAGCACGAGATATAAACAATAAACCTGTTTGAGATTTGTTCAACATAGTCAGTTAGCAAATGTAAATAAGACGGCGTATTCGCTACCTTTGTAAAGTAATTTGCTGGTTAGCATCATTTCGTTGTCATAGGACACGGATTGACTGTGTAGTTTAGAGTTATATAATAAAAGAAGCATATCCTTTTATTCGACACAAACCAGAAGGAGGTGGAAGCATTGGGAAGTTGAACCTGCATATGAGCGGCAGAATGGCTAATATCCTACATTTTCGAAGGAGGTGGACCTATTTGCCGAAGAATGACGGCGAATAGGATGACAATTTGAGTGACCCCTTACCGAGTATATTAAATTTATTTTTAATTGCTTTGCTTGTTTTGATGAACGGTTTTTTTGTCTCGGCAGAATTCGCGATGGTAAAAGTTCGCGGCAGCCGAATTGAGGCTTTGGTGGAAGCAGGCAACAAAAGAGCCATCTATGCTTCCAATATTGTACGTAACCTGGATGCCTATCTGTCTGCGTGCCAATTGGGCATAACGCTGGCTTCACTGGGACTCGGCTGGCTCGGAGAGCCTGCCATTGCACACTTGCTTGAGCCCATGTTTACCGCGTTTGGACTCGGCCCGGTATATGTACACGGAATTTCGATTGTGATTGCATTTGTTATTATTACGATTTTGCATATTGTACTCGGGGAACTTGCTCCCAAGACGATGGCAATCCGCAAATCGGAGACGGTCACGTTATGGTCTGCGGTACTGCTTACGTTCTTTTACAAATTGATGTATCCCTTTATCTGGGCTTTGAATGGTATGGCGAACAGCCTGCTGAGATTGTTTCGAATGGCACCTGCTTCGGAGCATGACTCGGCACATAGTGAAGATGAAATACGCATTCTGATGAAAGAAAGCAATAAGAGCGGTTTAATTGACAATACTGAATTGGCGCTTGTTGATAATATATTTGATTTTACGGCAACAACTGCCCGTGAAATTATGATTCCGCGGACGGAAATGATCTGTCTGAACGCCAATCAGTCCATGCTAGAAAATCTGGAAATCGCCAGTGAAAGCATGCGAACCCGCTATCCGGTTTATAACGGTGACAAGGACCACATTATCGGCTTTATTCACATCAAAGACCTGATGCGGTCCCAGCTCACAGATACCATTTCTGTAATCCGACCAATTCTCGCCGTTCCCGATTCGACGCCAATCAGTGATCTGCTGAAGCGTATGCAGCGCAGCAAGACACAGATTGCCATTCTGATTGATGAATACGGCGGAACTTCAGGAATGGTAACGCTGGAGGATATTATGGAAGAGATCGTGGGCGAGATTCAGGATGAGTTCGATCAGGAGCGTCCTGCCATTGAGAAAGTGGATGAGATGGAATACTCCATTGATGGCATGATGCTGATTGAAGAAGTCAGTGAGCGATTCGAACTGGATATGGATCGGAGCGACTATGACACGATTGGTGGGTGGCTGTACTCCAGAGTGGAGACGATTCCGCCTGAAGTCGGTCAATCCGTTGAATATGGAGGATATGTTTTCGTCATTCAGGAGACGGAGCATAAGCGGATTTCACGGGTAAATGTAATTAAGCTTGAAATGTTGGTTGAGGAAGAAGGGGCTTAAGCTTAGCTGCTTCATTCCAGTGAGAGTTATTCGAAGCAGTCCAGGATGATATTTCATCCTGGGCTGCTTTTTTCATGCTTATGAGATTTCAATCAAAACCTTAGGCTGAGGTGCATGATATTAAACTCGGTATGGCTGTTCTCCCTATGGAACATCCCGTGTAGGCTTGATTAAATGTTACAGTTTTCTGGAATTGGATAAAAGTAATAATTATATCTGATTTTGCTCATAGGTTGAGTATTGACAAAGGAACACCATATCCCGCATATTTAAATTAAACACTTTATAAAGTATATTTATTAATCAGGATGATCGACTACATCAAGAGAGGAGTTACAAAGATGGCAACCTGGTTTCTCATCGTAATCTATCTGGCTTTTATAAGCCTGGGACTTCCGGATTCACTGCTTGGATCTGCATGGCCAATCATATGGCCGGAAATAGGTTCATCCGTAGGCTCAGCAGGTCTCATTTCCATGATTATTGCCGCAGGCACCATCGTCTCCAGTCTGGCAAGTGGGAAAATGATTCAGAAAATGGGCACAGGTAACATTACGTTGTTCAGCTGTTTGCTAACCGCAATGTCGTTGATTGGATTTTCCATGGCACCGTCCATGATATGGTTTATGATCTTGGCCGTTCCACTCGGCCTGGGCGCTGGAGCTGTGGATGCAGCGTTGAATCATTACGTCGCCGCAAATTACCAAGCGCATCATATGAACTGGCTGCATTGCTTCTGGGGGATAGGCGCTACAATGGGCCCAATCATCATGGCCGGTTATATAGCGGATCAGAACTTTTGGAGAGGCGGTTATGCTGCAGTTGGTGTCATCCAGTTTGTACTGGTTATCGTACTTCTTATCACGCTGCCGTTATGGAAAAGGGTGGCTGCATTGCGTGAGACCGCACCAACAACTATGACCGATAACGGGACAAAATCAGAAATACGTATTCCGGGGAACGTCTTGAGATTAAGAGGCGTTAAGCCCACATTGCTCGCTTTTCTGTTATATTGCGGGGTTGAAACAACAGTCGGATTATGGGGAGCCAGTTACTTGGTTGGAACGAAAAGTATCTCAGCAGAGATGGCAGCGGGCTGGATTTCCCTTTATTACGGAGGTATTACGTTGGGCAGGTTCATCACAGGTTTTATCTCGTTAAGAGTCCATAACCGATTATTGATTCGCTATGGGCAATGGATCACGATCCTCGGAGGACTCCTTTTACTGCTTCCGCTTCCTTCATCATTTTCGGTAGCAGGTTTTATTTTAATCGGGCTGGGTCTTGCTCCAATCTACCCTGGACTTTTGCATGAAACGCCGGCTCGCTTCGGGAAAGAGAACTCCGTCAAGTTAATGGGATACCAGATGGCTGTCGCTTATAGCGGTACGACGCTGCTTCCTCCGCTTTTTGGGTTTCTTGCAGCGAAGACCAGTACAGATTCATTTCCGGTTGTCGTGCTTGTGCTGCTCGTATTGATGTTATTTAGCGCGGAAACCGTGAATCGCATACTTCTAAGATCTCAGAATGTGGGGAGGTGAGAAGATGGCATATGTTATTATAGCTGTTATCATCTGGGCCTCTGCCTATGCGTGTTTAGCGTTGTCGAAACAGTCTATGGAAGTGAAACCGATGCGCTCCGTCGATGATTGGTTCGAGTGACAGATGTACGGTCGTTAAAAAGTGGGTTGACATGAAACCAGTTACATGGATTACGCTTGTTATGTAGTATAATTGCATACCGATTCCGTGAGAACATGATCATCCTATGTTTCTGCCCTCTTTATAAACATACATTATAAAGCAGGTGTGAAAAGTGTTATAAATTATCTTTAAACAAAGAGGGGATTGCTACATGATTAAACTTGTTGTAACTGACTTAGATGGAACGTTCCTCAATAACAAGGGATTATTTGATATTGAATTATTCAACAAAGTGCATGCAGAAATGCAGAAACAGGGAATTACCTTTGTGGCATGCACAGGAAAACAGTGTGAACGGGTAGAAAAGTTGTTTGGAGAACATGGCGAGGGAATATGGGTCCTTGGAGATAGTGCAGCCAGAATCAAGAAAGATGGGGAAGTTGTAAAAGAATTCAGTATTGATCGTGAACTTGCATTACAAAGCATTGAAACGATACAACGTTTTGCTCCAGACCTGACCCTCATAGTATGTGCAAGCGATGCAGCATATGTTCACTCTTCCATCCCTGAGGAGATGTACAATGTGGTTAAAAGCTCATACGAACAGGTTAAGAAGATTGACTCTTTCCAAGAGATCGACAGCCGTTTTATCAAAATAACAGTATATGATACAGAGGAACGGAGTAGTGCCTTAAGGAAACATGTAGAAAAGACACTTGGCGGCCAAATCTATATTGTTGATTCAGAACCCAAGTGGCTTGATATTACGGCCCTGCACACGCATAAAGGAGAGACGGTTAAAAAATTGCAGGAGCTGCTTGGCGTCACTTATGAAGAAACGATGTCCTTTGGGGACGGAGAGAATGATGTAGAGCTTATGGGTATTGCCAAATACAGCTTTGCGGTCAGCAATGCTTGTGAGAATACCAAAAAAGCAGCGCGTTTTATTACAAAATCCAACAAAGAGAACGGTGTTCTGCTGACTATCCAAGACTGTATGGACCTTCAAAAAAACGTGAATTGAATGGGAGTTGAAAACATGACTGAGGAAGAACGGATATTAAACGGGATTTTATTCAGTCCCAGCCATCCGGAACTAAAGGCCATCAAACTTCGTTCGCACAACTTAAGCCATCAATACAGCCAGATGTTCGAGGATCAGGCAGAGGAACGTGAAGCGATTCTGACACAGCTCCTTGGTCGCAAAGGCGAATCCTGCTTCATTCAAGGGCCTGTATTCTTTCATTATGGTGTTCACACAGAGATCGGTCATCATTTCTTTGCCAACTACAATCTAACGATTCAGGACGATGCCAAGGTAACCATTGGAGACTATACCAGTTTTGGTCCCAATGTAACGATTGTTACTCCCATTCACCCGTTTATCGCTTCTGAACGCCGGCAAATGTTTGATCAGAACGGTGACCCGAAGACTTTATGTTACGCCAAACCCGTAACGATCGGAAACGATGTATGGCTATCTGCTAATGTAACGGTATGCGGAGGAGTTACCATCGGAGACCGTTGTGTTATCGGTGCCGGAAGTGTAGTGACGCAGGACATTCCGGCAGATACCTTCGCAGCAGGTGTCCCCTGCAGAGTCATTCGCAAAATTACAGAAGCAGACAGCATGCGTTATAAACCGGAAATCATGGCGGATTGCCGTGTTATAGAATAGAAATCCATTCTAAAGGGAGCAAGTGCTTGTCCAGACCTGGATAAGAACTGGTTCCCTTTGCTGCGTACTTACCGTTCTGGGAACTCCGAACCCTCATCCTTGACCCACGAATCCCATCCATGTTAAGTTTTCTGTATCTGAAAGTTGAAACATTCGATTATAAAGGGGGATAGAGTTATGACTGAATTAGAGGTTGTAGATGTTTATGTGAACCTGTCACTGGATATGAACATTGGCATGGTTCACCAAATCATGAATCGGAATTCGGAGCTTTATCTATCCACGCAACGATTTACCTGGCTTTGAGTTTCTTTTTTGCTTGGATTCATCCGAGAGTGGATACAATAAGGGAATCATGTCATGATCATAACCTCATTTATTTAACATCAGAATATAAATGAAAAGGATGATCCCTTATGTCAATGATAAACGTATCAAACCTGACTTTTGCCTATGACGGCAGTTACGATAATATTTTCGAAAATGTGAGTTTTCAATTGGACTCCGACTGGAAATTAGGATTTACCGGAAGAAACGGGAGAGGGAAAACGACCTTCCTTAACCTTTTGCTTGGTAAATATGAATATAGTGGCACCATCTCAGCCCATGTTGATTTTGAGTACTTCCCCTTTCCTGTTGAGCATAAAGACTCGATGACGCTTGATGTGATCAGTGACGTTTATCCAGACTATCAGCATTGGGAACTGGTACGGGAGCTTAACCTATTGAAGGTTTCCGAAGACGTGCTTTATCGACCATTCGATTCCCTATCCAATGGAGAACAAACGAAAGTCATGCTGGCTGCCTTATTCATGAAGGAAAATCAATTTTTGCTTATTGATGAGCCCACCAATCATCTCGACATGCATGCCAGAAAGCTCGTCAGCAGCTATCTAAGCAGAAAAAGTGGTTTTATTCTCGTATCACACGATAGATCCTTCCTGGATCACAGCATAGACCATATTCTTTCGATCAATAAAACGAACATCGAGATTCAAAAAGGCAATTTTTCCGCCTGGTGGGAGAATAAGAAGAGACAGGATCAGTATGAGCTTGCAAGCAACGAAAAATTACAGAAAGACATTAAACGCTTATCCGACTCCGCCAAACGAACGGGTGGTTGGTCACATGAAGTCGAAAAGTCCAAAAATGGGACTAGGAACTCCGGTTCGAAAGTGGATAAAGGCTACATTGGCCATAAGGCTGCCAAAATGATGAAGCGGTCCAAAAACATCGAACAACGGCAGCAATCTGCCATTCAAGAAAAGTCCAAACTTCTCAAAAATATCGAAAGTGCAGAGCGTCTGCAAATTCATCAATTGGAGTTTCATAAAAATGAAATAGTCCAATTGGAAAATGTGTCGATTGCATATGGCTCCAATATCGTTTGTAAGGATATTTATTTAACGGTTGAAAAAGGAGACCGAATCGCTCTCTACGGTAAGAATGGTTCAGGTAAATCAAGCATTCTTAAATTGATTTGCGGGGAGGATATTGCCTACACAGGTCAACTTCGCAAGGATCCTCAGGTCAAAATATCGTATGTATCACAGGATACCTCGGGTCTGGCGGGAAGCTTATCCGAGTACGCGATGACACAGGGCATTGATGAAAGTCTCTTCAAATCAATATTACGGAAACTGGATTTCTCCAGGCTGCAGCTGGATAAGGATATTTCAACGTTTAGTGCTGGACAAAAAAAGAAAGTACTGATCGCCAAAAGCCTCAGTGAGGAAGCACATTTGCACGTTTGGGATGAACCGCTTAATTTTGTTGATGTCATTTCCCGCATGCAAATTGAAGACTTGCTGCTTGAGCACTCGCCAACACTTCTTTTTGTGGAACATGACAGCGAATTTTGCTCGAATATTGCCACGAGTATCATTGAGTTATGAATAATGTGGATGTGACTCTTTATAGCCTATACGGAATGGAAAATATTTAGGTTTCACTCACGCTGCAGAATTCACAGTAAGAAAAGACGCTGCCGACAGGAAAGTCGGAGCGTCTTTTTTATTTTTGAAACCGATAACCTCCTCCGTCCGTTATACCTTACACAATATCAAATATGACATTGGAGGAGGAATACATATGTTGAAAATGAGTCTGTCATCCATTTTGAAAATTACCCTTGTTGCTGCATTATCGGTGCCTGCACTTCTATCCATTCCCGTTGGCAGCACTGCCGCAGCTAGTCCTAACATTGCATCTGGTGCACTCACCGCACCACCACCGCCGGAGGAGCAAATTGTTCACTCACTGGCAGCTCTCAAGTATATATATCAGGCAGCAGGGAACGTTTCTCCGGGAGGAGGGCTGACAGCAAACGTCAGTACATCAACAACAACTTACAAGGAAATGAAATCACTTCAGGTGGATTACCGGCTGGAACGCTGGACGGGCTCAAATTGGGTGACGTATCGGTCTGGTACCAAAAGTAAAACACAAACACAATCCCTGTCGGCACAGTCGAGCTGGACGGTGATCACAGGTTATTACTACCGGGTCGTTAGCACACATACGGCGAATGACGGAACGAATTCTGAAAATACAATCCATATTTCAAATAATGTTTTATTTTGATTCATTGTCTCGTGCTGCCTGGGAATTTTTGTTCCTGCAGGTCATTGGCAATGGCAATCATTTCTTCCTTCGTGACCGTTCCAAACAAGCTCATGTTGACCGAACCCATCATCCACTGAAACGTATTATATGGCGGGCCGATGGATACAAAAGCATCACTACCGTCAGCTAATTTGACTACACTGGTTTCACGAAGCATAGTCCCTTGGATGACCTGCCCAGGCTTAACATGGTAATAATCAAATTGAATAATTTGTTCTTCACCATTCACGCTCTCACCCGTGTAGCGGACTCTCATACGATCGGATTTATAATACTCATCTGAATCAACCGGAATTTCAGGATTCACGGTAAGTTCAAATTTTATCTCTTTAAAACGCTCGGGTATAGCTCTCGACAACAAAAAGTCACCATTGAATCCCGAGCGGGCTATTTCTTCCGTTACGACGATATCATCAAATAAAATGTCTTTCTCCACGGTTTGTTTTGGCAACTCCTCGGCCTCCTCGCCAGTAGCAATTATAGGAGCTTCGTTAAGTCCGGGTTCAGGCGGTGGGAGTGTTTTGGCCGTAGAAGGATCTGCGCCAAGCTGTGCGGTACGATCTTCAATAATGATGGATTTCATACCATTGCCCCAATCCTTGATTGACTGAACAAAAGGGGACACGGCCTGCGTTCCGGATGGCAGACTGAAAATGACGCCACCGATCGTTAGGGAGGCAGCTACCACAACGGACAATTTCAAGGTACGCATTCTTTTCTTTCTGACAGCAATCCGGGTAATTTCCTTTTGAACACGGAGCCAGGATTGATGCATCTGCTGGGAGTCAGGGGCAGGGGGAGCAGAGAGAGCCTGATTGAAAGCCTCATCAAAGGCCAGATCAAAGGCGGCATCAAAATATTCTTCTTCTTGCTCTGTATGATAGTGCTCAATATGTCTATCTGACTTGCCTTTGCTCAATGGTCCCACCCCATTCCTTATGTAATTGCTTCTTGATACTACCTCGGGCCCTGAACAAACGTTGTTTCACAATTTCTTCCGAAGTGTCCAGCAGCTCAGCCATTTCCCGATAGGACATACCTTCTTTCCAGCGCAGCTCTATTAATACCCGGTATTCGGGTTTAAGTTGCTCAAGATAGAACTCAATAGATTCCTGCATCATTTGCGTCTCCACGGTACTCTCTACGGAAGCTGCCGTCTGATTGATCGTCTCCATATCTATAAAAACACTATCCGTATCCAGTTGGTTACGGTTATTTTTATTTTTTCTAAGATAATTAATGGCGGTATTCCGGGTGACGACCTTAAGCCAGGCTTTCAGTTTGACTTCGTTCTCGAAAGAGGGTTTGTTTTTAATAATTTTAATGAATGCTTCTTGAATAATGTCTTCTGCTGCAGCACGTTCTTTGATGATATAAACGATGAGTCCATGAACCATATTATAGTATTCGTAATACACTTCTTCCTGAAGTGAAGGGCTCAAATTATGGAAATCTGAGGCCAAGAGTAATTGGAGCCGATTGGCCATGATGTTCTCCTTTCTGGTGAACAGTCCACAAACATTGGTATCATTTCATTTTACAACATTATATGGAAACGATACAATGGGAGGTTGTTAAGACAACCTTAGAAAGGTGCACGCCGAAACCAAAAGAGGCTGCCCGCCACACCAGTCATTCTGGTCTGCAAGACAGCCTTAAAATATCGATACAACGTAATTATTCATTGAAAAATGCTTAAAATGCCCAATCTCCATTCAGGAAGACTGCTTCCCGTTCTCCGCTTGCCGTAATGCCATAAATGTTGGTTTCCGGAGAACCCATCATGAAGTCTACATGCGTGATGCTGGAATTCATGCCACGAGAAGCAAGTTCTTCGGAGGACATGGTTTTTCCGCCTTCCATATTGAAGGCATAGGAACTGCCGATCGCGAGGTGACATGAGGCGTTCTCATCATACAGCGTCGTGTAATATAGAATGCCGCTCTCGGAGATCGGAGAATGGAAGGGTACAAGTGCAACCTCGCCAAGATAGTGAGATCCTTCATCCATGTTGATTAATCTTTCCAGCGTATCCTGACCTTCTTCCGCATGAAAATCAACGATTCGTCCATTCTCAAATGTGAGAGAGAAGCGATCGATAATACTTCCGCCATAACTCAGCGGTTTGGTGCTGGACACTGTACCGTTGACGCCATGTTTGCTAGGAGCAGTAAATACTTCCTCTGTCGGAATATTAGCTACGAAGCGAGTCCCTTGTTCGTTTACACTTCCTGCTTGTGCCCAGATATGACCTTCAGGTAGTTCAACCGTCAGATCCGTTCCAGGGGAGACAAAATGGAGTGCTTTATACTTTTTGCTATTTAGGGCAACTGCTTTATGTTCCAAACGATCAATATGCTGTTCCCAAGCTTCAACTGGATGATCCAAATCTGCTCTGACAGCGGCAAAAATGGCTTCCCAAAGCTGCTTCATCTGCTCAGCGGCAGGCAGGTCGGGGAACACTTTTGCAGCCCAGTCCGGTGAAGGGCAGGCAACACCTGTCCAGCTCATTTTGTCAGCCTGCTGATACTGTCGGTATTTGGCCATGGCTTGTCCATATGTACGCTGATGGGTCGAAATTCGTTCAGGATCAATCCCTTTGAGCAGATCTGGACTTGAAGAGAGTACAGTCAGAAAAGCAGCATTATTCGCTGCAAGCTCTTCAAGTTCCGCAGCATGCCACTTGGGTGGCTCCTGGAATGATTCCAGCGGAGCCATCTCGAATCTTAGGCGATTGACGGTTTCATCTCCATATTTTACGATGACTTGTTTGGCCCCGGCTTCGTACGCTTTACGAACGAGCAGGCGTACAAATTCAGCAGTATCTATCATGGCGCTGATGACCAGAATTTGACCGGGTTGTACGTTGGCCCCCACCTTGACTGCCAGCTCAGCATAACGATCCAATTTTTGTTCAAAACTTAACATGGTAGTGACCTCCGTATCTGTAATTTTACCTGCTTACGCAGGAAAAGAGAGGAGTACTCTCCTCTCTCCATGTAGCGTAAAAATTAGAATGCCCAGTTACCTTGCAGGAAGATCGGCTCTTCTTTTCCTTCGGAAGTGACACCGTGAATGTTCATGTCAGCTGATCCAACCATGAAATCCACATGGGTAAGGCTGGAGTTCAAACCATTATCGATGAGTTCTTGCTTCGACATCGTTTTGCCGCCTTCCAGGCAGAATGCATAGGCATTACCGATGGCCAAGTGATTGGATGCATTTTCATCGAACAGAGTGTTATAGAACAGAATGTTCGTATCGGAAATCGGTGATTTATGAGGAACAAGAGCGACCTCACCCAGATAGTGCGCACCTTCATCCATTTCGATGAGGTTTTGCAGGGCATCATGTCCTTGCTCGGCAGTAAAATCAACAATACGGCCATTCTCGAAAGTAAGAGAGAAACCATCAATCAGATTACCACCGTAGCTGAGTGGCTTGGTGCTGCGAACGGTGCCATTGACACCCGTTTTCAGCGGAGCCGTAAATACTTCCTCTGTTGGCATGTTGGCGATGAAGACATGACCCTGTTCATTCACACTGCCACCGGAGACCCAGATGTGTCCTTCTGGAAGCTCAATGGTCAGATCTGTTCCAGGGGCAGTATAGTGAAGTTTCTTATATTTTTTTGTATTAAGCAGATCGGCACGAGAATCGAGGTTTTGCAGATGTGTTTTCCATTCGGAAACAGCATCCTGCTCGCCAATACGAACGGTTTTGAAAATAACATCCCATAGCCTATCCACTTGCTGCTCGGCAGGCAGATCCGGGAATACTTTGGCAGCCCATTCCGGGGAAGGGACAGCAACGATAGACCAGCTGAATTTATCAGCCATCTGATAGGCACGATATTTTTCCAGTGCTTTTCCGCGCACTTTTTGACTGGTGACGATACGTTCTTGAGCCACACCATTTAAAAGATCAGGGTTTTCCGCGATGACATGCAGGATGGCAGCCCCTTCTTCTACGAGTTCTGTCATTTCACCCGCAAACCATTTTGGTTCGATTGAGAATGCCTCATCCGGTGCGAGATCATAATGAAGACGTGTTACGGTTTCATCACTCCAGTTTACTTTGACCAGCTTGGCACCTGTTTCATAGGCAGCCTTCACGATCTTGCGTACAAAATGTGCTGCAGTGATTGGTGCATTTACAACGAGTGTTTGTCCAGGATGGACGTTTACTCCCACTTTGACAGCTAGTTCCGCGTACTGCTGTAAATGAAGCTCAAAATTATTATTCATTCTATATTCTCCTCCTGTAATATAAGGTTTCCGTAGCTCGTTCACTGGAACATGAAGCCCTCAAATCATGTATGTAAGAATACCCCCGAGGGCCTTCATTTGAATAAGGTATACGTTGCTACGATATATATTGTACAATTAACCAATAATAATTACCAAACTAGGTTTACCATAATTGTTGTAGACCTGTTACTGATGAGAGATTAAAGGAGTGTATGTTGGTGAATATCGAAATTATTCGTGCCGAGATGCGTCGGGAAGACGAGAAATCCTATATTGGAACAACCGTTTTTCGTGCAGAAGGGGAAAAGTCCATTTATGAGGTAACGTTCATGAGCAAGAACGGCAAGGATTGGGATTATAGTCTCCATTTCACGG
Organism: Paenibacillus sp. 7523-1; assembly: GCF_002276415.1. Classification (NCBI taxonomy): domain Bacteria; kingdom Bacillati; phylum Bacillota; class Bacilli; order Caryophanales; family Paenibacillaceae; genus Paenibacillus; species Paenibacillus sp. 7523-1. The sequence continues at coordinate 104,229 of NZ_NPBR01000005.1, read as the reverse complement.
AGCAATCCGGTGATGAAGAAGAGCTTCTGCGGATGGACGAGCTGCTCGAAAACGACGACGATATATACGACAAGCTGCTCGACGCGGCTTTGGATGCTTTTCCTGCATGAATCAGAACATTAGGAAGTTGTTCTATTATGTGAATGAACAGACTATACTAGACGGTGTGTGCCCGAACGGGTATGCATCGTCTATTTTTAATTAGATGAGGGGAATAGATATCCAAAAAAGGGGCAGTCTATGGATGGCAAACAGAGGGACAATCGCCTGAATGGGAGGTAACCGTGGATGACATCTGACAATCTGATCACAGCAGGAATGACGGGGCTTGAAGAAGTCGCGCATGATATCCTCAGTCTGCGTACATTATTTGTTAATGTAGTATTCATCGGTGAACCGGGAAGCAGGAACTGGATTCTAGTGGATACCGGGATGGCTGGATTTACGGATCATATTGTGCGGATCGCAGCAGAACGGTTTGAGGGGCCACCGTCCGCCATCATATTGACACATGGTCATTTCGACCATGTAGGTACTGTAATAGAGCTTGAACAGTTCTGGGGTGTGCCGGTCTTTGCCCATTCACTTGAATTACCTTATTTAACAGGCCTTAAAGATTATCCACCTGCCGATCCTTCCGTAGGTGGGGGACTGATGGCAAGATTGTCATTTGCCTATCCGAACGAAGCAATTAACCTGGATGATCGCATCTTCAGCCTGCCGGAGAATCATTCGGTACCTGGTATGCCTGGATGGCGTTGGATCCATACTCCAGGACATACACCCGGTCATGTGTCGCTCTTTCGCGAGGACGACCGTTTCCTGATTGCGGGGGACGCCATTATTTCGGTAAAACAGGAATCACTATGGAGTGTACTGCTGCAGGATGAACAGATGCATGGCCCACCTGCATACTTTACGACGGACTGGGACGAGGCTCATCGATCCGTTCATGTGATCAGGAACTTGGAGCCACGTATCGTGGTCACGGGGCACGGACATTCGCTGACAGGAGATTTTTTGCATGAATCGCTTGAGCAGCTTGATCTGGATTTTGAACAGGATGCTGTGCCGGAACACGGTAAATATGTCGATTAAACGATATGGAATGAACATTTGGAGGACAGCCGCGGACAGTGCAGCTGTCTTTTTTGTCGCCTGATGATGAAAATGTTCTATATCACAGATTGGTATTTTGTGCCCAGTCATGATATATTCGAGCCGTATAATATAACCCTAGTATGCAGGAGGTACATAACAATGACACAGAATTCAGCGTATGAGGAGCAATTTGGCGGAATTCCGGCGGTATGGCTTCGATTCAATCAATTTGAGGCGGCCGTAATTCCAAGCGTGGGCGCGAACCTGGTTGCGTTTCGTGATACAGAGCGCGGTCATCGCTATCTTCGTGAACCTGATTTGAATGATATGGATGCATTCAAGGCTGCACCAGCCGTATACGGCATTCCCGTTCTTTCTCCACCGAATCGCTATGAAGATGGCCGTTTTCCTTGGAATGGCGAAATCTATCAATTACCTGTAAATGAACCTGCTACGGGCAACCATTTGCACGGATTTTTACACGAGGCAGATTGGAAGGTAGAAGGATATGGAACGACCGAACTGGAGAGTTATATCCTGCTGAGCCAAGATATAAAAGAAGGACACCTTTTCCATCAATATTTGCCGTTCACGTTCACGGTAACGCTTCGTTACTCTCTTGACAGCACAGGGCTCCAGCAGCAGCTGAAGGTTCGTAATAACGGCAAAGAGCGCATGCCCAATTTGTTTGCATTCCATACAGCCATTAATGTCGCCTTTGTTCCCGACAGTGAGGTGTCTGACTATACCGCCAAAATCACCATCGGCCAGCGCCGTGAGCTGAATGAACGTTCTTTGCCTACCGGCCAATTTCAACCGCTTTCACCGAATGAGGAGAAGTTGAAGACAGAAGGGGTTAGCCCATTCTTCGAATCCATGGATAATCACTATACAGCTGAACCACAGAATGGTCGAAATTATATGGAGCTCACGAACCAACGTACAGGGGATAAATTTGTTTATGATGTTGGAGCTTCATACAAACACTGGATGATCTGGAACAACAACACGGAAGGTGGATTCTTCTGTCCTGAACCTCAGATGAACCTGGTTAATGCACCGAATGTGCAAGGTCTACCAGCCGAAGAAATCGGATTAGTCGGACTTGAGCCTGGTGAGATCTTCGAACAAGCCAGTCGTTTGTATCCGATCTATTCATAATTTCATGAATCGATAAACGATCTCGTGTTTTGATGCACGCTTACAATTTTGTCGAAAAGGTGAAAATCTGATCGACAATCATGTATAATATGACGAGATAATTAAATTTTCGAGAGACATAATTCATCTTTTTAGAGGAGGAAAATCAAGTGGAATACCGCATTGAAAGAGATACGCTCGGAGAGATGAAGGTACCAGCGGACAGACTGTGGGGGGCTCAGACACAGCGCAGTAAGGAAAACTTCCCGATTGGTCGCGAGCATATGCCGATGGAAGTCATTCGTGCACTTGCCATTTTGAAAAAGAGTGCTGCAGCAAGCAACCATAAGCTCGGTAAGCTGTCTGCTGCCAAATCGGATGCGATTGCCTATGCAGCGGACGAGATCATTGCCGGTCGCATTGACGATCATTTCCCGCTTGTGGTATGGCAGACTGGAAGCGGCACGCAGTCCAATATGAATGTGAACGAAGTCATCGCCAATCTGGGTAACCAGCTTCTTGAACAGAAGGGCAAGGAAGAGCGTTTGCATCCAAATGACGATGTGAACATGTCCCAGAGCTCCAACGATACGTTCCCGACTGCTCTGCATGTTGCAGGTGTACTTGCTGTCGAAGACCAGCTCTTGCCAGCCATTGCTGTACTTAAATCTACCTTTGCAGACAAATCAGAAGCTTTCAAGGATATTATCAAGATCGGACGTACCCATCTGCAGGATGCTACTCCTATCACACTCGGACAGGAGATTAGTGGCTGGGAAGCGATGCTGGACAAGAGTGAGCGCATGATTCGTGATAGTGTTCAATATATGAAGGAACTGGCCATTGGTGGTACCGCAGTTGGGACAGGCATCAATGCTCATCCTGACTTTGGTGATTATACCGCCAAGGAGATCGGCAAACATACAGGTAAGGATTTTGTATCAGCACCAAACAAATTCCACGCACTTACAAGTCATGATGAAGTCGTTTACGCCCACGGCGCTGTTAAAGCGCTTGCAGCTGATCTGATGAAAATTGCCAATGACGTGCGCTGGCTTGCAAGTGGTCCACGTAGTGGACTCGGAGAGATCCGTATTCCGGAGAATGAACCGGGCAGTTCCATCATGCCGGGCAAAGTGAATCCAACCCAGAGCGAAGCACTGACAATGGTTGTAACGCAAGTGATGGGGAACGATGCTGCGATCGGATTCGCGGCAAGTCAGGGTAACTTTGAGCTGAATGTGTTCAAACCCGTCATTATTTATAACTTCCTGCAATCCGTACAACTGCTTGCGGACTCCATCATTGCTTTTAACGATAAATGCGCAGTGGGTATTGAGCCTAATCTGGGTCAAATCGAACATAACCTGAATAACTCGCTTATGTTGGTTACTGCTCTTAATCCGCATATTGGATACGAGAATGCAGCCAAGATTGCGAAGCTGGCTCATAAAGAAGGATTGTCTCTGAAAGAGGCTGCTCTTCAGACCGGTTTGCTTACCGAAGAACAGTTCGATCAGTATGTGGATCCAGCGAAAATGATTGCTCCGAAAGCTTAAGTTTTTTTATAGTAAAAAAACACGTGAGGAAGAAACGACCCGCATAAAGCAGGTCGTTTTTTCTTGCTAAAAATATATCTAAACCTTCTGAACTATGTCTGAATTTGTCAGAGCTTACAACCCCAGAATACTCAGATGAACCAAATGACCAAAATGCGTTTAACCCCAGAATGACAACCTTGCGTTATGTCAATGTCGAAATAAGACTTGATTGGATATAATGCTTGTCAGACTTCCTCTATCCATATAAACTACATAAGCAGATCAAAATTTTTGTGCGGTGAATTGATTGATTCCATTGGAGGTTTCCGCGTTGTCGAAGAAGAGAAGGTTTACGATACGCTCCAAAATTTTGTTGGGCTATCTCGTGGTTGTATTGTTATTTGGAGCTGCCTTGCTGGTTCTATCGGCTCAGATTAATGAATTGCAAAAAGAAAACGATTTTATAAGCCATCATGACCTCGAAGTACACAACCTGACCAATGCCATTGAGAAGGATGTACTTGATATGGAGACCGGACAGCGAGGATTCATGCTAACAGGAAAAGACAGCTATCTGGAGCCCTACAATCAAGCACTCTCGGAGTGGAATTCGAACTATGACCAGTTATACGGACTCATTAGTGATAACCCGTCCCAGCAACAGAGATTGCAAACGATCAAAACGCATATTCTACGCTGGATTGAGGTTGCAGCAGAACCTTCCATTGCATTGAAAAATCAGGGTGATCAGGAGCAAGTAGTTACGTTTTTCCAATCCGATCCGGGTAAAAACGAAATCGATTTGCTCCGTTCACAACTTACAGGCTTTCGTAATACAGAAATTGCTTTGACGGAAGCACGAGTAACCAATCTTGCCGAACGCAGTTCCACCCTGCTAACGATCATGTATACCCTATGGGCTGCTATTGCAGCATTTTCAATCGGAGCAGCGATCATGGTCTCTGGTAATATTGTTAAAACGCTCCGTGACGTAAGACAGACTATTCGAGATATTTCTCAGGGTGGCAATTTGGCAGAACGGATTCAAGTGCGAACGGAGGATGAAGTGGGTGACCTTGGACGGGAGACTAACAAGCTGCTCGATAAGGTACAGGAGCAGAATCGCGTGAAGGATCAGCTTACCAGTATCGCTACACTCCTGCAGAACCCGACTAATCTGGAGGGCTTGTCACGTCTGTTCCTAAATGAGCTTGCCATTCTGCTAGAGGTTCCCTACAGTGTCCTGTACTATTGGAAGGATAATCGGCTCTTGCGTATAGCAGCTTATGCAGCAGATGGGGACAAAGAGCACTCTATCGGCAAAGTGTCCCTTGCACCGGGCGAAGGGCTCGTGGGTCAAAGTGCGGTGGAGAAACGCATACTGCATATGAATGACTTGCCACAGAACTATATTCGAATCTCTTCCGGACTGGGCCATGCTTCTGCAACATCTCTTACAGTCGTGCCTGTGATCTTCGAAGGCCGAACGATCGCGGTCATAGAGTTGGCTTCATTAAAGCCATTACAGGATAACGAACTCGAACAGCTTAAAGAATTAGTTGAAATATTCAGCGTATCTCTACACTCTACGGCGACACGCATGGAACTGCAGCAGTTATATGATGAATCCCAGGTACTGAACGAGGAGCTCCAAGCTCAATCGGAGAAGCTTCAGCTGCAAACCGAGGAAATGCTGTCACAAACAGAAGAACTGCAGATGCAGACCGAAGAGCTGCATATGCTGAATGAGCGTCTAGAAGTGCAAAAACATGCAGCAGAAACGTCTGCGAGTGAGCTTGCGAGTGTAGCAGACCAGCTGCGGACAAGTTCGGGATACAAATCTGAATTTTTGGCTAATATGTCACATGAATTGCGCACTCCCCTGAATAGTATGCTCATCCTGTCCGAGATTTTGGCTGAAAACAAACATGAGAACTTGAGCAGCGAAGAACAAAAATACGCATCGGTAATTCATACTTCAGGCAAAGATTTGCTTAATCTGATCAATGACATTTTGGATCTGTCCAAAGTGGAGGCAGGGGAGATGGACATTGATCTTGGCGAAGTTTATCTCGGCGTCCTGCCGGAGACGATGAATCAGTATTTCTTAAAAACCGCTGAGCAGAAAGGAATCGACTTCCGGATTCAGTTGCAAAGCCATTTACCGGAAACGATTGTAACGGATGAGATGCGCTTGCATCAAATTCTAAGAAATCTGCTCTCTAACGCATTTAAGTTTACAGACGAAGGCGAAGTTGCTCTGACGATCTCCCGAATGACTCTGGCAAGCCCGGAAGCTGGTGGCCCAGAGACGGATGTTATTGCGTTTTCGGTCAGTGATACGGGCATCGGCATTGCAGACGACAAGCTGCTGCAGATCTTCGATGCATTCAAACAAGCGGATGGCGCGACTGCAAGGAAATACGGTGGAACCGGACTCGGCTTATCCATTTCCCAATCTCTTGCGACTTTGCTCGGGGGTTCCATATCAGCGACCAGTCGCGAAGGACAGGGCAGTGTATTTACTCTTTTCTTGCCATTGAGACTTGAGGAGCCTGAGACAAAGAATACTTCACGACTATTCATGAACGAAGTAGCTACAACGATTCCCATCGCGGGATCCCTGTCTAATACATCAAGGGATGATATTCTGCTGACACCTCTGGAAGAATCGTTATTAAGGGGGCGCGAAGTTTTTGTCGTAGATGATGATATTCGCAACGTATACGCTCTTGCGAATGCACTTGAACAGTATGGCATGCATATCATTACCGCGCAGAACGGGTATGAATGTCTGGAGATGCTGGAACGAGGGGAAGCCAAGCCCGATATTATTTTGATGGATATCATGATGCCGGAACTGGACGGTTACGATACGACACGTCAGATTCGGGAGCGATTGAAGCTTACCCAGCTGCCGATCATTGCATTAACGGCTAAAGCCATGAAAGAAGATCGTGATAAATGTATTGCAGCAGGTGCCTCGGACTATATTAGCAAGCCGCTGAATATCAAAGAGGTCATATCCCGAATGAAATTGTGGCTTAGTCCGGAAACGCTAGAGATTTAGGAACTTATTTGCCGCAAATCTTTCATTTCATACACGTTATAAAACCAATGATAACTTGCCAAGCTCACGCTGCAATGTTGTCATTGGTTTTATTTTTGTTATGTAAGCTCTGAAATCAAATTTGATGTTATAATACTTAACAAATAGTTTGGTTCCGATGAAGTGAATAGGTTGTGAACCATGGGAAGGAGCTTTTTATTTCCATTATAAGTGATAAATATAACTTGATGAGTTATATAAGTGGGAGGTCGTGTCTATGCAGCTTACGGTTAAAGAGGCTTTGCAAGTATATCCGTTGTCTGAGGCCAGACTCGTTGCCGGCGGGGAGGGGACTTCACGGATGATGAAATCCGTTAACGTCATGGACGCCCCAGATATCGCGGATTGGATTAAATCCGGAGAGTTGTTATTCACAACCGCTTTTATCATGAAAGACAATGAGACAGATGCCCTTCGATTAATGCGCAGACTAAATGACCGCGGATGTGCAGGACTCGGCATTAAACTCGGACGTTTCTGGCAGTCCATTCCCCAAGGGATCATAGAAGAGGCGGACCGTTTACGTTTGCCGCTGCTGGAATTGCCATTCCAGTTCACGTTTTCGGACCAAATGAATGCTCTGTTCAAGGCGGAACACGAGCGAAGTCACCGGCTGCTGCATGAAGTTGTACAGAAACAGAAGAAGCTGATGCATTTTGCATTACAACAACAGCAGCAGCATCGAAATGTGTTTGCCGAGCTTGCGACTGTATTAAACTACCCGCTTGCAGTAATAGGCTCCCGAGGACACGTACTCTATGGTAGTGAGGGCATGACCGGAGAGTCATTGGTACAGGGCTGGCCATGGAAATCCGTCATGCATCGCGTGAAATGGAATCAGGGCAGTTGTCATCGGGTTCCCATCAAACAAAATGATGAAGAGTATGGGTTCCTGCTCGTGTTCACAGATTCAGCACTCTCCCTGCGGGCAGAGGAAGAATTATTTCAGCAGGCTGCGGACGTACTGGCATTTTATATGGATATGACCTATCGTGAACACATTAATCCGACCGTGCAGGATGAGATGCGTACATTGTTAACCCAATACCTCGATAACAAAATGACGGTGGAGGAGTTGACCAGACTCAGTGAGAACAAAGGCGTTCATCTGTTCCAGGGTACTTATCAATGCGTGCTCATTACGCTGGAACCTTCGGTTTTCGCCGAGGGGAAACTGCTGAAGCAAATTCATCGTGAACTGCAATACAATCCATTGATGCAATTTACGGCGTCGCAGCATTTTCAGATGGAAGATGGCATTCTGTCGATATATACATGCCCGACAGGGCGCGACTATGGGGAGGAACTTTCGGGTTTTCTACTCAGTCGCTTCGCGGATGTATTATCTGCCCAGGAGTCAAAAGGAGCATCTGTGCCGAGATTCTGGATTAGTAAAATGAAACATGAACCCAAATCATTACGTGAAGCTTATCAGGAATGCCTGGATACCCGGCAGCTGGCACGCCGCTTCGGAATGAAGGATCGCGCACTCCAGTTCGAGATGTTGGAGTTTGCCTACGTGTTCCAACATGTCCCGGATAACATCATGGAGAATTACTGTAATAAAGTATTGGAACCTCTGCTGGCTAGAGATGGGGACCCTAATCACATATTGATGAACACACTCGAATCTTTCATTGAGAACGATGGACTGATCAACGAAGCTGCGAAGCAGCTGTTTGTTCACCGCAACACCATTACGTACCGCATGGAGAAAATCGGAAGTCTGCTGCAGATGGACTTTAAAAAAACGAATGACTTGTTAAAGTTAAAACTGGTATTTACGTTCCGTAAATTTGGCCGGGATAAAAGAACCGAAAGACCATAAGGATGCATTAGACAGAGAGTGAACAGATCACAGATAGAACTACAGCACTCGAACGAATCCAGAGTTGCCGACTTTTGTGCTTCATAACGATCATAATCATTTAGATCACAAACCGTACGCCCCTTATCTGGCGTACGGTTTTTTAGATTATGTGACATGGAGACCCGTAATTCCTGTGCACAGATAACAGTTCGTGAATATGATGTTATGTTATATTACAAAATTGCGTAGATATTATTGCTGCATCCTGCCCTGAACCTTAGAATGAAGAACAACAATTCACAGAAGACCGGAGGTTCTAACATGAGCGATTTTATGAAACTCGTTAACAGCTGGTCTGTCACACAGTTCGTGCATACCTTTGGTGGCTTATTTGAGGAATCACCATGGGTGGCTGAACGTTCCTGGGCTTTGCGACCCTTTAATTCATTGGAACACATGATGAAAGTCATGAAGCATGTTGTTGAAACGTCTGACGACGAAGTCATACTGCAGCTGCTGCGCAACCATCCCGATCTCGGCGCAAGAATCAGCATGAGCAGCAATTCCGTGAAGGAACAAGCTGGTGCTGGACTGGATTCACTCTCCCCAGAAATGTATGACGAATTGAATCAATTAAACAAGGAATATACAAGCCGATTCGGCTTTCCATTCATATTGGCGGTAAAAGGTCATACCGCTCAGTCCATTCTCGAATCGATGCGTCAGCGTCGCTCACGAAATAGGGATGAAGAATTTCAAACGGCTTTAAATGAAGTATTCAAAATTGCAACTATCCGTCTGGAGAAGTGGCTGGTTCAGATTGGGCATGAACATGAAATTGAACCGAAGCCTGCTGTCGAGCCGAAACGAACTATGTATTACGGCAAAGGTGACGTTTGGTTATATCGCTCCTATGCCAAACCTCTAACCGGGATCGGATCAATACCGGAATCCCCATTTACCGGCAGAAGCAATGTTCTCTTCGGCATGAACATTAAGGTAGCTGTACAAGGGGATGCATTCTTGCCTTCGTTTACGGAAGGGGATAATTCCAGCATCGTGGCGACGGATTCCATGAAGAATTTTATCCTCAAACATGCTGCGAGTTATACCGGTGCTACCGTTGAGGGATTTCTTGCGTATGTGAGTCAGCTCTTTCTTGAGACATACCCTCAAATGATGAAAGTTCAGATGACCGCGGATCAGATCCCTTTTGAAGATGTACCCATTGGAGTCGATGGAAGTTATCGATCAAGCACGATGGTATTCCGGTATTCGCAAAATGATCGGGGAACGGCTGCAATCGAGGCAGAACGAAAAGGTAATCAAATTGAATGGAGTAACCATTTCAGTGGTCTGGCTGATCTGCGACTGATCAAGGTCAAGGGTAGTGAATTTGCGGGATTTATCAAGGATGAATATACCTCACTGCCTGAGACAAGAGATCGTCCCTTGTTTATTTTCCTGGATATCAATTGGCGGTACCACGACCCAAGAGATGGAATGGACGATACGCGCGGACGTTATGTGGCCGCTGAACAAGTAAGTGATATTGCTGCTGCCGTGTTTCACGAATGCCGTTCTGCATCCATTCAACATTTGTTGTATCAGATCGGACTCCGTGTCTTGAAGCGTTTCGGGCAATTGAGTGAAGTATCGTTTGAATCCAACAATCGGACATGGGATACCGTGCTGGAAGAAGTGACTGAAGGAGAAGGCAAGGTGTATACCGAGCCCAGACCACCATACGGGTTTCAAGGTTTTTCAATGACCAGGGAAGATCTTGAAGCAGAGGACAATGATTCGAAGAGAGAAGGTAGATCGTAATGGCAGAGGCTGGAGGACGCATAACAACACACGTACTGGATACATCCAAAGGAGTACCAGCCGTGGGAGTTCGGATCGCACTGCATCTTGTCCAAACGGATGGAGAATCGGAGTCCAGGATAAAAGTTACCGAATCGGTGACCAACGGCGATGGCCGTTTGGATGCACCCTTACTGGCGGGGGGCAGTCTGGAGCAAGGCATTTATGAGCTTCATTTTGACGTCGAAAAGTACTATGCAGCTCGATCACCTGAACAATCGGTGCAAGCATTGTGGACGGTTGTACCCATCCGTTTTGCCGTATCCGATACGGAAAGTCATTATCATATTCCTTTACTAATCGCCCCAGGAGGTTACAGTACATACCGCGGAAGCTGAAGAATTTTTAAACACTGGTTCTGACACAGGGAGGGCATCCAAATGGCAAATTTTGATTCGATCATCCGGGGAGCCCGGGTCGTGTTAAAAGATCGTGTACAGCAGCTGGACATTGGTATCCAAGATGGGAAAATCACAGCTTTATCCACTAGGCTGAAGGTTGAGGAAGGAACTGAGGTAATCGAAGCAGCCGGTTTCACCGTTATGCCTGGCGTAGTGGATATCCATGTTCATTTTAATGAACCGGGGCTGGCCAGTTGGGAAGGATTCCGTTCGGGTTCGGCTGCGCTTGCTGCAGGAGGAATTACCACTTATGTTGATATGCCGCTTAATGGAGTCCCACCGACAACAAGTCCGGAAGCTTGGGATATGAAAAAGCAAGCTGCACAGGATCGCTCCTATGTCGATTATGCATTCTGGGGAGGGTTAGTTCCGGGTAATCGGCTGCAGCTAATGAACTTAGCTGAGTCCGGTGCAGCCGGATTCAAGGCATTTATGTCGGAGCCGGGCGGAGAAGGAGAGGACATCTTCGCGAGAGCCGATGAGCAAACGCTTTTGGACGGCATGCACGAGATAGCGAAACTCAATCGTGTACTTGCCCTTCATGCCGAAGATGAAGAAATGGTTGCGCAGCTTGGCGCGAGAAGTATTGCCGAAGGAAAGACAGGGCCAATGGATTATGTGAGTTCCCGTCCTGCAGAAGCAGAGGTCTTAGCCGTCACCAGGGCGCTTCAATATGGAGAACAAACCGGGTGTCCGCTGCATTTCGTGCATATCAGTACGAGAGAAGCGTTAGAACGAATTGCGGAAGCCAAGGGTCGCGGTCAGGACGTCACTTCTGAAACTTGCCCGCATTACCTGACGCTCACAGAACAGGATGTAGTTCGGTTGGGCGCTGTGGCGAAGTGTGCTCCACCTCTCCGCAGCAGCGCCGAACAAGAGACATTATGGGATGCGCTGGCATCCGGGCTTATTGACGTCATCGCATCCGATCATTCACCGTGCCCACCATCCATGAAACAGTCGGATAATTTTTTTGAAATATGGGGCGGTATTTCCGGTGCGCAGAGCACGCTGCTGATCATGCTGGATGAAGGTCATCTTCGCCGCCGTGTAAGCTTGCCTTTACTCGGAAGGGTTCTTGCTTTGCAGCCGGCCAGAAGGCTTGGGCTTGAGAGTAAAGGTGAAATTGCGATCGGTAAAGACGCGGACCTCGTGCTTATTGATTGGAATACGAGTACCACATTAAACATGGACGATTTGCTATATACCCATAAACAGAGTCCATATATCGGACGTACATTTGCATGCGCCGTAGCTGAAGTGTACTGCCGAGGGATCAAAGTATATAGCGCAAAGGAAGGGCTATCCGCTAATCCTGCAGGTCAGTTTATTGCTGCTGGCTCGTATGGTAAAAATGGCACGCGCGGAACGGAGGAGTATCATGACAGAGTTTGAACCGTTCATGGGTTCCGAGACGGAAGTGCCGATTCTTCCCTTGCCGCAGCTTGCAGAAGTGAAACTTCAAGGTATGCTGGATTGGCTGTCCACATTCGGGGCTGATGCCAAAGGCGGCGTAACTCGCCTGCTGTATGACAAAGCCTGGTGCGAGGCACAGCATGCACTGGCTGCACGGATGGAGCAAATGGGACTGCTTCCCGAATTCGACCAATCCGGCAATCTATATGGCACGTTACGAGCTGCAGATTCTGCAGAAGGAGCTGAGCAGCTCCCCATTGTGACCGGATCACACATTGATTCTGTCGTTTACGGTGGAAGGTATGACGGTGCCTATGGTGTAGCGGCAGGAGTTCTTGCTCTGGAGTACTTACGAAGGCATTTCGGTACGCCGAAGCGTACGCTGCAAGTGGTTTCGCTATGCGAAGAGGAAGGAAGCCGATTTCCATTTGCCTATTGGGGATCACGAAGCATTACGGGGACCACCTCTCTTGAAGACATTCAACATTTAACGGATAAGGATGGAATACCTTTTTCACAAGCGATTCGAGAAGCCGGATTCGGGTCAGACAGCGGCTACAGACCAGCTGCTCAAAAGTATGGTGCCTTTATTGAACTTCACATCGAACAAGGTCAGGTGCTTGAACGACTTGGTCATTCGATTGGAATTGTATCCGATATCGTTGGTCAGAAGCGATTGAGCATTTCGATTAGTGGCGAAGCGAATCATGCGGGCACAACGCCTATGTCATGGCGTAAGGATGCACTGGCAGGTGCAGCCGAGATGATTACGGCGGTAAGAACGATTGCTATGGCAGCAGGTGAACCCCTTGTGGCAACGGTTGGCCGGATCACGGCTGAACCTGGTGTAGGTAACGTGGTCGCGGCACAAGCCGAATTCTCGCTTGATATCCGTCATATCTGGCAGGAGAGTATTGATCGGTGCTGGCATGACATGCTTCAGGCCTTTCTTCAGATTGCATCCAAACTGCAGCTTGAATTGAACTGGGAAGAACACTTGTCGGTTGCTCCGATTCCAATGAACGAACAGATCACAGCGGATCTTCAGAATATATGCAAACAGGAGCAGCTGTCCTATATGCATATGCCCAGCGGAGCTGGCCATGATTCACAGATTTTTCAGCCGGCCTGCCCGACAGCGATGATTTTTGTACCTAGTCAGGGCGGGATCAGTCACAGTCCCCTAGAATTCACAGCTGAGGAGGACTTGATGCGAGGATTTCGGGTTCTCGTTCAGCTACTTTATAAATACGGTTACGGGAGTTGATTGACCATGTCCAGCTATAGAGAATTATCTCCGTCCTTGCGAACCATCATGACACCGGGACCAGTTGAAGTCGACCCCCGAGTTCTAAGGGCTTTATCCTTCCCGATCCTCGGACAGTTTGATCCGGAGTTTACGTCCCTGATGAATGAAACGATGGTCATGCTGCGTGAATTATACATGACGAACAATGAGTGGTGTTATCCGGTAGATGGCACCTCACGTTCCGGCATTGAAGCGGTGTTGGTTAGTTTGATCCAGCCGGGGGATAAGGTATTGGTCCCTATATACGGACGGTTTGGACATTTGCTTGTAGAAATATCGGAGCGCTGCGGTGCGGAAGTTGTATGTATTGAAACGACTTGGGGATCGGTCTTTGATCCGGAAGAAGTGATCAAGGCCATTCACACTCATAAGCCGGATATTGTGGCCATGGTTCATGGAGAGACATCCACCGGCCAGATGCAACCTCTCGCGGAGATTGGCAAAGTATGCCGTGAATTGGATCTTCTTCTCGTCGTTGATGCGGTTGCCACCATAGGTGGTACGCCCGTTAAGACCGATACCTGGTATCTGGATGCGGTAATGGGCGGAACGCAGAAGTGTTTATCCGTTCCTTCCGGCATGGCCCCGTTGACATATAACAGCCGCGTGGAGAAGAAATTGATGAGTCGCAAAACGGTCGAACGCGGACTCCGTGACGCGACCAGCGCAAGGGCAGAGGGACGTACCATTGCAAGCAACTATTTTGACCTGAGTCAGCTGCAGGATTATTGGAGTTCTGCCCGGTTGAATCATCATACAGAAGCTACATCCATGCTCTACGGTTTACATGAAGGTTTGCGTATTTTGCTTCAGGAAGGACTGGAAGCCCGTTTCGAGCGGCATCGGATTAACGAAAGCGCGCTCGTCGCAGGAATTCAGGGTATGGGGCTTCAAATTTATGGAGACATGTCCAGCAAACTTCCGGTAGTTACGTGTATCCATATTCCGGAAGGGATCGATGGTGAATCGGTACGAAGCATGCTTCTACATGATTTCGGTATCGAAATTGCAAGTTCATTTGGTCCTCTTAAGGGAAAAATCTGGCGAATTGGAACGATGGGCTTCAGCTGTCAGCGCAGAAACGTACTGCATGTGCTTGGTGCCCTGGAGGCGGTTCTGCTCCGTCATCGCCACGGGCTACCTGCGGGTGAGGCAGTGCAGGCTGCACTCGACGTGTACGCTGGAAAGGAGGAAGCCTTATGTTAAATCAGATGCCCGTGTCCCGAGAGGTGATGGTTACCTCACCACATTATCTGGCGAGCGCGGTTGGAAGCTCGATTCTCCAAAAGGGTGGTAACGCTTATGATGCAGCTGTTGCGGTGAGTGCAGCACTTGGCGTAGTTTATCCGCACATGACTGGACTTGGCGGAGATGCCTTTTTCCTCATTCACGATGGAGCAAGCGGAGAGATAACCGCTTATAACGGAAGTGGCCGCTCGGCTGCAGGTATCCATGCCGATACGTTCAAAGCAATGGGCATGAATGCCATTCCCCAGCGCGGCGTGCTCAGTGCGATAACGGTTCCGGGAATGGTGGATGCATGGTGGGAAGTGTGGTCCCGCTATGGGCGATTACCATGGGAGCAGCTGCTTGAACCAGCCGTGCAGTATGCGGAGAAGGGGTGTCCTGTATCGCGTAATCTGCGCCTGTGGCTGGAGCGGGATGAAGATTTCATTATGGGGCAATCGCCGCTGCGAGCGGTATTTGCCCCTTACGGCACATTGCTTCAGGAAGGTGAGCTCCTCGTCCAGATCGAACTGGCTACTTCCATTCGCCTGATTCAGGCGGGAGGACGGGATTCTTTTTATACAGGAGAGCTTGCAGATCGTCTGACTTCAGCGATTCGAGAAGATGGCGGCATGCTGGCACCACAGGACTTTGCAGCACACAAGGGAGAATGGGTTAAGCCTGTCAGCACGGAATACCGGGGTTATCAGGTTCACCAAATGCCGCCCAACTCGCAAGGCTTCTCCATATTGATGATGTTAAATATGCTCGAACACATAGATCTCTCTTCGGTAGGTCGTACTTCGCCGGAGTTCTACCATCTGATGGCCGAAGTGGTGAAAAAGGCGTTTCGTGATCGTGACCGGTACCTTACCGATCCTGACTTTCGCGAGATCCCCTTGAATCAATTGTTATCGAAGACTTACGGGGATGCGTTGTGGAATGAGATCCAGTCTGCACCACCAGTAGCACAGCCCTTCTTGTCCAAAACGATCGGGCAGGATACAGCCTACGCTGCTGTAGTCGATCAGGAAGGCAACGCCGTCTCGTTTATTCAAAGTCTGTACTTTGATTTTGGCGCAGCCTACGTTCCAGGAGATACGGGCGTAATTATGCAAAATAGAGGCTCCTTTTTCTCTCTCGATTCATCAGATGCGAATGTGCTTGAACCCAATAAACGCTCTTTTCATACGCTCATGCCTGGTCTTGTCACCCGCAATGGGAAACCTTATATGCTTCTGGGTACACAAGGCGGAGAAGGGCAGCCTCAGACACAGTTATCCGTACTTACTGGCGTTCTGGACTATGGTCTGACCATTCAGGAAGCAATCGGTTTGCCACGCTGGGTCTACGGACGGACGTGGGGTGAAGCAGGCGACACGATGCGGGTAGAGAATCGCTATCATGATGACGTATGCGAGACGCTGGCTCACTGGGGACATAATGTGGAGATCAGAGCTCCATGGGATGACATTATGGGTCAGTCGCAAGGGATTGTCATCCGTGAAGATGGCATGATTAGCGGAGCTGCCGATCCCAGAGGAGATGGCATGGCCATCGGATGGTAACCACGCTTGGTTGCTGCTTGGATTGGTTTTGGTTTCTCATGAAAACAGCGTAAAAAAAGACATAGATACGATAGGGGAGATTATCATGGGAACGATCCTGCTGAAGGGTGCACAGCTTGTCACGATGAATGCGGAAGAAGATATATTTACAGGGGATCTGCTGATCGAGGATAACAAAATCAAAGAGATTGCCGAGCATATCGACGTTCAGGCTGATCAGGTTATTGATGCCCGTGGCAAAGTTCTGCTGCCAGGCTTTATTCAGACACATATTCATTTGTGCCAGACACTCTTTCGCGGGCGTGCGGACGACCTGGAGCTCATGGATTGGCTTCGTCAGCGAATCTGGCCACTGGAGGCAGCGCATGATGAGGAATCCGTCTATTATTCGGCGATGCTTGGGCTGGGCGAACTGATTTCGAGTGGAACCACGACCATTTTGGATATGGAGACTGTGCATCACACGGATTCGGCTTTTCAGGCAATGGCACAGAGCGGCATTCGGGTGATATCTGGCAAGGTCATGATGGACCATGGCGACGAAGTGCCTGAACCTCTGCGTGAAAATACGGCAACCTCGCTGCAGCAAAGTGTTGATTTGCTGGAGAAATGGAATGGTTTCGGGGGCGGACGCATTCAATATGCGTTTTGTCCGCGATTCGTCGTTTCCTGTACAGAGGAGCTGCTCGTTGAAGTACGTGATCTATCGAACAAGTATCATGTGAAGGTTCATACGCATGCATCGGAGAATCGTGGCGAGATTGAACTGGTCGAACATGAACGCGGAATGCGTAACATTGTCTATCTGGATCATATCGGTCTGGCAACCCCACGTCTTGTCCTTGCACATTGTGTCTGGCTTAGTGAAGAGGAGAAGGAAATCATTCGCAAGCGAGGGGTAAAAGTTACCCACTGCCCCGGCTCGAATATGAAATTGTCATCGGGTATAGCGGAAATTCCTGACCTGCTTAACCGCCAGATCGCGGTGGGAATCGGTGCGGACGGCGCACCATGCAACAATAACCTGGATATGTTTCAGGAAATGCGTCTGACAGCATTAATTCAAAAGGTTCCTCATGGGCCTACAATTATGGATGCACGTACGGTTCTGCGCATGGCAACGATGGGTGGTGCCGAAGTGCTTGGCCTCTCTAAGGAAATTGGAAGTCTGGAAGTGGGCAAAAAGGCAGACATGGTGTTGTTGGATCTGGAAGATTTCCATACGTATCCTTCGTATGAGACAGATGTTTATTCCCGTGTAGTGTACTCCGCGACTCGGAGCTGTGTGGACACGGTCATTATTGATGGCAGCATTGTGCTCAAAAACCGCAAGATCCAGACGATTGACCGAGGCATCGTTCTTCGCGAATCGGATAAGAGCATTGCACGTTTGATGAAGAGAATCTGAGTTAGGTTATTTTCAGAGGGAAATGTTGTATAACTGCTGCTCGCAGAAGACTTTTCGGAAAGGTGGAGACGAATATGGAAATGCATGATCTGTGTGCAATTGCAGCAGGTGAGGCACGCTGTGTACTTGCAACGGCGGTCAAGGTAGAAGGTCATGCTTACCGTAAGCAGGGAGTCTCTATGCTCTTGACCGAAGATGGCAGAATGTATGGCAGCATCAGCCCGGGATGTCTCGAGAGTGATCTGCATGCGCGTGTAAAACAAGTGCTGGACACGGGACACATGGCATTTGCCGAATACGACATGCGCCCTGAAGATGATCTCTCTTGGGGAGAAACGATTGGCTGCGGAGGATTGGTTGTCGTTCTGCTGGAACCTGTCTGCGGCGAACTGAGAAGTGTATTAACTGAAATGCATGATTGTTTCAAATCTGGTTCAGCAGCCGAGTTTACCCGTTACTTTCAGCATAACTATTCTCTTATTCAATATGAATGGCATCGAGTTGATCCAATCGATAGGAAACTTGTTCCTTCCATAGATGTACCGCGCCTGTCTTCCGATTCGTTCAGTACAGAAATCGATAAGGACGAAAAATCAACTGAAACAGATTACTGGAATCTGCCTTTACGAATAACGACCATATATACTCCTAAACCGCGACTTATTATAATCGGGGCGGGAAATGATGCCATACCTGTTGCTAGGCTTGCGAGGGTATCTGGATTTCATGTCATCATTGCTGATTGGAGAGAGGGTCTGTGTACGTCTGATCGGTTTCCGGATGCAGATCTCGTTCTTGGTTTTCCCGCTGAAATCATGCCTGTGCTGAATATACGACGTGGAGATTACCTCATACTGATGAGTCATCAATTCCCGCGCGAACGTGAATTCTTGGAGCTGCTGTCAGGAACTGAATATGCTTATCTCGGTATTATGGGGTCCAGAACACGGACAGCACGACTATTGAATGATTTATCACCGCTACCGAATCTCCATTCTCCGGTTGGTATCAGTATCGGGGCAGAGGGTCCAGAAGAAATCGCCATTAGCATTGCTGCTGAACTGATTGCGTGCAAACGCGCTGCTGGGACTGAGAATCGTTCTGTTCAAAGGGGGAGTACGCATGCGATTGACGGGCATTCTGCTCGCCGCAGGTAGGAGTACCCGTCTTGGCCGAGATAAATTAGCAGTGCCTATGCCGGATGGGAGAGCTTTGTCGGCCTGGTCGCTTCAAGCGGCACTCGATTCTGAACTGGAACAGGTCATCTGTGTGCTGAAACCGGAGGATTCCTTGGAATGGCTCCCCGAGAACGCACACCTCGCATCAGTATCTTCAGCTAACTATAGGAGCCAGACTAGGCTCCAAATTGCTCTCTGTACAGAATATTCTTCTGGTATGGCGGCATCGCTTCAATGTGGTCTCAAGGAAGCCAAGGAATACGGGGCAGAAGGTGTAATGATTCTATTGGCGGACCAGCCTTTAATAAGGGCGCAGGATATTAATCAGGTTTCGGCAGCACTTGCAGTGAACAAACAGTCTGATTATGCAGCTGCTGCGGACGGCGAGGGGCGGAAGCCTCCTGTTGCCTTTCGCTCTCATATGTTTGATCACCTCCTTGCTCTTGTCGGAGATGAGGGTGCGCGGAAGATAATGCGTAATGAGACCTTCTCTGGAACCCAGGTCAACTTGCCTGACTTTTGTTTCTGGGACGCTGATACGGAGGGTGAAGTGAAACGCATCATGGATTATGTAAATGAATCAGCTCAAATGAAGTAACTTCGACCCAATAACATGCCCCCTCAATTGAATACAACGAAGTCGTAGGTTATCTACTTATCTCTGCTCTCTTAACATAAACAGGTCATCCAGTTCGTTTGGTTGGCCTTTTTATGTCGTTTATATGATTTCACGTGAGGAACAGTGTTAGGTATCGTAACTCCTATCATGCATGAAGCACAAAACGTGGATCGTATTTATACATTTATCCAAATCGATGTGAAGCTAATTGACGCTAATCCTATAGTCTCATATGATTTGAAGAATTATCTGGATCCTGTAGGATGAATTATCTTCAACAGTCAGCGCCTATACGGATTGAATCCAGCGTCCTATATCGTGCTTATAAGAGAGAGGGGATGGAACGATGGTAATACCAGCATATGGGTCAGGAGCGATGCCATCGGTATGGCAGCCGGAAGATCTGGAAGAACTCCGGATGTTGAGGAACAGGTTGAACGGAAGCTTCTGCTACGCTGCAGGCGCAACATTGCTGCGAACCCAGTGGGAAGGCGGTCTTGTACCTTCACCGGAGCATATGATCAGTCTGGCACGTATTCCAGGAACAAGTGACGTATATATGGACGGAGATCGAATGGTGATCGGGGCCCTGACCCGATTGAATAGATGTATTACGGAGGGATTGCTTCATCATCTGCCCTTATTACAGGAGGCTGTGAAAACGATAGCTGCGCCGTCCATTCGCAATGTAGCGACAATTGGCGGCAACATTGTATCTGGTGTCGGAGATACGTTACCCGCATTGCTCACATACAACGCAGAACTGCAGTGGATGACGGACGAAGGGTTGGAATTCCGTACACTAGACTCCTGGTTAAAAGGAGGGCGTGACGGCAGTCGCAATCCAAGTGACGTGTTGATTTCGATCCAGATCCCGCTGAATAAGTTGCCTGTCTCTAATCCGAAGAAGCAAGAGCCTGACGCGAGAGAAATTGCATTTTTCCGCAAGCTGGGCAGGCGAGAGACGTTTAGCGCATCTCTGGTAACCATTGCTTTTCGAGGAGAGATTGATACAGATGGTCGATGGAAAAAGGTTGCAATCGCTGCTGGCGGAGGGTCAGGTGTGGCCATGCGGTTACCTGCGTCGGAACAGCTGCTGCTTCACGAAGAAGCTTCCCTAATGCAAGCAGAGCCGCTAGGCAGGACCGCGTCTTCGGAATTTGTGACCTATGGCGATGTCTTTGCAACTGAACAATACCGCAAGCAGACTGCAGGTAATTTGCTGGGGGCTGGACTGTGGGAAGCACTATACCGTTGATTCAAATCTTGATCAAGAAAAGGGGAGAGAGACCATGCTGCTGAATCGGAAACATAGCGGAAAACGGTGGCACTTGAGACCGGACGGAATTCCAAAGGTAACTGGACAACTCCAGTATCTGACGGATATGACTCTACCCGGAATGCTTCATGGAAGAGTTCTGCGCAGCACCTATCCTTATGCTCGCATTCTATCTATAGATACTACAGAAGCAGAGGCCATGGAGGGAGTGTATGCTGTCCTTACCTCCAAAGACGTACCCGGCCTGAATCGTTTTGGAATTGCAACGCCTGACCAGCCTGTATTTTGCGAAGATGTTGTACGATATGTCGGAGATGCCCTTGCGGCAGTTGCTGCGGATTCCCCGGAACGGGCAGAACTGGCACTCAGTGCAATCCAAGTGGAGTATGAGGAGCTTACCCCGCTGGACAGCACGGATGCTGCTCTCGCTCCTGACGCACCGGAGCTGCATCCACATGGACCGGGCAATGTACTGCATCGCACCGAAATTAAACGCGGAAATGTAGAGCAGGCTTTTGCAGCATGTGAACATATTGTCACGGAAACGTATTATACACCTCGTCAAATGCACGCTTATATGGAGACAGAAGGCGGCCTGTTTGTTCCGGATGACGAAGGAAGGCTTAATGTCTACGCAGCCACGCAGCACGGGTACAAGGACCGGATGCAGCTGGCACGGATTATCGGTTGTCCCGAGGAAGATATCCGTGTCGTATCGTCCCCTATCGGTGGTTCTTTCGGCGGGAAAGACGAATTGAACGTGCAGCCTTATGGCGCACTTCTTGCATTGACCAGCGGACGTCCCGTGAAAATGCACAATTCCCGCAAGGAATCCGTTCGTGCAGGACTGAAGCGGCATCCGATGAAAATTGAAATGCAGACGGGAATCAGCCGCGAAGGTATCATTCAAGCTCACCGGGTTCGCATTACGGCAGATACAGGAGCGTACGCCACGCTTGGAGCGCCTGTGCTGAACTTCTGCACGGAGCATTGTCTAGGTCCTTACTCTATCCCCAATGTGGATGTAGAGGGCTTGTCCGTGTATACCAACAATGGGTTATCAGGTGAATTTCGCGGATTTGGTGGGAATCAGGCTATCTTTGCTGTAGAAGGCCAAATGGATCGACTCGCTGAGATCATGAATATGGACCCATGGGAGTTTCGCAGACGGAACATGAGGGAAAAGGCTGACCCTGGTCCATTAAATCAGAGAATTCTGACTACAGATGGACTGTCACAGGTATGGGAAGCCATGGATCGTTCTGAATTATGGCAAAAGCATAAGCTTCCCCAGGCAGATCCTTCTCAGCCTCCATGGATCAAGCGCGGCGTAGGAGCGGCAATTGCCATGCATGGTGCCGGATTGGGTTACGGGATCCCGGACCCGGCAGGAGGCCGCCTATCCCTTAATTCCGAAGGAAAAATAGAAGTGGCTTTCAGTTACGAAGAATTTGGTCAGGGGTTGATCGCTACATTGGAGATCATGCTCTGCGATCTGTTTCAATGCAGCACTTCGGATCTGAATATCATCATTGGCGATACGGATCGGGTTCCTCACAGTGGCTCGAGCACCGCTTCACGTTCGACAACGATGGCCTGGATGGCTCTGCAGCGATTGCAGACCCCTTTCCGTTCCAGAGTCCTATCGGCAGCTTCGGCCTTGTCGGGCATTCCGGCTGATGAACTGGTGACAGGACCTGGCGGTGTATGGCGTAAAGGCCAACTGCCTAGTACTGATGTAGAGACGAAATCATTGGGATTTGTTACTGCCTACTCAGATTTGGCGGGCCAGGGCACAGCGGAAGAATGGGTATTTGATACTCATTTCGATTATCCAACCACGCCTGACCATGTCGTGGGCGGACACTATCTATATACGTATGCGGCGGTTGCCGCAGAGGTAGCAGTGAACACGTTAACCGGAGAAGCCAAATTGCTCGATACACGTCATGTGGTAGCGGCGGGACCCGTCATTAATCCGATGGGCTTCATTGGACAGATCGAAGGTGGAAGTGTGATGGCGCTCGGGTTTACGTTAACGGAGGATGCTGTCATGCAGGATAGTCGATATCTTACGACCAATCTGGATACGTATTTGATTCCAACGATTAGGGATATCCATACCAATCTCGAGGTTGAGGCCATTGAAGACCTCCCCGAAGGAGATCCTTTTGGACCGAGAGGGATTGGCGAGATTGGTTCTGTGGCACTCGCGCCGGCAATCACTGCAGCAATTCATCAGGCAACCGGGGTGTGGGTGAATCGATTGCCCGTTCCGCGCGAACAACTGGTTCAATCACTACATGTACCTTTACTGGAAGGGGTGAGTCCCTCATGAGCAAGCCGCTTGGTAACATCTGGTCAGCAGTAGTGAATGGGGAAGAGAAGCGTCTTGACATTGCCCAAACAACCCGGCTGGTGGATGTGCTTCGAACACATCTGAACCTGACCGGAACCAAGGTGTCCTGTGAAGTTGGTCGCTGCGGAGCATGCATGGCGCTTATGGATGGAGAGCCGGTCAACTCCTGCCTGATTATGGCTTATCAATGTGAAGGAAGTGATATTACGACCATTGAAGGGCTACATGGTGAACAGGAAGGGAGTCTGCATCCGATACAGCAGGCCTTTGTAGAAGAGGGCGGGTTTCAATGCGGTTATTGTACCCCAGGGATGGTCATTGCCACCAAGGCACTGCTTGATCATCATCCCCAGCCTACACAGGAACAGATCGAATCGGGATTATGCGGCAATCTGTGCCGATGCACCGGATATGGAGGAATTATAAGAGCAGTATGTAAGGCAAGTGAGAGTTGTGAGGAAACGAAGGCAATTTAGCAATGAGGTACAGGTGAATGATCAGATCATGATATTTCAATATCAAACGAATAAAACCGGGCGTGAAGGGAGTTCTCAACTCCATTTCGTCCGGTCTTTATTTTATGGCCATTTAATATTTGATCATTTACCAATCACCGCAAGTCGAGTTGACATGTCAGAAAAATATTAGTCAAGAGGATTCCAGCTCGTCCATTCCTTAGAATGAACTTATTTTATTGTCTGGGAAAGGGGAATGTCTTTCCTGGAATGACTTTGAAAGGTATGAGTATAAAGATCAGGGATCAGGACTATACATCCGAAAATATAATGTTGAAGGGGGAAATCATTTAATAATTAGTGGTAAGAGTTTGAATAAACAACCGGATCATCTATGTAGTTCGTATGGATGGTCAACAAATAGATTTCCTAAAGGAGAATATTGAGGATTTAGAAAAATAAAAGACATAATAAATATTATGTAAACTTATTATTTTCGATAACTTCCATAAGCCTCATCTATATTGAGGAATAAAATAGTTGAACCAGCATCTACCAACATATTTAAAAATTCAACTCTAAATCATGAAATAAATATAACCCACTCTCATAATTGTTTCCGCTTCTTTATTTACTGGAGAGAGTAGAATTATAATCGTTTTTGAAGCTTGATAAACAAGTGAGACTACTATAAACAAACATCGCAAATATATCGAATATATGTTGTTTAAAGAAGTTTGGAATGCGTAAACAAATGTTCCTTTTTATTTTCATCATTCTCGTGTTCTTAATAGCTAAAAGGCACGCTGCAAGAAATCAACGTTGGAATCCCCTGCAGGTTATCTTTCAAAAAAACAACTCAATAACGATGGAAAATGATAAGAATTAGCTCCTTTATAGTGAAGGGGGTCAATTCCAAAAAAATGATTTTCAGCTGATTATAGATCATTTTCATATGGATTTGCGATGGATTTGGGAGTACTTTCCATGTATGCTGTTGAAAACTGGAAAGGAAGTGGGAAAAATGGAACGCGAACTGGCGTTGGAAATTGTCCGAGTAACAGAATTGGCTGCGTTAGCTTCAGCCCCCTGGATGGGACGAGGTGACAAGAACAGTGCAGATGAAGCGGCTACTTTGGCCATGCGCGCCATGTTCGATTCCGTGTCCATTCGCGGCACGGTGGTAATCGGTGAAGGAGAAATGGACGAAGCACCCATGTTGTACATCGGCGAGGAAGTGGGTAACGCTGAAGGACCTGAAGTCGACGTTGCTGTAGATCCTCTTGAAGGTACAGAAATTGTGGCCAAGGGACTGAACAACGCTTTATCGGTTATTGCAGTGGCGGGAAAAGGAAACCTGCTCCATGCACCGGATATGTATATGGAGAAACTGGCTGTAGGTCCGGCACTCGTCGGCAAGGTCAGCATCGAAGACCCGGTTGAGGTTACGCTAGAGAAAGCAGCTGCTGCACTGAACAAAAACATTTCGGATTTGACTGTCATGATCCTGGACCGTACGCGGCATGAGAGCACGATTAAAACGCTGCGCAAGGTTGGCGTACGGATCAAGTTCCTTAGTGACGGCGACGTAGCGGGTGCCATGGCGCCTGCATTCCCTGAGGCAGGCATTGACTTATACGTCGGTTCTGGCGGAGCTCCTGAAGGCGTGCTGGCTGCAGCAGCACTCTCTTGCCTGGGAGGCGAAATACAAGGCCGCTTAATGCCGGCTAATGCAGACGAGTTCCAGCGATGCCTGCAGATGGGCATTGATAATCCTTACAAAGTCTTAACGATGCAGGACATGATTGGTACCGAAGATGTTATTTTCGCTGCAACCGGTGTAACGCCAGGAGAGATATTGGGCGGTGTGCGTTATCTTGCAGATGACCGTGCCGAGACAGATTCCATTGTCATGCGTGCCAAAACCAAAACGATCCGTTACATTCGCTCCGTGCATTTCCTGCCCAACAAGGAAGTGCTGCACAAAGTACGGAAACTGCAAGCTACGCCGGAACCCTCAGACCGTATTCAAAGCCCGGCTAAAATAGTAGAACAGGCAGAGTTTAGCCAATCTTCAGTTAATCAGAGTGTATTGACTTAGACAAAACTGCGCTTTAGTGGTCTAAAAGTCGCTGCCAAACCATAGGTTATCTATTAGAATCATCCCTCATTCTTAGGACAAGATTTATGCTCTTAGATCAATCAAACAGGAAGGGAATCTGCTTATAGAGATCCTCTTCCTGTTTTATGTTAAAAGCATTGACAACGGTTACAACACATGAGAAAATGTACGCGCGTACATAAAAATCATATTCCACAAATAGTATCGTATTTAAAGGACGTTAGGGAGTGAGATTCATGGCATCCCGCAAAGAGGTCGCTGACTTGGCAGGAGTCTCCGAAGCTACGGTCTCTCGGGTTCTTAACGGGGTCGGTCCGATCAAAGAGGAGACAAGGCGCAAAGTATTGGAAGCTTCCCAGAAGCTGGGCTATGTGCCGAGTGCCATTGCACGCAGCTTCGCCAGAAGCAAAAGCGGCAACCTCGGGGTTGTTTTGCCTTATGTTCCGAAGGCGCATTTGTTTTCTGCTTATTTTTTCTCGGAAATGCTGAGTGGTATTGGTAATAAGGCCAGAGACAGCGGTATGGATCTGCTGGTTATGTTCAGATCACCAGGTGAAGTCATGAATTATGCCGACCTGTTCCGACGTCAAAAAGTGGACGCCTGCATTATTCTTGGGGCCAGAGATGACCCTGGGGAACTGGCAGCCATGCAGCAGCTGCAAGAGGAAGGTCACCCTTTTTGCGTTATGAATCAACACTTTGCAGGGGAAGCCTTTCTGGAAGTGGATGCGGATCATGTGGAAGGCAGTCGGCTCGCCATTCGTCACCTTACCGATCAGGGTTACCGAAATATTGCTTTTCTCAACGGTCCGGACAGTTATTCCAACAGTCAGGAGCGGCTGCAAGGTGTTCGCGTTGGTTTGCAGGAAGCCGGAATGGAGCTGGATCCCAGCCTGCTGCTTGAAGGGAATTACAGCAGAAGAAGCGGTGTGGAGGCTGCGGCCACGATAGCGGCAAGGCTTGACGAGATCGACGCTGTATTTGCTGCCAATGACCGTATGGCTATTGGTGTTATGCATGGTTTGCGTGAGCGCGGGATTAGGGTGGAGGATTTCCCGGCATTTGTTGGGTATGACGACTCCGATGCTGCCGAGATGGCCGTGCCTCCGCTAACTAGCGTCAGAGTTCCTTTCTATGAAATGGGTGAACTGGCCGCATTTAAACTCATTCATGGTTCTATGGTTGGAAGCGCTTCAACTGTTAATTCGGAATTTTCATCTGAATGGCCCAGAGAGTTATTGCCTGCAGAGTTAATCATCCGAGCTTCATCGATTCGTAAGTAACATAGAGCATGATTTCAAATTCCAAAGGAGGAAAAGAACATGTCACAACGTCTACGTGTCGGAATGGTAGGATACAAGTTTATGGGGAAGGCCCATAGCAATGCTTATCGCAGTCTGCCGATGTTTTTCCCATCAGCACCGTTACAGCCTGAAATGTCGGTCATCTGCGGCCGGAATGAAAATGGTGTCCAGGAAGCAGCGAACCAGTTCGGCTGGTCCGAAAGTGTAACCGACTGGCGTGAATTGGTACAACGCGATGACATTGATCTGATTGATATTAACGCTCCGAGTGATGCACATAAGGAGATTGCACTGGAAGCTGCCCGTCAGGGTAAACATTTGTTCTGTGAGAAACCGCTGGCCTTGTCGCTTGCCGATTCGAGAGAGATGCTTCAAGCAGCAGAAGATGCTGGTGTTGCCCACATGGTTGGTTTCAACTATCGCTTCTCCCCGGCAGTGCAGCTTGCCAAGGAATTGGTTCAGAGCGGTCGCCTGGGCAAGATATATCACTTCCGCGCGTTTTTCCTGCAGGACTGGATCATGGATCCATCATTCCCGCTTGTCTGGCGCTTGCAAAAGGAAGTGGCTGGTTCGGGATCGCACGGCGATCTGGGTGCACACTTAATTGATCTTGCACGCTTCCTTGTTGGTGAGTTCCAAGAAGTCATTGGAATGAGTGAGACGTTCATTAAGGAACGGCCGCTTGCTTCCGAAATGACTGGACTCAGTGCCAAAGGCAGCTCGAATGCGGACGCACCGAAGGGCGAAGTGACAGTAGATGATGCGACATTGTTCCTGGCCAGGTTTGCAGGCGGCGCACTCGGCAGCTTCGAGGCTACACGCTTTGCAGCAGGTCACCGCAGTACCAATTCATTCGAGATTAACGGCAGCCTGGGCAGTGTCCGGTTTGACTTTGAACGAATGAATGAACTGGAAGTGTATTTTACGAAAGATGAAGAGGACGTTCAGGGATTCCGGCGTGTTCTGGCTACAGATCCGGCGCATAAGTATGCAGAGGCATGGTGGCCAGCAGGACATACCATCGGATTCGAGCACACGTTTACACACGAGATGCTGGAGCTGGTGACAGCCATCTCTGAAGGTCGTCAGCCTTCACCAAGTTTCCATGATGGTGTTGCCTGCCAGGCAGTGCTCGAAGCCGTAGAACGTTCTGTAACAGAACGGCGCTGGGTTTCCCTTGATGAGATGTGAGCAACATTTAGCTGTTTATACATGCTAGAGAATTCGAAATGAAGAGAATCTATAAAACTATCCGAAAGCGAGTGATAAAGCGATGAGTAAGGCACTTATTGTATGGGGCGGCTGGGATGGACATGAACCGGAGCAGGTAGCAGCGATTTTTGAGCGCATTTTGAAGGAAGAACAGTTTGAAGTCGAGGTCTCGAACACATTGGAAGCCTATGCAGATGCCGACAAACTGCTGGGACTCGACCTGATCGTTCCATTGTGGACGATGGGACAGATTGAACAGGAACTGGTCAACAATGTATCGGCTGCCGTTCAGAGCGGCGTTGGGCTCGCAGGTATTCACGGCGGGATGTGTGATGCGTTCCGGAACAATGTCGATTGGCAGTTTATGACTGGCGGTCAATGGGTTGCACACCCGGGCAATGATGGCGTGGAGTATACGGTTAACATCAAACGCGGTTCAAGTCCGCTGCTGGACCACATTGAAGATTTTCAGGTGAAAAGCGAGCAATACTACCTGCACGTTGACCCTGCGGTGGAAGTACTGGCAACAACTCGTTTCCCGGTTGTGGAAGGTCCCCATTCAGCGAATGGGCCAGTGGATATGCCGGTTGTATGGACGAAGCGTTGGGGTGCTGGCCGTGTGTACTACAACTCGCTCGGTCATCATGCAGATATCGTAGAGATGCCTCAAGTTATTGAAATGATGCGCAGTGGCTTCAAATGGACTGCAGCAGGCAAGGCGGTTGCCAATAATAAGACAGGTGAAAAAGCTGAAGTGTACACAGGCATGGCCGATAACCAAACTTAATTTCCGTTACTTTTTGTGATAAACCAAGGGACATACGTAAGTGAGCAAATCTTGACCAGCATTCCACAATTCCGATCCGCTTGAAGGGAGCCCACCTGCATGAAAACAATGAAAGTTGGCATTATTGGCTGTGGTAAAATCAGTAGTATTTATATGGAAAACTGTCACCGCTTCGAAATCCTAGATCTGGTTGCCGTAGCGGATATTGACCGCAAGAGGGCTGAAGAGCAGGCAGCAGCCTATAACGTTCCGAATGTATACACGGTAGATGAGATGTTGGCTAGTCCAGAGATTGAACTGATTATCAATTTAACGATTCCTGCTGTACACGCAGATGTATGTTTACGCTCTCTTGAAGCGGGAAAACATGTCTACGTCGAAAAACCTCTCGCTGTTACACGCGAGGAAGGGCAGGCTGTTCTGGAAACAGCCAAGCGCAAAGGATTGCTGGTAGGCTGCGCGCCTGAAACTTTCTTCGGATCAGGCATTCAGACCTCACTCAAACTGGTTGAAGATGGCGTTATCGGCAAACCTGTAGCTGCTACGGCGTTCATGATGAGCCGAGGACATGAACACTGGCATCCTGATCCAGAATTCTACTACGCTTCAGGCGGTGGACCGATGTTCGATATGGGTCCTTACTATCTGACAGCATTAGTGCAGCTGCTGGGTCCGATCAGCTCCATTGCTGGCATGACAGGCAAAGCGATGGAAGAGCGTACAATCACAAGTGAGAAAAAGAGAGGGCAAACCATCCCCGTTGATATTCCAACGCATGTGGCAGGATTATTGCAGTTCGAGCAGGGTGCTATTGGCACGCTGATTACGAGCTTTGATGTTTTTGGGGGAAGCGCACTGCCACCGATTGAGATCTATGGCACACACGGCACGCTGCAGGTACCTGATCCTAACACATTTGGCGGCCCTGTACGTTACCGTTTGCTGGGTGAACACGAGTGGACGGAGGTTCCTCTTCTTCCGGGCTATCAGGAAAATACACGCGGGATTGGTGTAGCTGATATGGCGTATGCTGCTAACAGTGGCCGCGCTCACCGAGCGAGCGGAGAGCTTGCCTACCATGTGCTTGAAGCAATGTGGGCATTCCATGACTCTTCCGATGAGCAGACTTTCTATAAAATGAGAAGCACCTGTCAGCGTCCTGCTGCTCTGCCAGAAGGTTTGGCTCTGTATAGTCTTGATCAATAATTTTGGATACGCAGCATGAATACAAATCAAACAGCCCTGTCTTCCGCTCAAGGAAGCAGGGCTGTTCGTTCATTTTAATCTTACAAATTGATCGTGCAAACCACATTAAGGCTCAAATCCCGCCTGACTGATCCAGATCTCATGTTCCGTAAAATGCTTTCTCATCCGTTCCTCAACGATCTGATAGGCCTCAGGTTGATACCAGTCTTCCACGCCTAACTCCTGATAGAGTGACTCCATGCCCAATCTGCGCGTGCGTTTCCCTTGACTGCCATCGCCCATGAAGTAATCATCGATACATACACGTTGAACTAGAGGCCGAAGGAGGGTAGGAAAGTTATCGCTGCTCGGAAGCACAGGGGCAATCGCAACCTGGGTTGCTATACCTGCATCCCTTAGTTTTTCCAATGCATGTAATCTACCGGGAATGGGTGGTGCAGCCGGACTAAAATGCTTGCGAATATCATCCCGATCCGTCTCAATCGTCATACTGACACGCACCCGGTCGCCCAATTGCTGCAGCAGGTCCATATCCCGTGTGACCAGAGGACTGCGGGTTTGAACCAGAATGAAATCCGGAGGATGCTGTATCATCACTTCGAGCAGTGAACGTGTAATTTGCTCTTTATATTCGACAGGCTGATATGGATCGGTACTGGATGACATAAAGATTGTGACTTTACCTTTGGAGCGAGCACGTTTCAACTCTTTGGCAAGTACGCTGGCAGCTTCCTGCTTTACATCAACCCAGCTTCCCCAATCCTGCTTGCGGAACAAAGAAACGGGCATTTGCCTGACGTAACAGTAAGAGCATCCAAAAGAACAGCCTGTATAGGGATTTAGCGTGTGGGTATATCCGTTAAGGAAACCGGACCCTTTGTTCAAAAGGGTCTTGGGTGTTTTATATAAATATTGGGTCTTCATCATTGGTGTTGCTCCTGTTCCCGGTAATGAGCAGGTGTCTGCCCTGTAAGCTTGCGAAACACAGCACTGAAATAGGCCGGATTCGTTATGCCTACTTGGCGACCGATATCTGAAATCGAGAGTGTAGCGCTCGCAAGCAATTTTTTCGCTTCGGTCATCCGTGTGTCCTGAATATATTGTACCGGAGTTACGCCCGTAATCCGCTTGAACACACGATGCAGATGATACGGGCTACCATGACTAATCTGGGCAAGAATATCCAGAGTAAGAGATTCTGAATAATGATGGTTAATGTAATTTGTTACGACGGAAACCCATTCCTGATCAGGAACGCGCTGTCCTGTAGGTTTGCAGCGTTTGCATGGTCTGAAGCCTTGTGCCAGTGCATCTTCAGGGTTATGGAAACCGAGTACATTTTCGTATTTCGGATCTTTGGATTTGCATGAAGGTCGGCAAAAAATACCTGTCGTCCTGACACCATAATAAAATTTTCCGTCATAGGAGGCATCATTGCTGATAATGGCTGTCCATTGCGTTTCGTCTAATGAAAAAGAAGGGAGCTCTTGTTTATCCCGAAGCTTCATAGGGATCACCTCACGACACATTATACCCTTGTACGAAAGATGTTCAACAGATTCTCGCATGAAAAAGCAAGATTTCAATGGCAAGCAGACGACGATCCTTTCCGTTCAAGGGAATGAAATATGCTACAATGAGCAGGATGAAGTACATGCGAAATTCATTCACGAAAGAGGTAGGTAATAATGGTTCGTTTCGGAGTTGTAGGTACCAACTGGATTACAGAACGGCTTCTTGAAGCTGCAGCACATGTGAAGGGATTCGAATTGACCGCTGTCTACTCACGGACAGAGGAGAAGGCGAATGCATTTGCAGATCAATATAACGCCAAGCATCGATTCACTGACCTGGAGGAGATGGCAGCGAGTGACACGATTGATGCGGTCTACATTGCTACACCCAATACATATCATGCTGATCAGACGGCGCTGTTTCTTAGAAATGGCAAGCATGTATTATGCGAGAAACCACTTGCAGCCAATGCTGCAGAGGTTTCTCATGTGATTAACACAGCTCGCAATAACAACGTTTTGCTAATGGAAGCGATGAAGTCAACGCTGGCTCCTACGTTCAAAATGGTCCAGGCTCATCTGCACAAAATTGGACCTGTACGCAAATATATCGCGGGGTACTGTCAGTATTCTTCCCGTTACGACAAGTACAAAGAGGGGGTTGTGCTTAATGCATTCAAGCCTGAACTTGCAAACGGAGCTTTAATGGATCTTGGAGTGTACTGTCTGTACCCGCTAATCACTTTGTTTGGAGCACCAAATCAGGTTCAAGCTCAAGCCATCATGCTGGATTCAGGCGTCGACGGACAGGGCAGTGTACTTCTAGGATATGAAGGGATGGAAGCCGTGGTGACTTACTCCAAGATATCCAACTCTCATGTGCCAAGTGAAATTATGGGAGAGCGCGGCAGCATAATCATTGATAAAATCGGTTCCCCCGAACACGCGGAAATACGATACAATGACGGTACGGTTGAACTGTTGACAGCTGAGCAGACCTATCCAGCCATGTATTACGAGGTGGAGGAATTCGTTAACCTCGTTCAGCAGGGGAAACAGGAATCCGAGCTGAACAGCTATGAACGCTCCTATGAAACGATGCAGGTGATGGATCAGATCCGCAAGCAGATTGGTCTGGTTTTCCCGAACGATTAATGGAATGACAGGAAAGTGAGCTGAGACGAGATGAGTAGAGAAGAGCAGCATGAGAACAAGAGTTTAGGTCTTGAACTGGAGAAGATTATTTTTATTGGACGAACGTATGAGGAATATATGTCAATGTTCAACCTTACAGCAGAAGATCTCCGTGGCAGATCCATACTGGACTGTCCGGGTGGGGCTTGTTCATTCAGCAGCCATGCCCGCAGGCATGGTGTGGACTCCATGGCAGCAGATATCGCATACGAACACGAAATCGACAAATTGGTACTCAAAGGGCAGCAGGACGTTGAACACACCATCGAGCAATTGGAACAGGTGCATGACAGATACAGATGGGACTATTTCGGCTCAATGGATGGCTTGAAGCAAGCAAGAATGAGTGCACTTCGGGATTGTACGGCAGATATGAGGAGCTTTCCCTTGCAGTATGTCTATGCAGAGCTTCCCGTGCTGCCTTTCACTGACGAACAATTTGATATGACGTTATCTGCACATTTTCTGTTTACGTATGCTGATCGATTGGACTTCAGCTTCCATGAGCGAACTATTCTTGAATTGCTGCGCGTTACAAGACAAGAGCTGCGAATTTTTCCTACAGTAGACTTGTCCGGGAAACGCTATGAACATATGGACGAGATCAAGTCCTTTCTGAAGAACCTTGGATGCAGTGTTACAGAAGTCAGCACGACGTATGAATTTCAGCAAGGAGCCCATACGATGCTCAAAATTACAAAACCTGAATCCTGAGTCATGATCAGAGGTCTTTCCGTCCTTGAAACACAGGTTAACTGTTGAGTTACGGGGTATATTTGTTGTAGTATTGCAAACCTCGCTATAATATACGAAACACCAGAAGAGGGTAGGAGGTCTATCGGATGAAAAAGGTACTCATTCTTGGCGGGACACGCTTTTTCGGCAAACGTCTGGTCGATCATTTGCTGTGGGAAGGAAAATCGCAAATTACCGTTGCGACGCGCGGCAAATCGAACGTGGACTTCGGGCCGGAGGTGAACCGGATCAAGATGGATCGGGAGGATCCACAATCTCTAGCTGAAGTGGCACAGATTGACCAGTGGGATGTGGTGTATGATAACATCTGTTACTCACCGGATGCGGCAAAGTCGGCGTGTGAAGCTTTTGCGGGACGTACCCAAAGATATGTGCTTACATCAACACTCTCCGTATATGGCGATCCTCAACCTGGATTCAAGGAAGAGGATTTTGATCCATACACGTATCCATTGAAATACGGGAATCACGAGGACTTTTCGTATGGAGAGGGCAAGCGGCTAGCGGAGGCTGTGTTTTTTCAGGAAGCGAGTTTCCCTGTCGTGGCGATGAGAATTCCAATTGTTCTCGGAATAGACGATTATACGAGAAGACTGCATTTTCATATTGAACATGTGCAAAAAGGAAAGCCAATTGGCATGCCGAATCCGGACGCCGAAATTGGTTTTATCAATTCCACGGAAGCAGCCAGATTTCTTGCCTGGTTGGGGCATTCGTCGATTACCGGACCTGTAAACGCCGCTTCGAAAGGATCCATTTCGCTGTCTGCCATGATGGACCTGATTGAGACTGTGACAGGCATGCAGTCCCAAGTATTACGCGAAACCGTTCAGGAGGATATGTCCCCCTTCGGTATCTCGGAATCGTGGACGATGGACACAACCAAGGCAGAGCAGGCCGGATATACGTTTGAAGCACTGATGGATTGGTTTCCGGGTCTCGTACGTGAAGTGGCACTGGCTCTGCAGTCCGAAGGTTAAATTTTTGGTGTATAAGCATGAAGGTAAAACAGGACGCACGGGAGCGAGTAACTCCTTGGCGTCCTGTATTTTTTTATATTAATTTAAGTCCAGTCATACGGATTCTATCATGATTCCAATGGTTTCGATTGCCCTAATGGTACGGAAGCTGAGGCACGGATACGCAGTTCGGATGGAAGAATGACCGTTTGCGGATCCGTTGGTGCGGTGCCTTCAATTCTGTCGATTAGCATATGCATTCCTTTGGCTCCAAAATCATAGGCAGGCTGTGCTGCTACAGTGAGGAAAGGATCAAAAGCGGAAGCCAGATCCAGATCATCAAAACAGACGACCGAGATGTCCTCTGGTACACGCAGTCCTCTTTTACGCAGCAGACGAATGACCCCAATCGCGAGCATATTATTGGCCGCAAAAATAGCCGTTGGCTTATCCGGCTGTGTAAGTAACTGTTCCATTCCAGCCTCATCACTGAAATCACGGTAACCTGTCCGAAGGACAAGCTTCGGATCAACCTTAACTCCTGCTTCACGTAACCCCTCAGCATATCCCTCTTCACGTAATCTGGCCGTAGAAACCTCGGAAGAGCCGTTAACGAGCGCAATGCGGCGGTGACCCAGTTCCGTCAGATTTCGGATCAATAGAAGTGCACCTTGCCGGCTGTCCCCCGCGATGACATCCGATGTGATTCCTGGTACTGTGCGATCCAAGATCACAAACGGGATGTTCCTCTCATGTAACTGCTGTAGATGATCGAGGGAACGGTCGCCCGCAGGGGCAAACAGGACTCCGTCTACACGCGTGGAGAGAATCGTCTCCACGTAGTTTTTCTCCTTGTTGTAATCTTCATCACTATTCCCGAACAACAGACGATATCCACGAGCGTTAGCTGCATCCTCAGCGCCGCGTGCGAGTGTCGTATAAAATGGATTGGTGATATCGGTAATCAGCAGAGATAACATCTGTGTTCGCTGAAGTACAAGGCTGCGTGCATTCGAATTGGGGATATACCCGAGTTCATCAATAACCTGCTGTACGCGTTCCCTGGTGGCCGTGCTGATGCGACCTGTTTGATTAATCACTTTGGAGACCGTCATGGCAGAAACATTGGCTTTCTTGGCAATATCATAAATAGTAATCAATAGAATCTAACCTCTCATAACATAGTCTTACCATTCTATAGGATAATGCCGATTGACAGCAATATGGGCGCGTGCTATGTTAGGGTTACCGATAACCCAAAATACAAAACGAACCATTTTTTTCAACAAAACCATTCTCAGTACTCATTCTTTTTTGCTCTATACTTCCGTTCCTGCATAGAGACAGGACTTCATCATGGTGATTCATACATAAAGTGGACTTTTGTTCAATTTGAATATGTAAACGCATTCATTTAATGAATTGCTCTCTTGTCCAGGACTGACGCACCAACGGGTATCGGGGTTACATCGTCAAGGTCTGACCGCTTTAACTGCATCCTGAAAGACAACGTGAAATCAATTCGTACCTATCCAGAAACCACTTGAAGGAGGACGTTTTAGTATGACACATCAGGATTACCGTTATAAACAGGCTTTTCCCAAGATTGGTATTCGTCCCACCATTGACGGCAGACGCAAGGGAGTACGTGAATCCCTGGAGGAACAAACGATGCGGATGGCAACATCGGTAGCTGAGCTGCTTACGGCAGAACTTCGTTATCCGGACGGCTCCCCGGTCGAATGCGTCGTTGCCGAATCCTGTATTGGCGGTGTAGCCGAAGCAGCTGCGGCGGCAGAGCTGTTCAATCGTTCGAATGTAGGAGTCACCATTACGGTTACTCCATGCTGGTGTTATGGTACGGAAACGATGGATATGTCTCCATCCATCCCTACGGCCATCTGGGGTTTTAACGGTACGGAACGGCCTGGCGCAGTCTATCTGGCAGCCGTACTGTCTGCACATGCTCAGAAGGGGATTCCGGCCTTCGGAATCTATGGCGAGGATGTTCAGGATGGCGGGGATA
Organism: Paenibacillus sp. 7523-1; assembly: GCF_002276415.1. NCBI lineage: Bacteria > Bacillati > Bacillota > Bacilli > Caryophanales > Paenibacillaceae > Paenibacillus > Paenibacillus sp. 7523-1. The sequence continues at coordinate 67,363 of NZ_NPBR01000005.1, read as the reverse complement.
CGACCATTCCAGATGACGTCCGGGAGAAATTGCTTCGCTTCAGCCGGGCGGGTCTTGCAGCCGCTACGATGAAGGGGCGGGCCTATCTGTCCATTGGCTCGGTATCCATGGGGATTGCCGGATCCATTGTGAACGATTCTTTTTTCCAGGAATATCTCGGCATGAGGAACGAATATGTGGATATGAGCGAGCTGACCCGGCGGATTGAGGAAGAAATTTATGATCCGGAAGAATATAAGTTGGCACTGGCTTGGGTGAAAGAAAATTGTATTGAAGGGCCGGATAACAACCCGACCCATCTGCAAACAGACCGCAAGCGGAAAGAGTATGAATGGGAAACCGTCGTGAAAATGACTCAGATCGTACGTGATCTGATGGCCGGTAATCCGAGATTGGCAGAACTCGGTTTTACAGAAGAATCAATGGGTCATCACGCGATTGTATCCGGCTTCCAGGGTCAGCGGCAGTGGACGGACCATTCGCCTAATGGCGATTTCCTGGAGTCGATCCTGAATTCATCCTTTGACTGGAATGGCAAGCGCTCCCCTTATCTGGTCGCCACAGAAAATGACAGCCTGAATGGTGTGTCCATGCTGTTCGGCTCACTGCTCACTCATACAGCCCAGATTTTTGCAGATGTACGGACGTATTGGAGTCCGGATTCGGTAGCACGGGTCACAGGACACCAATTGGAGGGAAAAGCGAAGGACGGAATTCTCCACTTGATCAATTCGGGCTCCGCGGCACTCGATGGCACTGGGCAGCAATCCAAAGACGGTAATCCTGCTCTGAAGCCTTTCTGGGAGATTACAGATGAAGAAGTTCAGAGCTGCCTACAGTCGACATCGTGGAGACCAGCCTCAGTCGAATATTTCAGAGGGGGCGGCTACTCCGCTGACTTCCTGACCAAAGGCGGTATGCCCGTCACGATGACACGTCTCAATCTGGTTAAGGGTCTTGGTCCTGTACTGCAGCTCGCGCAGGGTTACACCGTGGATCTGCCTGATGAAGTGCATAATACGCTGGACCAGCGGACGGATCCGACTTGGCCATCAACATGGTTCGCACCGATTTTAACAGGAACAGGCGCGTTTACCTCCGTTTATGAAGTCATGAACCAGTGGGGCGCCAACCACGGCTCGATCTCATATGGGCACATCGGAGCAGATCTCCTAACCCTGGCTTCAATCTTGCGGATTCCGGTGAGTATGCATAATGTTCCGGAGTCCGAGATATTCCGTCCACGGGCATGGGGGTTATTTGGAACAAGTGAACCTGAAAGTGCAGATTATCGTGCTTGCAGCGTGTTTGGACCTTTATACCGTTAGACTATCCTGTCAGACGCCATATTCTGCCTAATCAGAATGTGGCGTTCTTCCAAAGGAGGAGGCAAGAGAGATGGGAAATAAGGCAAACCATGTGCTTGCTGCTGACTATGGTGCCGGAAGCGGCAGGGTAGTCAGGGGAAGTTTTGACGGTGAGATGCTTGCGTTACAGGAAGTACATCGATTCAGTAATGATCCCGTTCAGCTTGCGGACGGATTGTATTGGGATTTTCTAAGACTGTTCCATGAACTGAAACAGGGCATTGTAAAGGGGACTCAGGGATTAACTCACCCGGTTCGTTCCATTGCCGTGGATACCTGGGGCGTTGATTATGGCTTGGTGGATGGAGCAGGAAAATTGTGCGGGAACCCACGTCATTACCGGGAGTCGCGTAATGCCGATTGGATGAAAGAGACGCTGCGTATGGTTAATGACGAAGATCTGTATACCATGTCGGGTGTCCTGCCTCAGCAGATTAATACGGTGTTTCAATTGGTTGGAAGCTTACGGGAAAACGCTGAATTACGTCCGGATACGCGGATGTTATTCATGCCGGATCTGTTTCACTTTTATCTCTCGGGACAGCAGGCCTGTGAATATACAATTGCCAGCACAAGCGGACTTTTGCATGCCGGAGAGGACCGCTGGAATGAATCCCTGTTTGGTCGACTCGGTTTACCTGAAACACTTTTCCCACCCATTATTCGGCCAGGCACTGTACTGGGGCAGTTAACAGATGATCTGTGTGCGGAGTTAAGGATCGAACCCATGCAAGTCATAGCTGTAGGCTCACATGATACAGCATCAGCACTTGCAGCCATTCCTGCTTCAGATTCGAATTTTGCCTTTATCAGCTGTGGAACCTGGTCATTAATGGGCATGGAACGCGACTCGCCAGTACTGGATGAACGCAGCCGAAGACTGGGTTTCACCAATGAAGGGACGGTCAGTGGCAAGACAAGAATATTGAAGAATCGATCTGGTCTCTGGCTTCTGCAGGAGTGCAAAAGGCAGTGGGAACGGGAAAACCATATTTTCAGCCATCAGGAACTGGTTCACCTTGCAGCATCGGCTCCAGCGCTACAAAGCTTTATCCTGCCGGGGGATGCGATATATCTAACACCGGGTGATATGCCTGAACGAATACGCCAGCAGTGCAGTGCCACCAAGCAGGTTACTCCGGAAACCATCGGAGCGATTGTACGCTGCATCTTGGAAAGCCTGGCTCTGGAATTCAGGCAGACACTGGATGAACTTGAACTTGTCACGGGGAGCCGGCCGAGCGTCATTCACATGGTAGGCGGAGGTGTTCAGAATCGTTTACTGTGTCAGTTTACAGCGAATGCTACCGGTATTCCTGTAGTAGCAGGGCCAGTGGAGGCAACTGCCGCCGGGAATTGCATGCTGCAATTCATGGCCCATGGCGAATTAAGCAGTTTGTCTGAGGTCCGGGAGATTGCCGCCGCTTCCTTCACGTTGGAAACCTATGAGCCAGAGGATAGCCTGCCATGGCAGGAAGCCTATGAAATCTATCAAAAACTGAATGGGCGGTTTACGAAAGGATTGAAATAAAAAGAAGTTAAGGGAGTGGAGGAACACATGACTGAACAGCTGGTAAGAGAAGAACTGACCAAATATGCCCGCAGATCGGTAGCGCAGGGTCTCGTGGTTGGACCTGGAGGCAACCTGAGTGCCCGTTCGGAAGGGACGATGCTGCTCTCTCCGAGTGGTTATGCACTTGAGGATATTGAACCGGAGGAGTGGATTGCGGTTGATATCGGGACAGGGGAGACCCGAGCTGAATCAACACGTCCTTCCTCAGAAGTGTTAATGCATCTGTACAGCTATCGCGTGAATCCCGATATTCAAGCGATTGTTCATACACATCCTGCATATACGATCGCTCTGAGCCTCGTGTACGATGAACTGCCTCACCTTTTTCCGGATCAATCCGCACTTGTAGGGGACGTCGGTTTCATTCCTTACGTTCTACCTACGACCAAACTGCTGGCTGATGCAGTCGCAGCTAAGGTGGACTCCCATTCGGCACTCATTCTTGTTAATCATGGACTGGTCACGACAGGAAAAAATTTGCGTGAAGCCTATTATCGAACTCAAGTGGTCGAGGAAAGTGCAAAAGTGTACATGATAGCCAAGGCAGCTGGAGAACCAAGGGTTCTTACGACTGAACAATATAAGGAGATCCAATCTCTGGAGAGTGAAGCGTATCGTGTTCAGCTGCTGCAACAGCTCAAGTCATAATACCAAGAGTATCCATATAGAGTTATTGAGTGCCAATATAGAGTGTATACAAAAGTATTTCGTCATAATTCGACATAAACAGCAAAAAGCTGAACCTTATTCCGACACCTATTGCAAATCCTGAAAAACCGAGTATAATACTCGGTAAATAGACGAAAAGGGGATGCAATAAACGATGAAAACACATGCTGAATTGAACTCACTTCTTGTTGACGATTATCTGGATCTCCTGAACATAGCGACACAGTTAGGTGACGATGAGTGGAAGAACTCCATTCTGCAAGCACTAAAAGAAGAGGTGGACGCTAATCGTCACTTGGATTCTCGAGAAGTACGCCAGGATCTCTGGACTCAGTTTGAAGGGATTAATGAACAGATGCATGATCTCTTAGTGCAGCTCAAACATGCAGATTCCGCTGAAGAGAAAGAGCAAATCGTTGAAATGCTCTGGGGCTTGAAAGTGGACCGTAATGCCATTACCCGCAAACTTGAAACCATAAGCCGTGCCAGTGCCGGTCAACAATAAACTTATATCGTTCTGGTATTATATAAAAGCCCGCTGTGTGACCCTTATATATAAGGGAGCATAGCGGGCTTTACTTTTTTCATTTCATGATTAAAACTGCTTCGCTACAGTTCGAGCCTGTTCAATTGCATCCTGTTTTATCTGATCCGCCCGTTCTCTGAATTGGTTGTGGCCTTCAATGAAGATCCCATCCAGCTTGGGTACACCCAGGAATGACATAATGATGCTCAGATATCGATGCCCGGATTCCGTTTGAGCTGCGGGACCTTCGGAATAAATGCCACCACGGGCCTGAATATGCAGTGCCTTTTTGTTCGTCAAAAGTCCGATCGGACCTTGCTCTGTATAGCGGAACGTTTTGCCAGCCACACATATGGAGTCAATGTAAGCCTTCATGATTGGAGGAAATGAGAAGTTCCACATCGGAGTAACAAAAACATACTTGTCAGCTGATGCAAACTGATCCGATAGCTCATTCAGACGGCTTACCTTGGACTGCTCTTCCGAAGTGAGTTCACTGCCGGATTGGAGTTTACCCCAACCACTAAACACATCAGCATCAATATGCGGGATGTTGGAACGATACAGATCGAGATGGACAACCTCATCCGAGGGATTGCTTTCCCGGTATGCATCTATAAAAGCTTGACCAGTGGCCATACTGAAGGAGGTCTCATGATCATGTGGATGGGCAGTAATATACAGTAGGGTTGGCATACAATACTTCCTCTCAGTCATGTATTTGGGTGAATTCATAACTCCTCAAACGATAAAGTGACCGCTGTAGTATGCACCCTAGAGTTCTTTTTATGCTTGGATTACACAAATCTTCTCTTATGACATTAGCTACAGAAGGAATAGTGACCTGGTACTTCATGATGTATAATAAACTGGACTAGCAGTGAATTAAAATATGAATCAGTATGAAACAAGAATTGCAAACGATACCATGGATGAGTGAGATGATTGCAAATGGGAATGGATATGGAGAAACAACGATTAAGCATTGAAGCAGCCAAATTGTATTATCAGTCGGATTACAGCCAGCAGGATATCGCCGTTAGGCTGGGCGTGTCTCGTCCAACCGTATCCCGGTTGCTCCAGTATGCCAAGGACCGAGGTTATGTCCGTATTGAAATTATGGACCCTCTGGAGGACATTGATATCATTGCCGGAGAACTCAAAGCCAAATATAATCTGGATACCGCACTCGTCTGTTTTGCACCATTGAAGAGTGATGAAGAGATACAGAGGCATATTAGCAAAAGAGCTGCGGACTATCTGCAGGACACCGTACAGGATGCAGATATTATTGGAGTGACATGGGGAACAACGATGTACGCGGTGGCCAAACAGCTTCGGGCCAAACAGGTTAAAGGTGTTGAAGTCGTTCAATTAAAGGGAGGCGTAAGTCATTCCCACGTCAACACGTATGCAGCGGAGATCGTGCATTTGTTTGCGGAAGCGTTCCATACCGTTCCGAGGTATTTGCCCCTGCCTGTTATTTTTGACAATATTGAAGTCAAGAAAATGGTGGAAGCTGACCGGCACATCGGACGCATCGTAGAGCTCGGCAGGCAGGCCAACATCGCCATCTTCACTGTGGGTACGGTGAAGGAGGACGCACTTCTGTTCAAGCTGGGTTATTTCAACGAAGAGGAACAGCAATTGCTGATGAATTCGGGTGCAGGTGATATCTGTTCACGTTTCTTTGATGCTGAGGGTCAATTGATTAGTGAAGAGATCAACAGCAGAACCGTAGGGATTGACCTGGCTGAATTACGGAACAAAGAGAAATCCATCCTTGTTGCCGGTGGTCAACGCAAAATCGAAGCCATCCACGCAGCGCTCAAAGGACACTATGCTAACATTCTGGTAACAGACCAGTACACGGCGCAGGCTTTGCTTCGATTCTAAATCTGAGGATGACAACATCTGCCACGGAAGAATGGTGGATGTTTTGCTTTTTTAGGGCAGAAGCTATAAGCGTTGGTTCGCTCACAGTAATGGGTGAATGAGAGTGAACAAAGGTTCATATTGATTTTTACATATGTTCATGTTAGTGTAAGGCTATAAATAAACAGTTCAGATAAGGGAGAGATTCAATTGACTACAGCTCAATTAGCCAAAATGATCGATCATACCTTGCTTCGTGCGGATGCAACACAAAGCGAAATCAACAAATTGACGGAAGAAGCGAAACAGTACCAATTTGCTTCTGTGTGCGTAAATCCGGGCTGGGTTTCTTATGCTGCAGAGCAGCTTCAAGGCAGTGGCGTAGATATCTGTACAGTAATCGGATTCCCTCTAGGAGCTTCCACTTCCGAGACCAAAGCGTTCGAAACGACAGATGCAATTGCTAAAGGTGCTACAGAAGTAGACATGGTTATCAACATCAGTGCATTAAAAGATGGAAAAGATGACTATGTGGAGCAGGATATTCGTGCTGTTGTTGAAGCTGCAGCGGGTAAAGCATTGGTAAAAGTCATCATTGAAACGTGTCTGCTTACAGATGAAGAGAAAGTACGTGCTTGCCAGGCAGCGGTTAGAGCTGGCGCCGATTTCGTCAAAACATCCACAGGTTTCTCTACAGGTGGGGCAACACCAGAAGATATCGCTCTGATGCGTCGCACGGTTGGACCAGATATGGGTGTAAAAGCATCGGGCGGGGTACGCAGCCTGGAAGACATGCAAAAAATGATTGAAGCAGGAGCAACTCGTATTGGTGCAAGCTCCGGCGTGAAAATCATGCAAGGCGGACAATCTACATCCTCTTACTAAAAACCAGGTGGTTGATCTGTTCTCCAGAATCCGGTATATACACCGATCATGGGGAACAGGTTTCCAACCTTTATAAAATGAATTATTTGTAAGCGCTTAATAAACTTTCTGAAAGTTTAATTTTATTGTATGGCCTTTGAGCTGAATTTAACATCTGGCTAAACTACCTTCAAAGGAGAGATCAAATGAAATTTCTAATTGCCATACTTGGTTTACTTGTTGTTTTTGGACTGGCTTACATTGCAAGTAACGGCAAGAAGCAAATTCGCTACCGGCCGCTGGTCGTCATGATTATTTTACAGATTATATTGGCTTATGCCTTGCTGAACACCGAAGTAGGAACATGGCTGATTGGCGGATTTTCCACGATATTTAAAAATCTTCTGGACTATGCAAACGAAGGAATTACCTTTGTCTTCGGCAGTTTAGTAAACGTTGGAGCAGAAAGCGGTAGTGGCCCGTTTTTCCTGACGGTCTTGATGCCGATTGTTGTCATCTCTGCCCTGATTGGTATACTGCAGTATATCCGAATCTTACCTTTTGTTATAAAATATATTGGTCTGGTATTAAGCAAAGTCAACGGAATGGGCAAACTGGAATCATATAACGCGGTTGCTTCCGCCATTCTGGGGCAATCTGAAGTGTTCATCTCCGTAAAAAAACAAATCGGTTTGCTGCCGAAGCATCGGCTGTACACACTATGTGCCTCAGCCATGTCTACGGTATCGATGTCCATTGTCGGTGCCTATATGTCCATGATTGATCCGAAATATGTGGTTACAGCGCTTGTGCTGAACCTGTTTGGCGGTTTTATCATTGCTTCCATCGTGAATCCTTATAAGGTAACCGAGGAAGAAGATATATTGGAAGTGCAGGAAGAGGAAAAACAATCGTTCTTCGAGATGCTGGGTGAGTACATTCTGGACGGTTTCAAAGTAGCGATCGTTGTTGCAGCAATGCTCATCGGTTTCGTTGCCCTGATTGCGCTCATTAACGGCATATTTAGTGCTGTTCTCGGCATTTCGTTCCAGGAACTGCTTGGTTATGTGTTTGCACCCTTTGCGTTTATTATGGGGGTTCCCTGGAAAGAAGCGATTCAGGCGGGAAGTATCATGGCGACCAAAATGGTATCGAATGAATTTGTCGCCATGCTGGATTTAACCAAACAAACCGCACTGTCTGCCCGTACGACAGGCATCGTGTCGGTCTTCCTCGTATCGTTCGCCAACTTCTCCTCCATCGGTATCATTGCCGGTGCGGTCAAGGGACTTCATGAGAAACAGGGCAATGTGGTGGCCCGCTTCGGTCTGAAGCTGCTTTACGGTGCATCGCTTGTCAGCGTGCTGTCTGCGATCATCGCCGGACTGTTCTTGTAAGCCGGATAACTGGAAGGAGTGCGTAAGTTATGTCAACATTCAAAAGAGTACATCTGATCGTTATGGATTCTGTAGGTATCGGTGAAGCACCGGATGCGGCAGAATTTGATGACTACGATGTGGATACGTTTGGTCACATTGCACGTGAGCGTGGAGGTCTGAACATGCCGAATATGGCAAGTCTTGGACTATCCAACATTAAAGAAATTGAGGGCATTCCTGTCTCGGATGCACCCAAAGCGTATTATACCAAAATGCAAGAAGCGTCCCGGGGCAAAGACACGATGACAGGCCACTGGGAGATCATGGGACTCTATATTGATACGCCGTTCCGTGTATTCGAGAATGGCTTCCCGGATGAGCTGATTCAGCGCATCGAAGAGAAGACAGGTCGTAAAGTCATCGGAAACAAACCGGCCAGTGGTACGGAAATCATTGATGAGCTTGGTGAAGAGCATGTGAAAACTGGAGCGCTCATCATCTATACTTCCGCGGATTCCGTTCTGCAGATTGCAGCACATGAAGATGTGGTGCCGTTAAAAGAGCTGTACGAAATTTGTGAATTCTGCCGGGAGATCACGCTTGATGATCCATACATGCTGGGCCGTATCATTGCTCGTCCGTTCGTTGGGGAAGTGGGTAACTTCAAACGTACAGCGAATCGTCACGACTATGCTCTCAAACCATTCGGCCGTACGGTGATGAATGAGCTTAAAGACGGAGGATTCGACGTCATTGCCCTAGGTAAAATTGCAGATATCTATGATGGTGAAGGTGTGACAAAGTCTGTCCGTACAGTGTCCAACATGGATGGCATGGACAAATTGTCCGAGACGATGGATGAAGAATTCACCGGGCTTAGCTTCCTGAACCTGGTAGACTTCGACGCATTGTTCGGTCATCGCCGTGATCCACAAGGATATGCTCAAGCACTTGAGGATTACGATGCACGTCTGCCTGAGATTTTTGAGAAAATGACCAACGACGATCTGCTGATTATTACGGCTGACCATGGTAACGACCCAACGTATCGTGGTACGGACCATACACGTGAGTATGTGCCACTGCTTGTGTATTCCCCACGCTTTACTGAAGGTAAGCAGCTTGAACTGCGCAGTACATTTGCAGATCTCGGTGCTACGGTAGCTGATAACTTCGGTGTTCAATTGCCGGAGTATGGTACAAGCTTCCTGAAAGATTTAAAATAGATTTCGTCGTTCAAGCTAAAACCAGATGAATAATGAAACTGTAAAAAAAATATATGCAGAACACCGGAGCAGCTTCGGCTGCCCGGGATCTGGCATGACTATATTAATGGATAAAATGGAGGAGATTTAACCATGAGTACACATATTGGAGCCAAACCCGGAGATATCGCAGAAACGATCCTTTTACCAGGAGATCCATTGCGCGCTAAATATATTGCGGATACGTATTTGGAAGATGTTGTTTGTTATAACGAAGTTCGCGGAATGCTGGGCTTTACCGGTACATATCAAGGAAAACGCATTTCGGTGCAGGGTTCAGGCATGGGGATTCCATCGTTCGCCATCTATGCCAATGAGTTGATTAGCGAATATGGCGTCAAAAACCTCATTCGCGTGGGAACATGCGGAGGTATGCAGGAGCACGTGCGAGTTCGTGACGTCATTTTGGCTCAAGCGGCATGTACGGACTCCAGCATGAACAAGCTTGTGTTTGGAGGGTATGATTTCTCCCCAATCGCAACGTTCTCCTTGCTGAAAGAAGCATATGACCGCGCGACAGCAAAAGGCATGAAAATCCATGTGGGTAACGTATTCAGTTCTGATTCGTTCTACCGTGACGACCGCTCTGTTACTGAAAAGTTGATGCAGCACGGCGTATTGGGCGTGGAAATGGAAACGACAGCACTGTACACGATCGCAGCGAAGTTTGGCGTTAATGCATTGACGATTCTGACAGTAAGCGACCACTTGCTAACCGGCGAAGAAACCTCTGCCGAGGAGCGTCAAAAAACATTCAACGATATGATGGTCGTTGCACTGGAAACAGCAATCACGCTTTAGGTTTTATTATTAATCAAGCAATTGATTTGAATTGAAACTTTTGTTTTTGCACGTAGTGAAGGAAACGGATCAATTCTGAAGAAGCGAAGCGTTCGCCTTTGTCTCCGAGTTTTTTTACCACCACAATAACATACAAATTTACACGATAACGGAGAGGGCAGAATAAACCTGAAGAAGCGAAGCGTCCGCCTTTATCACAGGATTTCCCCCTTTAAAGGAGGAATCAAGAAATCTGGGGATAACAGTGGTCGGAAGGTTGTTCTGCCATCGGAGTGACTGTGTAAACACTCACCACAACAAAGGAGAGATCATCATGAGAATGGTAGACATTATTGCCAAAAAACGTGACGGAAAAGAACTGACAACAGCTGAAATTGATTTTGTTGTTCAAGGTTATACCCAAGGAGAAATTCCGGATTATCAAGTCAGCGCTTGGGCGATGGCCGTTTTCTTCAAGGATATGACGGACAAGGAACGCGCAGATCTAACGATGTCGATGGTTAATTCGGGTGAAACGATCGATCTATCCGCCATTGAAGGCATCAAAGTAGACAAGCACTCCACTGGAGGCGTTGGTGATACAACGACTTTGGTACTGGCCCCGCTCGTTGCTGCACTGGATGTTCCTGTAGCTAAAATGTCCGGACGCGGTCTGGGTCACACTGGCGGAACAACAGATAAACTGGAGTCCGTTGCCGGTTTCCACGTCGAGCTGGAGAAGGAAGAATTTATTAGACTCGTAAATGAACATAAGGTAGCGGTTATCGGTCAGAGTGGTAACCTTACCCCAGCTGACAAGAAGCTCTATGCACTCCGTGACGTAACAGCAACAGTTAACTCCATTCCGCTCATCGCCAGCTCCATCATGAGCAAAAAAATTGCTGCAGGTGCTGATGCCATCGTACTGGATGTAAAAACAGGTGCGGGTGCATTTATGAAAACGACGGAAGATGCAAAAGAACTTGCACATGCCATGGTCAGCATCGGTAACAATGTAGGGCGCAAAACGATGGCTGTCATCTCTGACATGTCTCAACCACTGGGCCTTGCGATCGGTAACGCGCTTGAAGTGAAAGAAGCAATCCTGACACTGCAGGGCAAAGGACCAAAAGATCTGGAAGAACTGTGTCTTGCACTCGGACGTCAAATGGTGTTCCTTGCTGGCAAAGCAGACTCCTTGGAACAAGCGGAAGAGAAATTGAAAGAAGTGATCCAGAACGGGAAGGCACTGGAGAAATTCAAGCATTTCCTGGCCAACCAAGGTGGCGATGCGTCTGTCGTTGACCATCCGGATCGTCTGCCACAGGCGAAATATCTGATTGAAGTTGAAGCTGACCGGGACGGTTATGTCGCTGAAATCGTAGCGGACGAGATTGGTACTGCTGCGATGCTGCTTGGCGCAGGTCGTGCTACCAAAGAATCCGAGATTGATCTTGCTGTAGGCTTGATGCTGAACAAAAAAGTTGGCGACAAGGTTAATGCTGGTGAATCGCTGGTAACCATCCATGCCAATCGTGAGGATGTGGCAGATGTAATCGCGAAGATCAAAGAGAACATTACCATTGCGGATCATGCCGATGCTCCTGTGCTCGTTCATGATATTGTAACAGAATAATCAATCAGATCCCCCGAGTACAATATATCTTGGACTCGAATTGAAAAACCCGAAGCCGTGGATTCATGGCTTCGGTTTTTTTCTCGTTCAATGAATATGAGAATCGGTCTGGGCCTTAACTTAGGTTTAAACCAGACCTTTCATTTCCCTTGGAGTTTATCATAAGCCATTACGGAATCTGCATTGGTATAAATATAAGGCGTGGATGGCTCGGAAACAGCAGTTATTTTTGCTGCCCGGATCTCGATGGTATCTTTGCCATTCACCTGGGCAGATCCGATGCTGCCATCAATCTGTACCCAGCTGTCGGTAGGGAAGCTATCGGCTTCAGGAATGTGGATCATTACGCCAAATGGCGCTGCATCTGCTGGACAGCACATGACGAGGAAACGACCAAGCGCAAAGTGCGATTCATGATCCATACCTTCATCCCGATAGACAAAGCCAGTAAGGGAGATCGATTTGCCTGCAAATTGTCGTTGAAACATGTCAATGGTGCCAAGCGTTTCTGAAAAAATCTCAGGATAAACCTTGATGACCGGTTCTGCAAACAATTTTTCCGCTAGCTCAGCAAATTCACGGCTGTATTCATCAGGAGGAATGAATTGGACTTTACTCGCTGACCCAGATGCAGCAGAAGATTGGTTCTGGGCAAAATCTTGAATATTCAAGCTGGCAGCTTCCTCTGGTGCAGGTTCTTTACGCCGGATTTCGGGAGGAGCGTAAGACAGCGACATGCCTTTCTGACTGGCCATGGAACTTCCGAGTGCCTGATCAGGCAGCAATAAGCCGAGCAGCAGGGGAAACGTGATTAAGCCGTAGGTAACCAAGCTTCGAAACCCTCCAGGCGGAGGTGGATGTTCACAATCACAATGGACCTGGCCGTGACCGAACAGTCCATGCCAAGCCATAATGACCGCGATGAACATGAGTGGTATGGGACAGCATAACAGCAAGCGCTGCATCGTAGGTGCCAGATAATAATGTAAAGTATCATTCTCCTTCAAATGCAAGATGTATACGGCAAGACCACCAATCCATACCGCACGGATTAATGAATGCCACTGGATGGAGTGCCTCCTTGGAGTGTGACTATAGGCGTGAAAGGATGCAGGTTGAATCATCTAATCACCTCTTTTCAATTTTCAATGAAATGATCCTATACGCTATACCAGAAGGTTAATCAGCCATGATCCAGCGAAGACAAGAACAATAATGGATATGCTTAACCCAATGACAAACCTTGTGCGGAAAGTGGACAGCAGCATCAGTGTGCTTTTGAAATCGAGCATGGGACCAAGAACCAGAAATGAAATGAGTGGGCCGAGAGCGAAGGTATGCGAGAATGCAGAGGCTACAAATGCATCGGAAGTCGAACAAAGAGATAATACGTAAGCAAATCCCATCATAAACACATAGGAGGCAACCGGTCCGTTCCCAAGCGCAATCAAGTCATTTCGACTAATAAACGTCTGTATACAGGCTGTAATCATTGCACCAATGACCAAATACTTGCTCATATCCACAAATTCATCTCCGGCATGGATAAAGAAGCTGCGCCAGTTTTTCTCATGGTTATGGTCGTGGTCGTCGTGCTTAGGTGGGTGTGCCATTTTGAATGCGGAGTGAGTCTTGACCTCTGTCACGGCAGCCTTGGCTTTGCGCAGAGGATTCTGCCGTACAAACAAATATACCAACAAGCCAATCGAAGCTGCGACGGCAAAAGCCAGTCCCATGCGGGCAATCGTGATTTCGGGATGAGATGGAAAAGCGAGCAGTGTTGCGGTAAACACGATAGGATTGACTACTGGGCCGCTAAGAATAAATGTAACTGCAATATATGAAGGCATGCCTTTATGCATCAAACGGCGAACAACCGGTATCATGCCACATTCGCAGATCGGAAATATGATGCCGAGTAAACCAGCAACTAGTACTCCACCAACGGGGTTCTTTGGTGTAAGCTTGCGAACCATTTCTTCTGACACGAACCACTGCATGAGTGAAGAGAGCAGTACACCGATGAGTAGAAAAGGAGCAGCCTCGAGGAAAATGCCGATGAATACGGTTTTCACATTTTGCAAAGCTTCGCTGTTCCACGCCTGTTTCAGATCAGAGGACATCGTGATGAGCACGGGAACAAGAAAGGCGCAGGGAACCAGGATGGACAGGAGCTTCATATTGGCTGCAAGCTTCATACAACAGACCTCCACAACCGGACTTTTAGTAATCTATATGCTTGTACCTTAAGCAACATACGCAGTTTGGTCTTTTAATCATAAATTTTACGATTTGTTGATTGGTATTGAATCGAGAAGTTGACAAGCGAAAGTCAAGTCAAGTATAGTGTTGATTGTTAATCGTAATAATTACGATTAACAATCAACTAAAAACATATTGGTTCTTCCTTTTTATCAAAGAACCATGGGAGTGGAGGATTAGACATGTCTGAAAAACAAGAGAATCTCCGGGTACCCGTAACCGTATTAAGTGGATATCTGGGTGCAGGCAAGACAACCTTATTGAATCATGTGCTGCATAATCGGGAAGGTATGAGAGTCGCTGTAATCGTAAACGACCTGAGTGAAGTTAACATTGATGCCGGGTTAATTCGAGATGGAGGCGGATTATCACGTATTGACGAGAAGCTCGTGGAGATGTCCAACGGCTGTATCTGCTGCACGCTTCGGGAAGATCTCCTGAAAGAAGTGGAACGTCTCGCTCTGGATGGTTCTTTTGACTATATCCTGATTGAATCGACGGGTATTGGAGAACCTGTTCCCGTTGCACAGACGTTTACCTATATCGATGAAGAACTTGGAATTGATTTAACGAAATTCACCAGACTTGACACCATGGTAACTGTTGTGGATGCGGCGCAGTTCTGGCGGGACTTTTATTCAAAGGAAACATTAATTGATCGGGGTCAGGAAGCAGGAGAGGACGATGTCCGGGGAATCGTGCATCTATTGACCGATCAGGTTGAATTCTGTGATGTGCTGATTCTCAACAAGTGTGATCTCGTCTCTGAGGAGGAATTGCTGAAGCTGGAAAAGGCTCTGCATGCGATGCAACCCGAAGCTAAGCTGATTCGAACGTCTCACGGGCAGATCGATCCGAAGGAGATATTGAACACGGGACGGTTTGATTTTGAAAAAGCCAGTCAGTCTGCAGGCTGGATCCGCGAATTAATGAAGGAAGAACACACTCCGGAAACGGAAGAGTATGGCATTCACTCGTTTGTATACCATCGGAAACGTCCGTTTCATCCAGAACGATTGCTGCGCTGGATTGCGAAGTGGCCGGAGAGTATTGTCAGATCCAAGGGCTTGATGTGGCTGGCTACACGGAACCATATGGCTATTTCCTTCAGTCATGCAGGGACATCCAAGCAACTTGGACCAGCTGGCCTATGGGTGGGTGCGATGAGCGAAGAGGAACGGCAGATGCATTTTGGAGATACGTTACCAGCCATTCCGGATTGGGATGATACATGGGGAGACCGGGTAACGAAATTGGTGTTTATAGGAATTGATATGGACCGAGCAGTGATCGAGCGAACATTGGACGATACTTTGCTTACCGAAGAAGAGATGCAGCTTAACTGGCGTGAACTGAAAGATCCGTTTCCATCATGGGGTTGACAAAAGAAAAAGGATGGGATAGTATCATTAAACAGTAATCATTACGATTAAAAAAGGAGGTCACAACCATGAGAGTCATTGTAACTTTAGCATGTACAGAGTGCGGGGATCGCAACTATACCACGACGAAGAACAAACGTAACCACCCGGAGCGTCTTGAAATGAAAAAATATTCGCCACGATTAAAGAAAATGACGATTCACCGGGAAACGAGATAAATTTTTTTGTCATTTTTAAATCGTAATATTTACGAAAAGAGGATCTACCATGATTCTATCTTCCATGCGCGACGTGGTTTTTGGATATGGCAAAGACCCCGTCATTGATCAATTATCGCTGGATATTCATGTGGGCGAGTTTGTAGGCATTACCGGACCCAACGGTTCGGCGAAGACAACCATGCTGAAATTGCTGCTGGGGCTTTTACAGCCCTGGAGCGGCACGGTACATATGAATATTCAGAACAACAATGGCAACAAACTGGAGATCGGATATGTGCCCCAGCAGGTGGCATCATTCAACAGTGGCTTTCCCAGTACAGTCATTGAACTGGTGCGGTCCGGATGTTATCGCAAGCTTGGTCTATTCCGAAAATTCTCACCCGAACAGGAAGCCGTAGTCGAACGCAGTCTTCGGGAAGTCGGTATGTGGGAATATCGCAATACACGGGTAGGCGAGCTGTCGGGTGGACAGAAGCAGCGCATCTGCATTGCCAGAGCTCTGGCAGGACAGCCCCAAGTTCTAGTTCTGGATGAGCCGACAACAGGCATGGACCGCCGCAGCCGGGAAGGTTTCTATGATCTGATGCGACACTATGCAGATGTCCATGGATTGACCATTATTATGGTCACACATGGCCTTGAAGAGATGGGCAACCGATTGGACCGGACGATCACCCTGGAGCGACAAGAAAGTGAGGAATGGCAGTGTTTGAGTACGAATTCATGCAGCGCGCCTTTTGGGCAGGCGGACTGATTGGCATTATTGCTCCGATTCTTGGTGTCTACCTGATGCTCCGGAGGCAGGTGCTGATGGCCGATACGTTGTCCCATGTTTCTCTGGCGGGAGTGGCCCTTGGTTCGGTCATGAATCTCAACCCGGTAATCTGCGGGTTTGCGATCGCTGTCATTGGTGCGTTATTGGTCGAACAACTGCGTAGAAGCTATCGTACATATAGCGAAGTGCCAGTGGCGATTATCATGACCTCAGGCCTGGCACTGGCTGTGGTGCTCATGAGTTTGAAAACAAACTTGTCCAAAACCTTCAGTTCCTATCTGTTCGGTTCCATCGTTGCAGTCAGCAATGTTCAGTTATGGATGATGGCAGCTGTATGCGTCATTGGTTTGGTTTTTTTCATTGTACTACGGAGACCGTTATATAATTTGACGTTTGACGAAGAGACAGCCTCTATTGGAGGCGTTCAGGTAAAAGGGTTATCGTTTGCTTTCGCCGTACTGACAGGACTGACGGTTGCTTCAGCTATGCCGATCGTAGGCGTACTGCTTGTATCCGCATTGATTGTGCTGCCAGCAGCGCTGGCACTTCGAATCTCTCGCAGCTTCGCTGCTGCATTGGTCATTGCCGTCATTACCGGGTTAATTGGCATTTTTGGCGGATTGACAACATCTTACCATTGGAATACACCGCCAGGTGGAACGATCGCACTCATTTTGCTGGCCTTTCTATTGACTGGAATATCAGCTCAAAAGCTGATTCAACTATACAATCGTAAACGGCATCGCAAGGAAGTAAAACAGCAAGGCGCCAGGATATTAATACAATCAAGGGAGAATACACCGCATGAAATTCAGTAAAAAATCAGCAATGGGACTGCTGTTCAGTCTCACACTTATTGCAGCAGGTTGCGGGCAAACCAAACCCGCATCCGATTCGGATGCAGCTTCAACAAGTACTCCGGCAGCAACTGAGAAAAAATTGAACGTACAGGTTAGCTTTTATCCGATGTATGAGTTCACCAAAAATGTAGCAGGAGATCTGGCTGATGTACATACACTCGTTCCTGCTGGTATGGAGCCTCATGACTGGGAGCCTACACCTCAGGATATAGCAAGCATCGAGAAAGCAGATGTACTTGTCTATAATGGTGCTAGCATGGAATCATGGATTGATCAAGTAAAGGATAGTCTGAGTAATGACAAGCTGGTACAAGTTGAAGCAAGCCAAGGCATTGATCTGCTTGAAGGCGTAGAAGATGGCCATCATCATGGGGAGTCTAGTGCAGATGAGCACGACCACGATCATGCAGATGAAGCAACTACAGAAGAACATGATCATGATCACGAGCATGGGGAAGAAGCTGCTGCAGAAGAGCATGACCATGACCATGCAGATGAAGCGACGACAGAAGAACATGACCATGAACATGATGCCGACACCGAAGAAGGGCATTCACATGATCATGGCGGACTTGATCCGCACGTTTGGTTATCACCTGTTCTGGCTGTTCAGGAAGTGCGGAACATCGAAGCCGGACTGGCACAAGCTGCGCCCGAACATGCCGAACAATTCAAGCAAAATGCGGATGCTTACATCGCCAAGCTGGAGACACTTGACCAAGAATTTAAAGCGGCTGTAACCAACAGCAAACGAAAAGATTTCATTACACAGCATGCAGCGTTCGGCTATCTTGCACAGCAGTATGGTCTGCAGCAAGTACCTATCGCCGGGTTGTCTCCCGAGCAAGAGCCATCTGCAGCACAGATGGCATCTGTAATCGACTTTGCCAAGGAACATCAGGTCAAAACGATTTTCTTCGAAACACTGGTATCTTCCAAAGTATCCGAGACCATCGCCAGTGAAGTGGGTGCCAAAACAGCAGTATTGAATCCGATTGAAGGATTAACCGAAGAGGAGATTGCTGCGGGTCTGGACTACATTGGTGTAATGGAGCAGAATCTGGAGGCCCTCAAACTGGCTCTGAATGAATAATGAAAACCCGTTTGATACCAGTCATCGAAAAAGGTACAATGGTACAACATGCTGAGGAATGGCACAGCCATTCCTTTGCCTTTTGCCAAGCAGAGAGCACAGCGATGTGCTCTTTTCTTGTGTAATACGATCGGAAGACCAATGGGATAGGGGGAGAAGAAGCTTATGGGACTAAGTGAAGAACAGGAAGTATTGCTAAGTCAGCAGCCGCCTCATCTATGGAGAAGACGCAAGCAGGAGCTGCTGCACTGGACGGAACGTGATAAATATACCGTGTCTGCGAAAAGAACGGTGTTGTGGAACGGTGTAGAAATAGATGCGGAGCTGCTTGAAGCCTTATCCTCACTTCAGCAAGCCGGTGTTGGGACCGAATTTTCATGTGCTGGAGTAAGTCCGCTAGATGAACCGATAGACCATTCTTTATATGCTTATGTTACACTAGTGCAAAGTGAAACCGCCGATCAATTTGTCCAATATGCACTGAAGCATATGCGAAATCGTCTGCTCGTTACGCTCGAGGTCGAGAAAGGACGTTATGATCTGTCTTCGTTCTTCATTAGGCATAATCGCAGCTTCTGCTGGTGGATAGAATATTGTGCAGCCCACTTCACAAGGAGAAACGAGAAGAGGGTTGATACGTAGTATAACGATGGGCATGTATAGTCGGTGATGAGGAGGGAACACGGAATTGAATAAATGGCTCAAAACCATATTGTTTTTGGTGGCTTCAGTTTTTCTAACACGTTTTATTCCGTTCTCTTCGTTGTTCCGGAATCTGGACACGATGATTCATGAATTCGGCCATGCTTTAATGACCCTGCTGTTATCCGGGAAAGTATTACGAATCGAATTATACGCCGATCACAGCGGCGTCACGTACTCTTCCATGTTAACACCAGGCAGATCCATTCTGGTGTCATTGGCAGGGTATGTCACGGCTTCTCTTTTTGCATGGTTGTTATTCTATCTATACCGCAAAGGGCTGCAGTTGTGGGGGCTGGGTATCATGACCGCTGTAGCACTGGTTTCCCTTTTCTTGTATGTAAGAGGAGAATTCGGCATGTTATGGCTTACAGGTTTCATTGCTCTGAATGTCGTGATTATGATCTTTGGCGCCAAGATCGTGAAGTACTACTATCTGTTACTTGCTTTCTTGACCCTTGAAGAGTCTGTGGTTAGTGCCATGTACGTTGGTTTCATGTCCTGGACACAGCCTTCACGGGCTGGGGATGCAGCAAATCTGGCTCAACAGACGTTCCTGCCAGCCCTGTTCTGGGGTACACTCTTTGCCTTGTTTGCGCTCTGGTGTGCAAAGGGGGCGCTGAGTCTGTTTTTCCGCAAAGAAGGTATATCTCGCAGTCCACGTTCACGTGGTGTACGTTCGCGAAACGCTTAAATGCATTCAACAAGGCACTTCCTTTTGCGATAAAGGAGGTGCCTTTCTGTATCATTTGTGATTTGGTCTACCCCTAATCTCCGAGATTCTCCCATAGGACGTAGAAATAATAAATCTCCTCCATAATCGCCTGATCATCTTCAGCGGCAACGCCTCCCCTAATTCGTGCAAGGGTACCTAAAATGTCGTAAATGGTCTCACGTTCCACACTAAACTGAATACGATTGACGATGCGGTCCCAGGCTTGCAGTGCATATTCAATTTGAGATTTGGCTTCAGTCCACTGTTTTTTCTCCACTTGATTTTCCAATATTTGTACGGATTCGAGCAAACGGTCCTGTGTACCAAATGGTTTTTTGAGAAATGAGCCTGTGGCCATGATGGCTACAAACAGAACAAGCAAAAATATGGGTAGTACATACAGCAACCAGAAACGTGTTTTCATTCAACCGCCTCCATGCAGATAGTAAAAGAAATTAGAAGGGTCCCTTATAATCACCCATATCCGTTTTTTCTGAGAATTGGTCTTTGAAAAGATCGACATACAATTTGTCGTTAGGCAAGATAGCCGCAAAAGCAATGTCCTGGATTGTAATGTTTTTCTTTTTTAATTGTTCAGTCAGCCAATTGATGTCCTTATTTCTCTCTTTCAGGTTTTGCTTGATCAAGACACCTTCAATAATGAGTTCGGTCATTAGTTTGCTTTTTGGAGGATGCATATGCATGTCCTTGGCAGTAACCGGCTGATTCTCGGGCTTCAAAACGACGGAGAGATTGCCGTCTGGTTCTAGGATTGCATAATCCAGTGTCGTAATGTCAAATACGTCTTTTTGACGCAGCATCATGGTCAATTCATCGAATTTGACACGCATTTTCTGCAGGTTCTGCTCAAGGATTTTACCGTTCTGTATGACAACGGTAGGATCAGAATCCATCAGCTTGGAAATGGTTCGATTTTTAAGTGTAATGTACTGAAAGATAATCGTAATGATTGTAAAAATGGTAAGTGCGACAAAATGAATCCATGCTTTAGAAGACAAATCAGTAGCGAAAGTTCCCGCAATGGAACCAATTGTAATCCCATTAATATAATCGAAATACGTAAGGTTACCCATTTGCTGTTTGCCGAGCACTCTGGTATAGATGATCAGGGTCAAAAAAGCAATTATGGAGCGCACAACCACAACCCATGTTTCTTCCATCATGTATGTATCACCTTCCTACATTTGGCGTACTGCAAAATCACATGTATTTATTAGTAGACAACTAGCTGCCAATTGTTAGTGTTGACTATTACAAGCGTTGCCTCGGCTGGATGATCTTATTCGGAAAATGAAAAAACCCGAAACCAGGATACACACTCCTGATTACGGGTCGTTATTACATGTTAATAATTATTTTTAGTGCTTTACTATTAAGATATCTCTTATAAATGTACCGATCGGATCATTAGACTCCAGCATAAGCCATAAATCCCCCGTCAACGGGGATAACCGTGCCGGTAACGAATGCAGACTGCTTCTCATCCGCAAGCCACATTAGCGTGCCCAGCAGATCTTCAGGCTTCCCGAACCGGCGCATTGGCGTATGTGCAATGATTTTGCTGGAACGTTCAGTAGGAGAGCCATCAGGATGAAGCAGCAAATTCCGGTTTTGTTCCGTAAGGAAAAATCCTGGGGCAATGGCATTAACCCGGATTCCCGATTCGGCAAGATGGACTGCCAACCATTGTGTAAAATTGTTAATTGCAGCCTTGGCTGCACTGTACGCAGGCACTTTGGTCATCGGCGAAGGTGCACTCATCGACGAGATATTAATGACTGTTGCAGGCACGTCACGATCAATCATTTGTCTTGCAAAGATCTGGGTAGGAATAAGAGAGCCCACAAAATTCAGATCCATGACCTGACGAAACCCATCCACACTGACGTCAAAGAACGTGGTGACATCAGGCTGTTCGAGATCTTCCAATCTGAAAATTTCATTCGTCGTATTGGCACTGGCGTGATTACCGCCTGCACCATTGATCAGGATATCGCATGGACCCAGCTTTTCCTGTACCGCTGCCGCCGCGGCCTTCACACTGTCCACTTGGGTGACGTCACAAGCAACGGCAATGGCTGTTCCGCCAGCAGCTTCAATAGCGGCAACAACTTCTTCTCCTTTGGAAACCGTACGATTGAGAATGGCCACACGGGCCCCGTGACGAGCAAGTTCTTCGGCCATGGATCGGCAGAGGACGCCGGCACCACCTGTGATTACCGCTGTTTTGCCTTCCAGACGGGAAGATGTTTCAAATATATAATCGCTCATGCTTTTGTCCTCCTTTGTAGCGAATCCCAGACACCCCAGAGATACATGATACCCAGAGCACGATCGTACAGACCATAACCAGGTCTGCATTGTTCGCCCCAGAGGTGACGCCCGTGGTCCGGTCTTGCATAACCTTCAAAACCAATGTCATGGTAAGCTTCAACTACACCTGCAATATCCACGTTCCCATCCTGGCTGCGATGTGAAGTCTCAATGAAGTCACCGTTATCATACACTTTGACATTACGTATATGGGCAAACGGAATCCGGTCGCGGAATTCATGAATCATACCAATAATATCGTTATCCAGGTTAGCTCCAAGAGATCCGCTGCACAGGGTTACAGAGTTGTAAGGGCTATCATAAAGATTCAGATATCTACGCAGGTTATCCTGGCTGATAATGATCTTTGGTAAACCGAAAATAGGCCATGGCGGATCATCCGGGTGGATCGCCATTCGAATGCCAAGCCGCTCTGCCGTAGGAATGATTTCCTGTAGAAAATATCGGGCATGCTCCCACATATCTTCCTCGGTCACATTTTTATAAGCTTCGAACAGACCAGTCAGGTACTGCAATCGTTCCGGTTCCCAGCCTGGCATCGTTAACGCGGAATTTTCGGTTATGCGCCGCACAAGTTCCAGTGGTTCAATATCTGCGAGCTTGCTGCTTTCATAGAAAAGGGCAGTGGATCCGTCTTCCATTTCCTTATGAAGATCCGTACGCAGCCAGTCGAAGATGGGCATAAAGTTGTAACAGATCACTTTTACTCCAACCTGGGCGAGTTTTTCCATTGTTTTTTTGTAATTGTCGATGTATTTGTCCCGAGTAGGCAGGCCCAGTTTGATATCTTCATGAATATTGACACTTTCCACTACATCCAAATGCAATCCTGCCCGATCAGCTGCCGCTTTGACAGCCAGAATTTTGTCCATGGGCCATTCTTCGCCTGCCGGAACATCATGCAGTGCCCACACAATGCCCTCCACTCCCGGAATCTGCCGAATATGATCGAGCGTCACCGTATCATTGCCTTCGCCAAACCAGCGGAAAACCATTTTCATCACGTTCACCTCATCAAGTGTAATTAGAAAAACCAGACATGTCATTGTTGAAAATAGGAAGGATATGTATCCTGAAGGATGGCCAGATCTGTGACGGTCAGGTGAAGATGTTCCTGCATAATTCGTTCTGCCGTCTGAGCATCATGCTGCTGAATGGCCTCCACCATGGACCGGTGCTGCTCGATTAGATGATCCCACTGATGATCCGAAGACAAACGAAGCATCCGGCTTCGATTGAGGTGTACATTCATCTGCTGGATCACGGTCCATGTTTTGCTTTTGTTGCATCCTGCAAAAAGGGTGCTATGGAATTCCTCGTCCAGTTGAAACATTCGTTCATCGTCCGGTTGCAGCAAACACGCTTGCTGCTGAGCAAGGTTTTGCTCTAATAAAATCATCTCCTGATCCGGAAAATGCGCGCATGCAAGCCGGATCACGGCCCGTTCCAGCTGCTCACGCATGAAGCGTGCTTCTTCAACGAGGTCTACCTGTATAAGAGAAACATACGTGCCGCGCTGCGGATACACTTCAAGCAAACCTTCCTGTGCAAGTCTTACAAAACTCTCGCGAACAGGAGTACGGCTTACCTGAAACTCCAGCGATATTTCCTTCTCAGAGATAGCTGTGCCGGGAGGCAATTTTAAACTTAAAATCAATTGCTTCAAAGTAGCATAGACAACATCCCGTGTTGAGGAGGCTTGCTTATTCTTGGACGACAGACCGTTTAGGGAAGACGACAAACCGGCTTTGGACGAAAACTTTGGGATATATTCCACAACTTCAACTCCTTCAATGACATACTACCATACTTGTATGGTAGTATGGAAGCGCTTTTATTACATTTGAAATGAAATAATGTATGAATAATTGAGTTTTATCTGAATTAGGTATAAAATAGAAGTCGATAGGTTTAAACATTTAAACCAATTTATATGAATGTATACATTGATTGAGCAGATTGAGGTGAACACATGGGTCAGCAAGCGATAAGTATTTTTCAGTCCTGCATTCCATTATTTCAGGTGCTAAGCGATAACCACCGTCAAAATATTTTGTTAATCCTAACCGAGCGGGGTCAGATGACCGTTAACGAGATTACAGAACAATCCAGTCTGTCGAGACCAGCCATCTCTCACCATCTCAAGTTACTGCTTGAAAAAGGGCTTATTTCCGTGGAACAGAAGGGTACCCAGCGGTATTACTCTGCTTCCCTGAAGCCATCCGTTGAACTGTTGAAAGAACTGGTTGCTGCGTTGGAGAAAGAGTGTCTGTAGACAACCGATGAATCTTAACGATGAAGCACGTAGTTTTCCGTTGGTTACGTTCGTTTGTTTAAACGTTTCATCAATACAAGTAGAGGAGACATACGATATGAGCACCTTGCAGGAATTAGATCATCATGCGGTTAAGCTGATTTTGGAGCAGCAGCACCAGTTTTTCCGTTCCGGGGCTACCCGTTCAGCGGAGACTAGAATTGAGCGTTTAACCCAGCTGAAGCAGGCTATTCAGAAATATGAATCCAGACTCACCGAAGCGCTGCATCAGGATTTGGGTAAAAGTGAGTTTGAATCCTATACGACCGAAATAGGTTTTATGATGGACAGCATCAAACACACCATACGAAAAGTGAAAAAATGGGTCAAACCCGTTAAAGTAAAAACGCAGATGGCCCTGGTCGGCTCCAAAAGTTACATTATCCCTGAGCCGTATGGATCCGTGCTCATTATCGGACCTTTCAACTATCCGTTTCAGCTCCTCATAGAACCTCTGGTTGGTGCGATTGCCGCTGGAAACACCGCGGTGCTCAAAGCCTCTGAAAACACACCTGCGGTTTCGGCCGTTGTTCGTGAGATAATCTCCTCGGTATTCGAGCCGGGTTATGTACAAGTTGTAGAAGGCGCCAAGGACACAACGACAGCACTGATTAATGCTCCGTTTGATTACATCTTTTTTACGGGCAGTGTACCGGTAGGAAAAATCGTGATGGAGGCCGCTGCCAAAAACCTCGTTCCTGTTACCTTGGAGCTTGGTGGGAAAAGTCCTGTCATTGTGGACGAGAAAGCAGATATTAAAGTTGCTGCTGAACGCATTATATGGGGTAAACTGCTCAATACGGGACAGACCTGTATCGCTCCGGATTATTTGCTTGTGCATGAACGAGTGAAGGAGCAGCTGATCTCGGAGATGAAAACAGCTGTGGAGTCCTTCTTCGGTACAAACATTCAGCATAATTCCGATTATGGGCGCATCGTCAATCAGGCTCATTTCAGAAGATTAACGAAGCTTATTGAACGGGACCAGGACAAAGTGATCTATGGAGGTCACTCTGATGAAGCGGATCGCTACATTGCACCGACACTAATTGACGCTGAATCCTGGGACGCAGCCGCCATGGAAGATGAGATCTTCGGACCGATTTTGCCCATAATTAGTTACCGCAGCATTGATGAAGCCATTGACGGGATCTTGAAACGTCCGAAGCCGCTGGCTCTTTATTTGTTCACATCAGACTTACAGCTTCAGGATAAGGTGTTGAGCCAGGTTTCTTTTGGAGGCGGCTGTATAAATGATACGATCACTCACGTAGCCAATCCACGGCTGCCATTTGGCGGTGTAGGACATTCCGGTATTGGCTCTTATCATGGGCGGTACAGCCTCGAAACCTTCTCACATATGAAAAGCGTGCTCAAAAAGAGCACCAAACTGAATTTGTCCATTTTGTACCCGCCGTACGATGGCAAGCTGAAGACAATTAAGCGTTTGTTGAAATAAGCACTGCTGCATCAGTAGTGGGATTTCATATTCATCAATTTTGCTCTATCTTCTGACAGACTCACTGTAGAGTAGGCTGTTCCTGTCGGAATCGAGAAGGTGACATGCCCGACCAGCGCTTGAATTGACGGCTAAAGTGAGCGATATCCTTGTAACCGAGCATTGCAGCGATACTTTGAACGGACAGTTTCGGATTACCAAGCAGTACCTTCGCTTCGTGCAAAACCATCTCGGAGAGCGCCACGCGCGGAGACTGACCAAATACCTGCTTGAACACACGGTTACAATGAGAGGAGCTAATCCCCAGTTCAGCAGCAATGTCATCAATTCCATAGTGGCTGTCGGTTTCATTGCCTTGCTTAAACTGCTGGTTTACTAGCCCTTGCAGTCGATTCCGGATCTGATGAGCAAGCTCAATCCGTTCATATCCTTCGGAGAACAGATGCGCTGCCTCCTGAGAGACGGCTTCCCACAAATGCCCGAATAATTCGAATACAGCGGATTGCAGCTGCATGCGCTGAACCATTGTATTCGGTGTCGATTCTTCATTTGCAGAATTCATTAATTTGCTCAGAACCGGCTCAATTTTTAATGTAACCGGATTGTCTGCATGGAAGAGGGTCTGCTTGATTCGGGCAAGCAAGGAGAGGAACAACTGATCATCGATATCAAAGTGCATGCAGAAATAGGTAAATCCCTGACCGTCCTGGCTCTGGCTGGAATGAACGCTTCCTGGAGGAATGAGGAGCAGTTCGCCAGCCTTTTGTGTATACATTTGGCCGTTCACCGACATGAGCTGTACACCTTCTGTCACATAGTTCAGCTCGTACTGCGGGTGTTCATGTGCCGGATAATTCCAGTTCGCACCAACACTCCGCAGATGAATGGCAAAGAGATTGACGGTGGTCTGGACATCTGGATAGAAGACCTCATGTACACTTTCACCCAGAGCGGGAGGCAAGTAAGTAGAAGACATCGGAGACCTCCTTTATAATAGAAACTGATTAAATGGGCAGTCAGCTTACAAGGCTGGCAATGTTCAAAAATAAATGTAATCGCTTTATTCCATTATATACGACCAGCTTGATTTGGGTAAATATCCGATTGATTTGTCCATGGTCTAGGGTGGAATGAGCATGTTAGGATGAGGCTATGAAAACGCATGCAAACCATATTGAGAGGGGTCATCGTTCATGAGCACATCCAAATCGATCTTTTATAACGCCCACCACTCACCGATCGGGGCTTTTGCAAGTTTTACACTTGGATACAAAGGTGCCAAGGGCGGACTCGGCCTGGAGCTGGGAAAACCTGCAGACCAAAATATATATATAGGATTACAATCTCGTGATGGCGAACATTATCAGGCACTACCTTTTTTTGAAGCTACCGAGGATGAGAGTGTTCGCTACGATGTTGAGAAGCTGGACAATGCAGAAAACGGAATAGAAGAGGGAGCCGAATCACAGGTACAATCCCAGTCACATACTTCAACCCGATCGAAGCGTCCGCTCATTGCAGCATTTCGTGATGAAGAAATTACACGTGAATTCAAGTCCGGTACAGACACCTGGACAGCGGGAGATCTGACTTTCCGGATCTATTCACCAGTTCGTCCTGTACCTGAACCGAAGCATGGGGATCTTGAACAATTAAAGGATGCTCTGGTTCCAGCGGTTCTCGTGGAGATGACGATTGATAACACGCAAGGACAGCAGTCACGAAGAGCATATTTCGGATATCAGGGTAATGATCCGTATTCGGCAATGCGCATGATCGGCGGACCCGAGGGCGGAAAGCTCACGGGTGTCGGACAAGGAAGGCTTACAGCGATTATGTCATCTGATGATGGACTGTACCCTGCACTTGGGTTCACGTTAGATAAAATCCTGCAGGAAAAACATGTGGAGAATTTGGCTTTTGGATTAGGTCGCACAGCTGCATTGCTAATGGAAGTTCCAGCTGGAGAGAAACGTACATATCACTTCGCAGTTTGTTTTTACCGCGGTGGCATCGTCACTTCCGGTTTGGATACGACGTACTGGTATACCCGATATTTCGCGGATATCCAGGAAGCTGGCCAGTATGCCCTGGATCGTTTCGACACATTGACAGCATCTTGCGAGGAAGCAGAACAGCGTCTGGGTACCAGTTCACTGTCGGATGATCAGGCATTTATGCTCGCTCATTCTATTCATAGTTATTATGCAAGCACGCAGCTCCTGGACGCAGATGGAGAACCGTTCTGGATTGTCAATGAAGGCGAATATCGGATGATGAACACCCTTGATCTGACAGCAGATCAGTTATATTTTGAACTTGCCCTGAACCCTTGGACGGTTCGCAACGAGCTCGAGTGGTTTGTGAAACGTTACAGCTATACCGATCAGGTTCGCTTCCCCGGGGAAGATCAATTGTATCCAGGCGGCTTGACCTTTACCCATGATATTGGTGTGGCGAATGTGTTCTCCCGTCCAGGACATTCTGCCTATGAGTTAGTGGGAATAGATGATTGCTTTTCCCAGATGAGTCATGAAGAGCTTGTGAACTGGCTGTGCTGTGCAACTGTCTACATTGAACAAACCAAGGATCAGGAATTTGTGAAGCAGATGCTTCCTGTAATTCAGGATTGCTTCCAAAGCATGCTTAACCGGGATCACCCGGATGAAGATCAGCGTAACGGTCTCATGGGACTGGATAGCAGCCGCACGAAGGGCGGAGCAGAAATTACGACTTATGACAGCCTTGATGTGTCACTCGGTCAATCCCGTAACAATATTTATCTGGCAGGGAAATGCTGGGCTGTATATGTGGCCCTTGAAAAGCTGTTTGCTGCGGAGAAACTCTCGGATTTATCCCTTCAGGCAGGACGTCAGGCTGATCGCTGTGCCGCGAGTGTTGCAGCCCAGTTGACGGAAGGAGGCTACATCCCGGCTGTTATTGCGGAGAATAACGATTCCCGTATCATCCCGGCTATCGAAGGGTTGGTATTCCCTTACTTTACAGGTTGTGAAGGTGCACTGGATGCACACGGCCGGTTTGGTTCTTACCTGCAGGCACTCCGAACCCATTTGAAGAACGTTCTATTACCAGGTACTTGTCTATTTGAAGATGGAGGATGGAAGCTGTCCTCAACAAGTAATAACTCGTGGTTAAGCAAAATCTATCTGTCCCAGTTTATCACTAGAGAAATACTGGGCATGGAATGGGATGAATCAGGGCAGGCATCCGATGCCGCGCATGTAAACTGGCTGCTGCATCCCGAAGAGTCTTACTGGTGCTGGAGTGACCAGATCCTGTCGGGCGTTGCTGTAGGCAGCAAATATTACCCGCGCGGAGTAACATCCATCCTTTGGCTGCTGGAAGGGAAGGGCACTCGTTTGGAACAGATCTATGCTAGCAAGGAGGCGGTACGATGAATCGTTCAATCGTTCAACAAAACTTAGCTGGCCCGCAGTATGATGCGTGGCTTGGATATCTCTCTGGTGAATACAGTCGTAAGGGTACTGCAAGTCAGACTGTTCCTGCTTGGGTAAAACGTATAAATACAATCGAGAAGCATGAAGTCATTGCTACAGCTCTGGAGGAGCTTACACAAGGATTGGAGAGATTGTTCGGAGAGAAACCAATAACAGTCTTATCCGGTATTGACCTTGAGGGTAAACAGGCTTCCCATGATCCTGGTATCTGGATTGGCACATGGGCAGGCAATTCACTTCTTGCAGAGGCGTTCAGCGAGAGTGAACGTGCCGCTGTTCAAGGAGAAGGCTTCGTCATTCGTGAAGACGAGGAACTAGCCAGACTCTTCATTGGTGCTGAGACACCTCAAGGTGTACTGTATGGTACATTCCATTTGCTCAGAGAGCTGGTACTGGCACAGGGGAGTTCAAGTGAGGCGGATACATCCTCGAAGAAATGGAGTCATGTGATTGAGCAGCCACGGAATGCGCTGCGGATGATTAATCAATGGGATAACGTGGACGGAAGCATTGAACGTGGATATGCCGGTAAATCTATCTTTTATGAAAATGGAGAATTCACGCAAGATATCGTACGCATTCGGGATTATGCACGATTGCTCGCTTCGGCTGGCATCAATGCCATCTCCATCAACAATGTCAACGTGCATCAGCGCGAAACATTGTTTCTGACAGAGCGCTTTTTGAGTGATGTAGCTCGTGTAGCCTCTGCATTCAGAGCTTACGGCATACGACTTTACTTAAGCGCCAACTATGCAAGCCCAATGGAGATCGGCGGATTGCTTACCGCTGATCCACTGGATGAGCAAGTACGAGAATGGTGGAACATTCAGACTGCCAAAGTGTATGCGGCCATCCCTGACTTTGGTGGTTACCTGATCAAAGCGGATTCCGAAAATCGCCCGGGTCCATTCACCTACAATCGGGACCACGCAGACGGAGCGAACATGCTTGCTGAAGCACTTCGTCCATTTGGTGGATTGGTTATTTGGCGCTGTTTCGTCTACAACTGCAAGCAGGACTGGCGTGATCGCTCCACAGATCGTGCGCGCGCTGCCTATGACCACTTTAAGCCTCTGGATGGACGGTTTGCTGATAATGTCATTTTGCAGATCAAAAATGGTCCGATGGATTTTCAGGTTAGGGAAGCTGTATCTCCGCTGTTCGGAGCGATGGATAAGACCAATCAGGTGCTCGAATTTCAGATCACACAGGAATATACAGGTCAACAGCGGCATTTGTGTTATCTGATTCCACAGTGGAAAGAAGTATTGGATTTCGACACCTATGCGAAGGGACAAGGATCGGAAGTTAAACGTATTGCGGATGGCTCCCTGTACAACAGACCTCATAGCGGTTTTGCCGCAGTTTCGAATATTGGTGCAGATGCATGCTGGACAGGACATCCACTTGCTCAGGCCAATTTGTACGGTTATGGTAGACTCGCCTGGAATCCCGAACTGTCTTCGGAAGAGATCGCGGACGAATGGGTTAGACTCACGTTTGGGCACGACGAAGAAGTTGTTCGTCTGATCTCTGGCATGCTTCTCGACTCTCTGAACATCTATGAAAATTATACGGCGCCGCTCGGAGTAGGCTGGATGGTTAATCCGGATCATCATTATGGTCCGAATGTGGACGGTTATGAATATTCCAAGTGGGGAACGTATCACTTCGCAGATTGCAGAGGCATTGGAGTAGATCGGACCGTACAGAGCGGTACAGGTTATACATCGCAGTATCATACGGAAAATGCGGAACGATATGAAAATGTAACGACCTGTCCGGATGAGTTGCTGTTATTCTTCCACCATGTTCCTTATACGCATGTGCTGCATTCTGGCAAGACCGTCATTCAGCACATTTATGATACACACTTCAAGGGTGCGGAACAGGCACAAGCCTTAGCGGAAACCTGGAGAAAGCTCGAAGGTAAAGTGGACCCGGAAATTTTCGAAACCGTAGCTCAGCGTCAGGACAATCAGGCCGAGCATGCCAAGGAATGGCGGGACATGATTAATACGTACTTCTATCGCAAGAGTGGCATTGAGGATGAGCGGGGACGAACCATTTATTAAAGAATTCTGCTACACATCCCTTTGTTATTGAATGAAAGAGCAGCATTGGCAACCAAGAGGAGGCGAAAACCCAATGGGACAGCATCAATTACCCCAGACCATGAAAGCAGCGGTAATGACGGAACCAGGACGAATCATCATCGAAGAACAGGCTGTACCGAAACCTGCTGAGGACGAAGTTCTGATTCAGGTCATGGCAGTAGGCGTGTGCGGATCGGATGTGCATTATTTTGAACACGGAAGAATTGGCAGATTTGTAGTGGAAAAACCCATTATTCTGGGGCATGAATGTGCGGGTATTGTAGCTGCTGTAGGCTCGAACGTATCACGCTTGAAGGCAGGTGACCGGGTTGCCATCGAACCAGGCGTTACTTGTGGACGCTGCGTGGCATGTAAGGAAGGACGCTATAATCTGTGTCCAGATGTACAATTCCTAGCTACCCCGCCTGTTGATGGCGCATTTGTACAATACCTGACCATTCGTGAGGATATGGTTTTTCCAATCCCGGATCATCTGTCCTTTGAGGAAGCTGCCATGAACGAGCCTTTTTCGGTAGGTATTCACGCTGCGCGTCGAAGTAAACTTGCTCCTGGAACCACGCTGGCGATCATGGGCATGGGACCTGTTGGACTGATGGCTGTCGCGGCCGCAAAATCATTTGGAGTCGACAAAATTATAGTTACTGACCTGGAAGAGGTACGACTTGAAGCTGCTCGGCGTATGGGAGCCACGCATACGATCAATGTGAGAAATGAAGATGCACAGACGGTCATTCGAGAGTTAACGAATGGAATCGGTGTAGATACGGCTTGGGAAACTGCAGGGAACCCCAAAGCGCTTCAATCTGCATTGTATTCACTGCGGCGGGGAGGCAAACTTGCTATTGTGGGCCTGCCGGCACAGGATGAGATTGCACTGAATGTTCCTTTTATTGCCGATAACGAGGTTGATATTTACGGCATATTCCGCTATGCCAACACCTATCCAGCGGGAATTGAGTTTCTGAGCTCCGGTGAGCACGATGTATTGTCCTTGATCACGGATCGTTATTCACTGGCTGAAACTCAACAAGCCATGGAACGGGCGCTTCACAATAAGAGCGGCAGTCTGAAAGTGATGGTCTATCCCAACTGCATTTAAATCTCAACTCAGGGAGTCCCGATTCAGGGACTTCTTTTTTTCATTTTCACCAAATAAATGATTATACAAGCTCCCATAACATGGTATAATTCATGAAGATTTTAATATATAAATGGATACAAACCACTCTGGTTGATAAGCTACTTAGCGAAAGGAACTGAAGGTTGTGAGAACACATGAATTTACGATTCACTCTGATTTTCACCGGGATGATCTGATGTCTATATCTTCTCAAGCGTCACGTTTTGCCTCGGATATTTCATTGTCGTTTGTTGAGTCTGAGCATGAGCATCGTGTAGATGTCAAAAGCCTGCTTGGTATGGCGCTTCTTCCGATTCGTCATGGCAGTATAGTCAGATTACAGACGCGTGGAAGAGATGAATTGGAGGCTCTGGAGTACATGCTGGATGTACTGGAGAAGGGAATAACTTAGACCGCGATCAGGTGCAGATTGTGGCGAATAGGTAAATATTTATCGTTTCTTCAAATCCTGCTGGTACTTTGTCCAAAAAAAGAGTATAATAAAATTTAGTTCTATTCAAGGAAGTACCCATTTAAAGGAGTGTAAATAGATTATGCCAAAAGCTGATATCCATCCAAAGACACAAACGGTTATTTTTTACGATGCAAGTGCTGATTACAAATTCCTGAGCTCTTCGACTAAATTCTCGAACGAGACAATGGAATGGGAAGATGGCAACACTTACCCTGTAATCCGTGTGGACACTAGTTCCGCATCCCACCCTTTCTTCACTGGTAAACAAAGAAACGTGGACATCGGTGGTCGTGTTGACAAGTTCAACCGTAAATACAACCTCAAAAACTAGTTTGTCTATAGATGACAAGATCAACCTCGGGAATTCGTTTCCGGGGTTTTTTCTATGTCTTAAACATCATTTGCAGGTCTACAAGGCTCCAAACTCTGACAAATTTTATTAAGGATTGCGCTTACATATCATTCAGAGGTAAACTAGGACTTGAGTGAAATCATATTGGAGGAGGAAATAGAGATGAGTAGCATTACACATATGGTTACGTTTACACTTTACGCTGGCAAGGATACAGCAGAGGCAGAAGCTTTTCTGAAGGAAAGTGCGGAAGCACTTGCAGTCATTCCGGGCGTGGAGAACTTTCAGGTACTGCGTCAGGTAAGCACCAAAAATGAATTTGACTACAGTTTTTCAATGGTTTTCGCCGATCAAGCAGCTTATGATGCTTATAATGAGCACCCGGTTCACCGCAAATACGTGGAGGAACGTTGGGAGAAGGAAGTTAGTCGTTTTCAGGAAATTGATCTGATTAATCACGGAATATGATATAAATCTTTCATTTTCAGGTCAGGGAATGGTATGTTTCGAAACCGTTTTAGCTTATCATGCTGCATTTGCAGTGTTTTCATTCATCGATATAGAACCAGAGAGGTGCTGTCACCATGCAATTGGATCTTACAGGCAAGACCGCGCTGGTCACTGGCTCCACTGGACAACTCGGGAGAGTCATCGCCCGTACGCTGGCTCGTTGTGGTGCCGATCTCGCGCTGCATTACATAAACAATGAAACGAAAGCTCTCGAACTTAAGCAGGAGATTGAGGCTTTTGGCAGACAAGCAGTTATCGTGCAAGGAGATATAACAAAACAGGAAACGGCTATGCAAATGCGGGATCAGATTCAGGCTATTCTTGGCGTCGCTGGAGTTGACATTGTGGTGGCTAATGCAGTTATTCAATATGAATGGACCACTGTGCTCGAACAATCTCCCGAAGACTACATCAGCCAGTTCGAATCTTGTGTGCTGCAGAGTGTGTATCTCGCCAAGGCATTTATTCCGTACATGAAGGAAGCTAGAGGCGGTCGATTTATCGGCATTAACACGGAATGTGCCATGCAGAATTTTGCAACACAATCGGCATATACCGCTGGGAAACGTGGGATGGACGGACTATACCGGGTTCTTGCCAAGGAAGTGGGAGAGTACCAGATTACCGTCAACCAAGTCGCTCCAGGCTGGACGATAAGCGATCGTGATCGTAACAGTGAGCCTGGACATGATGAGGGTTACACGCGTACAGTTCCTTTGAAACGCAGGGGTGAAGATCAGGAGATTGCCAATGCGGTAGCCTTTTTAGCCTCGGATCTATCCTCTTTTATTACAGGTGCCTATATCCCGGTCAGTGGCGGCAACGTGATGCCAGCTATTTAATCTGAAGATGTGTTAGAAGAAGTTTTAATTGAAACACTTATATAAATATCTTTGTTGAAAAAGAATCATTGAAACACCCCTATCTAGCTCCGTGCAGACGGAATGGCTTAGGGGTGTTTTGTTTTATATATCCAAAACGACATATGATTTTGATTCGTTTTTCGAAAGATTGGGGTATTAGAATAGGTATATTAACCCGGTGGAAACATAACTCAAAATAAGCGATTAAAGGAGATCAGCTATGAAAAAAACAATCGCAGATGTACTGGTAGAAGCATTACTAAATGCAGGAATTAAACGAATTTATGGCATCGTGGGTGATTCTCTGAATGCCGTACTGGATTCCATCCGGCGGTCGGGTAAAATCGAATGGATTCATGTTCGTCATGAAGAGGTAGCGGCATTTGCCGCTGGAGCTGATTCGCAGGTCAGTGGGAGTATCGCAGTCTGTGCTGGCAGCAGCGGGCCAGGAAACATGCATCTAATTAACGGCTTGTACGATTGTCACCGAAACCGTGTACCTGTACTTGCTCTTGCCGCTCATATTCCTAGCGATGAAATCGGAAGCGATTATTTTCAATCGACTCATCCGGAATATCTCTTCCAGGAATGCAGTCATTATTGCGAGGTCATTACGACACCCAAACAAATGCCTCGATCGGTTACGATGGCGTTACAAACTGCGGTCTCGCGTTCAGGCGTATCTGTCATTGTTCTTCCAGGAGACGTGGCAGGTCTTGAGGCAGCCGACCTGCCGTTCCCGAGCATGTTTACCATGTGACACAGCCTGTTGTTCACCCCTCTGAGCAGGAATTGCGGAAATTGGCCGATTACCTGAATCAGGACAAAAAAATCACATTGCTCTGTGGTGCAGGATGTGCAGGTGCAAGAGAATCTCTCATGCAGCTGTGTGATCATCTGAAATCCCCAATGGTTATCGCTTTGCGCGGTAAGGAGTATCTGGAGTATGACAATCCCTATTCCGTCGGCTTGACTGGCTTGATCGGCTACTCATCCGGTTATCATGCCATGATGGACTGTGATGTTTTGTTAATGCTTGGAACAGATTTTCCTTATCGTCAATTCTATCCGGAGGATGCAATTGTGCTTCAGGTCGATATACAGTCATCCCATCTTGGTCGGCGTACGAAGCTGGACTATGGGTTGTGCGGAGATGTCAAATCGACCATTGAGGCTTTGATGCCTTTACTGACGCACGAGCATCATGACAAACATCTTCGTAAAAGTGTGGACCATTATCTGAAGGTACGTAAGGAGCTGGATGAACTTGCTGTCGGAAAACCTGGAAAAAAACCGATTCATCCGCAGTATCTTACCAAAGTAATCAGCGATGCTGCTGGGGAAAATGCAATTTTCACCTGTGATGTAGGTACACCTACGGTATGGGCCGCACGCTACCTGGAGATGAGCCGTAACCGAAGATTACTGGGTTCATTCAACCACGGTACCATGGCAAATGCACTTCCACAGGCGATAGGCGCACAGGTAGCGAATCCGGGAAGGCAAGTGATTTCGCTGTCCGGAGATGGCGGGCTTGCGATGTTAATGGGGGACATGCTAACGCTCAAACAGCATAACCTTCCGGTCAAAGTGGTCGTGTTCAACAACGGTGCGCTGAGCTTTGTGGAGCTGGAGATGAAGGCGGCAGGATTCCTTGAATCTGGCACGGAACTCGTAAATCCAAACTTCGCCATGGTTGCACAAGCGATGGGCA
The DNA here is from genome assembly GCF_002276415.1 of Paenibacillus sp. 7523-1. NCBI lineage: Bacteria > Bacillati > Bacillota > Bacilli > Caryophanales > Paenibacillaceae > Paenibacillus > Paenibacillus sp. 7523-1. Next base: position 30,658 of record NZ_NPBR01000005.1, on the reverse strand, counting down.
TTGAAGGTATTCGGGTGGAAGACCCCGCAGAACTGGAGGGAGCGGTGGAACGTGCACTTCAACATGATGGACCTGTCCTGATCGATGCAGTTGTGAATCGTCAGGAACTGTCCTTACCTCCGAAGATTAATATCAAACAGGCAGAAGGTTTTACGTTGTGGATGATGAAGGCGGTTCTCAACGGGCGTGGCGATGAATTGATCGAGCTTGCCAAAACCAACTTGCTCAGATAATGTGCGTGTAATACGCAATCTATTTGCTCTATAGTACATCTCACATGAATGGAGAGCGTAAATTCACTGAATGGTGATTGCTCTCCTTCCCGAGATGGCAAGGTTGTGATCCAAATCATGGTATGTACTCATATGATATGGTTTGTTTTTATATCGTAAGTCCATTAAAATAGATAAAGTCAGGCAGGATTTATGTCAGTTTTAACCTACATATGTAGCAAATTGTTGGATTACACGCTATCGCAATGAGCCGATCCGATGACAAGATGACTAACACAACTGGAGGAGATCAGAATGAGTCACACAGGTAAAGTAGCCATTATTACCGGAGCAGGAAGTGGATTGGGTCAAGCAGCTGCACTGAAGCTGGCAGAGAAGGGCGCATCCATTGTGGTTGTTGATCTCGTCGAGGAGACTGGTCTAGCAACAGTGAAACAGATTGAGAAGCTTGGTGCCAAAGCCATCTTCGTACAAGCCGATGTTAGCAAAGCCAGTGACGTTGAGAATTATGTCAAAAAAACAGTTGAAGAGTTCGGTCGAATCGATATGTTCTTCAACAACGCAGGGATCGCAGGACCTGGTATTAAACTCATCGAACACACGATTGAGCAGTTCGACCAGATTATCGATATTAACCTAAGAAGCGTATTTTATGGACTGAAATATGTCATCACCGAAATGCTGAAAACGGGTGGCGGTGCCATTCTGAACACAGCTTCAACGGCAGGTATTGTCGGTGTTCCGGCAGTTGCTCCTTATGCGGCTACCAAGCACGGCGTAGTTGGTTTGACTCGTACAGCCGCCATTGAGTACGGCAAAGAAAATATTCGTGTCAATGCGATTGCACCAGGAACAATTGAGACGCCAATGGTCATTCAATTCGGTAAGGACAACCCGGAAGTGTTCAAAGCAACCGTGGACAGCATTCCATCCGGACGTCTTGGTAAGCCGGAAGAGATCGCGAATCTCGTTGCCTTCCTGCTTGGTGATGAAGCTCCTTACATCAATGGTGCTGTGTATCCGATTGACGGCGCTGTAACCGCACAATAATATTGCATAAAGAGAAAGAGGCCTGTCGCACACAGGGCCTCTTTTTTGTCTTTGCTCTCCAATTTTATATCCGTCACGACTTTGCTCATGTAGCGTTAGCAGCATCGGTTTCGAGAGTTAACAAGCAGATCAGGAAGAAGTACGTTCTAATGTATCAACATAATCTTTGGCGTCTTTAAGAGAAAGGTTTCTGGCTTCGCGAAGCTTTTTAATGGCCTTGATCTTATTGCCTTGTTGAATCATTAGGATCAATTCCTGATCCAGCTCTGACAACTCCGTTGGCTGTTCGGACGAAGATGACAGGGTAGATGATGAAACAGGATAATTGAATGAGGAACTTGGCGTTCGTTGCGTTATGCCAGCACCATTCTCAATGCGTTCCACATCTCGTTTAAGTTCATTCAGTTGGCTTTGCAGACTGATTACTCTGGTGAGTAGTATCACAATTAGAAGTAATAAAACGATTAAAAAAATGGTGTTGATTTCCATGGTGTAGAATGCCTCTCTTTCATTACGTGTGTATCATTTTATCATTTGAGTTGAACCGGGAGTTCCTTCAGTCCTCGAACAATCATGCCAGGTCTCCACTCCAGTTCGGTAACATCCGTTTGAAGCTGTATCTCAGGATAACGGGCTAGCAATGTACTGATGGCGATTTCGCCTTCCAGACGTGCCAGAGGCGCTCCGAGACAGAGATGAATGCCTTTACCAAAAGCGAGATGCTGGCTTTTCTCCCTTGTTATGTCGAAGATATCGGCATCCTTGAATTTCTCAGTATCCCGATTGGCAGAATCAAGCGCCACAATGACAAGCTCACCTTTGGCAATGTTCTGTCCACGGAATTCAACGTCCTCCAGCGCCCAGCGTGACGTACTGAATTCAACAGGGCCATTGTAGCGCAGCATCTCTTCAACTGCATTATGGATAAGCTCTGGCTTCTGAATCAGCAGATCTCTCTGCTCAGGGTGTTCAAGAAGGGCCAATACACCATTGCCAATCAAATTAACCGTAGTTTCGTGGCCAGCAATAATAAGCAGGGAGACAACACCGAGTAATTCATTTTCAGTAAGTTGTTGTCCGGATTCCTCTGCAATCACAAGCTGGCTTATCAGGTCTTTACCTGGCTTCTCGCGTACTTTGGCAAACCAGTCGGTCAGGTACTCGGTAAACTCCTTCGCATGCTGTTCAAACATCTCCGCGTGATCCGAACTTGATGCATCAATGATCGAATTGGACCAGACGCGGAACTTGTCCTGATCCTCAACAGGTACACCCAGAATCTCACTAATGACAATAATCGGAAGTGGAAAGGCATACTCATCAATTAAATTCATTTTATCCCTGGAGCCTATTTTGTTCAGCAGATCATCGGCGATGTCCTGAATGTGGCTTCTCATATCCGCAACCAATTTAGGCGTGAACGCTTTCTGTACAAGTCCTCTCAGGCGGCGGTGATCCGGCGGGTCGGAGAATAGCATGTTATTCACAAAAACCGTTTGATTTTCAGGTCCATATCGTTTGGCTACATCCTTACTGAAGCGTTGATCCTTGAGTACTTCGACCGCATCCTCATACCGGGTTATAATCCATCCGAACTCGCCATGAGGAAACATGACCTTGAATACAGGGTCTGTCTCTCTCAACTTTTCGTACACGGGGTAGGGGTTTTGAGTGAATTCCTTAGTAAAGAATGTCGTTTGTGACGTTTCATTCGTATTCAATTCAATTCTCTCCTCTCATCCAAGAGCTCAAATATGAAGTCCTTTGCTAAAAGGATCATATGTATGCTTCTTCGGCTTGATACCTAAAGCCTGCATCCTCTATATATTCAATATTAAGAGCGTAGAAACCTTGTTTTCATTGAAAAATCGGTTTTCCTGTGGAGGAGCAGAGAAGTGGACATATCCATGGAGAGGAAGATTTTATTGGAAGGAGAAGGGAAATTCAGACTGAAGAGAGAAGCAGTAGTGAATCAATACTAGTGAAAATTTCAAAGTTAGGAGCAATCTATCATGAATGAATCACGGCTTCCTCTGAATCGTCACCAGATTCCAGCGAGTCCGCTTGTATTAGGCTGTATGCGATTTGGAGGCGAGTGGGACGGACTTCCGATCACCGATGATCTTGTACATGAAGGGCACCAAGCCGTTGAGGCTGCTCTTGAGATCGGCATTAATCATTATGACCTGGCTGATATCTATACACGTGGCAAAGCAGAGCATGTATTTGGACGAATCCTATCCGAGAGAAAAGGATTGCGTGATCAAATCATCATTCAATCCAAATGCGGCATACGTCTTGCTATGGAAGACGAGGGTCCACAGCGCTACGATACATCTGGTGCGCATATTCAAGCCAGTGTTGATGGTATTTTATCTCGACTCGGCGTGGATTACCTGGACATTCTGTTACTTCATCGTCCTGACCCTCTCGCGCATCCTCAGGAGATTGGTGAAGCACTGGCGAAACTCCATCAATCCGGAAAAGTCAGACATTTTGGTGTATCCAACATGGGTTCGGAACAGATTCGTTTGCTGCAGCTCAATAGTTCGGTGCCTCTAATCGTGAACCAGCTCGAGATGAGTTTGGACAAAATCGGATTCGTGGAAGCGGGGGTTACCGTGAACCGTCTACAAGCCAAGGACCAAGTCTTCCCTTATGGTACGATGGAGTATTGTCAGGCCGAGAATATCCAGCTGCAGGCTTGGGGACCACTTGCGCAAGGTAGATTTACGGGCAGGGTAGTCGAAGGTCAGAGACCCGAGATAGAACATACCGTCCAGGTCGTGAATAAGATTGCCAGGGAACGGGGCGTAACGGCTGAATCTATTGTACTCGCTTGGTTAATGAAACATCCCGCAGGCATTCAACCTGTGATTGGTTCAATTCGGCCGGAACGTATCCGTGCCTGCCGTGATGCTACACAGATTGAACTAACGCGACATGAATGGTATGAGCTGTATTCAGCGTCCTGTGGAAGAAGAATGTAAGCAGAAGACATATGGATTGCTCATTAGTTGATACATTTTTTCCTTAAACGAGAACGAAACACAGGCCGGCGGTCTGTGTTTTTTATTTGTCTATTTATTGATAGATTCAATACGGGTATTCGTAGTCTAGTGAATACATAAATGCGCTATACTCCATGTCCATAGACTTAGTTCAGAGTTCTGATAAGAGGGACGTTTCAACCATTTTTCCCGGTTTCTAGGGTGGTTGAGAAACCACTGTGATAAAATAAGAGGAATAAGAACATACGATCTGTTTTGTGGAAGGAGATTAAGGATAACGATGGAAATACTTAAGCCGCCGGCTGAGACATTATATGAGACTGAATTACGCGCACTTCGGGAGGAAGACAAGGGAAAACGGCCCCCCAACTGGTTATTATCTCCCGCATATGTGCGAGATTTCATTATCGGCAGGGACAAACCCGCTATATTGGATGGAGAAGCCATACCGATTACTCGTAAATTTTATGGGAATGACGTCTTAATTGAACGTGCGGTGGTAACGCTGGCGGGCAATCGCGGCTTAATGCTGGTGGGAGAACCGGGAACAGCGAAGACGATGCTCAGTGAGCTGCTGACAGCTGCGATCTCGGGAACCAGTCTGAACACCATTCAAGGTACAGCAGGCACAACGGAGGACATGATCAAGTATTCTTGGAACTATGCGATGCTGCTTGATAAAGGTCCATCGGAAGCGGCTCTTGTTCCAGCCCCGTTATACAGCGGCATGAAGAAAGGCATCATCACCCGTTTTGAAGAGATTACACGTTGTCCGGCTGAAGCACAAGATAGTCTAATCAGTATTCTAAGCGACAAAGTCATGAGTATTCCTGAGCTTGATGGTGGTGTGCTGTTTGCCAAGCCGGGGTTTAACGTAATTGCTACAGCGAACATTCGTGATAAGGGTGTTAACGAGATGAGTGGTGCGCTGAAACGCCGTTTCAACTTCGAAACGATCAAACCGATCAGCAGTGTGAAGATGGAAGCGAAAATTATTGAATCCCAGGCACGAAGCCTTTTATTACATAGTGATATTGATATCGAAATTAATCCCGATGTGGTCGAGCTTCTTGCGACGACATTCATGGAGCTGCGTACCGGCATAAGCCGTGAAGGTTACAAGCTGGACACGCCACAAGCTTCCATGAGTACTGCAGAAGCCGTTTCCGTATATGTTCAGAGTGCAATGACTTCGTATTATTACGAGGATAAGGGAATTGCATTGGATCGCCTGGTTCAGAACATGCTTGGAACCATTGCCAAGGAAAATGACAAGGATCTGTCCGTTCTGAAAGCCTACTTCTCCAAGGTTGTGAAGGAACGCTCTAAAGAAGAGGGAATTTGGAAGGACTATTATGAGGAGAAAAAATGGATCGGGTAGCGCCACAAGTGGAGCCGGATGTTACCCAGTTACAATCCCTCTTTGAGTCTCAGGTATATAACCTGAACAATGGTACGGTTTATTTTCCGATAAGGCATCATAGTCCGGTTTGTTCTTATCACTTGTTACAACTGATCGAGGCATATCAGCCGGACAGTATTCTGATCGAAGGACCCGAGAGTGGTAATCCATTTCTCTCCGTGTTGGCTGATGAAGCAACGATCCCTCCGGTCAGCTTGTATTATACCTATGAGAGCGAGGATGACCGTGCAGCGTGTTACTATCCGATGCTGCGTTATTCCCCTGAATATGTAGCGTTACGCGAAGCTTCAAGGCTTAACATTCCTGCACAGTTCATTGATCTCGATTACTATCATTTCGCTAACACAGAGAAAGCGGAACAGCATGAAATATCTGTTCAGAATGAGACGCTGCTGGCCAGTTCGGACTTTATCAACCGTTTGTGTCAAAAAATCAACTGCCGCAGCTTCGACGAGCTATGGGAGAAAGTGTTTGAGATCGGCGGCTTGGAGAAATCCACACAGGAATTTGTGCAGGATGTGTTTACCTATTGTACGTTATCTCGTATGTGTTACACAGCTGATCGGTTACACCGTTCCGGTGATCTTAACAGAGAAGAACACATGCGAAACTGCATCCGTGAGGCTGCCTTGAAATATGATCGTGTGCTCGTCATTACAGGTGGATTCCATACGTACGGACTACTGGGCTTGGAAACAGACTCGGCTTCGCAGAAGTTCTCAGACAAGCCTGTGAAGAACAATATAAGCTCTGGAACCACGAATTTGGTGCAACAGCAGATGTATCCCATGGTGTACACCTTTGCAGAAGCGGACCGTCTGAATGGTTACGCGAGTGGAATGCCATATGTGAATTACTACGACATGATATGGAGCGAGCTGCTCCGCAAGAAAAGTACCGCATACAACGTAACGGCAGTGAATCTGCTGTCCAAGCTTACACGTGCACTCCGTAAGGGCCATGAGCACGTTTCGACCAGTGACGCGATTGAGGCATACAGCATGGTTCAGGGGCTTGCAGCACTTCGGGACAAAAGAGAAGGCGGAGTTTATGAATTGATGGACGCAGCGACATCTTCTTTTGTCAAAGGTGAGCTTACACTGGCTACAGAAAAACCGCTGCAAGAGCTCCAGCTTCTTCTGACCGGAGATGCCATAGGAAGTGTGGCCCCCAATTCATTCAACATTCCGATTGTTGAAGATTTCAAAGCCCGCTGTGCGGTAGCGAAGCTGCAAATTCGTACGACTGGTCAGCACAAGAAGGTCCTTGATCTATATGCCAAACCAGAGCATCGGCAGCTTAGTCAATTATTCCAATGCATTACCTATCTGGTTCCCGAATTCGCGAAACGCCAATCCGGACCAGACTGGATTGCACAGCGAGATATGAATCTGGTCAGGGAAACTTGGATCTACACCTATTCATCAAGGATTGAAGCAAGATTAATCGAAAATTCACTCTATGGGGGTACCATTCAGGAAGCGGCAACGCGAAAAATGGCGGAACACATGCAGGATATTCCGGATCATCATAGTGGTGAGCTTGCTAGATCCATGCTCCAGGCTCTGCTTATGGGTTTACAGGATACGGCAGCTCAATTGTATGATCAAGTCCGCTCAGCACTGAGAAAAGACGGGAATTTCCTATCCCTATGCGGGAGTCTTCACATTCTGGACCGAATTCATCAGCACCGAAGATTACTTGGATTATCGGATGACAGCCATCTTCCCGAGCTGGTTGCCGAAGCCTACAATAACGCAGTGGACAAATTGCTGCAGCTCGCGAGAACGAATTCTGATGAGCATCAGCCTGTTATACAGGGGCTGAAGCTGCTCGCGATGCTGGCGGAATCTTCCGAAGAACGTTACCGCGATGAAACCTTCAGAGCTCATCTGAATGAACTGCTGGCAGATCACAACCTTCCGGCTCAACTCGAGGGTGTTTGCTTGGCCATTTCCTCGGGACTCGGTGATCGGTCAAGGGAAGAGATCGTTGATCGTGCTCGGGGATACATTCGCGGTACCCCGGATCAAATGCGGCAGACAGCACTGTATTTACAGGGTGTGTTTTCCGTGGCACGAGATGCATTTTTATATGAAGATCAGCTGCTATCCGAGCTGAATTACATGATAGAGCAGCTGGATCATAATGATTTTATGTTGATGATCCCGGAACTAAGGCTTGCTTTCACTTACTTTACACCTATGGAGACAACACTGATTGCGGATCGGGTTGCGAAGCTGCATCAGGTTCAATCCGAAGAGATGGCGATACCGGGGATCGACGAACACACACTGCTTCAGGTGAAATCCTGGGATGAAGCCATCCGGAAGGAGTTTGAGACATGGAAGCTGATCTGAACAGAGGGGCTAGAACTCCTGATACATTGAAGTCCCTTCCTGATTCCAATCAGGCTGAAACGCTGAACCGATGGCGATTGATCCTGGGCGCTTCTGCTGAAGAAGGCTTATCGAACACGGATACATACGACGCTGAGCATTTCAAGTATACCGAAATCGATGAAATTCTGGGTTACCTCTACAATCGGGAATACGGCGAAGAACAGGGATACCGAAAAGAAGGAGGACGCGGCTCCTCTAATCTTACGGTTCCAAACTGGTTGCATAAGGTTCGGGAATTATTCCCCAAGCCAACCGTGGAGCTGCTGGAGAAACAGGCGCTGGATCGTTATGGCCTAACAGAGCTGTTAACCGATAAAAAACTGCTTGAGTCTCTCGAACCCAACATGAACCTGCTGAAAAACATCATGCAATTCAAAGGACGAATGAAAGGGGACGTCCTTCGGAGTGCGAAGGAGATCGTACGGACTGTAGTACAGGACCTTCAGCGTAAATTGGAGTCCCAGACCAGAGCCAGTATCATGGGAAAACGCAGCCGTTACACACCTAGTTCTATAAAATCCCTGCGTAATCTTAATTTCAAACGAACCATTACCAAGAACCTGAAAAATGTCGATCGAGTAAACCGCAGATTGGTGATTGATCGTCTATATTTCGACGGTAATATCCAGCCGCATAATAAATGGAACGTCATTATTGCTGTTGACGAGAGCGGCAGCATGATGGACTCGGTCATTTACAGCTCAGTAATGGCTAGTATCTTCTATCGTTTGAATGCGCTGCGCACCCACTTGTTTATATTTGATACCCAGGTTGTCGATCTAAGTGACAGGTTGGATGATCCGGTTGACGTGCTAATGAGTGTACAGCTTGGTGGAGGAACTCATATTACCAAGGCTCTGCGTTATGGCGAGACGCTGATCGATAATCCTGGCAAAACGATCTACATCCTTGTAAGTGATCTGGAAGAGGGATATCCGATCCAACAAATGTATAAAGCGTGTAAGGATATTATGGATGCCGGTTGCAAACTGCTTGTGCTCACCGCACTCGATTTTAATGGGGATACCGTCTATAACAAACATGCCGCACAAACCTTAACCGATATGGGAGCGCATGTCGCCGCAATCACCCCTAACGAGCTCGCAGACTGGATCGGCGAGATTATCACGTAATGAGTTTATAACAAGGTTTTTCACTCAAAATTTAAGGAGGAATGTGTAATGCTTACTACAGATCGCGCTGTTGAGGCGTTAGTTGAGAAGTTTGCTGAGATGTGCTCGAAGGATTACTCCCTAAAAACAGATCGGAGTCAGGAAATCATTGATTATGTGCTGGGAAACACGGACAAGTTTCCTGAAATGATAGGAAATTCCAGCCATTATGTCTACTATACAATTGATGCGCTCATGAAGCTTGCCAAGAAAGATGATGGAGATATATTTTTCCGGGCAGGGGCTATTGTCATTCACCTGGAATCCCACTACTCCAGACGCAATTCGTGGGCCACGGATGGCTTTACCATATGTCTCGGCAATGACTCTGAAGCCTACGGCTTGAGTGGAAAGAGCAAAAGCCCGGATCGGATCGGTGGTCTTCTGTCCCGATTGGAGAAAATACGTCAGTTTGCCGGAGAAAAAGAAATTGTAGATGAGCTCAAAAGCAGGCTAAGCCGTGTACAGGTATTTGTTGAGTCCAAAAAAGGCAACGGATATGGTAACCATGAGCGGGAAATTATCGACGCCTTGCTTCTATTGAAACTGTATTCCAGGCTGAACGGAGTTCCTTCACAGGCAGCACAGTTGCAATTACTAAGCAATCACCTGCCTGAGTTACTTCAATTGGTCGTTGCTGATGATGCTGAGCAGCTCCGCCCGGCGTTACATAAGCTTATTGAGCCACTGGTTGTTAGCTCCATGCAGAGCCGATCTAATCGGTCTGTGCATGATCTGAAACCGGAATTTCTTCAGCAAAAACGAAACCGCCTGATGGAAGAGCTCTACCCGGACATTTCATTGAATAAAAAAGAACAATTGTCTCAGAATGTGTTCCATCAGACCATGATTTTGATAAGCAGCTCGTTGTTGTATCTGATCAATGTCCATGGGGGAAAGGACCGGTTCCTCGAAAACAAAGGCGAAACAGGTCAAGCTCTATTGGAGGCAATTACTCAGCTGCATGAAATCTATCCGTTTGAGACGCGCATGTATCTGATGAGCATGGATTCCAGAGCCAAAAATGCCGACGGGCTGCTCGCTGGGCTGCTTCCTATGGATGAACCATACCAATTGATCGAGCTTATGAATAACGAATTGAATATGTATACGATATCATGGCAGTCGATCCAGTCGGCCATTATGAGTGATCCGGAACAATCCATACGAGCTTATCATATTCTCAAAACCCCATACCTCAAGCTGGTTATCCAAAAGATAATGGAAGATCAAGGTAGAGAAATTCCTGATGCGGACGGTACGATTGAACAAGCCGTTTCTGCAGTACTCCGGGAGCCACTCGATGGAGGTCGCAGTGGTCTTGCCATCGCACGGTATCTGGAAGGTCAAACTTCGTTTGAAGATTACTGGAAAGACTCAAACAGCCGCAGTCTGTTTAACAATCTGAATCGTGACAAAAAACGTATTCAGACTCTGATTGCGATCAGCTTCCTGCCAGTGGATTCAGAGTCAATGCGCCGGTTTGTAATTTTGGCAACCTATCGGGAGTGGACGCTGGATATCGTCTCGGATATGTATCGTTCCTACGCTTTCAGCGGTGAGAAGCTGCTGCAGCGTTATGGGCAAGATCCAGAGGTACAGCAGGATAAACTATTGACCAGTTTGATCTCGCTAAACGGTATGACCGATTACAGGTACAAAGCAATGCCTCAGGATGAGTACCGCCGGATTATTCAGCAAAATCTGGATTATGCTCTGGGACAGTATAAAAAGCTCCCAACGGACACACGTATTTTAATTTTGGAGATTACCTTCGAGCAACGAAGCGAACTCAAGACGGAGAAGCTTGCCGAGGCGATTCGCGCGGGACTGCAGGATTCATCCAAAAAAGCCAATAGTCTCGCATTATCCGAATTCAATCGTATACCTGATCCGGAACTTTTCACAACGATCTATCGTTCAGAGAAAAAAGCAAGCGTGAAAGAAATGGCGCTTAGCGCAATTCGCAGCCTGGATCATAATAAAGAGCTATACCGTGAGCTTCTGGAGGGTGAGAAGTCGGCGGAATGGAAGAACTTGATTCAAATTCTGCTGGATACTGCAGATCAAAGCCCGGAATATGCCCATGCTGCACTTGCTGATCAGGCGGATGCCAAAAAGCTGGCTAGATTTAGTTCGTTATCCCTGAAGGACTTGCCTTCGCTTATTCGTTCGGAAGACAATCAACCTCTGGATGATCGAATCAAGCAATATATTTTGGTCCAATCGGTAGATCATACATCTGCACCTAACGAAAGACTGAATGAACTGCGGGAGTATGTAGACGAAGAATCGTTATCTCGATTCGCGACGGAGCTGCTCCAGTTATGGATTCAGGACGGTGCTCCTGCGAAGGAGAAATGGGTGATGTATATCTCTGCGCTCTTTGGCAGTGTGCAAATCGTTCACATTCTGTCGCCTCAGATTAAGGAATGGACCGAAAATAGCCGTGGAGCTATTGCCGCAGATGCCGTGAAGGTACTAGCTTACTTGAAAGAGCCATCTGCACTCATGGCCATTGATAAAATTAAACGAAGCGTCAAGAACCGTCAGGTGAAAGGCGCGGCAGAAGAAGCACTTCAGCTTGCGGCCGACAACTTGGGACTTACACCGGAACAGTTGGAAGACCGGCTTGTGACCACGCTTGGCTTTGACGAGTCAGGAACGATGAGGCTGAGTTACGGTGAGCGTTCATTCCTGATTAAAGTGAATGGGGATTTGCAAGTCGTCGTTCTGAACGAAGAAACGGGTAAAACGGTGAAAAGCTTGCCTGCACCCGCACAGAAGGATGATACAGAGCTCGCTGCGCAATCCAAAGCACGTTTTACGCAGCTGAAGAAAGATCTCAAAACAATGGTGGGCATTCAGGCACAGCGCCTGGAGGAGTCATTGTCCAAGCAGCGTCTGTGGTCCGCTGAAGAGTGGAAAGCACTCTTTGTTGAAAATGTGATCATGCAAAAATTCGCTGTAGGTCTGATCTGGGGGACATATGAAGATGGTCAGCTGACTAGCACATTCCGCTATATGGAAGATGGCACCTATAATACTGTGGATGAGGATGAATATGAACTGCCTCTGAATACACAGGTAGGACTCGTACACCCTCTTGAACTTGAAGCATCCACCCTGAACGGCTGGAAAACACAGCTCGAAGACTACGAAGTGAAGCAACCTTTCGAGCAGCTTAACCGGGAAATTCACCTGCTTGAGGAAGAAGACACCAAGCATGAGGAGTACTCCCGACTTCCGGAATCGGAATTTTCACCGACCGCTTTCCCGAAAGCACTGGAGAAATTCGGTTGGATCAAAGGGCCGGCAATGGACGGCGGCTGGTACCATGAATTCTACAAGGAGTACGATGAATACGTAGCTGAACTGCGTTTCAGCGGTACCAGTATCACGTATTATGAGGGGATGGACGATATTACGCTTGAATCTCTCCATTTCTTCAGACCGGAGAACAAGAGAAATTATTACTACAGCAATAACAAAAGCACTGCTCTGGGTCAGATTCCGGGACGGGTCTTCAGTGAAACGCTCTATGATATCCTAAGAGCAACGGGGCGTTGATTACGTGAGTGAATTCGAACATAAATTCAGGACATTTTCCAAATTATGCACGGAAGACTATCTCATAAGACATGCGAATAAGGGATTGTACAAGAGGTCCTTGAAAGACATCGATAACGGGGTGAGTGTGCAATATACGTGGAACGAATCATCAGTGAGCTGTCTGTTGAGTGATGGAAATCTCTGTACACTGGAAAGTACGATCGATCACTGGGATTGTTCCTGTCCGTCAGATCACATCTGCAAACATGTTCTGATTTCGATCCTGTATTATCAGCGTGAACATCAGACGGATGAAGATGCTATGGGGCAAGACATTCAGGTGGAGGCTGTACCAACACCTGAAGCGACTGACAAGGATTCTAAGTCCAGTTCGATTGCTATGGATGCAGAGGAGTTAACACCGGGCCATGAATCTCGTTTCCGCTGGATGACAGAGTCTGACCTGTCTACCTTAATCAAATCGTATAGCTCCTCGATGATTGAAGAGGTTTGGTTCCGGTTGAAGTATCCCGAGCAGATCGAAGTTCTGGAGGATTCGCTTCTTACCGTGCGACTTGTAAGACAAGGCATCGAGGTTTCATTCACCCAGGAACCCAGTCTCACGAAGGCGCTGTGTAAGGTTAAACAAACGGCTGGTAGTATGGCGAAGCTGGAAGCCTTGCTTCGATATCGCAGACAACAACATATGGACGATGAGAACGTCTTGGGTGGAAGAGTATATGATACCAAGTTTTCCATTCAAACTGTCCGTGAATGCCGGAGCATGCTTGCCGATCTGTTAAAAACGGGGCTTGCCAGGCTGCCACAGTCTTATATGGCCCAGCTAGAGACACTCGCTGTAGCTGCGCATAGCGGTAACCTCCCTGATGTTGAACGAAATTTACGGGGAATTCAGGGTGAATTAGAGCTATTCTTCAATCGACATATTCGTTTCTCTATGCAAACCATGCTTGATCGGGTGTCTAAGCTGTATCTCGCATTACAGGTTTTGGAGCAAGAGTGTACTTCCGCTTATATGCAGAGCCAGCTTATTGGCAGTTTTCGCAGTAAGTATTACACAGTTCCACAGCTACATCTGTATGGTTTAGGAGCAGATGCATGGGAAACCAGGTCCGGTTACCGAGGCATTACGTACTATTTCTACTGTTTTGAAGACGAAGAAATATACACGTACAGCGATGTGCGCGCTGTTTACTATGGCGACAATTCATTTTCCTACGCAGAGCATTATGGGGCATTTACGCCATGGCTTACCAACGTGACTTTCCGTCAATTTGCTGGGGAAGAGCTGCAGTTCCAAACGGTAAAAGTGAACAATGACCGCAGGCTCTCTTCAGGGGAGGGTGCGAAGCTGGAACTTATGACGCGAACGAAAGTGGAAGATGTGAATCTGGGTAAATACATGCAGAATGTTCCTTCTCTACTTCTTGAGGATTCAAGGACATTTGAGCTATTTACCAATCCGAAGGAGCGTTTTGCCATCCTTCGGGTTGCCCGGATCGTAGATCACAGCTTTGACAAACGAACTCAACAACTTATCCTTACCATTGAAACGGAAGAAGGGGAACTGCTTCCTCTGACGCTTCCTTACTCCATGGACTGGCAAATGATGATCCAACGTCTCGAGTCAGGATACGGAGCCGCCTCGCTCGAACACTTTTATGCTTTCGTGCGAATGGAACAGAGCGCATTTTACCCGATCAGCTTTTTGAAGGGACAACGGGTAATCAGCCTAAAATTGGATATAGGCTATGGGAGGACGGGTAGACTTGGAAGACTATAATCAGTTCGTGCAGCAGATCGGCGGCTGGACAGAAGAATTGCTGCTGCGCGGGATATCCCAATTCACCTTGAAGGATGTAGGCGTGTTAGAACAGTTTCTTGTGGAGATCAAACGGTATCAACTGACATTCCTTGAGGAAATTGTAGGGCTATTGATAACCGAAGGACGCAGCCTGGCTCTTGGCAATGGTAACGAGGAGCTTCTGCTGAGCCATTATTGCCGCTTAACCCAGTATGTACAACTGAGCATTCAGGAATCATCCTGAAGCAATACGAAAGATTTGCAGAAGCGAGTGCCTCTGCAAATCTTTTTTTGTGGAGAGAGTGTTATTTGGTTTACTTTACCGAATCTACTCAACTCTGCATACTATACACCTTGCTGTAGTAATATTCGCTTAGATGTCATATCCCGGTTTATGATGCATACCATTAGGCGAATGCGGTCATAAGGGAGGAAACAGACATGTCGATGAGCGAGCCACTGTTAACTCAAATCGTAAAACAACAACTTCCGGCCGGCGCTAAAGTCGTCACTATACTTAAACCTGTCGAACATCCAGCCATCTATGCGGCAGATCTCACCGGAGACGGGATGCCGGAGATCGCTGCGGTTTATAAACTGGATGGAGAATTAACCTTGTTGATTTTGAAATTTGTGCAAGGACAATGGACGAAGATGTCGGTCACCAAAGGATTGGGGTACAACGCAACCTTGCTGACAGCTGCCCCTGTAACATCTACGGCAAGAAGCAATCTAATTGTTGGCTGGCAGCTCGGTTCCATCTGGTCCAAACTTGCTGTATATGAGTGGACAGAAGCAGGGTTAACGGACGTAGCCCCAGCTGATCTATATTTCAGTCATGCCGAGATTATTGATATGCCCGGTCAGCATGGAAGAGATGGGAAAGTGGAGATTGCGCTTTGGACGCATGATACCGGGGAGGCTTATCGGGTTGATATTATTAGATGGCAAAATGGGAAATGGGTACCTGCCACAGACGTATACATGTATTACTTTCCTAAGGTTGTGCAGTACTACGAACAATTAACTCAGCATTATCCGGACTACACCTTTTACTGGTATTATCTTGCCGATGCCCAGTATCGCGCCGGGTTATTACCGGCTGCCCTGATTTCAGTTCAAAAAGCGCTAAGTTTCAACGAGCCTTACCCATCGCGGGAAGCGCTGCTTGAATTGGAGAAGCAGATCAAACAAAGTATGGGAGGTAGTCATGTACGTGAAACCACCTGGTTATTCCCCATTTCAGTAAGAACAATCCAGGGAACCCGGTGGGGCTTTATGGATGCACAGGGTCGGATCCGGCTGGAGCCCGTACTTGATGATGCTCGTGATTTTCAGCCGAATGGCCTGGCTGTAGTTGTGAAAGATGGCAAAGCTGGTGTGATTAATCTGAATGGCCAGTATGTTGTTCAGCCTGTATATGATTCCATTAATTCATTCGAAGAAGATCGGGCAATTGTGATTGACGCCCAAGGCTTTAAAATGATCGATGAACAAGGTCATGTGCTCACGAAACGGGCTTATCCCTTTATCGCGAATATGAAGGATGGGCGAGCGCTTTTCTATGATACTTCCGGAGCTCAGGCAGGTGGAGATGTCAGTCGTTATGGCTACCTGGACGCTGCTGGCAATGAGGTGATCCGAGCACAGTTCGTATCAGCCTACGATTTCAGCGACGGAAAAGCGGTAGTACAGATCAAAGACAATGAGTTCGCACTCATAGACCGTAATGGAAACCGACTGGCGACATACCCTTACGCGTATGTGGGACCGCTAGGAGACGGTTTACTTGCTTTCCAGAAAGAGACACCCGGAAAATACGGATATATCGATGAACGAGGTCAGGTCCGAATTGAACCTAAATTTACTACAGCACTTCCTTTCAATGGTGGGCACGCGATTGTGAATACAGCAGAGGACTACAAATCGATTTATGGTGTCATTAACAAGCAAGGAGCTTTTGTCATTCAACCGGGTTACAATGATATCCGAGATTTAGGGGAGCAGCGTTTTGCACTGGGGCAGGCCATTGATCCGGAGCAGCCTTTCATTGGCTCATTGTATGCGATTGCAGATGTTAATGGCAGGAGACTTACAGAGTTCATTTACAGGGACGTAGGCGACTACAAAGGGGGGCTCGCTTCTGCATCGGATGGAAGACAGACTGTTCTGCTTGACCTGAGTGGACGCCCAGCACCAGGATATCCCCGAGTAGAAGGTTCCGGTACACTGGAAGTCGTAGCACCGGATTTGATCAAAGCAAACGTTGATCAGCGTCTTTTGTATGTCAATCGAGCCGGACAGATCATCTGGCGGCAAAATACGATCGTTCCCCTTCAGCCACCTTACCGTGTTCGTGAAGAGAAGTATAAACCCAATATCGATTATCTGGTTTATTATCCGCAGGTGGAGGGATTAACCGACCAGGCCGCACAACTGGCACTTAATTTGAAATTGAGGAACTTGTCTCAAGTTAAACCGATTCCTCCAGACCAAAAGCTGGATTACAGCTACACAGGGGATTTTGATATTACTTTTTATCAGCAACAGCTGCTTCAGCTGCAGCTTACGGGATATAACTATCCCTTTGGGGCTGCACACGGTATGCCTACAATGATCTATGCCATTATTAATCTCAGCAGCGGGCAGCTGTATGAGTTAAAGGATTTGTTTAAGCCGAATAGCGACTACGTAAAAGTATTAAGCCAGATTGTAGGAGATCAGATCAAAAATGATCCTCAGTATTCTTATGTATTTCCGGATACCTATGAAGGAATTAGCCCGAACCAGCCATTTTTCGTGACGGCAGACGCGCTGCATCTGTATTTCAATCCATACGAGATCGCTCCGTACGCTGCCGGATTCCCGACATTTACGATTCCTTTTGTCCAGATCAGAGACATTATTAATACCGAGGGTTCGTTTTGGAAAGCGTTCCATATGTAATTTTAAATTCATAGCGTATATATGTGAGGCCATAGGCTAATTATGGCTTCTTTTTTATTTGATGATTTGGAAAGTGTGCAACATGGTTTGACACCATGATCGAAGACGAAGAATATAAGAGCCTTGATGATTAAATGGAAAGTTTATTTATGCTATCTGAAGATTTACGCAAACAAATTAAATTAAATTAATGTCTTGGTAAAGGAGTTTTTTCAATTTAACCAGTTTGGAGGAAACATCTTGTATAAAGCTGGCTTTTGGATAAGGCTCGGTGCAAGTATTTTTGATGGTATTATTATTGGGCTGCCTTTGATGGTTATCGCAGGGCTCATTACAGGTAACTTTGACAGCGATGAACCTATAGCGCAAATATTAAGTGCATTATATTCCATTTTATTGCCGGCATTCTGGAACGGAAGAACGATTGGAAAATGCATCTGTGGAATTCGAATTCGAAAATACGATACACAGGAGCCCCCGGGAATTAGAACCATGCTGATGCGAGTAATAGTAGCAGGACTTGTATATGGAATAACTTTTGGCATTGGTTTTATTGTAAGTGTCATCATGGTTGCTGTACGTGAAGACAAACGTGCATTACATGATTTTATCGCAGGTACCGAAGTCGTCTGGGACTAAACATGAGAAGGCGTGCCCTGGCCAACATATACGATGTATTCAAATCTCTTCATATTCACCCACGTTACAGACTATGAACCTTGTTCATGGTCTGTTTTTTGTGATTTAAGAAGTACGGTCACGCGCCAACCCTGCAAATTCAAGGCATTGTAGATGATTATATAGAGAATTCGTCTATCATTTTGGCTAAATGATCATTTGGTTCTGACGAAATCAACATGTCATTTCATCTTTTGCGAATATCACTACAATGCGCTCTCCCTTACTCTGATGTAGAGCACAGACATTCCCAAAAGGTGGAGGATAAGGTCCATGAGAAGAAAAGTGTTAGCTGCGAGTTTGATGATTCTGTTATTAGGTACAACGATCCTGGGGTGTTCGTCCGGAGACAGTAAAACGGGCGATGCTGATAAAGGGACACCAAGCGGATCAACGGAAGCCACAACCTATCCGATTCAAACGGATAAGACGCTTACGTACTGGGGTGAAATTAACGGAAACTTGATCGGGGTCAAAAACTCGCACAGCGAAATTCCATTCTTTCAAAAATGGCAGGAAAAAACCGGTGTGCCACTCAAATTCACGGCACCACCGACAGGTCAGGTCAGAGAATCCTTTAACGTAATGCTGGCATCCGGGGATTTGCCGGACATGCTGGAGTACAATTTCATCGGAGATTTCCCCGGTGGTCCGGAGAAAGCCATCAACGACGGTTACATCCTTAAGCTGAACGATCTGATTGACCAGTATGCTCCGAATCTGAAGAAATACCTGCAGGACAATCCCGACATCGACAAGATGGTCAAAACGGACAGTGGCAGCTACTATGTATTCCCGTTCATTCGGGGAGATGAGTATCTTCGTGTCTTCCAGGGACCCATCATTCGTAAGGATTGGCTGGATGAGCTGGGACTGCCGGTTCCGGAAACGATTGATGAGTGGACAACAACCCTGAGAGCTTTCAAAGAGAAAAAAGGCGCATCCGCTCCGTTCTCTGTTGTAAGTAAACCACGATTCTTTAACGATTCGGGTAATGGTGCTTTCCTTGGCGCCTTCGGTGTAAACCGCGGATTCTACCAGGAAGACGGACAGGTCAAATTTGGTCCGGCGGAAGATGGTTTCAAAGAATACTTGGCGTTATTCCAGGAATGGTACAAAGAAGGTTTGATTGATAAAAACATCTCGACAGCGGATACCAAATCCGTTGACGGTAACCTCGCTTCGGGTGCTACTGGCGCAAGTGTAGGTAACGCAGGCGGAGGGATAGGCAAATGGCAGCCGCTTGTAGAGGCCAATGATCCGGATGCCGTCCTGGTCGCTGCACCATATCCGGTGCTTAACAAAGGTGATATTCCTAAATTCGGCCAGCTTAATCAGGGCTATGCCTCAGAAGGTACGGTTGCCATCACGACGGCAGCCAAGGATCCGGAACTTGCCGTTCGCATGCTGGATTACGGCTACAGTGAGGAAGGGCACCTCTTCTTCAACTTCGGTGAAGAGGGTGTCAGCTATAACATGGAAGGCGATTATCCGAAATTCACGGACTTGCTGCTGAAGAATCCGGATAAACTCGCTCCTGCACAAGCGATTTCACTATATGCCCGCAGCAGCTATAACGGTCCATTCGTTCAAGATAAACGTTATGCCGAGCAGTTCTTTGCTTTGCAGACCCAGCGCGATGCGATTGATATCTGGAAGAATACACAGGCCGCAAAATATAATCTGCCTTCAATCACACCTACACCTGAAGAGAGCTCCGAATACGCGACCATCATGAATGATATCAACACGCTCGTCGATGAGATGACCATCAAGATCATTCTGGGCAACGAGCCGGTGGATCAATTCGAGAGCTATGTCGTGAAAATGAAATCGTTGCATCTGGATCGGGCGATTGAAATCCAAACCGCAGCACTCGAACGCTACAACAAACGGTAATTGTAAAAGGGGAGGGCTCTGGCCCTCCCGATTGAAAAGAGGTGAAAAGGTACATCATGAGCAATCGTCAATCCTTTAGAAGCCGGTTCGTGCGGGACTTCATGATGAATAAGTATTTATACATCATGATGATTCCTGTGATTGGATATTATTTAATATTTCATTACGGTCCGATGTATGGTGCAATGATTGCCTTTAAAGATTATTCTCCGATGAAGGGCATTTTGGGGAGTGATTGGGTTGGACTGAAGCATTTTGAAGAGTTTTTCAACAGTTATTATTTCCTGCGTGTTCTGAAGAACACCCTTCTTATCAGTTTGTACACGCTGGTCTTTGAATTCCCCGCACCGATTATTCTGGCGCTGCTCATCAATGAAGTTCGCAAACGTACGTTCAAGCGGGTCGTTCAGACGATAACGTATATGCCTTATTTCATCTCTCTTGTCGTCATATGCGGTATCATTACGGACTTCACGAACGCGGATGGTTTAATCAACCGTCTGATCATGATGCTCGGATATGACGGTCAGGCGATGCTGCAGAAGCCTGAGCTGTTCCGTCCAATCTATGTCCTGTCTGAAATATGGCAGCGAATCGGTTGGGAATCCATTATCTATATCGCTGCGTTGATGAGCATCGACCTGGAGCAGTATGAAGCGGCGAAGATCGACGGAGCGAGCCGTCTCAAGCAAATGTTTCACATTACGCTGCCCGGGTTGCTGCCTATTATTACAATCATGTTCATTCTCCGGATGGGTAATATGCTGAATGTTGGGTTTGAGAAAATCATTCTCCTTTATAATCCGGTAACATATGAAACAGCTGACGTCATCTCCTCCTTCGTATATCGAAAGGGATTGCTGGAGTTCGGATGGAGTTACAGCTCGGCAGTCGGCCTATTTAACTCGGTGATCAATCTCGTTCTTCTTATTTCGGCGAACTATATCAGCCGCAGAGTGAGTCAAAACAGCTTATGGTGAGGTGGGAACTTTGATTAAGGAAAACGGTTGGTTTGACCGGATCTTCACAATCTTCAATTATACATTTCTAATCCTGCTTGTCATCGTCACATTGTATCCGCTTCTCTACGTGTTATTTGCGTCCTTAAGTGATTCGGCGCAGCTGTTAGCAAACAAAGGTCTGCTGTGGAAGCCAGTGGGCTTTAGTCTGGAAGCTTACAAGAGCGTGCTTGCCAATCCGGGTATAGCCACAGGATTCCGCAATACGTTGTTTATTCTTGTGTTTGGCGTCATCGTTAACCTGTTCATGACAGCGCTCGGAGCGTATGTGCTGTCCCGTAAAAACGTGATGTGGAACAAGGTGTTCATGTTCTTTATCGTGTTCACGATGTTCTTTGGCGGGGGGTTAATTCCGCTGTATCTGGTTGTCAAAGGCGTTGGCCTGTTAGACACACTGTGGTCGACTATTCTGCCTTTTGCCATCAGCACGTTTAACCTGATCATCATGCGAACGTCATTTATGGGTATTCCGGATAGCCTGGAGGAATCGGCCAAGATTGATGGAGCGAATCACTTTACCATTTTGTTCCGTATTATTATTCCGTTGTCCATGCCCGTCATTGCCGTGATGATTCTGTATTACGCGGTAGATAAGTGGAACGGGTGGTTCTATGCATCCGTGTTTATCAAGAGCCGAGAGCTGTTCCCGCTGCAATTGGTGCTGCGTGAGATTCTAATTGCCAATTCCACGGAGAGCATGTCAGCCGGAGCATCGGCCGGGGATCGCTTCCAGATCGGGGAGACCATCAAGTATGCAACGATTATGGTAGCGACGATACCAATCCTGTGCATCTATCCGTTTTTGCAGCGCTTTTTCGTAAAAGGTGTCATGGTTGGTTCATTGAAAGGTTAAATCTGAGAATTGAAGAGCGGTAAGGAGGTATGACAACATGAACGTATTAAATGAAGTGAACAAGGACGTGTGGGATCAGATTAAAAGTAAAGCCGACCAGATGCTTGTAGCCATCGGTAAAAAGTCTCCGCATGTTGCTGGAGCCAATGGCATCTATGACGACATGAGAATCGATTGGTGGACCTCGGGATTCTGGCCGGGCATGTTATGGATTGTGTACGATATGACGGGTGATGAGAAATATAAAGAGGCTGCATGGAATTGGGATGAGCGGCTATCGGAACGGTTTCTCGAAAATAACTACTTTGATCACGATGTGGGCTTTCATTTCCTGCCCACGGCTGTCATCAAATACAAGCTCACCGGAGATGCTGACGCGGCTAGACGTGCCTTATTTGCTGCCAACTTCCTGGCTGGGCGCTTCAATACCAAAGGCAGCTTCATTCGGGCCTGGAATGGAGACATGCTGGGCTGGTCGATCATCGACACCATGATGAATCTGTCGTTGCTTTTCTGGGCATCGGAGGAAAGTGGAGACCCACGTTTCAGCCATATCGCCAAAGCGCATACAGATATGGTCATGAAGCATTTTGTCCGGGAAGATGGCTCTGTGCATCATATCATTCGGTTTGATCCCGAGACAGGCGAACGGGCAGAAGCGATAGGGGGTCAGGGAGCGGCGCCGGATTCGGCATGGAGTCGTGGAGCTGCTTGGGCTTTATATGGATTAACGAATACGTATCGTTATACAGAGGACCCGTCATATTTGGATGCTGCACAGCGTGTGGCGAACTTCTTCATTTCCAGCCTGCCTGAGGATAGCGTTCCGCATTGGGATTTCCGTGCTGAGCCGGAAGAAGGGGAGGAGATTTCGCGGGACAGCTCCGCGGGTGCCATTGCTGCTTCCGGATTGCTTGAGCTTGCAGATGTGCTTCCTGATCCAGAGGGCAGACTCTATGCGACCGTTGCCAAACGTATCCTGAGTTCCCTGCGGGATCATTATGGAACATGGGATCTTCCTGAGCACGAAGGTATGCTTCTGGAGGGAACTGGTCATAAACCGGCAGGTCAGAACGTTAACGTCTCGCTAATTTACGGTGACTATTTCTACGTGGAAGCGAGTGCCAAATTAAACGGATGGAAGCATCGCATTTTCTAAAAATGTTCTAAAAACAATTAAAAACATTCTCATTTTGATACCGAATGCCCGATAGACGAAAGTAGTCTATTCGGGCTATTTGTGCTTGATTTGACGGGAAAAATCGGTGGTGGATACCCTTTTTGTCAATCGAATTGAACTTTTTATCTATATCCCAATCTCGCTCTTGCCGTTATAATAAATTCCTGATCCAAACATCGATAATCTACGAAGAGTTGGGTGATGAGTTGTTGCTAAACATTCGATATTTGTGGCAAAAACGAGAAAGCATAATTGTGACTTGGCTTCTCTCTTACAGTGCTGTTTTGATTGTGCCGATTCTGATCAGTTTGGTTATTTACATGCAAGCAAATGAGACACTGAAGAGTGAAATACATCGGGCCAACGATTCTTTATTGAAGCAGATGCGATATACGATCGATACACAAGTTGATCTGATGAAGCGGTTAAACATGGAGATGACGTGGAGCCCGAATCTGCAAACGCTGATGTATTCCAATCAGCCAGCCAAAGAGGCGCCGTACACGGCTTACCAACTGGTAAAGGAACTCCGTCTCTATAAAACATCCTACGCATCCATCGATGAATTCTACGTCGTGTGGAAAAAAGATCAATCCATTCTCCGTTCAGGTAATATTCGGGATATGCGAACGGCATTTCAGACCATACATAACACAGGTGCAATGTCTTTCGAAGCGTGGCGGGATCAGATTCTGGGTACAGAGATGAATCAGTTCGTCATACTGCCACATCAGACTGCAGCACCGACGGAGTCTTCCATTGCGTACATTACACGTCTGCCCGATGATTTGAATGGTCAGGAGACGGGTACGGTTGTCGTCATGGCGGATACGCGAAGATTCCAGGAAGCAATTGAGAGCATTTCCGGTTTTAGTGATGCCACGCTGCTGATTCTGAATCAGAATAACGAGATTCTGATGAGCAATCATCCCGGGTCAGAGGAATTGAAGCCATTCATGAATGGCAATCAGGTTCAGTTGGATAACGCGAAGGTAGGCAAGTCGGAGATGTTCTACATGGACTCTGCGGTATCCGATCTGAAATACGCATTGATTATTCCCAGCAGCCTGTATTGGGAAAAGGCAGTATATGTCCGCAATTTTACGTATATCAGTATCGTGGTAAGTCTCATTAGTGCGGGTGTACTGACCTGGTTCTTCATGCGCCGGAATTACTCCCCAATTCAACAGCTCGTGGAATCACTAAAAGATAAAAATAGTCAGAACGAACCCGGTGATCGGAACGAACTTCGATTTATTCAGAAGGTCATTATGAACACACGATCAGAAAAGAATGAGATTGCTCAGCAGCTGCAGAAACATCAGCAGGTGCTGCGCTCCAATATCATTAATCGGCTTCTCAAAGGCAAACAGGATACGCTCGTGCCCTATGAAGATGCATTCCGTTCCTTTCATATGCCGCTATATTCAAGTGAATTTGCTGTTATCTTATTTGTCATTGAGAATGAAGAGAATCTCTATGGAAAACTGCCGGGTATTGATATCAACGAACGAAACAAGTTAATCCTTCTCATTATTTCAAATGTGGTTGAAGAACTGGCTTCAGAGCGTCAGCACGTCGGATATGTGGCAGAAGTCGATGATATGATGGTCTGTCTTGTAAATATGAAAGCGGATTCTTCGGATTGTAACCAGGATCTTCATCACATTGCGGCTGATGCGCAGCGATTCCTGGAACGTTATGATATGGAACTGACGATTTCCATCAGCGGACGCCATATGTCGTGGATTGGCATCGCCGAAGCATACCAGGAAGCAGTAGACGCGATGGAATACAAAATGGTGCTTGGCAAGAAAGGCATCATTACATATGGGGATGTACGCAGCGATGCGATGGCGGATGACCCATTTGGCTACTACTATCCGCTTCAGGTGGAACAGCAGCTTCTTAATTTTATCAAAGCGGGAGATACCGACCAAGCCAGTGCTTATATGAACGAGATTACAGAGCGAAATTTTGATAAACCGATTATGTCGCTCACACTTGCACGTTGCCTGATTTTTAACCTGGTAGGTACAATGATCAAGGCTATCAATGATCTGGGGGACAGGGATAACCATACGTTAACCCAATACCCGCATCGGATTGAGGACATTATTGCGGGTGATACCATCCAGGAGATGCAGGAGGCATTGCAGAACTTGCTTGAGGAGGTATGTTCCTATGCCGCTGACAAGCGCGCAACGAATGTATCACAAGAACGTGAGGATTCCCTGCGTCATCTCAGTACCCAAGTCACACAGTATATTGAGAGTAACTATACTGACGTGAATTTGAACGTCAACGCAATTGGTGAGCATTTTGAGCTTAAGGGCAGTTACTTGTCCAAACTCTTCAAGAATCAGACTGGTGAGGGTCTGCTGGACTGTATTCATAAGTGTCGTATCCGACAGGCTAAAGAAATGATAGAGCATAAACAGGAATCCATTACCGAAATATCCCGATTGGTCGGATATAACGATGCAGCAACTTTCATCCGGGTATTCAAGAAATATGAAGGCATTACGCCCGGTAAATATAAAGAAATCAGTTGATTGATTTGAAAGGAGACCGGAACATGAACGTAAATAGGAAGTTGGCATTCATAACAAAGTTGACAGGATTCATCCTATTGCTTGGCATGCTGACTGCTTGCGATCAGAACAGGACAGATTCGGATGCCAAGTTGGATGAACGTTCCGGCTCATCAGATTACCAGACCATCTCAATTGCTTCACCCAATGACGATGGGAAATTAACCTACTGGGCAGAATTGAATGGCAATGCAGCGAGCATTAAGTCCAGCTTCAATGAAGTTCCTTTTTTTCAGGAGTGGCAGCGGAGAACCGGAGTCAACCTTCAATTCATCCGGCCTCCCGCCAATCAGGCCAAAGAAGCGATTAATGTGCTGCTTACGTCCGGAGAACTGCCGGATATGATTGAATACGAGTGGAGCAATTATCCCGGCGGGCCCGAGAAAGCGATTAAAGATGGATATATTCTGAGATTAAACGATGTTATTGATCAGTACGCACCTCATCTGAAGCAGTACCTGACCGAGCATCCGGACATTGATATGCAGATTCGTACAGCCAGCGGAAGTTATTACGCGTTTCCTTTTATTCAAGGAGATGATAAGCTGCGAACCTATCAAGGGCCGATTATACGGAAGGACTGGCTGGATGAACTTGGACTTGATGTGCCAACAACGATTGACGAATGGCATACGATGCTTAAGGCTTTTAAGGACAAAAAGGGAGCTGACGCCCCGCTTACTTTTCTAGGTGTTCCGAATCCGTTGTTCGGTATTGAAGGTGGCGGTTTTATTGGCGCTTTTGGCATTAAAAAGGGGTTCTACGTGGAAGATGGCCAAATTAAGTTTGGGGCACAAGAACCTGAATATAAGGCGTTCCTATCCTTATTTCGTGAATGGTATGCGGAGGGACTCATTGACAAGAATCTAGCTGCCGTCGATTCGGAGACTCAGGATACAAACATGACCACAGGACGCAGCGGTGCGAGTATCTGGAATGCAGGGGCGGGAATTGGTACATGGCTCCCCATCTTGCAGGAGACGGATCCCCATGCAAAGCTTGTGGCAGCGCCATATCCTGTCATGAACAAAGGAGATCGCCCGAAATTTGGTCAACTTGCTCCCGCTATCGGTTCCAGTGGAGTCGCCATATCCAGCAAGAGCCGTCATGTGGAAGAAGCAGCACGGATGCTCGATTACGGATATGGGCCTGAGGGGCATTTGCTGTTTAACTTTGGGATTGAAGGTGTCAGTTTTGAGATGAAGGACGGGTATCCGACGTATACCGAGACTATTTTGAAAAACCCTGATAAGTGGTCGCCGGCACAAGCGCTTGCGATGTACACGAGAGCGAGTTATTTCGGTCCATTTGTCCAGGATACGCGATATATGGAACAATATTATATTTTACCGGAACAGAAAGAGGCGGTTCAGTTATGGTCCAGTACAGATGCTGTTCTGCATCAGGTACCAACCCTTCCCAAAACCGAGAAAGAAAGCACGGAGATGTCAGTCATCATGCAGGAAGTGAACAAAGTGGTAGACGAGATGTCGCTTAAAATCATTTTTGGCATGGAGCCGGTGGATGCTTTTGATACGTATGTCGAGCAAATTAAGTCATTGCAGATTGATCGTGCGATTGAGATTCAGCAGCAGGCGTTAGAGCGATATAATCGCGCTGTATCTTCTGAATAAATCCTTATATTGTATAAAATGGGCATTGAAGTGTCGTTTTTGTTAATGTAATTTCGTTCCCTCGTGCTCTACAATCGGTTATGACATGCTGAGTTGGCATGCACATGACTCTTGCTTAAGCAGGATCGGAGGTGACTACAGGGTTTCTTGAAACCGCTCACATACTCTGAAATCCAAAAGGAGGAGAACGAAAGAATGCGTAGAAAGTGGCCTTTATTATTGTTGGCATTTACGTTGACTGTTGGATTGTCTTTACCTGGAGTCCATGAGGTTCGAGCGTCGGAGGGTGACTCTCAGCCGTCTATTGATCGTATTAGTGAGAATCTATCTCTGGGTATGGATGGCAGAAGCAGACTCTATCCAAACGATTGGTATCCGGGATTTAAAGACGAACAGGGAAGGTTTCTGCATGACTTTTCGTATGCCGGTTATCGGCGTGGGGAAACAGAACTACCTAAAACGGCTAAAAACAACCGTATTGACGTTACCAAATCACCTTATTTTGCCGATCCTTCAGGGAATCGAGATGCAACGCAGGCTATTCAAAAGGCAATTGATGATGCTGTTGCGTTAGGTGGGGGTGTCGTGTATCTTCCCAAGGGTACATATCAGGTTAACCCTCGGGACGGCAAGGATTATTCACTAAACATTCCTGCAAGTCGTGTAGTCCTGAAAGGTGACGGGATGAACAAGACTCATATCTATAATGCACAGCAAAATATGAAAAACAAGGATATTATCCGGATCGGCAACGGAGATTGGAAGAAAACCGGAATTTCTACGAAACTTCGCAAGTCTGTTACTGATCCAACCGTCCTGCTACCCGTTGAAGATACAAGTGGGTTTGCAGTGAATGATTACCTGGTCATTTCATTCGAAACGACGCCAGGTTTCTTACGTGAACTTGGCATGCAAAACAAGTGGTCGTCACGTCTTGGTAAAGTAAAACCATTATTCTATCGCCAAATCGTGGGCGTAGATTCAGAGAACAAAACGATTACGTTAGACATTCCGACGCGTTATCCCATGAAGCTGCGCGATGATATTACGATTAGTCAGACCGCAGATCCGATTGTCGAAGTAGGTTTGGAAGATTTCTCGATTGCAAACATTCAAAATGCGAAGTCGGGGCTTGGTGAAGATGACTTCAAAGTCGTTGGCACTGCTGGGTATGAAGCCGATAATGCCAAAGCGGTCAATGTGATTGCAGTGGCCAACAGCTGGATTCGAAATATTAACACCTATAAGCCAACTGGCAATGCGAATTATCATCTATTATCCAAAGGGATTATTCTGGACCGTACGAAGAACGTCACTGTGGATCATGTAACCATGCAGTACCCGCAGTATCGTGGAGCGAATGGGAACGGTTATTTATATCAATTTATTGGCAATGATAATCTCATTAAGAATAGTAAGGCAATCGGAGCTAGACATAGCTTCACATATGCCAACTTCTCTGCGAACGGGAATGTCCTGCAAAGTTCGTATTCTGAGAAGCCTTCATTATTGACTGATTTTCATATGTATTTGAGCATGGCAAACCTGATCGACAACCTGGTCGTTAACGGGGACGGGATCTCTGCCATTACACGGGATTATGGATCATCCCAAACGAATCGTCATGGGGTAGTAACCACGGAAAGTGTGTTCTGGAATACGACCGGTCAGGCGGCACACCCTAGTAAATCCGGCGTTATTGTAGAATCAGAACAATTCGGGAATGGATATGTCATTGGAACAAAAGGAAAGGACATCGGCGTGAACGTCAACATTGTGGGTTCCATACCGGATGCGAATACGCAGCCATTTGATATGGCAGAAGGTATTGGGGAGGGCGATCGTTTGTCCCCGCAAAGTTTATATCAGGATCAGAGCAAGAAGCGAATCAAAGATATTCATCTGGGGCTTCAATCCCTGTTGGTTAATGGCGAACCTATAGGGGGGATGCAGTTCTTAAGAACGGATTACGATCATACTTTGCCTTATGGCACTACCGAAACGCCGATCATTTCTGCAAAAGCTTATGCCAAGGATGCAAAGGTTAAAATTAAGCAACCGCAAGGAACTAATGGAACTGGAGAGATTACTGTATCTTATCGGGATCACACTTAGAAAGTGCGAGTGAAGTTTAAGGTAGCTGATACACCCGTACTTCCAGAGAACATCTCCATCAGTCCTAATAAAACAGTACCCGGCTGGAGAGTCGCAGGGAATGCGATCAGTGCAGGCGAAAGCGGAGAATTATCCTCGTTTCTAACATTAGATAATGGTGAGATTGTAAACATTGCAGAATTGAATGTTCCTGTGACGTACACATCAAGTGATGATACAATCGGATATACAGAAGGAACTACATTCCATGCGGTAAAAGCGGGAAAAGTCGACATCATCGTGAGCTGCGTCTTTAATGGCGTAACGGTCGAGGCACGGGAGAAATTTGAAGTTAAAGAGCCTGTGGCCGAACCGGAGGGACCTTTCGCTGTCGTAACCAAGGTTACGGCAAGTGCAGATGATGGCAATCTGCCGATTCATACGATCGACCGTGATCCGGAATCCAGATGGTCTGCAGATGGAAAGGGACAATACCTGCAGTTGGAGCTTGAGCAACAGACTCAAGTAGGGCAGGTAAGCATACAATTCTATAATGGACATACGCGATCCAATTATTTTGACTTGGAGATATCAGTTGATGGTATTAATTACCAAAAAGTATTAAGTAATGTGGCAAGTCAAAAACAGGCTGCTTATGAGACATTTGAATTTGAACCAGTTCAGGCCAAATTCATTCGATATGTCGGGCAAGGAAACGAATCCAATACAATACCTGGAACAGCATTATTGAATTTTGGGTACACGAGAATTAAAAATGACGTAGGATCAGATTAAAAGAATTCGATTCAGATTTATAGTATCAAATATAATATGTGCTTATTTTAAAACTAAAATGGGTGCATATTATATTTGGATAGATTGGATAGCTGATTGTGAAGAAGTGATATTAGAGATGTTATTGTGATTCGTATACAGATCACATATTTATCCATATGAAATTGAAAAGAACTCGGGGGTTATAAATCAAAAAAGCCACATTGATCCATGTGGTAAATCACTAAAACTATGGTACTGTTTCACAAAACTCGTATTTTGTACATATGTCTATCGATGCTTCGAATCACATTTAAAA